>DATHES010000014.1:0-206723 GCA_035318465.1 Polyangiaceae bacterium
AACCACGACCCGGCTGCCGAACGGCGCTGGCTCGGCCGTTTGGATGGCGACGCCTCCGAGGCTCAGGTTGCGGCAAACGCCGGGTTCGCGCCGGCCAGCGCCGATCGAAAACTCGACGGTGTGGCGCACGCGCGCTCGCGCATCTTTGCGCTGGTCGATGGACGACGCATGGCTTTCCGTGCGGGCCTTGGGGGGCGCCGAGCTCGGTCTCCACGTATCGCGCTGGTCACGCGCAGCGGCATTCTTGGGGCAGGGAGGACTCGAGCTCGGCATTTCCATAGGTGTTTATTTGACGATGTAGACGCAGCGTCCGTTGGTGCACGGCACGTTGTTGCAGCAGTCGCTCATCATGGTGCAGCTCTGGCCGTATTCGGCGCACACGCCGCCGTCGGGAGGCGGGGGGGGCGTGATGTCGGGGATATCGCCGTCGGTCGAGCTGCCGTCCGGGGGCGGTCCGGCGTCGCCGGTTGGGGGAACGCCGCAGACGCCGCGGGACGAGCCGGGTGGCATCGTGCAGGGAAGTCCAGGGCAGCAGTCCGCCGCGGTGGAGCAGCTTCCTCCGTTGCGTACGCATTCGCCGCCGCAAACGAAGGGCGGCAAGCCCGCATCGCCGCCGAATGCCGGATTCGGTACGCACGCCAGGCCGCAGCAATCGGCGCTGCTCGCGCACGCCTGACCGGCTTTGGAGCCGGCGTCGGTGCAGGGTTGGCCAAGCATCGTGCAGCGGGGTATCCCGAGGACGTCCTGTTGGCAGGCGAACGGCTTCTGATTGACGTTGCCCGAGCAGCAGTTGTTCTCGGCGTTGCACGACATGGTGGCAAGCTTACAAATCGCGCCCGCCGGTCGACACGCGTTACCGTTGTCGCATCGTCCGACGGCGTCGCCGGCGTTCGCTTTGCTGCAATTGCCCGTGCCCGTCGACCCCTGGACGCCGCCGAATCCGCAGCAATCCGCGTCGGTGCCGCAGATCTCGCCCGTGGGACGACAACCGCTCGGCGGCTGGCAAATGAGAAGGCCCGAGCGATGCGGTGCGCACGACCGACTGCAGCACTCGCCCCCGCATTGCGGCACGCCGCCGTCGCTTGCGCCGGACCCGGCACAAGCCAGACCGGCGACAGTGCAACCTGTCGCGCCCGGTACGCTGGGCTGAGCGCAAGTGCCCAAGCTGGCGCCCTGGGCCTTGTTGCAGATGCCTCCGCAGCATTCGCCGGCGGCCGCGCAGCTATCGCCAATCTGGCCGCAGAACGATCCGCTCGAGCAGACGCCGGCGCGACAGAGCTTGGAGCAGCATTCGCCGTTCGCAGCGCACGTGTTGCCCATGGTTCGGCAACCAGGGTTCAAGGGAGCGCACATCCCGGCCGCGCTGCAGGTGCCACTGCAACATCGCGCCGAGCTCGAACAAGGCTTGTCGTCGGAGATGCATGGCGAGCCGCCGCACGTGCCAGCGTCGCAAACGAGGGTGCAGCAGTCTTGTGGACTCGCGCACACGCTGCCGCCGGGTAGACAAGTACCGCCGCCATCCGCGCCGCCTACGCCGCCTACGCCGCCCGCGCCGCTCGTTCCCGCCGCGCCCGTGCCGCCGGTGCCACCGCCACCGCTACCGGCACTCGCATCGAGCCCGGTACCACCGGCGCCGCCGGTTGAGATTGCATCGACGTCGCCGCCACCACCGCAACCAGCGCTCCAGAGGAGGCCAGCGAAAGCAGCGATGGCCGTACTTGTAAGCAGATTTCTCACGTTATGCTCCCTCGCATGGACGCCCAAGCGGGCTCCCAGTTAGCGTCGCTACGCGACACAAACGGCTCACGACGAAAAAGATACAGTCACCTACCCCGGAGAACGCGCGCGCCGCGCTGCCGGAACGCCCATTGCTCGAATTTTCAGTCGCTTGGATCGCGAGCCGTGGGGTCGAACTACGGCGTAGCGTCCTGATTTCGTGAGCCGTTTAGCGCTTGTGCGGTCGCTATCATGAGAACGCATGGTCCCGAAGCTTCGCCTCCTGCCCGGTATCGGCGACGCGTCGGCCCGCGAGACTCCCGATGCTGAGCTCTATCTTCGGCTCGTGCGCGGCGAGCCGCGCGCGGCCGTGCTGGCTTGGCGCGCTTACGCAGTGATGGTGCGCGGGCTCGTCGTGCGCGCGCTCGGGCCGGGCGCCGAAGTCGAGGACCGCGTGCAGGACGTCTTTGCCGTCTTCTTCCGCAAGATCGCGACGCTCAAGGACCCTGCCGCCCTCCGCTCGTTTCTTTTCGGCATCACCCTCCGCGAAATTCGCACCGAGCTGCGCCGGCGTCGCGTGCGCAAATGGCTGCAGCTCAGTAGCACGGGCGAACCGGTCGATACGGTCGCGGTGGGCGACGAAAATGCTCGCCACGCTTTCGAGCGCCTCCACAAGGTTCTCGCGGCGCTCGACACGAGGGAACACCTCGCCTTCGTCCTTCGCCATTTCGAAGGCTACGAGCTCGCCGAGGTCGCCGAAGCGCTCTCTTGTTCCCTTGCCACCGTCAAACGCGTCCTCTCTGCCGTGGAAACGCGCGTGTGGTCGCTGGCCGCGCAAGACCCTTACCTGGCTCCCTATCTCGAGCCCGAGCCTCGCGAAAGCTGAAGATGGATTCGCAAAATCTCAACGTAAAAAGTCCCTTGGCTCGGCTCGGTGAGTTGGCGCGTTCGGTTGGAGCGGGCAACGTCTCGCGCGCTGTCGACGCCGTCGGTGAGCGCCGCGCCGCCGAGGCATTCACGACCCGCCGGCGTACGCCGAGGCTGCGCGCGCTGGGTGGCGTCTTTGCCGTTCTCGCCACCGCGGCGGCTGCGTTCGCCATCTTCACCCTTCAGCTCGCGCGAAGCGCCGTATCGTGGACCGTCGACGGCGCGCCGGTGGGCGAAGGCACGTACGTCAGCCCCGCGCAAAAGGAAGCAACGGTTCGATTCTCCGAAGGCAGCGAATTTGCGGTTCAGCGCGGAAGCCGCCTGCGCGTTGCGCAAGCGGGCGCGAAGACCGTCAAAGCCGTTTTGGAAGTAGGCGCGGCGCACGTGCGGATCGCCAGCCATTCGCCGGTAGGATTCAAGATCGAAGCCGGTCCGTTCTCCGTCTCGCCGAGCGCCGTGGCAAGGATCATGGTGGAATGGCTCGCCGACGAGCTCTTGCGCGTCAGCATCTTCGAAGGCGAGACGTCGGTGTACGGCACGCCGAGCCCGCTCAAGCTGCACGCCGGCCAGCAGGTTTCCGCCAACGCCCGCGATGGGACGGTCGAAGTGGGCCCGCTGGCGGCGCCGGCCGTCTTTACCTCCGCCGTCCCCGAGGTGCGCAACGCGCCGGCGCCTCCGGTTTCAACGGCGGATCCGTCTGCCGTTCTCGCGCCGGCACTTCCCGGTGCCGCGTCGCGCCGCGCAAGTTGGTCCGACTCGGTCGCCGTGGGCGACTATGGACTCGTGATCCGTGATGCGGAGCGCCGCGGTGTGGCGTCGGTCCTCATCGAGTCTCCTCTCGCCGATTTGGTGGCGCTCGCGGACGCGGCCCGTTTGAGCGGCAGAATCGAGCTCGGAAAGCGTGCACTCTCCGCAGAGCGCAGTCGCTTCCCGCGCACGAGCGCGGCCAACGACGCAGCGTTCTTCCTGGGAAGGATCGCCGACGACCAGGAGCACGCGTTGACGACGGCCCTCACTTGGTACGAGACGTACCTGGCCGAGGCGCCCCAAGGTCACTTCGCGGCCGAGGCGTTCGGCCGCAGAATGGTGGCCATTTCGAGGCAATCGGGTCGCGCGGCAGCCCGACAGACCGCCGTCGAATACCTGAAACGCTTTGCGGGAGGGCCCCACGCCGCATTGGCTCGTGACCTGCTGAGCGACTGAACCGCGCCCCCTCGACGTTTTCGACGACGAGACTGCCAACCCGGAGAACGACACGGCGCCCTTCACCAGCGATATGCTGGGACAATGGGTGGGAGCTTCATCGAGAGGAGCCACGGCGGGCGTCGGATCGTGTTGCAAGCCCGGCGCCCGTTGCGCGAGCGTGCATGATGCCCTCGATGCGCGCGTGGCGACGACCCGTCCAGCGTCTTCTTTTTCGGACCGTGCTTGCATGGCTCGTTGGCGCGCGGGCGGTGCTCGCTGCGCCGGCTCGTGTCGCGCTCGTGCACGAGGTCGAGCCGAACGCGCTCGAGCAGCGGACACTCACGCGGCTCCGCGCCGAGCTCGTTGCTGCCGGTTTCGAGACGACGGAAATGGAGCGACGGGGAGGGGACGCGCGTGAAGCGGCGGAAGCCGACCCCGTTTCCCCCGGCGTGTTCGCCACCATCGCCATCGTTCCGCGCACCGCCGACGCGGCCGACATCTGGGTAGCGGACCGCATCACCGGAAAGACGGTCGTGCGTCGTATCCAGGTGTCCGGCGGCGCGGGACACGACGTCGCCACGGTCCTCGCGGTGCGGGCGGTGGAGCTTCTGCAAGCGAGCCTGCTCGAAGTGCTCGATCCAGCACCGCACGCCGAAAGCATGACGGCGCCGCCGATGGCCCCCGCGCCTCGGCCGGTCGTCCCCAGCGACGTCTCCGCTTGGATGAGCGCTCGTGGGCCCGGCACCGATGCGCGCTTCGCGCTTCAGGCGGGAGCAGGCGTGATCCATTCCTTCAGCGGCGTGGGCCCCGCCGTTCTACCCGTGCTCGGCCTCGGCTACCGCCTGACGAACGACCTGTCCTTGGGCCTTCGCGCGGGTGGACCGGCCTTCGCCGCCGATCTGCAGGCTCCCGGCGGAACCATCGCCGTGCGCCAGCAGCTCTTGGTGCTTGATGTGACGTACGAGCTTCTGTCGCCGAACGCGATGGTGCGCCCCGTCGCTGTGGGCGGGATCGGCGCCTACCATCTCGACGTGGTCGGCGCGGCGTCCCCTCCGTACAAGGGAGAATCGGACGACCTCTTCGCAGCCCTTGTCGCGATCGGGCCCGGCGCGAGGCTTCGGCTGGGCGAGCGAGCCTCGCTGCTCGGCGATGTGCGCCTTCTCTTCATCGCGCCGCAACCGAGGGTTCGCGCCGCGGGCGCGGAAGTGGGCAGCATGAGCCGACCTTCACTCTTCGGCGAGGTCGTCGTCGATGTGGCGTTCTGACGACCGACGGCGTCAGTCGGTCGCGAAGAGCTCGTCGAGATCGCTCTTGGTCAGCTTTTTGGCGCCGCCCGCGTCTTCAGTGAGCACGCTCGACACGAGCTCGCGCTTTTTCGCCTTGAGCTGAAGGATCTTTTCCTCGATAGTCCCCGCGGCGACCAATCGGTAGGCGGTGACCACCTTCGTCTGACCGATGCGGTGGGCGCGGTCGGTAGCTTGATCCTCGACGGCCGGGTTCCACCACGGGTCGAAGTGGATGACGGTATCGGCGGCCGTCAAATTGAGGCCGGTGCCGCCCGCCTTCAAGCTGATCAAAAACACCGTGCAGCCCGGGTCGGCCTGGAAGTGGTCGACGCGCTCGGCGCGGTCCTTGGTCGATCCGTCGAGGTACTCGTAATTGACGCCGTCCTTGTCGAGCGCGTTCTTGATGAGCTGCAGCATCGTGACGAACTGGCTGAAGACCAGCACCTTGTGGCCACCCGCTTCGCACTCCTCGACCAGCTCGCGCAGAGCGATGAGCTTGCCCGAATCTTCGTCGGAGAATGGACGCGGAAGTCCGAGAAGCCGCGGATCGCAGGCCGCCTGCCGCAAGCGGGTGAGACCGGCCAAGATTTGAATGTGCGCGCCCGAGACGCCGAGCCGCTCGACGTCGCCCATGATCTGGGCGCGCACCTCGCGCACGACCTGGTTGTAAAGCGTTTTCTGTTCCGGCGCGAGATCGCAGATCTGGTCCATCTCGATCTTCTCGGGCAGATCCTTGGCGACCTCGGACTTGGTGCGGCGGAGGATGAACGGGTGAATCGTGGCGCGCAGGCGGGCCGCCGTCTTGTGATCGCCGTCGGAAATGGGGCGCGCGAAGCGCTCTTCGAATTTGTTGAGCGGTCCCAAGAGCCCCGGCGAAACGAAGTCGAAAATCGACCAGATTTCGGAAAGGCGATTTTCGATCGGCGTCCCGGTGAGAGCCAGCCGCCGCTTGGCGCGCAGGCGTTTGGCGGCCGCCGCGGTGGCCGACATCGGGTTCTTGATGTGCTGCGCCTCGTCGAGGATCGCGTAGGAGAGGTCGAGCTCCTTCAGCATTTCCTCGTCGCGGCGCAAGAGCGCGTAGCTGGTGATGATGACGTCGGCGGTTTCGAGCTCGTCGGCCTGCTCTTTGCGTTGCTGGCCGTGCCAGAGCGCAACGCTGAGGGTCGGCGCGAAACGCTCGATCTCGCGCACCCAATTGGTGACGACGCTGGTCGGCGCCACGATGAGCGCCTTGACGCTTTTTTCCTCCTGCTTGACGGACAAGAGGAGGGCGATCGTTTGCAGCGTCTTGCCGAGACCCATGTCGTCGGCGAGAACGCCGCCCGATCCGATGTCGTGGATGAACCTCAGCCAGGACAGCCCCTGCTCCTGGTAGGGACGCAGCGTGCCCTTGAGGCCGCGCGGTTTTTTGGCTGCCTCGATCTCGTCGATCGACTGCAGTTTCTTGAACAAATCTTTGGTGCCCATCGGCACCACCGCTTCGGCGGCGTGGCCGAGCAGCTCCTGGAGCCGCCCCGCTTGCGAGAGGGGAAAGCGGCCGTTCTTTCCCGCGGCGGTCATGAGCTCGACTTCGCGCTCGAGCATCGCTTTGACGTTCACCGGATCGAAAGCGGCGAAGGAGCCGTCGTCGAGGCGCACGTACTTCTTTCCCTCGGCGAGACAGCGGGACAGCTCGTCGCGCGACACGCTCACGCCGTCCGATTCGAAGGTCAGCTTGAGCGACAGCCAATCCATCCCCGAAGAGACGCGCGCGTGGGCGGCAATCGGCTTGCTGCGGACCTGCGTGTCGACGAGATCGTCGGGGACGAAGAGATCCCAATCGTCGGGCAGCGATCCGATCCCTTCCGACCAGAACTTGATGGCGTGCTCGCCGTTGGCGACGAAGTATTGCCCGGTGTCGTCGGGGCGAAGCCCCAGCGCTTTCAGCCGTTCTGCGGCCGCCTGCTGGGCGGCGATGTCGCAGCGGATGCAGCGCGCGCGCTTCTGCCCTTCTTCCGGCGGCTTGATGATCACGGGCGGCGAAATGCCGTCGGCGCGTACGGCGACCTCCGTATCTCGATAGGCGGCGATGAGCGTCACATGCGCCTCGATGAGCGAACCTCCCGCGCGCATGCGGAAGGTCGGCTCGAGGTCGACGACGTCGGCCACCTGACCCAAATCTGGCAACTCGGCGCCGACTTCGAGGGCTACGCGCGGAAGGCCGTCCATGATGACTTGCACGAGCTCGCTCACGGGCTCGGCGATGGTCGGCGATCGCAGCAGGCGCAGAAGCGCTGCTGGCGAGGTTCGCCGATCGATGGGGCGCGCGATCCCCTCCGACGTATCGACGTGCCAGCCGGGAGCGCCTTCGTACCAACCGCCCTGCAAAAGGGAGAAGCGCCGTTTGTCGCTCGGCCGCTCGAAGCTCGCCTTGGCGACGATGGTCTCGCCGCCGATCATCTCCAGATCGAAACGCGGTTTCAGCGGTTCGTCGGAGAAACGCAGCTGCATCAAGGCCGGCTCGAGCAGCACCCGCCGGCCGTTGAGCAGGGGGAGCAGATCGGCGGCGTCCTCACCGCGTACGTCGACGGCCGGGTGCCGCGGGTTGCCGCTCTCGAAGCGACGCAGGAGCCTCAGCGCGTCGCGATCCTGCGTGGGGTGAAGCGACTGCCACGCCAAAGCTACGGAAGGGAGCAGCGGTACGCGCGCCTCGGTATCGAGCACGGTGACGGTCAACCCCTGCTGCCGGGCATGCACGCGAAATTCGATGGGCCGCGTGTGGCTCGTCCCGGGAGCTGGCAACCACGCGCCGACGCCGGTGGCGCGCGCGCTCGCCTCGGGGGGCGGCAGCGCGCCGACCTCACGCGGCGTGGGAACGATGGCCCCTGACGGAAGTCCCCCGCCCACGGCACGACGCCTTCGATCGCGGCGCCGTGATTTGCTGTCGCCGCCGGCGTGGGCCGTCTGGGGAACGGGCTGGGGCGGCTCGCGTCGCGGCTGCGCGCCGCGAGCCTGGTCGCGCACTGTGATGAGCAGCGCGGCGACGTGCTTGCAGTGCTGACCCGCTTTGGCGAAAGCTGGGCAAGTGCAATTGGATTGGATGCCCTCGGGCGTGAGATCGACGCGCACGGTATAGGGATCGCTGTCCGATCCCTTCACGCGCCCCTGTGCGCTGGCTTCGGCGACTTGCACGTCCTCGACGACGCGCCTGCGCGCATAGTCGAGGCCGCGCAGAAAAGTTCGTGCGCCGAGCAGACGTCGGAGTCCGCGATCACTGAGCGTTGAGAGAGCATCCGAGATGGGGGATGGCAAGGCGGGATTCTCGCTCCCCTCGCGGCGCTCGGACCCTACAAGAAGAGAGGTGCGAGGACGAGGGTGATAGTCGATAGCATTTTTATGAGCACATGCAGAGACGGTCCGGCCGTATCCTTGAATGGGTCGCCCACGGTATCGCCGACGACGGCGGCTCCGTGGACGGGATTCTTGGTCTTGGTGCCGTCCGGACCGGTGAGATACTTGCCACCGTGGGCGCCGGTTTCAATGTACTTTTTGGCATTGTCCCATGCGCCGCCGGCGTTGTTCAGAAAGAGGGCCATCAGGATGCCGGCGATGGTGCCCACCATGAGCAGCGCCGCGACGCCTTCCGCGCCGAGAAGCGGATCGTCGGCTGTCTTCAGCGACTTTAGCAGCAAGCCGACCCCAATGGGCATACCAACTGCCAATAGTCCCGGGGCCACCATCTGACGGAGTGCGTCTTTGGTGACGATGTCGACGCAGGTCCCGTAGTCGGGCTTATACCCAGCAGGAAACACGATCATGCCGTTTTCGCGGGGCAGCGATTTGAACTGCCGGCGCACTTCTTCGATGACTTTCTGGGCCGAGCGGCCTACCGCCTTGATACAAAGCGCGCTGAACCAGAAGACCAACATGGCCCCCAGGAGCGCCCCCACGAACACCGCGGGTTTGTTGAGGTTGACCGCCACCAGCTGGTGGCCGGTCCCCTCGGAGTAGTGATTGACCTCGTCGATATAGGCCGAAAACAGAAGGAAGGCCGCGAGGGCAGCTGAGCCCACCGCGTATCCCTTCGTCAGAGCTTTGGTCGTATTCCCCACCGAGTCAAGCTTGTCCGTTCTTTCTCGTACTTCGGGCTGGTCGTGGCCGATCGACATCTCCACGATTCCGCCGGCGTTATCGGTGATGGGGCCGAAGGTATCCATGGCCAGGATGTACCCAGCGGTTCCGAGCATCCCCATGGTGGCCACGGCTGTCCCGAAGAGCCCCGCATGGGTGAGGCCGCTGGCGTCGCCCAGCGCGTACGAACCGAGGATGGCTGCGCTGATGACCAGGACCGGCATCCACACGCATTCCAGGCCGACCGCGATGCCCTGGATGATGTTCGTGGCGGGGCCGGCGACCGAGGCTGCGGCGATCTCCTGCACCGGCTTGAATCGGTATTCGGTGTAGTACTGCGTGATGTAAACGAAGAGCAGGCTGGTCACGATGCCGAGCACACCGCAGAGGAAGAAGTTCAGCCAATAGTCCTGCAAAAGCCACAGCGACGCTCCGGCAAATCCCGCCGCGGCCAGCACCGCGGTCACGTAAAATCCGCGGTTCAGCGCGTGCATCGGGTCTTCTTTGCCGTCGGTCTTGACGATCATGACCCCGAAGATCGACGCTAAAATGCCGAACGCCCGGGCGACGAGCGGAAAGAGCATGATTCCGAGCACGTTGGTGCCGAGCTTGCCAGCGTTGGTCTGGTACAGGGTGGCGGCGATGATCATGGCGCCGATGTTTTCGGCGGCGGTGGACTCGAAAAGGTCCGCTCCACGGCCGGCGCAGTCGCCGACGTTGTCGCCGACGAGGTCGGCGATGACGGCGGGGTTGCGCGGGTCGTCCTCGGGGATCCCCGCTTCGACCTTGCCGACCAGGTCGGCGCCGACGTCAGCGGCTTTGGTATAAATGCCGCCACCCACCTGGGCGAAAAGGGCCACGAACGACGCCCCGAAACCATACCCAGCGATCATGAGGGGGATCTTCGGGGCAATCGCCTGAGCTACGGCAGTGCCGCCCGAGAATCCACCCTTCACGGCGAAGATGATGCCGAAGAGCCCGGCCACGCCGAGAAGGCTCATGGCGACCACGAACAGCCCGCTCACCGCGCCGCCGCGCAGGGCCGTCTGCAGCGCGTCGTTCAGCGAGGTGCGCGCGCCCGCGGCGGCCCGCACGTTGGTGCGGATCGAAATCCACATGCCCACGTAGCCCGCCGCCACAGAGCAGATGGCACCCAGCACGAACGACAGCGTCGTCCACCCGGCGAGCTCCAGGGCCGTGTCCGTAGGGTCGAAGGTTTCGTGCTGACGGACGAAGCCGTACACGATGAAGATGAGACAAGCCAAGGCGCCGGCCATCGTCGCGATGGTCTTGTTTTGTCGGCGCAAGAACGCTTCGGCGCCCGCTTTGATGGCGTCCGAAACCTCGCGCATGGCGGGTGTCCCCGTGTCGCGGGCGAGAACCCATTTGATGAGGTAGCCGGCGAATGCCAGACCAAAAAGACTGATTGCCAGAATGAGCCCGAGCTCCACCATCGCACGTATCTCCTTGGGCGCACTCGCGCGTCCCGTGGACGCGCGGCGGCGAAAACTTCGCGCCGGTGTCGCTTCCGCTTCCCCTGCCGGCTTGGCCGACACCCAACGCGGTCGCCACTTAACACGTGTTCACTTGGCAGCGCAAGCGTGAAGTCTCACCACCCGCGGCCGACCCAAATTGAGGCGATTTGCCGCGCCAACGGGGCCCGCGCCCCAGAAAAAATGCCAGCCGCCCGGCACCGAACGCGCCGTCCGTCGAGGGCCGGATGCGCGCTACTGCTTGTTGCCGCCGGAAAGCACCATCAGATGGTATTTCGCGTACTCGCTTTGCCCGAGTGTGAAGAGCACCTCGATGAGCAGGCGATAAGGCGTCGTGGTGTCGGCGATGACGATCGCCTCCGAGCTCGACGCATCGAGCCCTTTGGCCTGGCGAATCAGTTTGTCGGTCTGACGCGCGGCCTGGAGCGCGTTGGCGAGAGGAACGATATAGAGGTCGTTCGGCCCGTTGCGCTTGTACTTGGCGTCGATGCCCGATTGGGCCAGCGAGTCGCGGCCAGGGAGCATCACGACGGGGTGCGAATCCTCACCGACCAAGATCTGCGTCTTGGAGATGAGAACCGACGTGCCGTCCGATGACGGCTCGGTGGTGATGATCGACGTCGGCAGCGTCATGTCCTTCGACTGCGGGATCGACGCCGAAGAGGAAGCCATCCCCTTCAAGAGGAACACCAGGATGATCGTCATCATGTCGAGCATCGCGGTGATGTTGAGGTAGTTCACTTCGGGAGCGCCCGCGTTCTTTCGGATCGCTTTACGCAGCTCCATTTTGTAGCGGACGATGCTCGCGCTCTTGGCGGGTACTTGTCGAACGTCGGTCATCGCGGCACCCCGAAGTGGACGTCCGGGAAAAGATCTTCACCGTCCTTCGAGCGCCGGAGCGCGTCGATGGCACGGATGATCGTCTGGTAGTCGATTCCCGGGCTGGCAGTGATGGTCACTTGTGTCTCGTCCTTGAAGTCGCCCGACGAGTCCTTGAGCTTCTTCGCGCACTCGGTGAGGCCACTGTAGTCGTACTCGTTGCCGGCCTTCGGCACCGCCAAGCCCGGTCCCGGCGCCGTGCAGCCAGTGGCGATGTTTCCGCCCGATGCTTTCAGGGAAAACCCGTCGTTGACGACGAAGATGGCCAGGTTGAGAGCGTTGCTCTGAATGGCGGACCGCACGCCTTTGCCACCGAGCGAGGGGGGTGTCGAATCGATCGTCGCCGTGAACGTCACGGCGACGGTGGCGAGCACGAACATCAGCACGTTCATGATGATGTCGAGGAACGGGATGATGTTGAGCTCGCCCGCCTCTTCACCTTCTTCTAGCTCCTTGGGCTGAGAAAGGCGGCGAACTTTGGACCGCTGTGCTGCGCTGAGCTCTCCGGCCATCGCGGTGGCCTAGTAAGTAGCGGGGCGATTCGTAATGGTGAGCAGATTGAAAACGCGCTCCATCGTCCCCTCGAGGTCGTGCTGAATGTTCTTCGACCGGGTGTGGAGAATGACGTGCGCAATCATGCAGGTCACGGCGATGGCGAGGCCGAATGCCGTGTTGTACATGGCTTCGGCGATGCCGTTCGACAGGATGCGCTGTTTGTCGGACTGAGAGAGTCCTTGGGCGGCGACGGCGCCGAACGTGTGGATCAGCCCGGAGACGGTACCGAGCAGACCAATGAGGGTGGCGATGTTGGCGAGCGACCAGAGAGCGCCGATGCGTTTCTCGACCGCCGGCTTCAGATCGCCGAGTTTTTCGCTGAGGGCGGCGTCGATTTCATCCGGTCCCTTGTTGGCGTGCGTGAGACCGCTCTTGACGAGTTGCAAGATCGGGTAGTCGCTCGCGTCGCAAAGCTTGATGGCGCGGTCGATGTTGCCGGCCGCTACCAGCTTCTTGATCTGAGCGAAAAACTCTTTCGAGTTGACCCTGTATCGCCCGAGCTGAAACGCGAAGCGCTCAATGATGATGGTCACCACGATCGCGGAGCAGACGAGATTTAAAAGTAGAAACCACGGGTTTTCCTTGAATGCCGCAAATGCCCCCGTGTCGCCGCTGCCCGTTGCTCCCTGCTCCACCAGAAGGAGAAGACGCATCCCTGAGGCTCCTTTCCTGACGCCAAATTCGTCTAAATGTCTCGGTGAATTGCGTGGACGAGATTACGACGGTCCGGTTCGCGAATATAGCGGGCTACTTCCCACCGAGGCAAGGGAACGTCGCCGAGAGTTTAGTGGGATACACGCGCACTTACCGATCATACGTGCACCGAGAGGACACTCACAGGCGCTCATTCGCAGCGAAGAAGCGCCTGTTCTCCGCGTCGTCTCGGCTCGGCTCGCCGCGCCTGAATTCGCGATTGTGTGGAAAGTCTGGAGTGCCGCTGTGGCTGGATAATTACCAATTATCCACAAATCCCAGCACTTAGAGCGATAGAAAAGAGAATCGAGGGCTCGAACTCCCTTGACGACCCAATGTCCGACTCGTCATGATGCAGGCACTGGGGACGGGTGGCCATCGGCGTTCGGCCACGCCCGTACCGAGCAAAGCGGTGGGACGTCAGAGAGCGCTTGCGAAAGTGGAAGTTGGTAAGTAGCGTGGCCCCCCGGCGAGACGAGCGACTGCCGTAGCGTGGGCAGGAAGAACCCGTAAAAAAAACTCGGGCCCCAGAGCGTATCCAAAGGGGCGTGTGAGGAGGATCCAGATGGCCGGCTTGTGGAAGCATTTCAATGATGGTGGTTGGGGCATGTACCCGATCGTTCTCTGGTCGATTATCACCATCGGCGTCATCGTCGAGCGTGCTCTTTACCTCTACGGTTCGTCGATCAATAAGGAAGTGTTCCTGGCGACGATGCAGAAATGCATCCTGGCAGGCGACGTCGCGAAAGCGGTCAAGATGTGCTCGGCGGCCAACGCGCCGCTCGCTCGCATCGTGCAAGCAGGTCTCGTCAAAGTGAATCGTCCCGACGAAGAAGTGCAGGCGGCGATGGACGAAGCTGCTCTTCGGGAGGTCCCGAAGATCGCGACGCGCACCGGCTACCTCGCCCTCTTGTCGAACCTCGCGATGCTCTCGGGTCTTCTCGGAACCATCGCCGGCCTGATCAAGAGCTTCGGCGCCGTCGGCGGCGAATCGGTCGATCCGAGCCAGAAGGCTCGAATCCTCGCCGAGGGCATCTCGGAGGCCATGAACTGCACGGCCTTCGGGCTCATCGTGGCCATCATCGGCCTCATCGGGTACGCCGTTTTGAACGGCAAGACCCAGGGGCTCGAAGACGACATCAACGAGGCCTCGGTTCAGGTGCTGAACCTCGTCGTGTCGAACCGCCAGAAGGTGAACCTGGCGGGCGTGCAGGGCTAAAGAAGCCAGGACCCGAGTGAGCGCTCCCGCCGGCGGCCGGCGTTGGGGGGGCGCTCCTCGAGTCTGCACTGCGCGAGCAGAGACCCGGGAACAAATCCAGAAGCAGGGCTTCTAACCCGGGGAACTCTCCAAACGTCGACAAGGCTCCAGCGTAAGGAAACAACCCATGGGTGGCGTTAACGTAGATTCGGGAGGCAAAGGAGGACGAAAGTCCGTCGACAGCGAGATCAACATGATCCCGATGATCGACCTCCTCGTTTGCTGCATCACGTTCCTCCTCATCACCGCGGTCTGGTCGCACATGTCCCGCATGAACGCGGACGCGCAGGTGCCCGGACCTCCCAACCCCGAAAAAGAGCTGAACCCGCAGCCGCCCGACAAGATGCTTCATGTCGAGATGCGCACGGACGACAAGTTCACGCTCATCTGGAAGCAGGGGCCCACGGTCGTCAATTCGATCGACGTGCCGCGAAAGTCCGTCGAAGTGAATGACGGGGCGTCCTCGAACATCCGCTATCCCGATCTTGCCACCAAGATCAACGAGGAGTGGAAAGTCAACGGCTCCCATCGCGACTCCAGCGACAAGAAGATGGATCAGGCGGTGCTCCACACCGACAACAAGACCGTCTTCAAGGAGATCATCGCGGTGATCGACGCCATCTACACCCCGAAGCGCGACTTCGGCGGCGCGACCAAGCAGTTGCCTGCATTCAACGTCACCTTCTCGGTGAACTGAGGAACCATGTCGATCCACGAGCCCGGTCGGCGGCTGATGCACTTCGTGCCGCTGAAATTCGTTCAGAAAAAGGTGTCCGGTGGCGGTGGCCGATCGGTCTCGGCACCTCTCAACCTGACGAGCATGATCGACTTCTTGGTGACCATCGTGGTCTTCCTGTTGGCGTCGTTCTCCGCTTCTGGCGAGATTCCGATCGACAAGAACGTGAAGCTGCCCAAGGCAGAGAACACCATCGACATGATCGATGCGCCGATGATCGCGGTCAACGGCAGTCAGATCCTCGTCGACGGCACGGCCGCCGGTTCGACGCGCGCCCTCGAAGAAGCGGGGCGTATGCAGCGAATCGACGAGCTCTTCAACATTCTGAAGTCCAAGCGCGAGCTGTGGAAGGCCACGCAGGGCGGTTCGGGTAAGTCGTTTCCCGGCGTCTGCGTGCTGCAGGTCGACCAGGCCGTTCAGGCGCTGGTCGTGAAGAGCGTCTTCCAGACGGCGGCATTTGCCGGCTATCCCAACGTCAGCTTCATGGTCGGGCAGCTCCCCAAGCACGAGCACTGAGTTTCGCTTTGCCGGAGATGCCCAAGAGGTGCATCTCCAGCGAGGCCCGTCTCGAGTCGCTGAGGCGCCGCCGTCGGCGGAGGGGTGCCGCTCCGTGATGGTCGTGGTGCGATGAAGGAAGAGCCGACTCGAACGCGTGGCCTTGCCGCCATCGAAGAATCCCGCATCAGCCGCAAGCAAGGGCGGCTGCCCGCCATCTCCACGCGATTCTTGCTGTGGACGGCCACCGTGATCGTGGCGTGGGGCATCTACTACTGGCGAAAAACGCAGGGAGAGATCGAGTCGCAGAAGGCGTCGCTCTTCGCGCGTCAGCGCGGCATCGTCACCGAGCTCGGGGGCAAGTTCGATCCGCTCCGACAGCGCATCGAGGATTGGACGACGAAGGAGGCGGGGGCCTATGCGGGGGAAGTCGCCGAGCCAGAACTGGGCAAGTGGGACTTCGCGACGCAGCCAGGCATCTACCTTCGCTTGCGACTTTCCGATGCGACCGGGGTGACGACGCTGCGCAAAGCGGCGCAAGCGTCGCTGCGCGATGCGTTCACGGCGTGCCTCTTCCGCGAGCCGAACGCCGATCCGTCGTCGGGCCCGGCGTGCAAGGCGTCGCACGACTGCGCGGCAGGCACGTTCTGCAACGAGCTCGATCACTGCATGCCGCCGGCGCAGCCGTACAACATGCGCGCGGCGTACCACGGTACCCGCGTGCTGGGGGAAGAGTGGACGGTGAATCTGCGCTCGGCCGGCGACGACATGAAAATGCGGCTGCTCGAGCGAGAGTTCGACAGCGCCATCAAGGACGATATTCCGCTGGTCATCGATCTCATGACCCGGGCGCAGTTTTTTCTCCTGGTGCTCGACGAAGATCCGGCCGAACCCCCGCCTGGGCCAAAGCCGACGCTGGAGGCGATTCAAGCCATGCCGCACCCCGTGCGGGTGAGTTTGTACGGGGTGAAGCCTGGCATGGAGCGTGTGCTCTTGCGCCTGCGCCGCGACATCGACGGCCGCTTCATTCCGGCCGGTGGAATCGCGCTGACCGATCCCGACCTCGTCGCCGTGCAGCAGCGTCAAGTCAATAGCTGCCAGCTGGCGCTCTCGGTGCGCGAGGTGCTGAGCAGACTGGCGAAGTAAGCAGCGCAACGCTGAAGGCCCGGCTGGAGCCCTGTTCCGGACTTGCTCCGGCGGGGAGGGGGCGAAGCCCCCGCAGGGCGATGAGCCGTTCTGCGCCTCGTCGCCGACAGCTGAACGCCCACCGGGCCGGAGAGCCCGGTGGGGGAGGGGCCCTGTTCCGGACTTGCTCCGGCGGGGAGGGGGCGAAGCCCCCGCAGGGCGATGAGCCGTTCTGCGCTTTAGCGCAGACGGCGATCACCGACGTCGACGATGTGCGCGTCGATGAGCGCGTGCCACGCGAGCGTGACGAAGAGGACGGGTTTGAGGCCCGCATCGGAGTGGCCCGCGAGCTCCGAGGAACGCCAGCGCAGGGCGCCGCGAGCGCCGAGGAACGGGCCCGAGGCCTTGCCGAAGAGCGGCACTTCCGTTCCGAGGGCGGTTTCCATCCCGGGGCGCTCGGTGAACGATCCGTCGCGGTTCGAGGGCCAGAGAACCCCCATGTCGAAGCTGATGGCGTCGATGGTGAGGTCGAGAATGGCCGGGCCGTGCTCGAGATCGAGCGCCCAGCGAGGGACGAAGAAAGGGCGGAGCGTGACGCCAACGCCGAGCGAGCGGGGTAATGCGACGTCCGAGCGACCGAGAGCATCGGTGTAGACCGTATACAAGCCGGCCGTCTGGAAGAAGATGGCGCGGCCGATAACGGCCGCGGTGGGACCCGTCGAACCGAACGTCGCGCCGCCGGCGAGGGAGAGATCGAGATCGCCGTCGAAGCGTCCGTACACGCCGTCGGTCAAGTTTGCGGCCGGGCCGTCGGCTGCTGCAGGTTGGGATGTGCCGAGCGCGATCGCCAGGGCGAGCGCGCTCGGCGCGACGCGAAACGTGGGACGAAAGAGACGCCGAGGCGTGAGCGGGATCATGCGGGGAGGGCCGACGTGATGGCCTCGCGCAGCTCGGGCGCGAAGATGAGGCGCACGCGCGTCACCGTCTCACCGCGAAGCCGGCCGAGGAGAAATGAGACATCCCCCGGTTTTTTGGTGACGCCGTGAGGAAATTCGACAGTGAGCGGATCGTCGTCGTCGGAGAAGGGGGTGTCACTGGCGACGTCGAGCCCGACGTACGATTCGGGGGCGAGCCCGCGCTTTCGTGCGAGATCCCGCGCCGCGGCGAGCGCCGAAGCGCGGGAGGCTTCGTCCGTGCCGTAGAGCTCGAGTGTCTTGAAGAGCGAGCGGCCGCGGATACGCCGAGAGAGGTCGGCGAGAACGGCGTCGGAAGACGATTCCCAGGCGTGCATGGCGGCGAAGAGCGCCCCGTCGTCGAGCTCCAAGTAGTCGCCGAGAGGGGCGTCCCCGTGATAGGCGATCGAGGTCAAGGCGGGAAGCGTGCCCGCCAGCTTGGCGCCATCGCGCAGGAGGGCGGCCGCCCGGCGGAGGATGGCGCAGATCATCCATTCTGCCGCACGCGCGGCTTTGTGGAAGTACACCTGCTGGTGCATGAAGAGCCGCGCTAGCACGAACGACTCGAGCGAGACGATCCCTTTGGCGCCATCGATGGCGAGGGGGGGCGCCTTTTCGCCGGTCGTCTGCGCAAAGGTCAGCGCGCGCAAGAGCCAATCGAGGTCGTAACGACCGTAGGGGACGCCGGTGGCGTGCGCGTCACGTAAGAGGTAGTCGCAACGGTCGACGTCGAATGTGCCGCTGACGGCGCGGGCGAGGTAGGCGAGCTCGTGGCGGCCGACGACGAGCTCGGCGACTGCCGCGGCCAGATCGGGGTCCTCGTCGGCGAGCACTTTGCCGACGCCCGAGCTGCGATCGAGGATGATGCGCGTGCTCCACGTTTCGTGGCTCGGCGCGGTGGGGAGCGCTTCTTCGAAGAGGTGCGAGAGTGGGCCGTGGCCGACGTCGTGGAGAAACGCTGCGGCAAGCGCCTCGCGCGCGCGCCGCTTGTCGAGCCGATGGTGAGGCGCGAGGCCCCCTTGAACGTCGCGCAGGCGCGCCAGCAGCCTTCGCATGACGTGAGCGCTTCCGATGGCATGCGCGAAGCGCGTGTGCTCGGCGCCGGGAAACGCGAAGGACGCCACGCCGAGTTGGCGAACGCGGCGCAGGCGCTGCACTTCCGGCGTCTCGAGGAGCCGGACGATGATCTGGTCTTCGGGTGTATCGAACGGGATGAGGCCGTGGACGGGATCGCGGAGAATCACGGTGGTGCCTCGAACGAAGATGTCGGCTCGGTGCCGGGCGCGGTTGCGTGGGAGGCACCGACGTCGGGCATGCTTACGCCTGCCACGAGCGTAGCGCGCGGCGTGGCGACGCTCCCATCGACGAAATACACGCGGGCGCGCACGACCGGCGACTTCGGAACGACGGCCGTCAGCGTCAGATCCGCGGGACGCCGCCCCGTGCCTCGCTCGGCATGCCAATCGGAGCGAAACGGCGCCTCGGGCCGGTTTCCCAGGTCGAGCGCCCATGCGATAGGGCGCGTCTCGGGCGGACAGCGAAGGATCACTTCCATCTCGGTGGCGCCGCGCGGTCGTGCCGCGAGCTCGACTCGTTGCGTTTCGCACTGGCAGCCGCAACGCTCGAGCCGAAGCGGCGTCGCCCCGTCGCGCAGCAGGCGGCTGCGCATCGTAGCGATGGCGACGGGGCTCGTGTCGCCCAGGATGAAGCGCCGGCTCAGCTCTGCCGCGGCGGCTCCCGTCGTGCCGGAGCCGGCGAACAAATCGATGACGAGACCATCGGGAGGCGATGCCGAAGCGATGATGCGCTCCAGCAGTGCGCGGGGCTTTTGCGTCGGATAGCCGGTCCTTTCCTCGGCGGCCGCATGGCGAAGCGGGGCAATGTCGACCCACAGGGCATCGACCGGTCGGCGGCGTCCGAGCCGCCCTTCGGCGTCCTCTTCGAGCCAGTATTTGACGGCCACGCTGCCGGACGACGTTCGGTGGACCCGCCCCTCGGCCTCGAGGCGCGCCACCGACGCGTCGGTGTAGTCACCCCGCGGTGCCAAGGTGAACCAGCGACCGGAGTCCGCGTCGCGGCGCGCGGAGCGGCGAGGCACGGGGACGAGGCGCTCGGGTGGCACGAGGCGCGCCCTGCCGCTCGCTCCATAGACGATGATGGTGTCGAGCGTTCGTCCAAATTGGCCAGAGCGAGCTTGCCTCCCCAGGTTCGGCGCGCGCCGCCACACGATTTCGTTGAGGAAGCGATCGCGTCCGAGAAGCTCGTCGCAGATGGCCCGCACCAGGTAGCTCGCGCGCCAGTCGACTTGGATCCAAATCGAACCGGTGGGCTTGAGGAGCTGCGCGGCGGCGGCAATGCGCGGCATCAGCATGTCCAGGTAAGAGGCCGCATCGTCCCATCGATCGCGGTAGGCGGCGGCGCGTGCCACCTCGCTGCCCAAGCGCTCCTCGTGGTCATAGTCCACACCGGACGCGTAGGGGGGGTCGAGGTAGACCACGTCGGCCTTTCCGGCGAGGCCCTCCAGTGCGAGCCCCCGCGCGACCGCCAATGCATCGCCGTGAATGACGCGATTGCGGACATGATCGCTATTGTCAGAAAGTTCCGCTGTCACCGCCTCCGAGCGGGCGACGATCTCTTCGTCGAGCTCGAAGGGGGGAGGTGGGGAATCCAGGGACGCGAGCGCTTCGGTCTTTCCCTCCCAGGTCAAAAGAACCCGCCTCTTGGCCACGGGACATAGCTTACTGCTTTCTTGCCGACGCAACTGCGTCAGTTCTTCGCCTTAGCCCGATTGCGCTCAGGCAATTCGGCGAGAGCTCGCCCAAGATGCGGCGAGTTCCGCCGCGAGGTCGAGCTCAGTAGGAGCCGTCGGCGCTCGCCTCACTGGTCTTCGCTGAAGGGGAATTTGTGTGTGCGGTCAGATGGTTGAGTCGTCGCATGGCTGCTTCGACGATCGACCTGGCATCGAGCGCCTTACCCCGTAGTGCCGAGGCAAAGCGGCGACGAACGAAAGTCTATCCGTACGAGGGATTAAATGATCGCCATGGAGCGAACTGTGCCTTTCTAGGTGGACAGAGGGGAAAGAACGAGGCTAACTGTGAAACTCCCTATGTTTTCTGCCCTGATACTCGATCGAGGTCGCTGCGCGGCGACCGGGGCCGAGCACTTCATCTTACTTAGGCTTCGTCGCGGAGGCGGACAGTCGTCTCCAATGCTCAGGACGTCGAACACGCGGGGGTAAAGAGAAGTGCATGCCGTTGGGTGATGGCCGCTCGCCGCGCAAACTCGGCGACATTCTGAGAGCTCTTCCATCCGGAGAGCTCGATTCGCTCATCTCGCGCCTCGGCATCTCGATTGTCGCGGCCAAGCGGATCGATACCCCTTCCCAGGTCGCCCGCGCGCTGGTGTCGCTGCCCGAGGTGCGCGATTCGTCGCGGCTTCCCAATGCGAGCGCCGAGCTCTTGCATCGCATCGCGGAAGCGCGCGGCTCGCTGCTCGTGCAGTCGATCCCGATGGGGCTCGAACCACTGGCAGCGCGCGGCATCGTTTTCGCCCGCATGCGCAGCGGAGCCGATACGCCGCCGTCGTCGCAGTCGGGCCGCGGAGGCGGACCGCCGTCGTCGCAGACGGGCCGCGGAAGCGGATCGGGAACGATCGAGCTCGTCCTTCCCGCGGCGTACCTCGTCCAGCTCCGAAGCTGGGAAGGCGAGGATCCGCGCGGTATCCGTGCGCTGCTCGCGCAGGCGCCGTTCGAAACGGTGAGCGCCATCGCCACGCACTACCTCGGTCGCCCCGCGACACCGCCCATCGCGCTGTCGTTGGAAGTTGCATGGGAGGTGCTCTCCGATACGACCAAGCTCACCGAGGAAATCGAGAAGCTCGCTCCCGTGGAGCGCCGCCTTTTGGAAGCGCTCGAGCGCGAGGGGGGCGAGGTCGACACCGAGGAGCTGCTCGATCTCGAGCGGGAGCCCATGCGGCTGCGCGGGGCGACGGGGGCGACCCCGTCGCGACGTGGCGTCGGATTCGCGCTCGAGCGGCGCGGTCTCTTGATCCCCGTGCACCCCAATCGGCACATCGTGCCGACCGAGGTGGCGCTGGTCGTCGGTGCAGCGCACCAGGCGGCGCGCGAGACGCGCCGCGCGGAGGTCCGATCGTTCGTGCTCGACACCGATCACGCGCCGAGGCGCGCGCGCTTTGCCGACGATCCGGTGCCGCTCACCCTGGCGCTCGCGCTCGCCATTCGCGAGCCGGGGGTCGAGGTGCGCGAAGGGGTGGGCACGCCGCGCTCCCTCGTCACCCGCTTGGCGCAGAGGTTCGGCCGCGATCCGGAGATCGTTGCCCTCATTGCCGCGCTGTCGCGCGCCATCGGGCTGTGGGACGCATCGGCGATGTCGTCGGCGTCGCCGCCCGGCTCGTCGCAGCTGCATGAATTGCAGCGGTCGCTCTACACGGCGTGGTGGAGGGGCGGCGCGTGGGACGAAGCGCGCCCCGATGCAGAAATTTTGCGTCTCGCGCCCGAAGCGCGGGATTCGAGCCCCGTCGGCGTCATTCGCGAAATGGTGCTCGACGCCCTGCGCGAGCTCGGTGAAGGGCGCTGGGTGCCGTGGGAAGCAGTCGCTGGGTACGTTCGCGACGACACGCGCACGGCGGGTGTCGCGCGTCTCTTGCGGCGATGGGCGGAGCGCGCCAGCGTCGAGCCGCCGTCGCCCATCGACGTCGCGCGGCGCGTTGCCCTCGAGAGCTTGCCGGCGCTCGGCGCGATCGATCTCGGCATCATCGACATCGGCAATACCAACCCCGACGACGAGGAGCCCGCCACCGAGCTCGGTCCCACCTTGCGTCTCACCCCGCGCGGTCGTGCGCTGCTCAGCGGCAAGCACCCTACCACCGAGCCCATCGCCAGTCGTTTCATCGACAGCCAAGTCCTGCGTCTCGGCCCGCAGACGCGCGTGGCGGCGGTCCTCGGGCTGCAGCCCCTGGTCGAGATCGGCAAAGTGGCGGGGCAGATCGACGTCATCCTCACGCCGACGAGCTTGGCGCGTGCCCTCTCGGCCGGCGTCGAGGCGGAGATCGTGAAAGCGCGCATCGAGTCGGTGGCGCCGATGCCGGACACCTTGTCGCGCCTCATCGCGCAGGCCAGCGTCGTCGTGGGCCGCGGCACGCTCGTCCAGTCGAGCGGGTTTCTCTGGGTGGAGGACGCCAACATTCGCGAGATGCTGCGCAGCCGCCGTCAGACGGCCGATTTGTTCATCGATCCCAGCCCGCCGGGAGGGCTGCTGGTGCACCCCTCGGTCGATCTCGAGCGCCTGGCGCGCCGTTGCCGTGCGCTCGGCATCGAGGTCGCGAGCGACGGACAGGTTGTCCGCAGTCGTTCGACCATTCCGCCCCCTTCGCCCACGACGCCGCCCTCCACGAGGCGCCCCTCGACGCGGCCTCCGCGCGAGCCCGAGTAAAGTCTTACTGCGACGTCGAGCTCTTCTCTCCGAGCCGCGACGCAATCCACGTCTCGTCGCTGCGACGGGGAAATACCTCGGTCACCCTGCCGCCGCTCACGAACACCTCGGCTGGCAAAGGGCGCCCGTTGTAGTTGCTGGCCATGGTAAAGCCGTAGGCGCCACTGTCGCGGATGATCACCAGCGCGGGGGCTGGTTCGGCGGGAAGCTCGTAAGAGCCGAAATCGTCGGAGCTCTCGCAGATGGGCCCGACCACGCGAAAGGCCGCGCGAGCAACGTCCCCTGCGCGAAGCGGTTCGATGCGGTGGCGCGCCTGGTAGAGCGCGGGACGGAGGAGATCGTTCATCCCCGCGTCGATCATGAGCCAGCGACGACCGCTCGAACGCGACACTTTGACTTGAATGACGCTCGCCGCGAGGACGCCGAAAGGGCCGACCAGTGCGCGCCCCGGCTCGACGACGAGCTTGAGATGCGAGGCGCCCGCTTGCTTTTGCAGCGTCCGCAGCGCGCTCCCGAAGTCAGCCGGCGTCGCGGCACAGCCGTTGCCATAGTCGATGCCGAAACCACCGCCGGCGTCGATGAATTCGAGCGGTCCGTGCGACGCCTCGCGGGCGCGCGCGATGTCGAAGAGAAGCCGCGCCGCGGCCTCGTAGGGCGCGGTGCTGGTCTGGGTGGAGCCGATATGCGACGACATTCCGACGAGGGCGACGGCCGGTTGACCGTCGATGGCGGCGAAGGCTTCGCCGAGATCGGCGCGCGCGATGCCGAACTTCGCCTCGTCGTGACCGGTGGCCACGTGGGCGTGCGTGTCGATGGCGATGCCCGGGTTCACCCGGAGCGAGACGCGTGCGCGGCGTCCGGCGACGCTGGCGCGCGCGGCGATGCGCGCGATCTCCTCGATGCTCTCTGCCTGAATCGCGTAGATACCGGAGGCCCCGGCGTGGAGAGCGCGGTCGATCTCCTCGTCCTGCTTGGCCACGCCGCTGAACACGATCTTGTCCGCCGTAAGTCCGGCCCTTTCGACGAGGGTGAGCTCGGCCCCGGAAACGACGTCCGCGCCGCAGCCCTCGGCGAAAAGCGCCCGCAGCACCGGGGCGGCTGAGTTCGCCTTGGCGGCGAAGGCGATGAGGTACGGACTGTCCCCGAGTCCCGCTCCAAGGGCTCGCGCGGCGCCCCGGATACCGTCGAGATCATAGAGGTAGGCAGGAGTCCCACATCCCGCGGCGGCGAGAATGGCGTCGATGGGCGTTCCGCCCAGCGTGGCCACCCCCTGTTGATTCCGACCGAACATGGGGTGCGTGTTTAGCACTACTTCCATGGCTTTGTGGCATTCTGGGCCCATGCTCGCCCGTCGAACGAAAATCGTGTGCACGATCGGTCCAGCAAGCGAAACGAAAGAGGCGCTCGAGCAACTCATCCAAGCAGGGATGGACGTTGCCCGCCTCAATTTCTCCCACGGGAGTACCGACGATCACGCCCGCCGCCTGGCGACGTTGCGCGCCGCCGCGAACAAGGCCGGTAAGCCGGTCGCGGCGTTGCAAGATTTGTGCGGTCCCAAGATCCGGACCGGCTCCTTTCCCCGCGGCGCATACGTGGTGGCCGCCGACAGCGAAGTCTATCTCGTCGAGGGAACGAGCACGGCGCCCGATTCGGGCGCGATTCCCATCCAGTACGAGGGGCTCGCCGAGGATGTCGTCGTGGACGACGTCATCCTGATCGACGACGGACGCGTCGGGCTGCGGGTGCGCAAGATCGAGGGGGGAAAGGTGTTTTGCGTGGTCGAGCAGGCGGGGGTCGTGCGCGACCAAGCCGGCGTGCACCTTCCGTCGCGCAGCCTTCGCGTCTCCTCACTCACCGAGAAAGACAAGGCCGATCTCGCCTTCGGCCTGTCGATCGGCGTCGACTACGTGGCGCTCTCTTTCGTCCGAAGTTCCGAGGACGTGCGCCTCGTACGCGAGATCTGCGAGGCGTGGGGCAAACCGACGCCGATCGTGGCCAAGATCGAAACGCCGGCGGCGGTGGAGGATCTGGAAGGGATCATCGTGGCGGCGGATGCCATCATGATCGCGCGCGGCGATCTCGGCGTCGAGTTTCCGCCCGAACGCGTTCCCGTGTTGCAAAAGCAAATGGTTGGCCTGGCGCGGATCCATCGCCGGCCAGTCATCGTCGCGACCGAAATGCTGCAGTCGATGGTGCACGCCAGCCGCCCTACCCGCGCCGAAGCGAGCGACGTCGCCAACGCCGTTTTCGATGGCACCGACGCGGTCATGCTCTCCGCGGAATCCGCCACCGGTGACCACCCATCCGTCGCCTGCGCGATGATGGCGAGGATCATCGCCCAGGCCGAATCGAGCCCTTTCTATGCGCCGTCGTCCTGGAGTCCGACGGAGGCGACGTCGATCGCGGAGGGGGTGGCGCGCGCCGCGGTCGCGGTTTCGAAAGAGGTGCACGCCAAGCTTCTCGTCGCGTTCACCGCGAGCGGTTCGACGGCACGCTTCGTCTCCAAGGCCCGCCCGCGCGTTCCCATCCTCGCCTTTTCCCCCAGCGAGACGACACTTCGCAAGCTCTCGCTCTACTGGGGCGTCGTCCCCCGTTACATCGAGCAGCTGCGCGACACCGATGCCATGGTGGACCGCGCCAACGACTTCGTCATCGCCAACGGGCTCGGCTCTCCGGGGGACAAGATCGTGGCCGTGTTCGGCGCTCCGTCAGGCGTCGCCGGCGGCACCAATTCGATTCGTGTTCGGGTATTGGAATGAGCCCAGTGACGGAAGCCGCGTCCCTCCCCCAGCTAGATAAATACGAGGTTTTGGAAGAGCTCGGTCACGGCGGGATGGCCACGGTGTACCGCGCGCGGGACCTGCGTCTCGACCGCGAAGTGGCGGTGAAGATCATTCACAAGCACCTCCGCGAGAACACCGAGATCGGGGCGCGTTTCGACGCCGAAGCGCGCGCCGTCGCCAAGCTCAGGCACCCCAACATCGTCGAGGTCTACGATGTCTCGGCGCCCGACGAGCCGGACAAATACATCGTCGTCGAGCTTTCGCGGGGCACCACCTTGCGCCGCGTGCTGACGAAGTTTCACGACATGCCCCCCGAGGTGGCGGCCGCGCTCGGCCTCGATCTCGCCTCTGCGCTGGCGCACGCCCACGGCGCCGGCGTGATTCACCGCGATTTGAAGCCGGAGAACGTGCTCATCGAGATCGGCGACCAAGTCCAGGTCAAGCTCACCGACTTCGGCATCGCCAAGATCCTCGACGCGCAGGGGGTGACATCGACCGGTCAAGTCTTGGGTTCGCCGGCGCACATGGCACCCGAGCAGATCGAAGGGGGCGAGGTCGATGCGCGGGCCGACGTGTTCGGCCTCGGGGTGCTCCTGTACGAATGCATGGTCGGACACCTGCCTTTCGAAGGGAAGAATCCGGCGCAAGTGCTGCGCCGGGTCCTGGAAGGATCGTATGCGCCCGCCGATCGCGAGAAACCGACGATCGGTGGGCGCTGGGCGAAGATCCTGGCACGCGCGCTGGCCAAGGACGCGGTCGACCGCTACCCCGACGCGCCGGCGCTGGCGGCGGCGCTTCAGAGCGAGCTCGAGGCGCTCAAGATTGCCGATCCGCGCGCCCAGCTACGGGAGTTTCTGCTCGATGCCGAACAGTATCGGGTCGAGCACAGGACGCGCATCGTGTCCATCCTGACGCAGCGGGGGGAGCAGAGTCGCAAGTCGCGCGATCTGCCCGGTGCCGCGGCGGATTACAACCGCGCGCTGGCGTATGCGCCTCAGGATCCGACGCTCCTGCGGCTGATCAGTCGGATGCAGCGGGGCCGCGCGGCGCGGGGGGCAATTTTGACGGCATTTTCGGTCGCCGCTGGAGCGGCGGCCGTGGGAGCCGTCGTGGTGGCCTTGAAAAAGCCTGTCCCGAGCCGCCAGTCGCCCGTATCGACGCAGACGTCCCTCGTGCCTGCTTCGTCCACCGAAGCGCCGCCAGCATCGGCTGCGGTCAGCGCGCCTGTCCCACCTGGCAGCATCGCGGCCACCAAGGTCGCTGCGCCTGAGCGGCAGGTCCGGCACCAGGCCGAAGCAGGCTCGCCGGGACCCGTGCAGCAGTACCGGGACGTGACGTTCACCGTGTTCCCCGCCAGCGCGCTGGTGAGCATCGATGACGGCCCCTTCGAGGAGCGGTTCATGAAGGTGGTCCCGAGGGTCCCGGTCGGTCGCCGCATCATCCGCGCGAAGGGCCCCCCCCCCAGCAAGTGCTGCAAGGGGCTCGAACAAAAAGAGGACATCAAGCCCGACGACGGCTCGGGCACACCCCAGCAGATTTCCCTTTCGCTCACGTTCCACGACGCCAAGATCTCGGCGAGCTCTGCCCCCGAGGGGGCGGAGCTCCGTTGTCCGGTCCTCAAGATCGCCGGGAGAGCCTCCCAGGTGTACTCGGTGCCCATGTCGAGCTCCGATCTGCAGGATGTGAACTGCGCTGTAAGCATGCCGGGGGTTCCAACCCCGCAAAGTTCGGTTACGCTGCGGGCGGGTGAACTCACCGACGTGCCATGGACCGCCCCGTAGCTCGACCTTGTTCGTGTGTTGCCAGCGCAACGTCGGGGGGTCCGGTCAACCGCCTCCCTGATGCCGAAGCTACGTAGCGTCTCCGTCCTACTCGTGCTGCTCGCGGTCAGTTTCGCCGCTGCGCCCGCTCGTGGCGACGACGCCACCGAGCTCGAACGCGCCAAGGCGTCGTACGACGCCGGGCGCTACGCGGAGGCAGTCGACCGCTTTCGCGAGATCCTGAACAGCGCTTCGCCGAACGCCCTGCATGAACCCATCGCCATCGAGCGGGCGCGCGCTTACAACGCCGCCTGTCTCATCGCCCTCGGGCGCTCCGACGAAGCCGACGCCGAGATCGAGAAATTGATCCGTGCTAACCCCGTTTTCTCGCCGGACCCGGTGGCGTTCCCCGGCAAGGTCGTCGACCGCTTCATCGAGATCAAGTCGCGCTTGAAGCAAGAGCTCGAGGCCGCGTCGCGCGCCCGTGCAGCTGCCGAACAAGCCGCCAAAACCAAAGTCGAGCGACAGCAACGCGAGTACATCGAGTCGCTGCAGCGGCTCGCCAGCCAAGAGACCGTCCTCGTGCGCCACTCGCGCTGGATCGCGATGTTGCCCTTCGGCGTCGGGCAGTTCCAGAACGGCCAGGACGCGCTCGGTTACACTCTTCTCGTTGTGGAGGGAGCCCTCAGCGTTACCAGCATCGCGTCGTACATGGTCCGCGCGGGGCTCATCGCCGACTCCTTGTCGGTCCCGGGGCCCATCGATGTCCCCAAGTTCCAGTCACAGGTCAACACGGCCCGCGACGTCAATCACTACGCGACCGGAGCGCTCGCGGTGGTCGCGCTTGCTGGCATGATTCACGCGCAAGCCACCTTCGTCCCGGAAGTTCAGGAGACGCGCCTTCGTCCACTGCCTCCGCCCCCACCTTCGGTCGTTCCCAAGGTGGGCGCGGGCCCGGCGGGCTTTTTCCTCGGCGTGAGCGGCCGTTTCTGAGCGATCAAGTCTTGGTCATGGCGGCGAGCCAGAAGCCGCCGAAGATCGAAAGAGGCGAGTCGGCGAGCGCCCATTCGCTGACGGTGAGGGCTTTGCGCAGCCATGGCACGCGAAACGCGAACGCCGCCGGGGTCACGATGCGGACGCCGCGTGACGCGGCAATGCGCCATCCGGGGGGCAGGAGCTTGGCCACGCGAAAGGGGGAATCGAAGCGCGTGTACACCGCGCTTTCGTCGGTCGAGGCGCTGATCGCGCCCGCCGGGCCGAAGCGCTTCACCAGACCGCGCAAGCTGTAGGGGTTGTAAAAATCGGCGATGACGGCGCCGGTGGGGCGCGTGACGCGTGCCATTTCGGCGAGGGCCCGCTCGATGTCCGGCACATGTGCCAGCACCTTGAACGAGCACGTCACGTCGAACGAGGCGTCGGGGAAGGGGAGATCGAGCACGGTCCCGGTGGTGACGTCGAGCCCGCGTGCGCGGGCCTTTTCGAGCATGCCCGGTGAGAGGTCGATGCCGCGCGCGCTCTTCGTCAGCTTGGAGAAACGCCGTAGCAGAAGTCCAGTCCCGCAGCCGACCTCCAGCAGATCGCCGCCCGCCGCGTAGCGGGCCGCAAAGTCGACCTGAAGGTCGTCGACGAGCTCGTGGTAGCCGCCGGGGTCGTTGTCGCCCCTGTTTGTCTCATAACCCTTGGAAAATTCGTCGTAATAGGCTTGAGTAGTAGTGGAACGGTGTAGCGTCTCCGCTCCCGGGCGCGGCTCTTGGGCGGACATGATCGGTTTATAGCAGCGCCCGGTGTTTTCTGGTCCAAGGTCATGAGTCGTAGGAGCAACACGAGGGGTTCATGAACGACGCGCGCAAGCCGCCGGGAGGGCGCCCACCTTCTTTCGTCGACGACTTCGGAGAAGAAGTGACGTCGGTCTCCAAGCTGCCCGTGTTCGATGCGCGCGCCAAGGTGGTGGCCGCCCCCGTTCGCGATCGCGCGACCTTGACCGCGGTGTCGGGGCCCAACGCCGGCGCCATCTATTCGCTCGTCGCCGAAGAGAACCTCATCGGACGAGGCAAGGAGTGTTCGGTCCGCATCATCGATGGGGGGATCAGCCGTCGTCACGCTCGCATTTTGCGCGCGAGGCCCGGCCAATTCGTGATCGAAGATCTCGGTTCGAGCAATGGCACCACCGTCAGCGGCACGCGCGTCGTCGGGCCGCATCCACTCGCGGAAGGGGATCGCGTCGCCGTGGGCCCCAACATCGAGCTGCGGTTCGGCTTCACCGACGAGGCCGAGGAGGGGGCGCTGCGGCGTCTCTACGAGTCGAGCGTGCTCGACGCGCTCACGGGCGCCTACAACCGCAAGCACTTCGAAGAGCGGCTGGCCTCGGAGGTGGCGTACGCCAAGCGGCACGCCGCTCCGTTGTCGCTCCTCATGCTCGATCTCGATCACTTCAAGAGCGTCAACGACACCTATGGCCACCTCGGCGGGGACCACGTTCTTCGCACCGTGGGCGCTCTCGTCAAACGGACGCTGAGGGTGGAAGACATCTTCGCCCGCTACGGCGGTGAAGAATTTGCCATCATCGCGCGCGGCATCGATGTCGCCAAGGCATACCTCTTCGGCGAACGCGTGCGCATCACCGTCGAAACGGCGAAGATCGAGTTCAATCAGCTCCTCATCGCCGCCACCATCAGCATCGGCGTGGCGTCCCTTGCCTGCTGCGGTGACGTGGCGACGGCGGAGGCCTTGGTCGGCAAGGCAGACGAGCGCCTCTACGTGGCCAAGGGGAGCGGCCGCAATCGGACCGTCAGCGGATCGCGCGCTCGCTGACGGGCGTTTCTCCGTGCGGGCCGGCGCAGGCGGTGTAAAAAGACCGCACGATGTCGGATCGCTTCTTCATCACGACCCCCATTTACTACATCAACTCCGCCCCGCACCTCGGGACGGCCTACACCACCATCGCCGCCGACGTCTTGAAGCGCTACCACGGCCTGCGCGGACGAGCGGGTTTCTTTCTCACCGGCACCGACGAACACGGTCTCAAGATCGAGCGGGTCGCCAAGGCGCGGAACCTCTCCGTGCGCGCTTTCGCCGCTGAGATGAGCGTGCCTTTCCGCGAGATGTGGCCCAAGCTCGACTGTCCTTACGACTACTTCGTTCGCACCACCGATGTCGACCACGAGAAGCGCGTGGGCGAGATCTGGGAGCGGATGAAAAAGAACGGCGACCTTTACCTCGGCTCGTACGAAGGTTGGTACTGCGTCGGCTGCGAGGCGTACTACACGGAAAAAGAGCTCGAGCCGGGCGGCATTTGTCCGCTGCACAAGACGCCCGCCGAGCGCATCCGCGAGTCGACCTACTTCTTCAAGCTGGCCAAATACCAAGATCGGCTCCTCAGCCTCTACGATCGCCGGCCGTCGTTCGTGCAGCCCATCACGCGCATGAACGAGGTGAAGAGCTTCGTCCGCGGCGGGCTCGAGGACATCTCCGTGTCGCGCACCACGTTCTCGTGGGGCGTCCCGGTGCCGAACGACCCTGCGCACGTCATGTACGTCTGGTTCGACGCGCTCTTCAGCTACTTGACCCCCATGCTGGCGACGCCCGAGCGCCGCGCGTTCTGGCCGGCCAACGTGCACATGATGGGCAAGGACATCCTCCGGTTTCACGCCGTGTACTGGCCGGCCTTTCTGCTCTCGGCGGGGTTCTCGGACGACGAGTTGCCGCGGGCGATCTTTGCGCACGGCTTCCTCACCGTGAATGGGCAGAAGATGTCGAAGAGCCGCGGCAACACCATCCAGCCGCTTGCCCTCGCGGAAGCGTTCGGCATCGACACGCTCCGTTACTACCTCATGCGCGCCATCGCCTTCGGGCAGGACGGCGATTTCAACGTCGCGGAGCTGATAGGGCGCCACAACGCCGACCTCGGGAATGCTCTCGGCAATCTCTGCAATCGTGTGCTCAAGCAAACGGAGACCGTGTGCGGGGGAAAATTCCCGCTCCAGGGGGAGCCCGAAGATCTCGAACGAGCGCTCCTCGAGGAGCTGGCCAAAGGCGCGCGGGCCGCGGCGGAAGCCTTCGACGCGATGCAGCCGCACCGCGCGCTCGAAGCCATCTGGCAAGTCGTGGGAGCGGCGAATCAATACATCGATCGGGCAGCGCCGTGGGCGGCGAACAAACGCGGCGACATCGGCCGGGCGTCGACGATCCTGGGGACGGCGCTGGAGGTGCTCGGCGCGGTGAGCACGATGGTCTGGCCGGTCATTCCGCGCAGCGCCGATGCGATGCGGGCTCAGATCGGCCTCTTGCCGATCGCGGTGGGGGACCACGATGCCTGGCCCGTCGCGGTGACGTCACGGCGAGCGGGGGAGCCCCTCGGCGTCGCGGCGCCGATTTTTCCGCGCATCGACGCGGAAAAGGAGGCGCGGCTCCTGGCGGAGTTCGGACCGATCCCGGACGAATCGATGCCGACGTCGGGCTCGCCGGCGGCGGCGGGAACGTCGGACGAAAGCGCGCGCACCGGCGGCAAGGCCGTGTCCGAAGCAGCATCCGGTTCCGCGCCGTCCCCCGCGACCATTCCCTATGATGATTTCGCCAAGCTCGATCTGCGCGTCGGCGTCGTGCTGCGCGCCGAGCGGGTAGCGGGCAAAGACAAGCTGCTCTCCCTCAGCGTCGACGTGGGCGAACCGGAGCCGCGCCCACTCGTCGCGGGGCTCGCGCTCTCGTTCAAGCCGGAGGATCTCGTAGGAATGCGGGTGATTGTCGTGGCCAACCTCGAGCCCCGAAAGTTCGGCAAGGGTCTCGTGTCGCACGGGATGCTGCTGGCGGCAGGCCCGAGCGAGGCGCTCACCTTGGTGACGGTGGGACCGACGGCCGCGCCCGGCACGAAGGTGAAGTAGCGCGCTCCAGGCCGGATACCTAGCAGTCCAGATCCGTCGGTAGCCCCGGATTGGCGATGCCGAGATCTTCGGCAAATTGGAGATAGGCATCGACGCGCTCGGTGACGCCCGAGACCGATCCGTAGCCCCCCATGTTGCACTCCTGCCCGCCGTTGATGGTGCGGATCGTTTCGCCGAAGCCGCCGCCCGTGGCCATCGCGTCGTGGCACGTTCCCGATCCGGCGCCACCGCTCGTCATCCAGAACCAGATCGCCGTTTTCCAGGCCAGCTCCGGACTGGTGGCGACCAAGCTGGGCGTGCTCAGAAGATCCACGCCGAGCGCGGCGCCCGCCGAGCAATAGTTGTAGTTCCAGCTGAGCTGAATCGCTCCGCGGCCGTAGTACCACTTGCTCTGGTCGGTCGTCGCGGCATCGCAAGCGCAGCCGTTTCGGGTGGAGCAGTAAGCTTCCTTGGCGATTTGCTCGGCGTACCGGAGGCTGCCGGTTTCGCGCTTCACGTTGGCGAGAAACGCGGCCGCCTCGCGTCGGCACGTGTCGAGGCTGCCGGTATTGACGAAGGCGGGGTAAGCAGCGGCGGCAGCGATCAATCCCTCGTAGGTGTAGACCGCGTGACGGCTGGCCAGCGGAAAGATGGAATCGAAATAGGCTTTGGTGACGACGTTCGCCAAACCGCAGTTCACGGCCCCGTCGACGCTCGCATCGAGGACACCGCCGTCGCGCGCGTCGCCGGAACTTGCGTCGGCGGCGCGGCCGTCGTTTGCATCGGCCCGGCCGGCGTCGATGCTCGCGCCCCCCGCGCCGCTGGAACCGCCCGGGCCGGCATCGGCGCGTCCCGCCGTGCCGCCGCTACCAGCATTCCCCGCGGCGCCGGCTGCGCCCGTTCCGCTGGTCCCGCCCGTTCCGCTGGTCCCGCCCGTTCCGCCAGCGGTCGTTCCCCCCGATCCCCCGGTCGCGGATCCCGCCGATCCACCGGCCGAGGATCCACCTGATCCACCCGTGGCCGTTCCCCCCGATCCCCCGGTCGCCGATCCTCCCGACCCGCCCGTTGCGGATCCGCCGGTACCACTTTGACCCGCGCCGCCGGCGGGGGAGCCGCCGGTGCCCGCGCGGGAGCCGCCCTCCGCCCTGCCGCCATCCGACCGCCCCAGATCGTCGGCTGCGTCGCCACAGGCAGCGAAACAGAGGGAGCCCGCCAGCACCCCGCCGGCCCACCGACCAACGCCAACGCGAGCTCTCTTGGACTGGCCATGACTTCTTAAGATAAGTGTCATGCGTGCCCTCCTAGCAAAGAGCGTGCGACGATGGCGACACCGACCATCACCCCGCACCAGGAGACTCCCATGGCCGACACGATCCACATCACCGCTTCCCTCCGCATGGAACGTCCGGTCGAGGAGGTTCGAGCCCAATACCGCGACATCGATCATCACATCCGCAACAACGTGCACCCCAGCATTCACTACCAGTGGGAACCCAGTGCACCCGGTGAGCGGAAAATCAAGACCACCTTTCGCATTCTGGGCGTGCCGCAATACGACATCTCGCTCCTCGAAGACGCGGAAGACGGCTCGTTCGTGATTCGATACCTCGAGGGGTCCAACGCGGGGATGGTCCTGGTCCACAAGTTCGTACCGCTTGGCCCCAATGCTACGGACGTGCAGCTCTTCGCCGACGCTCCCTCGTCGATGGGGCGCAAGCTCCTCGGTCCGCTCTTCGTGGCTGGCGCGCGGCAGGTCATGAAGAAAGCGCTCGCGGAGGACAAGCGCGATCTCGAGAAAGGGGCTTTCAAGTCGGGAACCGCCGCCGGCAACCTCGATGCGGCCTTGACGACCGTAGCGCCGCTCGCGGCGCGTGATCCGGCGACCAAGCGGTTGGTGCTCGAAGCAGCGTGCCTCGTTTCAGCGGCCGACGGCGAGGTCGATCCGGTCGAGCGTGACGCCCTCGAACGCTTGGTCAAGCTCCTCGGTGCCGAAAGCGACTTGCCTTGGATGACGGCGCGAATCGCGGATCTCACGAAACTCGCTGCGTCGACAGGCATTGCCACGGAAGCCGAGCGCCTCGGAGCGTGGCTCAAAGCGAACGACGTCGCCCATCCGGCCCTCGTCGCTGCCGCCGTCGTGGGTCTGGTCAGCCAGGGCATGTCCCTCGGCGAGCTGGCATTGCTGCGGCGGCTGGCGGTCGCGGCGGGAATTGCCGAAGAGGAGGTGGGTCCCGTGGTGGAGAGGGCCGATAGCGCGCTCTCCACCGTGGCCTGACGCGGCGCGCCCATCAGCCGCGCACGTTCACTTGGACCTTGCCGTGATCCGTTCTAGAACCAAATTCTGCTTCGCCGGCCGCCGCGCGCCAATGGCGAAGGCGCGCGCGACGCGCTCACCGGTTTCGATCGCGGCGCTGCGCAGGTAGAGCCGCGCCAGTGGCTGGCCGCGTTCGACGGCATCGCCGGGCTTCGCCAGGATCTCGATCCCGACGGCAGGGTCGATCTTCTCCTCCGCCCGCAGACGGCCGGCGCCGAGGGCGACGGCACAAAGCCCGATCTCACGCGCGTCGATGCCGGTCACGAAGCCACGTCGCGCGGCGAGTACCTCGGTCGTCACGGGCGCCGAAGGCAAGCGGCTCGTGTCGGACACGACGCGCGGATCGCCGCCTTGCGCGGCGATGATGCGTTCCATGCTGCGCGCGGCCGAGCCGTCGCGAAGGGCCGCCGAGAGTTTCGCTTCGGCTTCGCGCGCGGTCTTGGCGACTCGCCCGAGGAGCAACATCTCGCGACCGAGGGCGAGCGTGCACGCCACGACGTCCTCCGGTCCTTCGCCGCGCAAGACGTCGATCGCTTCGCGGATTTCGAGCGCATTGCCCACGCATCGACCGAGGGGACTCTGCATCGACGTGAGGAGCGCGACGACCTTCTTGCCGGCGCGCGTGCCCACCCGCACCAGCGCCCGAGCGAGCTGGCGGGCGCTCTTCAGGTCCTTCATGAATGCGCCGCGCCCCACCTTGACGTCGAGGACCAATCCGTCGATCCCCTCGGCGAGCTTCTTCGACAGGATGCTGGCCACGATGAGCGGAATCGATTCCACCGTCCCGGTGACATCGCGCAGGGCGTAGATGCGCTTGTCGGCGGGCGCGATTTCGTCCGTTTGTCCGATCAGGCAGGCACCGGTCTCGCGCACGACGCGCTCGAACGCCTTTTCATCGAGATCGGTTCGAAAGCCGGGGATGCTCTGCAGCTTGTCCACCGTTCCGCCGGTGTGTCCGAGCCCGCGCCCCGACACCATCGGCACGAACACGCCGCATGCAGCGACGAGCGGCGCCAGACAAATCGATACCTTGTCGCCGACGCCGCCGGTGGAGTGCTTGTCCACCTTCGGTCCGTCGACGCCGGGCAGGGTGAGGACCTTGCCCGAGTGGAGCATGGCCTCCATGAGGGCCACCGTTTCCCCATCGGACATGCCGCGCAAGAACATGGCCATGAGCATGGCGCTCATCTGGTAGTCGGCGACTTCCCCGGCGACGAACCGAGACACGAACTGGGCCACCTCCGCCGCGCTGAGCGCCCCGCCGTCTCTCTTTTTTTGTATGAGCTCTACGGAAGTCATGCGGTAATGCTACTCACCTTAGCCGTTTCTAGAGCTCCGATGCTTCGTTCCGTGCGCCCCGTTCGAAAGGAAATCGGCCCTCGCGGGCCGGTCGGCCGACCGCGCGGTCGTTTCACGCAGCACCGGCGGCTCGACAAGCTGCGCCTCTTGCTGGGCCAGCATCCCAAAGGGCTCACGCTCTACGAGCTGGCGGAGGCCGTCGGCGTGACCCCCCGCTCGATGCGCCGCTACTTGAAGGAGGTTTCGCACGAGCTCGAGCTCGAACCGTTGCCCACGCGCGCCGGTGGTGCGCTCCGGTGGCGCGTCCGCTCGGGTGAGCTGCCGCGCAAGATCGAGCTGCGCCGCACGCAGGCCTACGCCATTCTGGCGGCGCGTAAGCTGTTCGAGCCGATGAGGGGGTCGACGCTTTTCGACGAGATCGAAATGGCAACCGAGCGGCTGCTCGCCTTGGCCCAGCGGCCCGGGCGGGGGCCGAATGCTGGACTGGCCGACGCCCGCCTCGAGCAGCGGTTTCTCTACCTGCCCGTCGCGCCGAAGGACTACGGCGCGCGGACCGAAGAGCTCGACGATCTGTTCCAAGCCGTCGCCGATCTGCGCCCCTTGCGCTGCCGGTACCGCAGTGGCGCCAAGGAGAGCGAGGAGACCATCGTCATCCACCCTTATGCGATGGTCCTCTACAAGGACTCCATCTACTGCGTCGGTCTTCATACCGGTCGCGGCGAGATCCGCACCTTCTTGCTCGACCGCATGCGCGATACGGAGTCGAGCGCGCTCGAACGTTTCGAGCTTCCGCCCGACTTCAAGGTCGACGACTATTTTCAAGGTGGGTTCGGCATCTGGCGGGGCACCAAGAAAATCAAGGTGGTGATCGATTTCGACGCCTCGGTGGCGGAGCTGGTGCGCTCGCGACGGGTTCATGAGACGCAGAAGCTCACCACGCTGACGAACGGCACGCTGCGCTTATCGATGACGGTGGGGGACACGACCGAGCTTGCTTCGTGGGTGCTCGGATGGGGACGAAAGGCGACGGTGGTGGAACCGGAGGCGCTTGTACGCGACATCGCGACCGAGCTGGCCGAGACGCTCGCTCACTATCCCGAGCCGAGTGTTCCGAGCACGGACGGTGCGCATCGCGGCGCGTCGCACCCACGCGAAGCGTCGCCGGCGCGCGCCAAGAAGGGCGAAGCGCGAGGAGCGCCGACTCGGGCGCGCGGGCGCAAGCGATGAAGCACAGCCGCCCCGGCCGAGGGCGGCGCGCGCGATTTCCGATGGCGATGCCGTTTGTAAGTCATCGCGGAGCGTGGGAGATTGGAGAGAGCGATGGATCTCGTGACGCTGAAGCGTGACAAGGCCGGGGGGGACGCGGCGGAGGACTTCACGGCGCAGAAACCTGCCGTCGACCCGGCGACGCTCATCCATGCCCAGCTCCGCGCCGACCCCTTCTGGCAGCGGGTGCCTGCCTACGCCAGCGTCAGTGAAGAGACGTTTCGCGATCACGGCTGGCAGAGCAAGAATTCCATTACCAAGGTCGAGAAACTCCTGGAGAGCCTGAAGGGCGTCGTTTCCGACGAATTCATCAAGGACGCGGCAGTCGGCTTCCAGCGTGCGCCCATGAGCGTGCGCGTCACGCCGTACATCATGTCGCTCATCGATTGGAGCCAGCCTTACATCGATCCCTTGCGCATCCAGTTCATCCCGCTCGGGTCGCGACTCTTGCCTGACCATCCCAAGCTCGGGCTCGACTCGCTTCACGAGCAGGCCGACGCGCCGGTGCCTGGCCTCACCCACCGCTATCCGGACAAGGCCCTCTTTCTGCCGCTCAACACCTGCCCCGTGTACTGCCGGTTTTGCACGCGCAGCTACGCGGTCGGCGTCGATACGGAAGAAGTCGAAAAAGTCGAGCTTCGCGTCAGCGCCCTCCGCTGGCAACAGGCGTTTCGCTACATCGCTTCGCGCCCCGAGCTGGAAGACATCGTCATCTCCGGCGGAGACGCTTACAACTTGCGCGCCACCCAGATCACGGAAATCGGCGAGACCCTGCTGGCGATGCCCAACATCCGCCGGCTGCGCTTCGCCACCAAGGGTCCGGCCGTGATGCCGCAGAAGATCCTCACCGATCTGCCGTGGACCGACGCGCTCACACAGGTCGTCGACCACGGGCGCAAGCTGCACAAGGAGGTCGTCCTCCACACGCACTTCAATCACCCGGCCGAGATCACCGCCATCAGCGAGGAGGCGATGAACCTCCTGTTCGAGCGCGGCATCACGGTGCGAAACCAGAGCGTGCTCCAGCGCGGCGTGAACGACACATCTGCCGTGATGACGCTCTTGGTCAAGCGTCTCGGGCACCTCAACGTGCACCCTTACTACGTCTACATGCACGACCTCGTGCAGGGGGTCGAAGACCTGCGCACCTCACTCGACACGGCGCTCATCATCGAGAAGCACGTGCGGGGCGCGACGGCGGGATTCAATACGCCCACCTTCGTCGTCGACGCGCCGGGGGGCGGAGGAAAGCGCGATGTGCATTCCTTCGAGCACTACGACAGAGAGACGGGGATCAGCGTCTTTACGAGCCCGAGCGTGCACAGGGACGCGCACTACTTTTACTTCGACCCCTTGCATCTGCTCTCCCCCGAAGTGCAAAAGCGCTGGAAGAGCCCCATCGAGCAGGAGGCCATGATGGCGACGGCCCTCGCCCAGGCCAAAAAGCAGGTGCGCGTCAGTCTGCCGCCTCCGCCGTTCGCTCGGTAGCGGGACGGGCGCGTCCTTCGCCAGAGCCGAGCGCGATCGGCCATCGATGGGGGCGGCCACGCGAGAGGCGACTCCGCCGACAAAGGGCCTCTGAGAAGGCTCTGAGAAGAAGGTCTCGCTGCGTCGTGCTACGACGCAGTGAGTTACGAAACGGTTACGAAACGATCTGGTACGGAGATTCCCGCGCCGTAGTATAGAGGCCCCAATGGAACACCAGGCTGCCCCTGCACGGGTACAATTCGAAACAGAACCAGGGCGTTACCAGCACTGGAAGCTCTCCTTTCCCGAGACCTACGGGGGCGATGTCGCCGAGCTGGCGCTCGACGTCCAGGAGGACGGAGGGCTCGTTCCGGGCTATCCGCTCAAGCTGAACTCGTACGATCTCGGCGTCGACATCGAGCTCGCCGACGCCCTGACCCGCATCCGGTTCGAGCATCCCAAGACCCGCGCCATCGTCGTCACTAGCGCCAAGCCGCGCATCTTCTCGTCGGGTGCGAACATCTACATGCTCGCCAGCTCGACCCACGCCTTCAAGGTGAACTTCTGCAAATTCACCAATGAAACCCGCATCTACCTCGAGGAGATGAGCAGCGAAAGCCACATCCCGAGCCTCGCCGCGCTCAATGCGACGGCTTCCGGAGGTGGGTACGAGCTGGCCCTTGCATGCGACGAGATCGTGCTCGTCGACGACGGCTCGAGCGTGGTGAGCCTCCCCGAGGCTCCCTCCCTCGGCGTTTTGCCCGGCACGGGCGGGCTCACGCGCCTCTCCGACAAGCGCAAGGTGCGACGTGACCTGGCCGATGTGTTTTCGACCCTCGCCGAAGGGGTGCGCGGCAAGCGGGCGGCGGAATGGCGTCTCATCGACGAGTCCGCCGAGAAGAGCCAGTTCGACAAGGTCATCCATCGCCGCGTCGACGCCATGAAAAAGCGCTCTCCCAAGACGGGAAAGGAAAAAGGCATCGCCTGGAAGCCGCTCAAGGCCGAACGCGAGGCGTCCGTAACGCGCTACACGCACGTGACGCTCGACATCGACGTCGTGCACCGTTTGGCGCGCATCACGATCGAAGGTCCGGGCGAACGCGAACCGACCACCGTGGAAGCCATCCACGCCGCGGGCGTCGATCAATGGGCGCTGCGCGCCTTTCGCGAGCTCGACGACGCGCTGCTTCATCTCCGCTTCAACTATCCGACCGTCGGGCTTCTGCTCGTCGAAACGAAAGGCGACATCGATCGCCTCGTTTCCCTCGACCGCGCTCTCTTTGCAAACAAGAAGGACTGGCTGGTCCGCGAGATCCTCCTTCATATGCGCCGCGTTTTGCGCCGCATCGACACCAGCGCGCGCAGCGTCTTTGCTCTCGCCAAGGAGGGCTCGTGTTTCGCCGGGTCGCTCCTCGAGATCGCCCTCGCCGCCGACAGGCTCTACATGCTCGACGGGGATCGGGGTCCCAAGCTGGCGCTCTCACCGCTCAACGGGGGCGTCCTTCCCACCTTTGCCGGCGTCTCCCGGCTCCAGTCTCGTTTCTGGGGCGAGCCGGATCGCGCCACGCAGCTGGTCGAGGCGATGCCGATCCTCACGACGAGCGAAGCGGTGAAGAGCGGGCTCGTCACGTTCGCGCCGGACGACATCGACTGGGACGACGAGATCCGCGTCGTGGTCGAGGAGCGAACCAGTCTTTCCCCCGACGCGCTGACCGGACTCGAACAGAATTTGCGCTTTCCCGGCCCGGAGACGATGGAGACCAAGATCTTCGGGCGTCTCTCGGCCTGGCAAAATTGGATCTTTCAAAGGCCGAACGCGGTGGGCGCCGGCGGCGCGCTCACGCGTTACGGTAAACCAGAACGACCCGAGTTCGACTTCGGCAGGACTTGACGCTACGGCCCCGGTCTTTGGCAGCAGCGAGGCCAATTCCGCCAGAGTGGTGCAAGAACGAACGATTGGAAAGGGCGAGCGATGTCGCAAGTCATCAACGACGAAAAGATTCCCAACAACGTCAACTTGGCCAGCGACAAGAAGCTGCAGCGCGCGCTCGAGCAGTGGCAGCCGAAGTACCTCGATTGGTGGCGCGAAATGGGCCCGGAAGGGTTCCAGAACCACGACGTTTTCTTGCGCACCGCGATTTCCGTGGAGTCCGACGGCTGGGCCCATTTCGACTACGTGAAAATGCCGGACTACCGCTGGGGCATCTTCCTGGCCGACCCCATTCCGGGTCGCACCATCGGCTTCGGCGATCACTTCGGTCAACCGATCTGGCAAGAGGTGCCGGGCGAGCACAGAAACACGCTGCGCCGTCTCATCGTGACCCAGGGAGACACCGAGCCCGCCAGCGTGGAGCAGCAGCGCGCGCTCGGGCACAGCTGTCCCAGCATGTACGATTTGCGCAACCTCTTCCAAGTGAACGTCGAAGAGGGGCGTCACCTCTGGGCCATGGCGTACTTGCTTCATTCGCAGTTCGGGCGTGACGGACGCGAAGAAGCAGAGGCACTCCTCGAGCGTCGCAGCGGCAACGCCGACAAGCCGCGCATCCTCGGTGCTTTCAACGAGCCGTGCACCGATTGGCTTTCGTTTTTCATGTTCACGTTCTTTGCCGATCGAGACGGCAAGTTTCAATTGCTGGCCCTTGCCGAGAGCAGCTTCGACCCGCTGGCGCGCACGACACGTTTCATGCTCACGGAAGAAGCGCATCACATGTTCGTCGGGGAAATGGGCGTCGGACGCATCGTCAAACGCACGGCCGAGCTCATGATCGAGAACAAGAGCGACGACGTGCGCAAATTCGGGGGAATCGATCTTCCGACGATGCAGAAGTACTTGAACCTCTGGTACTCGCTTTCGCTCGACCTCTTCGGAGGCGAAGTGTCGTCCAACGCCGCTTCGTTCTTTGCCGACGGGCTCAAAGGTCGCGCCAAAGAGGCCAGCTTCGAAGATCACGTCGCGCTGGAGGCGAGCTACCGCATCGAGCGCGCCCTGGATGGCAAGCTCGTCGCCGAAGACGTCCCCATGCGCAACGCCATGAACGAAGTGCTCCGCGACGCCTACGTGGTGGACTGTCAGCGCGGCCTCGATAGGTGGAACAAGATGCTCGGCGAAATGGGCGTCGAGCAACGCCTGGTCTTGCCGAGCCGCCGGTTCCATCGGAACATCGGCATCCACGCCAATGTGCACTCCGATCCGGAGGGTCGTCTCATCTCCAAGGACGAGTTCGACCAACGGCGCGACGCGTGGTTGCCGTCCGCGTCGGACCAGGCCTACGTGAAGAGCCTCATGGTCAAACCGGTGACGACCCCGGGTCAGATGGCCAACTGGATCGCCGCCCCCGCCCAGGGGATCAAGGGGCGGCCGGCCGATTTCGAGTACGTGCGCACCGGCGAGACTTGATTATTCGGCCGCCCCGCTGCTCGCGGCGACGACGTCGCGTACCGCTCGGTAACGGCGGTAATACGCGAGCACCTTGATGACGTAGTCTTCCGTCTCGTCGAAGGGGGGGATGCCGCCGTGCTTGACGACCGCGTTCTCCCCGGCGTTGTAGCCGGCCAGCGTAAGCTGCAAATTGCCGTTGAACATGTTGGCGAGGACCCGCAAATATCGGACGCCCCCCAGGATGTTCTCACGCGGATCCATCACGTCGCGAACCTGCATGCGCTGCGCGGTCTCGGGCATGAGCTGCATCAGTCCTTGTGCCCCGACCCGCGAGACCGCGCGGGGATCGTAGTCGCTTTCGACCCTGATGACGGCGCGCACCAGCTCCGCGGGGATTTGGTAAAGCGTGGCCGCCTCGAGGATGGTCTCGTTGTAACGGCTGTAGCGCTCGGGGGACGCATCGCTCGGCGCGACGGCCGGACCACGCCGCCGCCCGTCGCGTGACCGCATGTAGAGCCGGTAACGACCGTCGCCGGCGGGCATGTTGGTAAAGTGGACGGTGCCGTCGCGATCGACGTAGCTGTAGATATCGGCGAAGGAAGGCGAAACCGACAAAAGCAAAGCCAGAGCGACGAATGCAAGGCCAAGGAATCTACGCATCGAGAGCTCCAAATTTCAGCGTAGCACGCGCTTTTCGCACGTCGTTCGGCCGAGGCAAAGCGGTCACGTGTAGGATGGTATCTGCGGCACTTTTCGGGGGACAACTTTGTCCATGATCGGGTCTTGGCAAGTTTCTATCGTGGTGGGCATCGCGGTCGTGTTCGCCGCGTTTCTTCTATGGAAATACTGGCCTTCCCCGGGCACGGCGGAGCCGCTGGTCCGGTCCTACGGGTGGCGCAGCCGCCATTCGGCACCGGTCGCCGCGAAGATCCGGGAGGCGCTCGAACGCGCGCGGCGGGCGAAGACACCTCGCGAACGCGCCGAGGCGCTCCTGGCAGCCGCGGAAGCAGCGGCGCTTGCTCCCGACGGAATCACGTCAGCGATGGGATTCTACCTCCGCGCCATGCGTGCCGACGTCACGTTCTCCGCGCCAGTCGAGGGAATTTCGGCGCTCCTCGCCGCCGAACGCCCGGAGCTGCTCGAGCACGTCTTGTGGCGAAGGCTCTCTCACCTGGATTGGTCGGACAAAGGGAGCGCCGCGGCCAAGTGTACGCTCGACGCCTTGATCGCCCTTTACCAGGGCGAGCTCCGCCAAAAGGACCGTGCCCGCGCGCTAAAGAAGATCGCCGCCCGCCTTTGATCGGGTCGCGGTCGTGGTCGCGGTTGTGGTCGCGGTCGTGGTCGTGGTCGCGGTCGTCTTCTGCGGTCTATCCCGCTGGCCAAAAGACGTGTGGCAGCGCGTTGCGGTGCGACAGCGCGAGGAGATCCATGGTCAGCGCGACCGTCACATGCACCAGAAAGCCCGCGTAGATGCTCTTGGTCCGCATGGACAGGCTGCCGAGCACGACGCCCGCGATGATGGCGCCGTTGGCTTCGAGGTAAGGCTTGCCGAAATGGATCATGCAGTACGGCACGCACATCGCGAAGATCGCGCCCGACCCGAGCGACCGCCGCAGCGCCCCCAGCCAGAGCCCGCGAAAGAAGAGCTCGAGCCCGAGGAATTGACTGAAGTAGATCGCCTCCCACAGCAGCAGATCGAAGTAGCTGCGCGAAGCCCCCTTGTAAAACGGGTAGTAGTTGCCGAAATCAGGCTGCCGCGCGACGAGCCAAAGCGCCGGCAGCACGATCGATAGGCAAAGGAAGTAGATCCAGGCATGGGTGATGAAACCGCGGGTACGGAGCCCCATGTCGAGGAGCTTGTCGTACCGGAAAAGAAGCTTGTAGACCGGGAAGGGAATGAGCACGTAGCCGGCCAGGCGCGCGAAGCCCCACCACGCGTAGCTATAGAGCTCGTCGTATTTGGCGAGCTTGACGCGCGTGCCCTCGTGCAAGAGCTCGTAGTTGACGAGCCACGGTCGGATGAGGTCCTCGTAGGTGCCGCGCCCGCCGTAGTAGTCCTGCAAGGTCAGGATGATCGCGGCCATCACCAGCATCACCGCCGGCCGAAAGTCGAACTCGTCTCGTCCGAGCATGATGCTTCGATGGATCTGCGCCTCGACGTCGAGATCGCGCCACGTCTTGCGGAACACGAGCCAAATGAAGGGCGCGATGGCGATGATGACCGGAATCGGCAAAAGGGCGCGCTGGTACGTCGTGCCGAGCACCCTGGCGAACGAAAAGCCGGGCGAGGCGAAAACGGAGCTGCCCGGCTCGGGTAACGCCGCCAGAAACCAGCAAAGGGCGATCCCGTTCACGCGCTACAAAGCTCGATGCCGCGGTCGAGTCGGGCGAGGCTTTCGTCCTTGCCGAGAACGGCGAGGACCTCGTAGAGCCCCGGGCTGATGGTGCGGCCGGTGAGCGAAACACGTGCCGGTTGCGCGACGTCCTTGATGGCGAGGTTCTTGGAAGCGAGCCAGGCCGTGATGGCCGCTTCCAGCGTGCTCTCGTCCCAAGTGGCGAGGGGGAGAAGGATGGACTTCAGCTCGGACAGCTTGCCGGCCGTCTCCGGGGTAAGAAACTTCTTTTTGGCCTTCTCGTCGAACGTCGGGGCACGAAAGAAATAGTCCATCGCGTCGGCGGCCTCGCGCAAGGTCCGCGCTCGCTCGCGCACCGTGGGAATCGCGCGCAGCAGCTTGGCCTCGTCGGGGTCGCTGATGCCGATGGCGCCGAGAAAAGGGGTCGCCATTTTGGCGTAGCGGCGCACCGGCGTGAGATCCGGACGCTTCAGGTGCTCGAACACCACGTCGGCGAACTTCTTGGGGTCGAACTTGCCGTCCGATCGCCCTACTGCCGCAAAGTCGAACTTCTGGATGAGGTCCTCGCGCGAGAAGATCTCCTCGTCGCCGTGCGACCAGCCGAACCTCGCCAGGTAATTGAGCACGCCGGCCGGTGGGTAACCGAGGTTCTTGTACTCCTCGACGCTGACAGCGCCGTGCCGCTTGGAGAGCTTGTCGCCGTTTTGCGCGAGCATCAGCGGCAGATGAGCGAACGCCGGTGGCGCGTAACCGAGCGCTTCGTAGATCATGATCTGCGGCGGTGTGTTGACCATGTGATCGCGCGCGCGGGCGACCAGGGTGATGGCCATGCTGACGTCGTCGACGACGGCGCCGAAGTTGTAGAGTGGCACACCGTCGGTGCGGACCAGCACGAAGTCCTGCTGCGCGCTGTTGGGCGTGGTCACCGCGCCGAAAACGAGGTCGTCATAGGTGACCGATCCGGCTTCGGGCGCCCGAAAGCGCACCACGAAGGGTCGATCGGGCTGGTCCTTGCGGTCACGGCACGTCCCCGGGTAGCGGAACATCGCTTTGGGGTCCTTCGCTTTGACCGCCGCCCGCTGGGTATCGAGCTCTTCTTTGGTGCAATAGCACCGGTAGGCCCGTCCGCGGGCGATGAGGCGCTCGGCAAACTCGCGGTAGATGGGGAGACGCTCCATTTGCAGGTAGGGTCCGTAGGGGCCACCCACCTCCGGCCCCTCGTCCCAATCGAGTTCGAGCCAGCGCATGGCATCGACGATGACCCGGCGGCTTTCCTCGGTGCTTCGCTCCCGGTCGGTGTCCTCGATGCGCAGGATGAAGGCTCCCCCGTTTTTTCGTGCCCAGAGCCAGTTGAAAAGAGCCGTGCGGACGCCTCCGATATGAAGATAGCCGGTCGGCGACGGGGCGAATCGAACTCGCGGCGCGGGCGAAGAAGCCATTCCGGCTCGGCGTTTAGCAGAGGGGCCCCGGTGCGGCTAGCGCAACCGCGGCAAGGGCCGGGGCTTGCTCCCCCCCGGTCGCCTCTGCTAAAGCTCCGCCCCCTGTGCGGTCATCGCCCGGCGCGACCGCCCGTCCAAGAGAAACCGACGCGCACCCTTTTCGGAGCCTGCAATGAGTAAGTCGCCCGCTGCCATCGTGAAGCAACAGTTTGGTGACAAGGCGAAGCTCGTCGCCGCCTTGGGCCCGCTCACCAGCGACGACCTCTGGCTCGGCCGAATCAACGAGAACAAGGGGCTCGCGCGTGTCTCCAACGCCAAGCTGCTGCGGCTTTTCGGCGTGCTCAGCGCGGTCAAAGAGAAGTTCGGGACGCGGGCCAAGCTGGTCGACGCGATCTGCGAAATCGAGAAGCGCGTCAAGGACGAGGGATTCAAAAAGCGGCTGCTCGCCTATCCGGTGCCGCGCCTCTACGATGCTTATCGCAGCGCCGCCAAACGCGCTGGGATTCGCGTCGAAACCAAGCCCGTCGTCGTTCGATCGGCCCCCGAGGGGGAGACGCCGAAAGCGGCTCCGGCCAAGACGGCGAAGCAAGCTCACGCCGCCGCCAAGTCGGCGGCCAAGAAGAAGGCGCCCGCTGCCAAGGCGCCCGCCAAGAAGAAGGCTAGCTCGAAGAAGTCGACCGGCAAAAAGAAGAGCCGCTGACGCGTGCCCCGTCCTGGTAAGCGGATGTCGACGCCGTAAAGCGCCCACTCCGTTCGCCGTCATCAGGACGTGACTTTTGCCGTTGTTGACGGGGGGCATCCGGGGGTGTTAAACGCCGACGCACGCCTTTCGATTCGCCATGATCAAGAAAAAGCCGCCGGTCCCCGTCAGTGAGAGTGGCTTCCCTGCCGTCCACGACCTTTTGGTTCCCAAGGCCATCTGGTTTACGAACGGTGTCGGCGTGCACAAAGATCGGCTTTCGTCGTTCGAGCTAGCGCTCCGCGATGCCGACGCCGAGACCGCCAACCTCGTCACCGTCTCCTCCATCTTCCCACCGCATTGCAAGGAGATCAGCCGCAAGGAGGGCTTCAAGCTCATTCGCCCCGGCCAGATCGTCCATTGCGTGATGGCGCGGCAGGACACGAACGAGCCCAATCGCCTCATCTGCGCCGCCATCGGCCTTGCTCGTCCGAGCAATCCCGAGCAATACGGGTACCTCTCCGAGCATCACAGCTACGGTGAGACCGGCAAAAAAGCGGGCGACTACGCCGAAGACCTCGCCGCTACGATGCTCGCCACGACCCTCGGTATCGAATTCGACTCCGAGCGCGCCTATGACGAGCGCAAAGAGGTCTACCGGATGTCGCGTCAAATCGTGCGCACCCGCTCGGTGGTGCAATCGGCCGAGGGGGACAAGAACGGTCGCTGGACGACGGTGGTCGCGCTCGGCGTCTTCATCTTCTGAGCGCAATCCTCTCCGGAAAATCCGCCTTTTGCGCGGCGGATCCGCCGCGCTACAATCAAGTCGCCATGACGCGCGATGAGGCCGTCGCCATCCTGCGAAGCCCGGAAGGGCGCGACGAGACGCGGCGGGTCTATCAATTGCGACGGGCCTTCGAGTTGGTCATGCAGACCATCTACGTGGGCGACTACTCCCGTTCCGAGGCGGAGGAACTGGTGGAAGGGCTCGCCGCCCTGGCCGAGGAGTTCTTCCCCGGCAGCGCCGAGACTTTCTCCATCATCTACGGCCGTCGCCTCGGCCGCGTGATCGCCGAGGTGTACGGGGCGGATTAGTCCGCCGCTGAGAAATCTCTGATTTTTCAGCGCCCCGCTGCGCGGGCCAGCTTCGCTGGGCGTCCTACCTCTTTCTTCGGGGGCTCCGCCCCCGCCCCGCCGAAGCAAGTTCGGATCAGGGCCCCACCCCCGCGGCACCTCCGGCGCCGATGCGCGATGCCAGCAAGACCTGCGTTGGTAGCGGGGGGTCCGCAGACTCCGGGGTCGACGCGAGCCCGTTGTTAAGGGGCGAGCCCTTTCTCCTTCAAATAGGCGCGGGTGAAAGTGGCGGCCCTGTCGTAGTTGGTTTGCGTGTCTTGGATGGTCTTTTGCTCGGCGAGCTTGCCGACGATCATCACTTTGACGTCGATCTTGAAGTCGATGACGCGGCGGCAGCGCGTTTCGCCGAGGCGCTCGGGGTACATCTCGCCGGAGATCTGGGTCTTGTCGGCGAGGGTGCTGGGAAGCACGCGAAAGGTGTAGCGGTTCGTTTTGCGATCGAGGCGGCCTTCCTCGATGTAGTGAAAGCGATCCCCCACCAGGGCCTTGAGCGGGCCCGGCAGGTTGTCCACGACGGGGTGGATTTCGACCCGCCGCTCGAGCGCGGCATCGGTGACCTTCTGGTCCAGCACCTTCCAGACGGGGAACCTCAGCGTATCGAGGTAGAGGCGGCGGTTATACTCTTCGTCGAAGAAGAAGACCTGCCAGAGCGCGGCCTCGCCGCAGTCGAAGTCGTGCTGGATTCTCGCTGTCGCCATGCAGCTAGCACTACTTCCACGAGCGGCCGGGGGCCAGCGCGATCAGCGCGAGCCTTCCCGCGGGCGTTCGGACGCGTAGTGCTAGGCGAGGTACTTGGCGTAGATGTAGAGGTCGTTGCCCGTACAATAGAAATCGCGGATGCGGGCGGCCCGCTCATACCCCGAGCTCTCGTAGAGGGCCCGGGCCGGAGCATACGACTCGAGTCCCGCCGTCTCGACGCGCACCAGTCGAGCGTGGTGACGTCGTAACGCCTGCTCGACCGCACCGAGAAGCTCGCGAGCGACGCCCGAGCGGCGCGCCGCCGGGTCGACGACCAGCCAGTACAGGTCGAAACATCCGTCCGTCATCGGCGTGGCACCAAAACACGCGTAGCCGAGAACGCGATCTCCTTCTTGGCAGACGAGGAAACGATAGTCGTCCGCCGCCGGATCGGCCAGGGCGGCGTCGACGAGCTCGATCGCGACGGCCACCTCGGGCGCGGTAAACTCGGCGGTCGCCTCGAGCAAGCTAACGAGCTTCGCCCGATGATGCTGCGCGAGGCTCGCGAGCATTCCCTACACCCTTCCTGCGCCGAAGCGCGTAGCGAACCAAAAGACGCATCAGCGCTGGGTAGTCGATGCCCACCGACTGGGCGGCACGAGCGTAGCCGGCGTCGGGAGACAGGTCGCAGTTGGGGTTCACATCGATGACGAAGGGTACCCCCGTGGCGCTGAGGCGGATATCGACGCGTCCGTAGTCGCGTACGCCGACCGCTCGGCAGGCCTCGGTGGCCGCGCGCCTCAGGCGGGCAGCCACGTTGGAAGGAAGCTCGGGGTGCATCACGGGCTGGGTGCCGAGGTCCTCCACTGAGCCCGTGCGCCATTTGGCGTCATAGGAGACGATATGGGGCTGATCGGGGGGGAGGTTGGAAAAATCGATCTCCTGCAGCGGGAGCACGCGGGCCTGAGGAAAGCCGAGGAGCGCCACGTTGAACTCCCGGCCTTCGGTGTATTGCTCGACGAGGCAGGGGGCCTTGAAGAGGTTGATGACCTCTGCCACCCGCTCTCGGAGGGATGCTTCGTCATGAACGACCGATTTGCCCCAGATGCCGGCCGACCCATCCTCTTGCGCCGGTTTGACGATAAGGGGGAAAGGTAGGTCGACAGGGGCGTCCGGCCATTCGAGCAAGACGCCGCGCGGCGTCGGCACGCCCGCCTCGATGAGGCGCTGCTTCACGCGGTCTTTGTAGAGAGCCGCGGAGAGCGCCTCGGGAGGCGAACCGGTATAGGGGATGCCCATCAGGTCGAGGACCGTCGGAACGGCGGTCTCGAGACGGGCATCGCTTCCCAGCGACTCGCACATGTTGAAGACGCACGAAGGCTGAAGGGATTCGAGACGAGCACGTAGCTCGGCGAAGTCGCCTTCCGTCGGTACGAGCGTCGCTGTATGCAGCCCATCGCTGGTCAATGCGGCCGCGACTTCTTCTGCGACCGCCTCGACCGTTGCCCTGGACTCGTGGCACGGATCGGCCTCAGTCCTGGCTTCTTCGAAATCGACGTTGTAGATGATGGCAACGTCGATGAGCTGCTGTCTCTTCTTCGGGGATCGCTTCGCGGCTTGCGCGTCGTCCATGAATCAGTCCTTGCTAGGCATCTTCGACAATACGTCGCCCCCATTTCGCAGATATCGCGCGGCGTATTTAAGGTCAAGAAGCTCGTGATCGAAAATCGACATGCCGGTTCTCGTTCGGCGACCTCGTCGGGCTTTCTGAGGCAGACGATCCTCATCGCCAAGAAGGACCTCGCGATCGAACTTGCGACCGGTGAGATCGTCGCTACGAGCGGCTTTTTCGGCCTTCTCTTGACGGTTCTCTCATCGCTCGCACTCTCCTACGGAGCCGACATCCGCACCCGAGCAGCACCGGGAGTCATCTGGCTCTCGGTAACCTTCGCCTCGGTCCTCGGTCTGAGCCGTGCATGGACGCGCGAGCGCGAGGAGGGGGCGCTCACTGGACTCGTCGTCTCGCCGGTATCGCGGAGCGCGATTTTTGCGGGAAAAGCGCTGGGAATCTTCGCTTTCATCGGCGCTATCGAGGCCATCGTCATACCCGCTGCAGCGCTTCTTCTCGGCGGCGAGATCGGCGATGGGGACGCGGGCGGTTTCGATTTGGTCCGGCACGGAGGCGCACTTGCCGTCATCGCCTTCTTCGCCAATGTGGGCATAGCAGCGACCGGCACCCTCTTCGGCGCCCTCACGGTGCGCACGCGGGCACGCGATCTGGTCTTGGCGAGCGTCTTGCTCCCTCTGCTCGCTCCGACGTTGGGCAGCGCCGTCTCCGCGACACGCGAGCTCTTCGAAGGGGCGACGCTGGCCGAGCTCGGCGACTACCTCGAGCTCATGCTCGTCTTCGACCTGGTCTTTGGATCGGCCGGGCTGGGTCTCTTCGGCTGGCTCATCGAAGGGTGAACGCACTGGGGCGTGTGTCGAGCACTACGCTGCCGTAAATGTGCAGGCAGGAAAGATCGCGCGAACGTGAGAGTTCGCGCAAGTGCGTGCTAACCTGCCGAGCGCGATGCGATTCGCTGTCCTCGGTCCGGCCAACGGCGACCTGGCGGCCCTCGAGAAGGGTGCATCTCTGCTGCTCTTCGAGCACCAGGCCGAACAAGTCGTCTACCTCGGGGCCGATGACGCCCTCGATCGGTTGGTGCTCGACTGGGCGCGGCGCCTGGTGGGGGTCGATCCTTCGGACGAAGGCATCTGGACCCGCGCCGCGACCCGTTGCGTGTCCGCTTCCGCTGCGGAGATCGACCAGTTCGTCGCCGCCGAGCGCAGGCGAGAGCGGCTGAAGGCGCTCAAATGCTTGCCGGTCGCCACCTCGCGGACCATCGAGCTGCTCGAGGGGCGCGTGGCGGTGCTGCTCTACGACAAGGCGCTGCTCGACGAGGAGGACATCCTGCCGGCCTCCTTGCTCATCTTCGGCAAGAGCCGCGAGCCCCTGGTGAGGCAGGTAGGGTCCCGCACCTTCGTCTCGCCGGGCGAGCTCGGACCCAAGAGCGGCATCGCCCTCTTCAGCAACGATGATGCCGGCGAGATCAGCGTCTCCATGTACGAGCCAGGGGGCGAGCGTCTCGAGACCTACCCCCTCGTCGCCCCGCGAACCGGCCGTTTCACGGTGCTCGATAGCAAAGTATCGACATAGAGCACGGAACGGTCGAAGCCGTCGGTGCTCGAGGTCGCCCTGTTTTCCGGGGGCGCTACCCCCACGCGGTTCCCGCATCTCGACGATCGGTCTGGCCGCGCGAAGTCCGAGGCGGTAGTCCTAGCGGTGCCGTGAACGTCTTCCTCTTCGGCGGGAGTTTCAATCCTCCCCACATCGCCCACGTCTTTGCGGTCACCTACGTCCTCGCCACCGAGAACGTCGACCTGGTGGCGGTCGTCCCGTGTTACCAGCACCCCTTCGCCAAAGAGCTCGCGCTTTTCGAGCATCGTTTCGCGATGTGTGAGCGCGCCATGGGTTGGCTCCCTCGCACGAAGGTGCTTCGCGTCGAGGAGGAGCTCGGGGGGGAGAGTCGGACGCTCCGCACGGTGGAACACCTGCAGAAGGTCCATCCGGATTGGCGCATGCGCCTCGTGCTCGGAGCGGACATTTTACTGGAGGGCCCGCGCTGGCAAGGATTCGACCGCGTGGCCGAGCTAGCTCCCCCCGTCATCCTCGGCCGTGCTGGCGTGGTTACCCAGGAGGCCCCACGCGCCATCCTGCCCGACGTCTCGAGCACGGCCATCCGCGATGCCATTCGAGCCGGTCGCGCCGGAGGGATCGCGTCGCTTCTGCCGCGCGAGGTCCTTGCCTACATCGAAGATCAAGGCATCTACCGTGGCCCGTAAACTCAGCGTCTTCGTGCTGGGCGCCGGTAAGGTGGGGACCGCGCTCGTCCGCGCCTTGCGCGCGCGAGGCGTCAGCGCGACGCTTCGCCCGGCGCGCAAGGGCCTTCCGCGAAAACCGATCGACGCCGATCTCCTGGTCTTGGCGGTGCGCGACGGAAAGCTGCCGGCCGTGGTCGAAGCGTTGGCGTCGCTCGAGCGCGTGAGCCGGCGGACGGCGGTCGTGCATTGCGCGGGGGCGCTCGGCATCGAGCCCCTCCTTCCCCTAAGGCCGTTCACCCGTGGGGTGGCGCAGATGCATCCGATGATCTCCTTTGCCTCGACGAGTTTCGCGCCCCATCTCCACCGCGGGCAGGTGAACGTCGATGGCGATCGGCCCGCCGTCCTCGTGGCGGAGCGGGTGGCGCGACGGCTCGGCATGTCGCCGCGACGCCTTCCGGGCATCGACAAGGTCGCCTATCACGCTGCCGCGGGGCTCGTCGCGAACGGCGCGGCGGCCCTCGCCGCGGCAGGGACCGATCTCCTCGCCAAGGGGGGTGTTCCGCCGTCGCTCGCCGCGAAGATGCTGGGTCCACTCCTGCGCAGCGTCGCCGACAATGTGGAGCGACTCGGTCTGCCCGCCGCATTGACCGGGCCCGTGCGGCGGGGCGACCCACAAGGGGTCGCGCGCCACCTCGACGTCATCGGCGATCGCGCGCCGGAGCTCATTCCGCTCTACCGCGCGCTCGTCGCCGCCCAGATCCCGATGGCGCGAGCCATAGGGGATGCCGAGGCTTCCGTTTTCGACGCCATCGAGCGCCTCATGGCAGGCGATCTGGCAGCGAAAAGCGGACAGAGTAGGGTTAGAAGCTAGGCATAGCCCGTCGTGGACCTCCGAAACCGCACTATGCTCCTCTGCGGAGCACTGGCGCTGGCCATCGCCGCGTCGATCCTGCTGCGCGGGCGGCGGCGCGACGTGCATCTGCTTTTTGCAGGGGTCGCCACGGACATGGGGCTCTGGTACCTCGCCCAGTCGTTGTACGGCCTGTTCCAAGCGAGCATTTGGGCACGCCTCACGGCGGTCCTCGCCATCCTCTTGCCGCAGTTCACTTTGCATTTCTTCGAGGCCATCGTCCCGCGTCGCGACGGAACGAACTCGGCGCTGGTGCGCTTCGCCGGATTCGCCGCGGTCCCCTTGCTGCTCCTCGTCCTCTCGCCGAAGCACGGCTCGGCCGGCGTCCGCGTGGCCATCTTCCTCTATGCCTTCGGCCTGCTCGCGGCCGGTCTCTGGTCACTCGCCATTCGCGGCCAGAAGAGCGGCTCGCGGGCGACCCAGCGGCGGGTGAGCTTCCTCGTCGTCATCGGTGCCCTCGCAGCAAGCTTCAGTCTCGCCGATTTTCTCTGGTTCATCGGGGCCGAGCTTCCGCCGGTCGGCGCCGTCTTGTCGATCGTCTTTCTCTTCTTGCTGGCGGAGTCGCTGCGTCGTGAGCGCTTGCTCGACCTCTACGAGATGGTCGGCCGTCTCATGGTGTCGACGGCGCTGGCATTTCTCTTGGCTGGCATCTTCTACGTGTTCGTCACCTATCTCGGCCGATTCAATACGATTTACTTGAACGCCGTTCTGTCGGCGATCGTCATCCTCGTGCTCTTCGAGCCGATGCGGACCTGGGTGGAGAGGCAGATCCACCGCATCTTCTTTCGAGAGCGTGTCGACCTCGAGAATTCCATCGCCGATGCCCGGCGCCAGCTCGTGCACGTGCTCGAGACCGAGGAGCTTCGCCAGGTGGTGCTGACGGCGCTCGAAAAGTCGCGACACGTCACGTCGGCGGCGCTGTATCTGCTCGACAAGGTCGGGACGGCCTTCGATCTCGCGGGAGGGCTCGGGCCGGAGGTGCCGCAGCGGATCGAGCTCGCCTCGGCCAGGCCCTTGCTCGATTTGGCCGCGCGCGGACCGGTGGTTCTGGAAGAGATCGTGCGCGAAGTGGACGATCAGCGGGCGCGCGGGGACCTCGGCGACCCGACCCAAGGGGAGGCCGTTCTCGCGTCCGCGGCGGTGCTCGGTCCGCTGCGCGAGGGGGTCGTGATCGGCATCAAAGCGGAATCGGGCGAGCTGGCGGGGCTGCTCGTGCTCGCCGACGACCGGGTGCGTGACGCCTATTCGTACGAAGACTTGACCCTCCTTGCCACGCTGGCCGCGCAGGTCGGCGTCGTCATCCAGAATTCCATCGTGTACCGCCGCATGCAAGAACGCGATCGGCTCGCCGACATCGGCCAAATGGCGGCCCGCCTCGCGCACGAGGTGAAAAACCCGCTCGGCGCCATCAAAGGCGCGGCGCAGCTCTTGGCGGAGCCGAGCCCGGGGGTGGCCGACCTCGATCCTTCGTCGCGAGAATTCCTCGGGATCATCCTGGAAGAGGTCGACAGGCTCGATCGCGTCGTCGGCTCGGTGCTCGACTATGCTCGCCCCACCAAGGCCAACCCCGCCCCTGTCGATCTCAACGGCGTCGTGCGGCGCACGGTGCAGATCCTTTCTTCCGGCTCCAACGACGAGGTCGCGATCGAGCTCGATCTCACCGAAGACCTTCCACGCATCCGGGTCGATGCCGAGCAGCTCCGCCAAGTGCTCATGAACCTCGTGCGCAACGCCGCCCAGGCCATGAATGGTCGCGGCAAGGTCGTGGTCGGGACGCGCGCCCGCCGGGCCCCCTCCGCTGCGAGCGCCGGTTGGGTGGAGCTCGGGGTCACCGACAGCGGCCCCGGCATGTCGCAGAAGGTCCTGAAGAACCTGTTCGTCCCTTTTTACACCACCAAAAACAAAGGGACGGGACTCGGGCTCGCCATCAGCCAGCGTCTCGTGCAGAGCGCAGGCGGCGCCATCGAGGTAAAGACGCACGAAGGCGCCGGTACGACGTTCACCGTCGTCTTGCCAGCCTCGGACGACCCGCTCGTCCCTTCGAGCTCGGAAACAGAGGCGGCCGACGTCGTCACGACGCCGCCGCGCGCGCTCGATTACCCGTAGCGTCGAAGGAGCAGCTCACGGAGCGGAGCGTTCGCGCGGACCAGCGCGAAGGTGGTCTCCACGTGCCCTTCGACGTACCCATTGCCGATGAACATGTCGATGTCCCGGCTGATCCCTTCGGCGAAGAGCGCGGCCGCCGTGAAGCTGGTGCTCATCGCGAAGAAATAGACTTTGCCCCTCGGGCGCGTGACGAGAATCGCCGTCGGCTCGACGCCAGTAGAGGTGACGCACGACACCGCGAAGTCCACCTCCTTTCCCCCCGTCGCGGCGAGCACCGCCTCGCGCACCGCGAGCGCTTCGCGGGCGTCGGCGCGGACCACGCGATCGCAGATGCCGAGGGCTTCGAGCTCCGACGCAAAACGCTCGCCCGGTTCGATGCCGATCACGGCGCCGCTCGGTCCGGCCTTTTCGCGCGCCGCCGCGCAGGCGAGCAGCCCTGATCGCCCACCGGCGCCGATGACGACGATCCGCTCGCCCGCCTGCGTATGCCGCAAGACTTGCGGCACCGCACCGGCCACGTCGCACACTGCCAGCGCGAGCCGCTCCGGTAGATCGGCGGGGAGCTTCACCAGGGGAGCCGAGAGAAACACGATGGCCGTCCCCTCGACGTCGAGCTGGGCGCTCTCGGGGCGCACCGTCCTTACGGCCGAGAGCGCGAGGGGCGTCAGCGACAGTGAAGCCAAGGTGGCGACGCGATCGCCGAGCGCAAACCCGCGCCGAGCCGCCGCGGGGCCCACCCACGCCACGCGACCGAGAAGCATGCCCCCCGACCCGGTCACGGGGTTGTGCTGCTTGCCGCGCTCGCGCACCGTTTGGCGGACGAGATCGGCTACCGCGTCGGTTTTCTCGCCGCTCGCCGTCATCATCTGCTGAAAGCTGGCGGCGTCGATGTTGAGCGTTTCGACGGCCAAGTGGATCTCGTTATCGAAGCGACGAGCAGCGTCGTTGTCGAGCCGCCACGCGGCTTGAGGGAGGGCGCGCGGGGGTTCGAGCACGCGATGACTGCCGTAGGGATCGCCGAGCACGCTAGGTCCTTTGCGGGGGGAACAGAGGCTGAACGAAGGCCAACGAAACGGCGGTGGAACCATGCCAGGCAAAGGCGGGCGATCGTGGGTCCATTCGTCCGATAAGGGCAGCGCCACGAGCGCGCTTTGCTGCAAAATGAAGGTGGGTGAGGGTAGGTGCATCAGGGAGGAAAATCCAGGGGGCGGCACTTCGAGATGGGCCGAAAGCGGGCGCCTGGCTGGTCACAAAAGGACGTTCCCTTGACCCTATCTTTACGCTGCGTCTACACTTTCGGAGTTCGGGGTCTCGCGCCCGCCACGACGGGGGGCTGGCGCTGGTCCCCCCTCACACATGCACGACTCCGTGTCCAAGTCCGCCACCACCGCATCGGGACCGCGGCGGCCTCTTGCCCTTCGATTCATCTCGGGAAAGTACCAGGGTGGGGAGTTTCCCATGGTCCCCAACAAGGAGATCGTGGTGGGTCGCTCCAGCGATCTCGACATGGTGCTCGTCGAGGAGATGGTCTCCCGCAAGCATGCCCGAATCGCCTACGAGAATGACGCCGTCGTCATCGAGGACCTCGGCTCCACCAACGGAACCTTCGTCAACGGGGAGAAAATCAAGCGTGCTCAGCTCAAAGAGGGAGATCGCGTCCTCATTGGGACGAGCATCCTCAAGGTCATCGTGATGGACGGCAGCTCCCACGAGCAGGGTCGGCCGAATCTGGAAGTCGTCGCTGCTCAGCGCCGCACGTCGTCTCCGCGCACGATGAGCGGAACGATCGACGAGGTGCCGCTGCCGGATCTCCTGCAGCTCTTCTCCACCTCCAAGAAGAGCGGCGCGCTCGTCGTCCGCACCGAGGAAGACATCGGCCGCATCTTCTTGCAGAAGGGGCTCATCTACTACGCGACCATCAACGATCTCAGCGATCTGGCCCCCATCAAGTGCATTTTCCGCATGCTCACCTGGCAAAAGGGGCTCTTCGATTTCGACGCCTCCGACACCCGGGAATTCCCGAAGCCGGTGGACGTCACGGTGCAGGAGATCCTGATTGAGAGCCTGCGCCAGCTGGACGAGCTCAATTCCTTTCGCGATCAGCTGCCCGGCTTGTCCGCCCGTCTCGTTCTCGACACGCCGCTCGTGCCGCCGCTGCGCGACTTGAGCCCAGAGGACCTCGACGTTTTGCAGCTCGCCCACAACTTCAACCGCTTCGGTACCCTGCTCGACAAGAGCCAGGCGTCGGACGTGGACACCGCCCGAATCGTTCTGCGGCTCATCCAGAAGAACTACTTGAGGGTGGAGTAATCGACGTAAGAAGGGTAGGACGACGCGAGCCCGTTGGAGACGCGTCGCTACCCCGCACTATCGATTCAAGCATCGCTCGACGTACCCGGTGAAACGCGCCGCCAGGCGGTGGTGTTCGTCATCTGGCTCTCGTGTCTGATCGCGGCCGTGGTCGCGGGCTCGGCGGTGGGAACGCACATTCCCGCCGACGTATCGGACGTGGAGACGCAAAACGAGGAACTCATCCGGTCGCGCTGGGCACGCGCGGAGGTCGCGCTCGTGCTCGGTCTGGCGGCCCCCGCGCTCTTGACGATCTACGTGACGCGACGGCGTCGACGCGGTGGCCCGCACGCGCGCGGCATCCGGCTGGAGATCACGGAGGAGGGGGAGCTGCGGCTCTGGGGACGAGGCTATGGGATGCGGCTCGTGCTGGCGGAGGCGCGCATCGATGAGCGTCGGGTCGACCTCTACGCGGGGCGGCTCGGAGCTTGGCGGGAGCGGCGGCTGGTCGTGTCGAGTGGGGCGCGGCAGATCGCGATTGGTACGCTGGCGAATGAGGATGACGCGGGTTTGCCGCTGCAGGGCGGGGAAGGGGACTGCGTCGAATTCGAGCGCGAGGACTTTCTGCGCGTGCGTGCGGCGATCGCCGAGCCGAAGAGGTAGGGGGGGCGGGGTCCGCGGTTGGGGTCGGGGTCGGGGGTCGAGGTCGAGGTCGAGGTCGGGGTCGGGGTCGGGGTCGCGGTCGGGGTCGAGGTCGAGGTCGAGGTCGAGGTCGCGCGGGAACCGAGGGTGACGGCTGCGCGCGAACGTCGAGGCGCCCCACCGCGGGCAAGCCCGTGCCAAGCCGCGCGAGGGGCGCGGGAAGATTGGGGAGCGATTTTGCTTGGCACGGGTTTGCATGCGGTGGGGCGCAGAAGTTGGGTTTGCTCCGGCGAGTTGGGGGACGGCGGTGTTGTTCATGGTTTCGGTCCTTTCTGGGGCGAAAGGACCGAAACCATGAACAACACACCGATACTTCCTCATCATCGACTTCACGTTTTCGGAGTTGCACGGGAGATGCTCGTTGCGGTGCGCGATGCGCACATTCGGGACGCGAAGTTGCGCGATGAGGCGCTTCGGGCTGCGAAGAGCACTTGTTTGAACTGTGCGGAGGGGGCGGGGCGGGTGACGCGAGCTGACAAGGCGCGGGCCTTCACGGTGGCCCGAGGGGAGGCCGTTGAAGCCGCGGCGGCGGTGGAGATCGCTGCGCTGTTGGGCGATGCCAGAGTGGAAGACGCGGAGCGGGTGGCCGTCCTTGCGGATCGCGTGATCGCAATGCTCACACGGCTCGTGCGCTGACGGGTATCGCGGCGACCGCGGTCCATCCAACCGCGGTCGCCGCCATAGCAACCGCCGCTGGCTCAAGGGCGACTGATTGTCGCGGTCGCGGTCGGGGTCGAGGTCGAGGTCGAGGTCGAGGTTCGATGCGCTACGAACGACGCTCGCCGTCCGCGGAATCGATGGTCCGCATTTCGGTCGCGCGCGCATGCCCCTCGAGCCCTTCGGCGCGCGCGAGCGCCGTGATGGCCTTACCCTGCTCGCGCAACGCCTGCTTCGTATATTGAATATACGACGTTCGCGCCACGAAATCGTACACACCGAGCGGCGAGCCATACCGAACCGCGCCTCCTGTGGGCAACACGTGCGAAGGACCCGCAAGGTAGTCGCCCGCTGCTTCCGGCGTGTCGGCCCCGACGAACGCCGCTCCAGCAGCGCCGACGGCGTCGAACAGCTCTTCCGGATCGCGAACGTGCAGCGCAAGGTGCTCGGGTCCGATGGCGTCGGCGAGGCTCGCCATCGCTTCACGTGAAGAGACGACCAGGATGACGCCGTGGTTGGTCACGGAGGCTTCGGCGATGATCCGGCGGGGCAGTGTGACGAGCTGCGCGTCGACTTCGGCCGCGATCGCTTGCGCCAGCGCCGGCGAAGTCGTGATGCAGAGCGGGTAGGCGACTTCGTCGTGCTCGGCCTGCGAAAGGAGATCAGCCGCCACCCAGCGCGCGTTGGCGGTTTCATCGCAAAGGATGAGGATCTCGCTGGGGCCGGCGATGCCGTCGATGCCCACCTCGCCGAAGACGAGGCGCTTGGCGCAAGCGACGTAACGGTTGCCCGGTCCGACAATCTTGTCGACCTTCGGGATCGTGCTCGTCCCATACGCCAGTGCAGCGATGGCCTGCGCGCCGCCGGCGTCGAGCACGCCCGTGACACCAGCAAGATGGGCCGCAGCGAGCAGAATGTCGTTGGGATCCGGCGTGGCGAGAATGATGTCGCCCACTCCCGCCACGCGCGCCGGAATCACCGCCATGAGGACGCTCGACGGGTACCGCGCCTTTCCCCCCGGCGCGTAGACGCCGACGCGCGGGAGGGGCCTTTCGCGCATGCCCAGTCGAACGCCGTCCTCTTCGTAGCGAAAGCCGCGCGTAGGCTGGCGTTCGTGGTAGCGCGCGATGCGGGCGGCCGCTGTCTCCAAGCCCGAACGCACGCCGGCCGAAAGCCGCGAGAGGGCACCGGCACCGTCGTAGGTCCGCGTGAAGAGCGCGTTGACCTTGCGCGACTCGAACCGCTCGACGAAGCGACGCACGGCTTCGTCGCCACCGTGCCGCACCTCGGCCAGCACCTCGCGCACCACCGCCTCGACCGCCTCGAGATCGGCGGCACCCCGCCCGACCAGGCGCGCCCGCTCCCGCTCGAAAAGGTCGTTACCCTCATGGACGATGCGCATCACGGTGCCTTCCTCTAGCACGTCGCCAGCGCATGGCCCTTGGCTGCTGCATTCGCCTCTTTGGCCTGGGATCTGTCCCAAGACAGCCATTCGGCGCGCTGCGATCGCGTCCTACCAGTGCTAGGAGGGGTGGCATGACGAACGTGGGTGCAACATGGTTCGGGCTCGGCGTTTGCCTCTTTTTGACGACGGGCTGTCCCGCCAACACCTGCTTTCTGACGGTGAACGGGCGCTGCACCTGGTCGAGCTGCCCCGACGGATCCGACTTCGACAATGGCAAGCGAACCTGCGTCTGCCAGCCCAACCACTTCGCGCTCGGCGGAGCCTGTCTCACGGCGGAAGGCGCCAACCGGTACTGCGGCAAGGGTGCGCACTTCGAAAATGGCGGCTGCGCGCCGAACCGCTGCCCACCTGGCCTCGAAGTCGACCAGGACACCGGGTACTGCATGACGCCCCAGCAGGCGAGCCAGGTCGCCACCAACATGGGCGTCGAAGTCGGCCAAAACCAGCGTCTCGGCTGTCCGCCCGGGGAGCAGCTCGTCGTCGAAGGGCAACAAGCGGCGTGTGTCCCCAAGGGGCAGACCTGCGGTCGCGACGAGGTCTGGGACGGTGCGACCTGCCGCAAGGCAGCCCTCTGCCCCCCGGGCTCGGTCTTCGATCCCGGCACGCAGACGTGCATCAAGTTTGCGACCGGAGCCGACTCGCGGTCGACACCGTATACGGTCGATCTCGCTACGTGGATGCGCACCGCCTACGGACCGAACGGCGGCGCGGGGACGTCGAGCTTTTGCGGCACGTTCAACAAACATCCCCTCGCGTTCGGCATTCCCGCGGGTGCGACGACGCGCGTCCGCGTCACGGTGCAAGTTCAAGCGCCCGATGGCCAGGTCAGCAAAGCGCAGGCGATGACCCTCACCGTCAACGACGCGACGGGACAGCCGGTGCCGACCAAAGGGTCCACCGAAGTCCAGCAAGCCGCCGAGGCAACGCTCGCGTCGCTGGTCGCCGGCGGTGGAAAAGCGAGCTCGCCGAGCGGCGTCGTGACCGTCGTGTGCCCCGTCGTCAATTCGTCGCGCCCCACCGCCGTCACGGTGACCGGCGGAGCCTAGCCGCTCAACGCACGCGCGAGAGACGACTTTCGATCAGCTCGGCCGGCGCCGTCGCGAGGTCCTTGCAGGCGGTGATGCGACGGCCTTCGACCTTGAATTTATCGAGCCCCGTCCGGATCTGGACGAGGTCGACGACGAGCGTCCCTTTGCTGTCGACCTTGCCGACGAGCTTGCGACCTTTGACGTCGGTCCATGTCCCTACGCAACTGTCGCGGGAGGCGCGCGGGTCGTAGTCGAAGCCGGGGGCCGGCGTCGGCCGGATGTGGTCCTCGACGGCGAACTCCTCGTCGTCTCCAGGGATAGCCTTGAGCTCGAAGCGCACGTCGCCGTCGTCGTATCCCTGGCGTGGGTGCTGCGAGGCTTTCTGGATCCGAAATTCGACCGTATCGGAGCTGGTTGCAACCGCGAGGTAATCGCGGTTGCTGGTGCTTCTCCAAGGCCCAGCCAGAGCAGCGAGCGATGACGTGCTTTTCGGGGTCGCGGTCGTGGTCGTGGTCGGGGTCGGGGTCGAGGTCGTGGTCGCGGTCGCGCTCGGTGGCACCGTGCTCGAGCTCGCCGGCGACGTTTTCCCGGCAGGCGTGCCGTCTTGCACGGCGACGAAATACACGGCTGCCCCCGCGGCGAGCACGGCTCCTACGATGCCGATCGGAAGAAGCGGCGTGGAGCGGCGCGCAGCCGGCGCCGGTGCGCTCGGCAGCGCGGAACCTTCCTCCGTCACACCCCGTTCCGGTGGGACGTGTGCGTCGAATGCGATCGCGGCGGGCATGGCCGTTGGCGCCGAGCCCGGCATGGTGCCCGAGCCGACGACGGTGTGCGCGTTGGCGACCGCCGTCAGCGGGGCGGTTCGCGGCTGGGGCGGTGCTTCGAGCGCGGCGAGAAATTCCTCGGTATTGGCGAACCGTTGATCGCGCTCTTTGGCACAGGCGCGCTGGATCACGTCGTCGAGCTGTAGCGGCACGTCCGGGCGCAACGCCCGAACCCTCGGCATCGGCACTTCCGCGTGCATGCGCATGACCTCGAAGTCGCTCGGCGCGTCGAACGGCGTGCGTCCGATCAAGAGCTCGAAGAGGAGGATCCCCAGCGCGTAGATGTCGACCCGCTTGTCGAGATCGCGACGCCCCCGAACTTGCTCTGGCGCCATGTAAGCGACCGAACCGATGATCCCCTTGGTCACGCCGCGTCCGGCCTTGGCATCCGCTTCGCCCTTGGCGATGCCGAAATCGGTCACCTTGGCGACGCCGTCTTTCTTGCGCACCAGGATATTGGCAGGCTTGAGGTCGCGGTGAATCAGGCCTTCGGCGTGCGCGGCGCCGACACCCCGCAGGATCATACGAAAAATCGAGAGCGCCAGATCGATAGGCACCGGCGAATGCGCGGCGATGTGCCGTTCGATCAGGGCATCGAGAGGTTCGCCGTCGATGAATTGCATCACTAGGTAAAGCGTCGTCGCCTCGACGACCACTGCGTTGAGACGCACGACGTTGGGATGATCGATGCGTGCCAGCGCGCGCCCTTCGGCCAGCGTCCGCGCGCGAAAGTCAGGATCATGCGCGAACTCGGCGCGGATGGCTTTCACCACGACCTGCATGTCGGTGTGGACATCGTGGGCGACGTAAACCACCCCCATCCCGCCTTCGCCGAGCACGCGCTCGATGCGATACTTTCCATCCACGACCGTGCCCGGCGCGAGGTAACCAGGGCGAAAGGGGGGGGCGGGCGGCGCGTCGGCGCTGTCCTCGGCGGTCACATGCGCCAGCGCAACTCCGCATTGAATGCAAAAGCCGGCGTCGTTGCGGTTCGCGAAGGAACACGCCGGGCAGCGCTTCAAAGTCGAGCTCCCGCACGTATCAGCGGCACGTCACGCGTCGCCGGCAGCTCTGCGCAAGCAAACTTCATCTCGTGCGGCTGTCCTTCGGCGCCGCGCTACGTCCAGTGACCGGCGCGCAGGGCCGCGCCGTCGATGGTCCTGATCCTGTGCCCCAACGCCTCGCGGAAGGCGGCTTCGTCATCGTCGTCCATTATCGCCTCGCCGAAACCTTGCGCCACTTCCATGCCCGCCGCCAAAATCCGCAGAAACTGAGCGAAGCTCGATCCGCACAGGCACGGCTCCCACCGCCCGGCGCCGCTCATCGCCGTGTAGACGGCACAATCGCCCTCCGCGTCCAGCTTGGCGACGTCGAGAAAATACGGATCGCCGAGGAGCGAGCTCTGCGCAATGAGAACCCACGATTGCCGCCATTCGGGGTCTTTGGTCGCGTCGCGCGGGGTGCCGTCCTCTTTGAGGGTGAACCCCACTTGCTCGCGCACTAGCTCGGCCGAGCAAAAAAAACGCACCCGTTCGACGGGGGTCATCGCTTCGACTTTCACCGGGTCGGCCTCGAGGAGAAACGTCCGGTAGCGCGAGGGGATGCGGAACGACTTGCGAAGGGACTCCACGATCGCCGGATCGGCCGCGCCGAACTGGGCGGTGATTTTTCGTTTCTCAAAGCTCGACTTGAGAGCCTGCAGGCTCTCCGCCAAATCACTATCCACGTGGGGCCTCGCGCAAGGGTGACTACGCCGGGGACTATTCGATAGGGAGGGGCCGCTTTCGGTGGAGACCTCAGTTGATGATGAACGTCTTGCGCACCGTGATGACGGAGCCCGCGAAAGGCGGGATGTGGACGCTGCGAAAGCGTGCCGCAACACACCCTCCCACTGGCGTGCCGGCAAAGGGCGGACCCTCGACATTGGCAGTCGTGGCCGTACCGTTGTTGGCGAAGGTGACCGCGACGCGCCCCGATCCCGTCGGACCATCGGGTTTTTTGCACGCCTGGGCGGCGGTGGCGGCCGCGCTGAGCGCCGAAAGCGCAGCCGCGCGGTCGAAGTCACCGCTCCCACCGGCGGCGGCGGGCGCTGCTGGAGCGGGGGCGGGTGCCGGAGCCGGTGCGGCCACGGGCGGGGGTGGTAAGCCAGCGGGCGCTGGTGCGGCGGCTGGTTTTTCGGCCTTCGGTGCCGCCGCCGCTTTCCTTTCGGATTTTTCGGCCTTCTCGGTTTCGGGCTTCGGTGCTGGCGATCCCGGAGCGACCGCGACGGCTGCCGGTTCAGGGGCGGGAGCCTCCGGTTGCCTTGCCGTTTCACCCTGTCGTACCGGTTCGCCCGCTGCGGCGGCTGGCTCGGCGGTTCCTTCGTTCGGGGCATTCGCAGCGCCGTGCGCCACGGGAGCGTGCGCACCGGGAGCCGCGCTCGCCACGACCGCGCCACTCCTGTCGGTCGAATCGGCCTTGCTGCTCATCGTCGTGAAAGCGATGGCGACGGCGCCAATCACGAGCACGCCACCGCCGATGGCCACCATGAGCGATTTGCTCTTCGATCCTCCCGAGTCGGCCGGTACGGCTGCCGTCATCAAGTCCATGGGCGGCGGTGCAAGCGCGGGTGACGCGAGCAAGCCTGGCGAATACACACCGCCTCCGCTCAGGTTCATGATGTCGTCGATCTTCGACTTGGTCGGCGCGCTGCCGCCACTCCCCATCAGTGCGCGAAGATCGGCCTTGTTGGATGCCGGGTCTCGATCCCGTTCAGGGGCGGCCGGGGTGCTCGGACCACCTCCGGTGAGGGCGCTCAGCGAAAAGAGCACCGAGTTCTCGTTGCGCGCGCCCGTCAGTTTGTCGCTGCCGCCATCGGCGCCTTGCGGTGCGATGCTGCTCGAGGCACTCGTGAGGACGTCTTCTTGCGCGGCAGCGCCGAAAAGATCAGTCGAGCCGCCTCGGCCTGGTCGACGCGCAGCCACTGGCTCGGCCGCCTTGGCGCGTGCCGTCATCGCCTGCAGATCTCGCGAAGCCTGTGTTTCGACCGCGGAAGGTGCCGGCGGAGGTGCCGAGGACGGCATCGACGCAGCAGCTTCGAGCGGTGTCATGGTGGGACGTGGGCCGTGCTGGAGCACCGAGCGCAGGGCATCGACCTGTGCGATCGCCGTCCAATCGGCCATTCCGTCTCTCCACACCAAAGTCTCGAACCCCACCGTGCCGCTCTTGTAGAGCTCGGCGACTTGGGCGGCGTTCAGCGCTCGCTGGTCGCCGTCGGCGACGAGCACCGTCCACTGCTCGTCACTTGCCCCTTGCTGGGTGAAGTCGGAGACGGGGCCGGAACCGGGCGGCTCGGCGACGCCGCTCGCCGCCGGCTCGTTCCCGTCGACGATGATGGTCGTCCCGCATTTCTTGCATCGAATCTTCGCGACCTTGCCGCGAACTTTCTCGTCGGCAATCGTGTACTTTGCTTGACAGGACTGACAGGTCACCTTCATGAATTTCTCGCCTAAACCTTCGTACGTCCCGTTGCGCCAAAAAACCTACGGCTTTGCGCGAAGTCTAGCCTGGTCGTCCTCAATTCACCAGCACCAGCGCGGTCCCGTCTTTCCCACAAAAAGTAGCTTCTCCGCCATACCTACCGCCGCAACTCGGACAAATTTTGCCCCGCTCGGGCACCGGTCCAGCCGCCGCGCGCGGGCGGTAGGCTGCTGCCGGCACGAGCTCTTCGCCGTGGACCGGGCAGGTTCGCACACCTGGATCATACCCACGGCCGCAGGTCGGACAGATGCCTCCGGCCAGCGCCGTTGCACCGCCCGGCGGGCCGGGCGGACCGTCGACCAAACGATTGCCGTCGCGAGGACAGAACGTGGTCCCGGCCAAGAACTCGCCACGGCAAGAGGGGCACACCACCACGCGTGCGCCCATGGGGCGCCCCGGCGCGCCTCCCGGCAATGCGCCGCCGGGCCCAGGGATGTAGGCAATTGGCTCCGGAGTATCCTCGGTCGGGGTGCCCGGGCTCGTCGCCGCGCGGCGCATCAATAAGAAGCCGAGCGCCGCGAGTCCGAGCGCGAGCGTCCCGATGATGACGACGAACGTCGTTTTTCGGGCCCGCGCGCCGTCTTGCGCGACCGCGGAGTTGGCGCCAAGACTCCCGCTGGCCACGATGGTGGCTGCTTCTTCGCTTTCACCCGCGTCGTTCGCGGACGCTGTCGACAAGAGCGCGTCGTACCGCGCCGGCGTTGCCACCTCGATACGAACGCGCGCCGCCTTGCCGGCGAACGCCACCGACATTTCTACCGTCCCATCCTCGGCATCCTCGGCCACCGTCACCACGCCGCCCGGTGAGACGGTCACGCGCGCGCCCGCCGTCGCCACCGCCCAGGTGGCTCGGGGCGGGACCGAGCAACCGCTCGCATCGAAAGCCTGCGTTCGAAAGGTGAAGCGATCGCCTGGGCGCAGCAGTTTGCGCACCGGGGTCACCTCGAGACGCGCGGGTTCGCCGGGCTCCGCGCATTTGCCCGCCGTGCTCGGGCGCGAGAACGGCGTGGCCGCAGGCGCTCCGGGCGCAGGCAGCGGCGGCGTGGTCGTGGTCGCCGTCCCCGTCGCGGTGGGCTGGGGCGTCACCGCGGATGGCATGCTCGACGGCGGCGTCTCCCCTTGCCGCAGTACGAGGCGGTAGTTGCGCGTCCGCCGCGCACTCGCGGTGCAGTTCTGACCACTGACGCGGAACTGGTAGGCCCCCGTCTCGTCGAGCGACATCGTCGTGTCGGTGGCCGTCAGGTTGGTCACGAGCGTGGTTTGGCGCGGATCGCCCGGTGCGCTCACGCATCTCGTCTGCCACGAACGCTGCGTGACGGAGTGCGAGCTCTGTACCAGCCCGGGCATTGTCTCGTAGCAGGCGGCAGTGCGAAAGACGCGATCGGCGCTGGTGATGACGAGCTCCACGCCCTCTTCGGCCACGGTGCCTTGGCCGCCGGGCACGTCGCGCGAGAGCGGTCTCGGCCCACACGCCGTGCCCCACTGACCGATGTTCCACCGCTCGGTCATGATGCTCTCGCTCCAAACGCCGGCAAGCGTCGGGCGATCGGCGGCGTAGCTCCGACCGGAACGGCCGCAAAGCAGGACGACTACGCACGCGGCGATGACCGCGACCATCGTGCGCCGCGAGTGGAGCGCTGAGCGTGTCACCGTATCGCAGGGTAGGAGACTAGGTCGGTTAGGGGAAGTCTTTGTAGCTAACCAGCAATTTGCTAATCGCCGAAAATTCGCCTTAGCATGGGCTGGGGAGTCTTTGATGGGAAAAAAGTCGCTCATGCAACGCGTGATCTCTGCGCTCGTCGTAGCACTCGCAATCAGTCTACCCGCCTTCGCTCGCGCACAAGAGGAACATCGACTTCCCGCGCCGCCCGCCAACGGCGATGGAATGGACACGCATCTTTTTCGACCAGCTGTCGATTCGAAAGGCTTCTTCAGCGTCAACGGCTCCGACATTCTCGGCGGCAACGACTTCAGCTTCGGCCTGGTCATGGACTACGGCCACAATCTCATGCGCCTCCAACCGGGGCACGGTGCCGACGCGCTCATCACGCACTCCTTCCAAGGCACGTTCAACTTCAACTACGGCATCGCCAGCGTGGCCAGCATCGGTTTCACGCTTCCGGTGAACCTCGTCGGCGGCGATCCCGTCAACAACATCGGGCCCGCCGGCGGTCTTTACAACGCCGGTCAGCTCAACTCGCAGTCCTTCGGTTTCTTCGCGCTGCACGCCAAGTACCGGCTCACGCGCGTCGAACGGGGCTTCGGTCTGGCGCTCCTCGGCCAGGTCGGGTTCAGCAGCGCCGATCTCGATCTCGCGTCCGATGGCATCTTCTTCTGGCCGCAGCTCATCGCGGAAAAGCGATTCTCGAGCAGCGGCGCGTTCAAGCTCGGACTCAATGTCGGTTACCGCGCTCACACCCAAAGCAACCCCCGCTTCGACCAGCTCCAAGGCGGTCCCCGCTTCGAGAACGGTAACCTCGTGACCGGTGGTTTCGGCGTGGCTTGGCGGGTGATCGACCCCGTCGATCTCGTCGCCGACACGTACCTCACGCAGCTTCTCGGGGGCGCGAGCGACGACAAGGTCCGCCTCTCCAACGAGGTCATCGGCGGCATCAAAGTCTTCGTCGAGCGCAATTCCTACCTCATGCTCGGCGCGGGCATTCGCACCACCGAGGGCTTCGAGGCAGCCGATCAGCGCGCGGTGATCGGCTTCATCTTCGAGCCTTCCATCGGCGATCGCGACGGCGATGGGTACAAAGACGACGTCGACAAGTGCCCGGACGATCCCGAAGACTTCGACGGTTTCGAAGACGCCGACGGCTGTCCCGACCCCGACAACGACAAGGACGGCATCCTCGACGTCGACGACAAGTGCCCCAACAACCCCGAAAACCGCAACGGCGTGGAAGACCAAGACGGCTGCCCGGAGGGGGTCGACGGCGACAAGGACGGCGACGGGATCCCCGACTCGCTCGACAAGTGCCCCAACGATCCCGAGGACCGCGACGGCTTCCAGGACGCCGACGGCTGTCCTGATCCCGACAACGACAAGGACGGCATCCCGGACAAGAAGGACCAGTGTCCCAACGATCCCGAGGATCGCGACGGCTTCCAGGACCAAGACGGCTGCCCCGACCCGGACAACGATCACGACAGCATTCCCGACGCGCAAGACCGGTGTCCCAACCAGCCGGAGACGTACAACGGCTTTCAGGACCAGGACGGGTGTCCCGACAAGGGGAACGTCATCATCCAGGACAACAACATCCTCATCCTGCAAAAGGTCATGTTCAAGACGGCGAGCGCCGAGATTCTGCCGGAGTCGAACTCCATCCTCGATGCCGTGGCGACGACGGTCATTCACCATCCGGAGTTCACGCTCCTCGAGGTGCAGGGGCACGCCGACGAACGCTCCGACGACAACTACAACCTTCGCCTGACCAATGATCGCGCGCACTCCGTGGTGGAGGCGCTGGTGCAACGCGGCGTGGCGCGCGACCACCTTCGCTCGCAAGGGTACGGCGAGTACTGCCCGCTCGACGAAGGGCACAACGATGCGGCGTGGGAAAAGAACCGCCGCGTCGAGTTCAAAGTGCTAAGGACGCAGGACGGTCCGACCGGGGTCGAGCTCGGCTGCAAGCGAGCCCGTGACAAAGGTGTCAACCCGGCGCCCGTCATGTGATGCATCGAGACCACCTCGCGGCCCTGCTTTTCCTTTTGCCGCTTTCTTGCGGCTCGAAGGGCGCCGTCGCCGTTACGGCCGCCCTCGAGCGTCCCGTGATGTCCGTGGGATCGTCGTCGGGGCTAGGAGCTCAACTGACGGGCAGCTTCGGCTTGCACGTCGAGCTCGGCCAGCTGGCGTCTTCGGGCACCGATGTGTCGATCGGACAGGGCAACTTCAATCTCGTCGACCCCGGCAACCAGGCGACCCTCGTCCTCCTGAAATTCACGACGAGCCCCGCTGGGCCCTACCACCTCGACCCGGGGGCAAAGCTCGACATTGCGGTGACGGTCGCGGAAAAAGCGGGGACGGTGGGGCAGCTCCTCACGAGAGGCGAAGAGAGCGCGGTTTGCGCCGCGCGGACCGCGGTGCAAGTGGCGGGGTCGATTGTGGATGGCAACGGCCAGATCCCGGTGACCTCGCTGACCTTTGCGGCGACCTGCCCGTAGCTCGGGCAGGAGCCGGCGTGACTCGAGCAAAGGTGTGCGAAAAAGGGGCGCCGCATCCAAGTGGCCGCCTTGCTGAATTGGCCGATCGCGATCGGGTACGGCGAAGAACGGACAGCGTTGCTAGGTCGGAAAGATGCAGTGAAATAGCTCGGCGCGGCTGGCGACGCCGAACTTGTGGAAGATGGAAGCAATGTGATGCTTCAGCGTCTTCTCGGTATTGCCCGTGACACCTGCCATTTCCCTCGTCGACAAGCCTTTCAGAAGCAAGCGGGCGACGTCGCGCTCCTTGGCGGTGAGCTCGGCGCGATCGAGCGCGCGCTCCACGAAATGTCCGAGACCGCGCGGTTCCTCCCAGACGGAAGCGAGCGCGCGGCTCAGCTCTTCGGCGCGAAACGGCTTTTCGAGCAGGAAAGTTGCGCCGTGGTTGAGCGCTTCCTTCACGCGCGACGTGTCGGCGAAGGCCGTGATGACGAGCACCGGGGCCCCCGTGGGCTGGAGCTCTTTCACCAAATCGAGCCCGCTCGGCGAGTCGGGACCGAGCATGATGTCGGTCACGACGGCGTCGAACGTCCGTTTCTCGAGTGCGCGGCGTGCCTCGTCGACCGTCTTCACCCAGGTGCAGACGATGGAGAGATTTTGTAGCCCTGCCCGCAGCATTTCGCCCGACACATCGTCGTCTTCGATGAGTAAGACCTGCCGCGGCGCGGTGCTGCGGGGACTCTGGCTGTGGCGCTGATGGTTTCCATCCGCGATCCGCTGGTCGTTGGGGGCGCCATCGCCCGGAGGCTTCGAGGATGTCGATACGGCGGGTGCTCGGTTGCCCTCGGCGTGAGGGGGAACTGAAATCTCTGCGCTAGCTGTTCTCATGCCACTCATGACAACTTCCCTTCTCTCGCTGGGGTTTTTTTGCACCAATCCGGTGTGGGCGGCCGCTACCCGGCCGAACAACCCACGGTCCAATGGCTCCCCCAGCAACCTCTGTTCCAGATGTCCGATGTGCTAGGGCTTCACAGTATCGTCTCCTGAAATAGGCGCAACGGCGCCGTGGACTGGCGCGGTGCCGCCAGAGGGTGTAACGGTCGCCCCATTCAGCCGACGGCGCTAGATTGGCTGGACCGGACGACCCCATGATCAACCCACCCTCCTCGAACGACACGCGCGGTCCCGCCCCCGCCTCGGATACCCCAATCGCCAAGGGAGTCAATGGTGGAACCGCGGAAGCAGCCCCCAAGCCGACTTCGCGTCGCCCTCGGATGATCGAAGAGGAGGTTTCTCCCGGCGAGTCGCCCGCCCTCGAAAGCGAAACGCTCGAGCGCCTCCGCCAGGATCTCGCGGTGTGGCGATCGGGGCCACTGCAGGAAGCGCAGCGCAAGATTGCGCCACGCCTGGAGCGCTTTGTCACGTGGAGTGACATCGAAGTCCCTGATCTGGTGACCCCGGCCGATGTCGCTATCGACTACCGCGCCGACCTCGGCCTGCCCGGGCAATTTCCCTTCACGCGCGGCGTGCAACCGACCATGTACCGCGGCCGCCCGTGGACGATGCGCATGTTCGCGGGCTTCGGCACCCCCGAACAAACCAACCAGCGCTTTCGTTACTTGCTTGCTCAGGGGCAAACGGGGCTCTCCACGGCCTTCGATTTTCCCACCCTCATGGGGTACGACTCCGACTCGCCGCGATCGCTCGGAGAAGTGGGGATGTGCGGCGTGGCCGTCGACACGCTGCGGGACATGGAGATCCTCTTCGACCAGATCCCACTCGACAAGGTGACGACGTCGATGACGATCAACGGGCCGGCGATCGTGCTGCTGTGTTTTTACATTGCCCTGGCCGATCTTCGCGGCACGAGCCGCAAGGCGATCGGCGGCACGGTACAGAACGACTGCCTCAAAGAATTCATCGCGCAGCACGCCTGGCTCGTGCCTCCGCGTCCGGCCATGCGCATCGTGACCGACATGATCGAATTCGCGAGTCGCGAGGTGCCACGCTTCAACCCCGTGTCCATCAGTGGCTACCACATCCGCGAAGCAGGGGCGACGGCGGGTCAGGAGCTGGCCTTCACGCTGGCCGACGGCCTGGCCTACGTGGAGAGTTGTCTGGCGCGCGGGCTCGCTCTCGACGATTTCGCGCCGCGGCTCAGCTTCTTCTTCGACGTGCACAACGATTTCTTCGAGGAAATCGCGAAATTCAGGGCCGCGCGGCGCGCCTGGGCACGCCTCCTCAAAGAGCGGTACGGGGCCACCAAGGCGGACAGCATGAAGCTGCGGACGCACGCCCAGACGGCGGGGGTGTCCCTCACTGCGCAACAACCTTACAACAACGTGGTGCGGGTCGCGCTGCAGGCCATGGCGGCGGTGCTGGGCGGGACGCAATCTCTGCACACCAACTCCCTCGACGAAACCTACGCGCTCCCGACCGAGGAAGCGGTGACCATCGCGCTTCGGACCCAGCAGGTCATCCTTGCCGAGTCGGGCGTGGCCAACACCATCGACCCCCTCGGGGGCAGCTACTACGTCGAGTGGCTGACGAACAAGCTCGAGCAGGAGGCCCTCGACTACATCGCGCGCATCGATCAGCAAGGGGGCATGGTGGCCGCCATCGAAAAAGGCTACCCGCAGCGCGAGATCGCCGCCTCGAGCTACCTCTTCCAGCGCCAGTTGGAAAATCGCGAGCGCCTCATGGTCGGCGTCAATCAGAACGTGCAGGCGGACGGCACCAACATTCCCACCTTGCGCATCGATGGAGAGGTGACGCGCATCCAATGCGCCAACCTCGCCAAGGTCAAAGCATCGCGCAACGCCGGCCAGCTCCACGCCGCTCTGGCGGCGGTGCGCGCATCGGCGCGCGAGGGGACGAACCTCATGCCCCCCATCATCGAGAGCGCCAAGGCATACGCCACCGAGCAGGAGATCTGTGACATCCTGCGCGAAGAGCTGGGGACCTACACCGACCCCGCCGAGTTCTGAGCGCTCCACGCGGCGGCTCGAGCGGGTCCATGGTCCCCTTTGCAATCACCCCCGAGGAGCTGGAAAAGGACGTGCAGGCCTACCGCCAAGCGCGGGTCGCGCGTCTCACCGCCGAACGTGGCTGGCTCACGTTGGTAGGCAAGGTGTGGCTCGGCGACGGACAGCACACGCTCGGCGCCGACGCGCACGCCGATATCGTGCTGCCCGAGGGCCGGGCCCCGGCGCGGCTCGGCACGGTCACGGTCGAGGCAGGCATCGTTCGCCTCGATGTGGAAGGCGAAGCGAAAGTCTTCGCGCGTGGCCAGCCCGTGCGGTCCCTCGAGCTCCGCTCCGACGCGGCGGAAGCGCCGGACGACGTCGTTGTCGGCTCGCTGACCTTGCAGCTTTTGCAGCGGGGCAATGCCTTCGCCCTTCGCATCCGCGACGCGGAGAGTGCCGCGCGCAAGGCCTTCCCCGGCATCCCGAGCTACGCCGTCGACCCCGGCTGGCGCATCGTCGCGCGTCTCGAGGCCTTTGCCTCCGCCAGGGAAATGGCGATCGAGGACGGCGATGGTCGACTGCAATCGTACCGCTGTCCCGGCATCGCCCATTTCGAAAAGGACGGCCAGCCTGCGAGTCTGCTGCCGCTCTTCGAGAACCGCGACGAACGGCTCTTCGTGCTCTTTTCGGATCGGACGAGCCGCGACGAAACGTACGGCGCCGGTCGCTTCCTCTACGCGCCGCCCCCCCAAGAGGGTCGCGTCCTTCTCGACTTCAATAAGGCGTTCAACCCGCCGTGTGCGTTCACCGCCTACGCCGTCTGCCCGCTCCCTCCACCAGAAAACAAGCTCGAGCTGCGTATCGAGGCAGGCGAAAAGCGCCCTCTATCGTATTGAGTGTCGATTCCGTGTCAGTCGTCTCGCGTGGCCGACAATCGCGCTCGTTCGTCGCCTTTTCGCCGTTGCTCGATATCGAAGAGTCCATTCGCTTTCGCGCCCTTGACGTGAGGAAACCCCGCCGAAACAAACGCCCCAGGGGTCATCCGGAATTGCGCCAGCAAAGGCGCTTTTGGACATGTTGAGTTTCCGTTCAGAATCGTCCAGGATACCCACGTGTTCGGATCGTACCGAACCGAGTTTCGCCCGCGCTGGCGGGTTAGGGGCGAGGGGACCGGTCCGCACTGAGGTTTTCTCGCAGCAAATTAAGGTGCGTCGACTTTGCGCCTCCTTCGAACCGGTCGCTGGTACCGGGTGCAGCTATTGGGGTGGTTCGCGGTACTCGCTGGACCGCTGTCATGCTCCATCTACGATCAGGGGCTCGACCCGCATGATCAAGGCGCGCCGGACGGCGCGAGCGGCGCCGCTGGTCGACGCGATGCGTCCAGCGGCAAGGCCGGATCGGGTGCCAGCGATGCGGGTGGACCCGGTGAAACGGAGAGTGGCATCGAGGAAGACGCAGGCGAGAACGAGGGCGGTAGGTCGGGCGGCGCGGGGGGCGCGACCAGAATGGACGCCGCAATCGACGGCGTCTTCTTCGACGTCAATCGCGGCGACACGTGGCCACGCGCTGACGTCGATCCGCCTCCGGATACGCCCGCGGTCGATACGGGCGTTGTCGATGGCGGCCGCGGCGGGGCCGATGTCGTTGCCGACGGCAATGGCGGTCCGCCCGATGTCGACGCATCCCTGCGCGATGTCGCTACGCTCGACACCGACGACGGTGCGTTACCCGACGTGAACCAGGGCATCGACGCCGATCCCGACCGGCGCGGCGCCACGCCGGACGGGGGACCCGTGGTCGGCGTCTCTTACAACATCATCGCCCAGCACAGTGGCAAATGCATGACGGTCCTCGGCAATCTTCCCTTCGACGGGACCAACATCCTGCAGTTCGTGTGCGACGGCAGCCCGTCGCAACAGTTTCGTCTCCAAGCGGTGACCCCCACGTCCTACGTGATCATCCACCCAGCCAGCAACAAGTGTGTCGATGTCAAAGACTCCGGCACGGCCGACGAAACGGATGTCGCCCTCTATTCCTGCAACAACACCGTGGCGCAGATCTTCGCGCTGAAGCTCACCACGAGCCCCGGTTTTTTCACCATGGTCAATCCCAACAGCGGAAAGTGCGTCGACGTCGATTCCGCGCGCATGGCCGATCTAGCCAATATCCAGATCTACACCTGCAACGGCGGACTGAATCAAGCGTGGGAGTTCGTCGATGTGAACCGGGATCAGTAGGGCACCGAACGGCGAAGCCGTCGGTGCCCTACTTCGTTTTGGTGTCGGTGGCTTCGCCCCACTCAGCATTCGTCACATCCCGATAAGAGAGACCACCAGGGCGCCAGCGGCGTCACCGGGGCCGCCATGAGATTCGGGATCTAGGGCCCGCCTCTGAATCCGTCCCGCTCCCGCTCCCGCTCCCGCTCCCACCCATCCTGGAGGACGTTGGCCAACTTGACGAGCATGGCCACAACGCGATCAAGGGTCTCCTTGCCATTGCGATGGGTATCGTCGTCGAGGAGCTTCAGTCGGTGGCAGACATCGAGAATGGCGGCCGATTCGGTGGCAGAGCCCACGGCTGACAGGTAGTAGCGGCGCTGTCAGGCTTGGAGAACTAGCCAGCGCCTTCCGCGATGTTGAGAACGATCGAGATGGAGGCTCTGGTGAGCTGGTCGGCCAGATGACCACGTCCTCGCGGGAGATGTTCGACGATGTTGTCTGCTACGACGAGGAAGTCGAGTGCAACTTGATTAGACTTCAAGGCGCTCGTGATCGAAAGGCATGGGAATCGGGAGGGACCGGGAGCGGGAGCGGGAGCGGGACCGATCGGAAGCCACAACATCGCAGATCCAATCGCCACCAGCGCCGCGTAGTTGTGTAGCGTCTGGTAGCGACGGGCGAAGCGACGGGCTTGCTTGAGGAGCGCAGGCCCCTAGGCAGTGAGTTTTTTACAAAAACACCGGAAAACCTGGCGTCCTGGCGGTTCTCTCATGATCGCCCATTGTGACGAATGGGGCCGGGGCGAAATTCGCCCCCGCCCCGCCGGAGCAAGTCCGGAACGGGGACCCCACCCCCACCGTGCCTCCGGCACGGAGTGTGTTCGGCTGTGAGCGACGAACGGCCGTTGGTGCCCTACTTCGTTTTGTTATCGGTGGCTTTGCCCGCCCCGCTGGAGCAAGGCAATTGGACTACGTGATCGTGGCGAGGGCGTTCTCGAGGTCGGCGAGGATGTCCTTCGGATCTTCGATTCCGACTGACAGGCGCACGAGACTATCTTCGATACCGATCGCCGATCGTTCCTCGGGCGTCATCTCGAAGTAGCTCATGATGGCGGGTTGCTCGATGAGCGTCTCCACGCCGCCCAGCGACGGAGCGAGGCGCGCGAGTTTGCAGCCGTCTACCAGACGGCGAGCGGCGAGGCCTCCGCCGTTGACGAGGAAGCTGACGACGCCCCCGAAGCCGCGCATTTGCTGGCGCGCGATGGCATGATCGGGGTGGCTGGAGAGACCGGGATAAAAGACGCGCTGCACGCCGGGGTGGCGTTCCAAAGCGCGGGCGATGGCCGCCGCGCTCACGTTCTGCCGCTCGATGCGAAGGGCCAGGGTCTTGAGCCCGCGCCCCACCAGAAAAGCCGCGTGCGGATCGCAGACGGCGCCGAGCACGTGGCGCAAATCGCGCACGAGGGAGACGAGGTGCTGCGGTCCCGCGACGACGCCGGCCAAGACGTCGTTGTGGCCAGACAGGTACTTCGTGGCGCTGTGCACGACGAGGTCGATGCCGAAGCTCGCCGGTCGGCAGTTGACGGGAGTCGCGAAGGTCGCGTCGATGATGGACTTCACGTTGCGGTGGCCTCGCACGACTTTGCTGAGCTCGGCGAGATCGATGCAGGAGAGGTACGGATTGGTCGGCGACTCCGAGATGACGAGCCTGGTATTGGACGTGATGCTGCGCGACAGCTCTCCCAGATCGCCCGGCGAGACCAGCGAGCTCGTCACGGCGAAGCGGCCCAACGTGTCAGCCACGAACTGGCGCGTGCGGCGATAGCAATCGCGGAAGAGCACGACGTGATCGCCGGCCTTGGTGAGAGCGAGAATGGCCGTCGTGACGGCGGCCATGCCGCTGGAGAAAAGCACGGCGTCGTCGGTCCCCTCCAATGCGGCCAGCCGGCGCTCGACCTCGCGCACGGTGGGGTTGCCGTAGCGGCCGTATTCCTCGCGCTCCGGGTCGACGTCTTCGCCGCGCATGTAGCGCTCGAGATCGCTCGAGTCGTCGAAGGTATACGTGGCTGTCTGCGCGATGCCGGCGGTGAGCGCGTGGCTCGGGCGCAAGCGCGTTTCGCCGGCGTGGACGCAGTCGGTCTTGCTGGCGACCAGCAAATGGGAAGGGGGGCCGCTGCTCGGACGGTCGGTGCTCATGGGGCAATCTCGGGTACCAAGAAGCGCGCGACCACGCCCGCCACTTCGCGCCGGTGGCGGACGAACAAATGGTCGGCGCCGTCGATGACGTGCACCGGCGCCTCCAGCTTGCGTCCAAGCTCCGCGGTCTCTTCGACGCTGGCGAACTCGTCGTTCGATGCGGCGACGATCTGGAGCGGGCCCATGTACTTGCCGACCTGGTCGCGCATCATGCGCAGCGTCGGGGCGACCAAGCAGACGCGATCGAGGCCCCCGTCGCGCACGGCGGCGCGGTAAGCCACGCCCGCGCCGAACGAATATCCCATCACCTCCACCTTGGCCTCGGGCGAGCGATAGCGAATTTCCGCGAACGCCGCGAGCACATCCAGCACCTCGCGCGTCGCCGCGTCATAACGCCCTTCGCTGCGACCCACCCCGCGGAAGTTCAAGCGCAGCCATGCCACGGTCGCCGGCGCGCGTTCCAGCATCCCTTTGGCAACCGACACCACGATGGCGTTGTTGAACGTGCCGCCATAAAGCGGGTGCGGATGGCACAGTGCAATGGCGCGTTCGGCCGTGGCCGGGAAATACCCGCGCGCCTCGATGAGAACGCCGTCCTCGGTGCGAAAGGCGATCTCTTCTTCGCCGGGGATTCGAATGTCCGGAGGAAGCTCTGGATGCTCGGGAGGCGGCGGTAACTCGGCGGAAGGGGGCATGAATGCCGCGCGATCCTAGCATGCGTTCCGCTCCTACGGTCCCCCACATGGGCATAATTCCTTACTTGACAGGTCGGAAAAGGGGACAATAATCGCGCAAAGATCCTGACCGGGTCGCGCCCGGTCGTGCTGCACGGAGGCGAACTTGGCTCACGAGAGAAGCCGGTTGCAGGACGAGGCCATTGCCCGCCTGGCAGCCAACATCGCGCGTTACCGCGCCGGAGAGCTCACGGCGGAGCAGTTTCGGCCACTCAGGCTCGGGATGGGGGTCTACGCGCAGCTACCGCACGTGAAGCACATGCAGCGCATCAAGATCCCTGGGGGTGTGTTGACGGCCGACCAGCTGGAAGCCATCGCCGAAGTCACGGCGCGCTGGGGGCGGGGCAGCGCCCACGTCACCGTGCGGCAAGACATCCAGATCCACTACCTGGAGCTCGAGGACTCGGTCGAGGTATCCGAGCTTCTGGCCAAGGCCGGGGTCACCACGGTGGGCGCGTGTGCGGACAGCGTGCGCAACGTCACGGCCTCGCCTTACGGCGGCATTCTCGAAGACGAGGCGTTCGACGTGACGCCCTACGCGCACGCCGTCACCCAGCACTTCCTCTTTCACGAGATGAACCTGAAGCTGCCGCGCAAATTCAAGGTTGGTCTTTCCGGCAGCGCGCGCGACGAAGCGCAGGTCATGATCAACGACATCGGGCTCTTCGCCAAAGTCACCGATCGCGGTCGCGGGTTTGCGGTCTATGTCGCGGGGGGGCTCGGTTCGACGCCGGAGATCGCGCACCCTTGGCTCGACTTCGTGCCGGAGGGCGATCTCTTGGCCGTGTGCGAGGCCATCGTGCGGGTCTTCTTTCGCGACGGCGAGCGGAAAAACCGCAAAAAGAGCCGCATGAAGTTCCTGCTTCGGGCCCTCGGCGAGGCGGAGTTCTTGCGGCGTCTCGACGCCGAGCTCGAGGTCGTCCTTCGCGAGCGCGGACCGGTGCTGCGTGACGCGCTGGCGAGCTACGCGGCCGAGTACCGCGAGCCGGCGCCGCAGCCTGCCGAGGAAGGCGAGCCGATCGGCGACGGCGCTTTCGCCCGCTGGAAGCGAACCAACGCCATGGCGCAAACCCAGCCCGGCTATCACGTGGCCATCATCAAGCTGCCCCTCGGGGACGCCTCGGCCGAGCAGCTTCGCTCCATCGCCAAGCTCGCGCGACAATTCGGAAACGGGACCATTCGCGCCACCAACCAGCAGAACCTGCTCTTGCGCTGGGTCCCGTCGCGCCAGCTCTACACGCTCTTTCGTGGGCTCGTGGCGATCGGACTGGGGGAGGCTGACGCGCTGCACATCACCGACGTCGTCAGTTGCCCCGGCACCGACTACTGCTCGCTGGCCATCACCAAGAGCATGGGCGTCGCGACGCTCATCCGTAGCCACCTCGAAGAGGGGACCACCCGCCAAGAAGAGCATGACGTGGTCGCCGAGGTGGGACGTTTCGAGATCAAGATCTCCGGTTGTCCCAACGCGTGCGGTCAGCACCAGGTCGGCGATATCGGTATGACGGGTCTCATGGTGACCGGTAAAGACGGCGTGGAGCGCCCTCACTATTCCCTCAGGGTGGGGGGCGGCTGCGGCGAAGGGGCGCGCGTCGGGTCACGCCTCTCGGGGCGTATTCCCGAGGAGCAGACGCCGGCCGTCGTGGCCGCCATTGCCCGGTTTTACCTCCAGCAGCGCGGTAAGGAGGAATCGTTCCGCGACTTCGTAGCCCGCGTCGGCGTCGACGCGCTCGGCAAAGTGGGTCTTTCTGCCGCTCCTGGCGCGGTGTGAGGTTAGAGCGCGAAGACCTTGCTGCGATCGCCTGGCACGTCGCGCAGCGCATCGCGCGTATCGACGATGACCTGGGCTTCGCGGATCATCCGCTGGTAGTCGAACGCGCGGTGATTGGTGATGACGACCACGGCGTCGTACGCCGCGAAGCTGGCAAAAGGGGAGACGCTTCGCATCGTCGGCCCCGCCTCGTCGATCTCCGGCACGTGGGGGTCGACGTACGCCACCTCCCCACCGAGGCGCAAGAGGCCGGCGATCACATCGAAAGCGGGCGATTCGCGCACGTCGGAGACGTCGGGTTTGTAGGCCACCCCGGCCACCAGGATCTTGGCTCCGCGCACCGCTTTCTTGCTGTTGTTCAAGGCATCGGTCACGCGTGACACGACGTATTCGGGCATCGCGCTGTTGATGGCGTCGGCGAGCTCGATGAAGCGGGCCTGGAACTTCAGGGTGCGCAGCTTCCAGGAGAGGTAGAGCGGGTCGACGGGGATGCAGTGGCCGCCCAATCCCGGACCAGGAAAGAAAGGCATGAACCCGAAGGGCTTGGTGGCCGCCGCGCGAATGACTTCCCAGGCGTCGATCCCGAGCCGGCGCGACATCATCGCCACTTCGTTGACGAGGGCGATGTTGACGGCGCGGAAAGTGTTTTCCAAGAGCTTCACCATCTCCGCGCTGTCGGTGCTGGTGACCGGCACGACGGTATCGATGATGCGCGCGTAGAGGGCCTGAGCGACCTCGAGGCAGTCGGGGGTCGTCCCGCCGATGACCTTGGGCGTGTTACGGGTGTGGTAGCGCGTGTTGCCGGGATCGACGCGCTCCGGCGAAAAAGCGACGAAGACGTCTTTGCCGATATCGTAGCCCCTGGTGAGCTTGGGGACGAGCACTTCGCGGGTGGTGCCGGGGTACGTCGTCGACTCGAGCACGATCAGCATTCCCTTGTGCTGGTGGGCCGCGATCTCCTCGGTGGCCGACACGATGAACCGCATGTCCGGGTCTTTGGTTTTGTTGAGCGGGGTGGGGACGCACACCACGACCGCGTCGGCGTCCTTGAGCACGGCAGGGTCGTCCGAGGCGCGCAGCAGCCCCTTCTTGACGAAGGGCGCCAGATCCTGGGACGCGATGTCGCCAATGTACGACTCGCCGGAGTTGAGCATGTGGACCTTGGCCGGGTCCTTGTCGTAGCCGGTCACGTGGTAGCCCGCGCGCGCGAACTCCACCACCAGCGGCAGCCCGACGTAACCGATGCCAACCACCACGATGTGCGCTGATTTGTCGTTGATCTTCGCGATCGCCTCGAGCTTGATCAAAACTGCCTCCTACCGCTGTTTGCCCCTCTTTCGTTTCATGTTTCGAGGGTACCGTTCAAAATCGCCATGGGACCCTCGCGCAGGAGGTATTCCGCTTCCTCTTTACCCACGAGCTTCTCGAGGCGCAAAATGCCGCGGGCGACGTCTTCGACGTCCTTGGCGCGATGGGCATCGCTGCAGGCGGCGACGTAGTAACCGTCTTCCAAGAGCTCGATGGCGGCGCGCTCCGGCGCCCGACCATACTTGCCGGCGAGGGCAGCAACGTCGAGCAGGAGCACGACGCCACTGTCGAGAAACGAGTCGAGGACAGTCCTGTCCTTCCAAACCGGCCGGTAACGTTCGGGGTGCGCCAACACCGGACGCAGCTTGCGCATACGAAGATCGAAGAAGCGATCGGCGATGCGAGCGGGAAAGGCGTCGTTGGGGAACTCGACCAGAACCGCTTTGCCGCCCGGATAGGGGAGTGCTTCCCCGTTCATGAGGCGCTGAAAAACGATGTCGTCGAAGAAATGCTCGGAGGAGAGCCCCACCTCGGGGAGTCCCGATTCGGAGGTGATCTCCATGGCCTGGAAGGCTCGTTCGAGATCGGCCTTCTGGTTGTCGAAAAGCGCCGGGCGCATGTGGGGCGTGGCCATGACGTAGTCGAAGCCCGCGCCGTGCAGCGCGCGCAACATGCTGAGTCCTTCGTCGCGCGTGGGGGCGCCATCGTCGATGGCTGCGATCCAATGACAATGCAAATCGACGAATCCCCGCACGGTTCTACGCTATCTAACACTAGTTGCGCGAGCTTCGGGGAACATTCGCGCCCTCATGCGAGCGGCAAGCGCCCCGACAAGAATCGCACGAGCGCCTCGGTCTTTGGCACCAACGTGGCGATCTCGATCTGTTCCTCGTGGGTATGAAATCCAGAGCCGCGGGGGCCGAGGGCATCGATGCAAGGCACGCCCAGAGCGGAGAGGGTATTGGCGTCCGATCCCCCACCGACGAGAGGCGCTTCCGTGCTGCCGAGTCCCGCGGTTTTGGCGCACGCGGCGTATTCTGCGCAAAGACGTTCGCTCGCCAGTGAGCGCGCCAGTGGCGTGCGGGAGATACCACCCGACAGCTCGATGGAAGCGCCGGGCAGGCTGGCGCTGGCGGCGCTGGCCGCCATCCCGAGGGCCGCGACGAGCGCGTCGCCATCCTCACGCGATGAAAAGCGGATGTCGATGTCGGCGCGCGCGGCGTCCGGCACGGTGTTGCGCGCGTTGCCGCCGGTGATGCGGCCAACATTGACGGTGGTGCCGCGGTCGTAGTCGGTAAGGGCTTGTGCGCAATCGACGAAGCGCGAAAGCGCCCAGATGGCATTCACGCCTTGATGATGAAGGTTTCCGGCATGCGCCGCGCGCCCTTTGGCGACGGCCAGGATGCTGCCCGTTCCTTTGCGACGGGTGACGATGGCGTCCCCGGCTCGGCCGGCTTCGAAGACGAGACCACAGACGGCATCGCCGGCGACGTGCGTCAAGATGAGCTGCCCTTCGGGCGATCCCACCTCTTCGTCGCCCACGATGACGAAGCGAATGGCAAGCTCCGCGAGTAGACCCGCTTGATCGAGCGCCAGCAGCGCGAAGCCGGCCACCAAGAGCCCCCCCTTCATGTCGAGCACACCCGGCCCTCGCGCGAGATTGCCTTCGCGCCGGTACCCTTGGAAAGTGCCAGGCGGAAAGACCGTGTCGAGGTGCCCAACGAGCGCGATCGGCTGACCTGGTGCAGCGGTGCGAAAGACGAGGTGATCGGCGAAGGCCGCGCTTTTCTGGACCTCACACCGCAGCGCGTCGCGTTCGAAAAGCGCGCGCAGCAGGGCCCCCACACGGTTTCCGCCCTCGACGTTGGATGTGAAAGAGTTGATTTCGACGAGCGATGCCAGCGCCGACTCCATTTCGTCGGCCTTCGATCGCACCCACGAGACTGCGCCCTCGATGGCGTCGCTCTTCGCGCGCATGGCGGCGATTGTATCGCGGGTGGCGATCGTCATCTATGATAAGAAGCGAGAAACACGATGGCACTGGCGCGCACGGCCCTCAAGCTCGGCGTTTTTTCGTTCTTTCTCATGATGGCGCCGAGGGCGCGGGCGGCGGCGCCCTGGGTCGATCGCGCCATCACGCTTCCGGGAAGGGCGTGGGCGTTCAACTTCGGGCTGGGACTCGGTCACGTTCCGGAGTCGACGCTCGCCCCGGGATTCAACATCGAAGGCGGCGTGAGCGTTGCGCACGGCCTGGAGATCGGGCTTCGCACGGGGCTTCGATTCGGCAACACCGCGCGTGCCGCACAGGTCGACATGTATGGTCGGCCGTTCGACACGAAGACCTACGGCACCGGGTTCGATACCGTGGCAAACCCCGAGTTTTACATCCGCGCGCGTCTCATCGAGAGCCAGGTGGTGGAAGTCGGCCTGGAAGGGCGTGCCTACATCCCGTTCAACACAGGCTTCGGAGTCATGGCCGGCGTGCCATTGGCTTTTCATTTCGGCCGCGCGGCTCGCCTCGATACCGGCGTCTACGTTCCGATTCTCTTTTACGACCCGACCATCACCTTGGTGAACATTCCCCTCCATCTATGGTTCCAGACGAGCAATCGGCTCTGGCTCGGCCCACTGACGGGCGTGGTCATCGAGACGAGCGGCAACAATCAGACGGACGTCCCTCTCGGGTTCGGCCTCGGCTACTCCGTCACCAGCGCGCTCGACTTCAAGACCTGGGTGCTCTTTCAAGACGTGGCGCACAGTCGCAACAGCAGCAGGTGGGGGTTCGGCGCGGGGATCGAAGTGCGCATCGAGTGACGCGGCCTCACCGTGCCTCGCGCGGGCATCCCCCCTTGGCTCGATGGTCGCGCGCATGCTAAGCGTCGCGCATGTTGCGAATGGTCCAATGCGTGAAGCTGCAGCGAGAAGCCGAAGGTCTCGACAAGCCGCCTTTCAAGGGCGAGCTCGGTAAGCGCGTCTTCGAGACCATCTCCAAAGAAGCCTGGCGCCAGTGGCTCGAACACTCGAAGATGATCGTGAACGAGTACCGGCTCGATTTGGTGTCGCCCGAAGGGCAGCGGGTGTGGATGGATCAGCTGGAGAAGTACTTCTACGGCGAGGGTTCCGACAAACCCGCCGAGTACGTGGCCCCCAAAGAGAGCAAGTAATCCTCGCTACGACGCCTCCGCGGCTTCCCGGAGCCAGGCGGGGATCATCGAATTGGGCGGCTTCGGCAAGACGAGGCTCGGCGGTTCGGACGTGGGTCGCGAGGACACTGGTCCCGCGCTCGAACAAGTGATGCCGAGCAGATGCTTCTGGCCTACGCGCTCGAAGGCCGCGCAAGCGTCGCGCGACGAGCTCGAACGAACGCTGCAGCCGCCGGCCGCATAGGACTGTAGCCACACGCGTGGGCCGCCGTGACACGTTTCCTTGGCCCGCCGCAGCACGTGCAGGCCGAGCCGAATGGCGAGCCGCCGATCTTCGCAGATTTCGATGGCTGAATGCCCTTCGTAGTTGCGACCCTTCATCACTTGGAGAAGCCCCACCGATCGTCCCTTGTCGCCTTTGCTGCGAACCCCTTTGCAGATATCGACGTCCTTGCGAAACCCCGATTCGTGCCAAGCAACGGCGCTCAGCAGAACGGCCGTGGCTTCACGCGCCGCCGGTCCTTTGAACAGTGGCGGCTCGTTTTCGTCCATCGCCACTGCGCTGATGTCTTCGGCAATTGATTCGTAGCGGACTTCCGCATCGACGAGTGGCTCACGGATGTAGCTCCGCTGCTGCACTCGCGGATGAAGCAAATCGATCATGATGGAAAGAATCAGTGCTTTTAGCATGGGTTGTCTTTGCCCCCGTGCACGGGAAAGGAATGGGTCAAGTTGCGCGGCGCCCCGCGCCCAGTGCACCCGGCGACTGGCTTACGCAGTTGCGTACGCCGCCGCCTGCGGTGCAGAAAAAGTGCTCCTCGGCGCCCAAACGACTGCGCGCATTGGCTGTACGCGTGATGCACGTTTGGCCAAGATCGAGGCGTGAGAAAGAGAATCGTCGCAGATGGCTCTCCTTGTGCCTTGGGTGCGCCCTTCGCCAGGGGATCCGGTGGGTGGAACGTCAGAGGACGTACGAACCGATGCTCTCGCAACTCGCCCGGGTTACCGATATTAGCCAAATGCAAATCGAAATCCAGAACGACGCGAGATCTGCAGAAGCGCACGCAGCCCGGACGCTCGTCCCGCGCACCTCGACGTGCCTGTTACGTCGTTTCGGGATGGAGCCCGCGCGCAATCGCGGGGCGCGTTCGCCGCGCGATTTCCGCCAACGATTTCAAGAAGACAACGCGATGTTGCGTGAAGTGACCTCAATGGATTCCGTACAGCGAAGCTGGATCGCGACCGCTTCGACGTCGCCGATGTGCCGCCCCGGCAAGACTTTGGTCAGATTCGTTGCGCGATCGATCGACAGCACCGCGGTGCACGCGCGGACTACCTGACCGAACAGGCGACTACCTCAGGACAAGAGTCCCATTCGCGACCCTACGCGCCGAAAAGCATCCACGGCGAGGTCGACATCGCCTGGTGCATGTGCGGCCGACAGCTGGACGCGAATGCGCGCCTCGCCTTGGGGCACGACGGGATAGAAAAAGCCAATCACATAAACGCCCTCGCCGAGGAGCTCGGCGGCCATGCGTTGCGCGAGAGGAGCCTCGCCGAGCATGATGGGAACGATGGGGTGAAAGCCTTCCTTCGTTTTGAAGCCGGCTTGCGCAATCTTCTGGCGAAAGGAACGCGCGTTGTCCATGAGGCGCGTGCGCGGCACCGGATCACTGTCCAGTATTCGCAATACTTCGATGGTGGCGGCCGCAATGGACGGCGCCAGCGTATTGGAAAAGAGATAAGGGCGGGAGCGCTGTCGCAAGAGGGCAATCGCTTCGCGCCGGCCGGTGGTGAAACCGCCGGACGCGCCGCCCAGTGCCTTTCCCAGCGTGCTTGTGAGAAGGTCGATCCGGGCTGCCACCCCGAAATGATCGGGTGTGCCGCGCCCGCTGGGACCGATGAAGCCCGTAGCGTGCGAGTCGTCGACCATGACCATCGCGCCGTAGCGCTCCGCCAAATCGCAGATGGTGTTCAGCTTGGCCAGATAGCCGTCCATCGAAAAAACGCCGTCGGTCGCGATGAGGCGCAGGCGCTTTCCGGACGTGGCTCGGAGGGCGGTCTCGAGCGCGTCCATGTCACCATTGGGGTAGCGGTGGCGTTCGGCTTTGCAGAGCCGGATGCCGTCGATGATGGAGGCGTGGTTGAGCGCATCGGAGATGATCGCATCTTCTTCGCCGAGAAGCGTTTCGAACAGCCCGCCGTTGGCATCGAAGCATGACGAATAGAGAATCGTGTCCTCGGTGCCGAAGTAGTGCGACAGCTCCGTCTCCAGCTCCTTGTGGACGCCTTGCGTGCCGCAGATGAAGCGCACCGAGGAAAGACCGAAACCGTATTTGTCGAAAGAGCGTCGCGCGGCGTCGATGACGCGTTGATCGGCGGCCAGCCCGAGGTAGTTGTTGGCGCAGAAATTGAGAACTTCGGCGCCGTTTCGACCGGTGCGAATCCGCGCTCCCTGCGGTGTCGCGAGGACGCGCTCTTCCTTGTAAAGGCCGGCCGCACGGATCTCGTCGAGGGTGGTCTGATAGATGCTGACGGCTTTCTGGAACATGGAGTCCTCGAGGAAAGTGAGCCGGATCGTTTTGCGGGTCGGACCCCAATGGGAAAGGGTCCCGTTCGGATGCCATCGTTTCCGTAGTCCAGGCCGTGGACGGAGTCCACGGAGGCCCGCGGAGCATCATCACGGCCCCCCGCCTTTGGCGTCCTGGCGGTTCGTCTCACAGCGCTCCAGCACTACGCTGTCGGTTCTTCGCCCTACCCGATCGCGATCGGCCAAATCAGGGAGGCGGCCGCTCGAGATGCGGCGAGGCCGCTGCGAAAGCCGCTCTGCAGACCACAGCCGCGAGGCGCTCGCCTTGCTATCGCGCGGCCTGCGGTGGCGTCGTTTCGCTCGCGGGAGGCCGATCGCGGAAGCATTTGTCGATGGCCGGCTGCAAGACGGCCGCTTGGTCGGGGGGAATCTTCGGCTTGCCCATGACGGTGATGCCGAGGCGATCCCAGGCCATCCCTTGTGGCGGCCAGCTCATCCAGATGATGAGCGCGCGCCCCTTGATGTAGTTGTAGGGAACGCCGCCCCCTTTTCCCTCCCACCAGCCGCGCGAATCGTGACTGTTGTGCCGGTTGTCCCCCATGACCCAGACCTCGTCCGCTTTCACCTGGTAAGGTCCCTGGAGATCGCCGCAGAGCTTGGAGCGGCACTGCAGTCCCGGCTCACAATCGGTGTCTTTGTTGCAGCTGCGCCGATCGCTGATGGACGTCGCAGCGCTCATGGCGTGGTCGAAGAAGGTGAGAAATGCTTCCGAGCCGAGGTATTCGACGAAAAGCTCGCCACCGTGCTGGGAGAGCGTGCTGTCGCCCCAGGTGTGCTTGTAGACGCCCACCCTGCATTCCGGCGGACGCCAGCCATTGATGATAGGGCGCCCGTCCAGCGCCTCCAGTTTGTCTCCGGGGAGGGCTACCACGCGCTTGATGAAGTCCTGGTCCGGCTTTTCCGGGAACTGAAAGACGATGACGTCGCCGTACTGAGGGGGCAGGTGCGGCAGGATGCGCGTGTTGGTCCACGGCACCATGGGACCGTAAGCAGACTTGTTGACGAAGATGTGATCGCCGACTTGCAGTGTGGGGACCATCGACGGGCTGGGGATCTTGAACGCCTCCACCACGAACGCTCGCAAGAGCAACGCGACCGCCACGGCGATCCCGATCGATTCCGCGTACTCGCGCAGCTCGCTCTTTCGCCACGAGGCGAGGTAGGTCTCCACCGTCTGCTCGGCCTTGGCGAAGGTGGTGTCGAAATCGTCGAGATCGAAAGGATCCTTCCTCATCGCGTCGCGGAGCTTTTCCAGCGCGGCCCCGAGGTCGTCGCGCTCTTGGACGGTGAGAGCGCGTTCGACTTCCCGTCGGCGGCGGGCGAAGATCCGTTCCGCTTCGTCGAGCAGCCCTCCAGCGTCCTCGTAGCGGCGTCGCGCTGGGCCGGGCAGATCGGTGCGACCCGCGACGCCGGCCAAACCAGCCCCGGGCAGGGCGTGCCTCTGGCCCCACAGCACCATCTCGATGAGCGTGAAGGCGATGATGCACACCGGAACCGGTTGCTCGCGACCGAAAGCGCGAAGCGCGGCCAAGATCCCTTGACCTGCGGCTTCCGTCGGGTCGCTGATGGAGAGGAGCCGGACGAGCAGAAAAGCGCCGGCGAGCGGGACGATGACGAACCAGATGGCGCAGAAGGCTGCGTAGCGAGCGAAGCGCGTATCCCTGGCGCTGGTCGGTGCCGTTTCCTTCGCCACCATTATTGCGTCGAGTCCTGGCCGCCGATCCCGTCAGCCCGAAGTCGCGTCGTCCGGAAAGAGAGGACAGAAGGTGCTTCTACGGGTGCTGGAATCGGGGGGCGCGCCACCCGGGTATGTATACGCCAGGGGGCCGATGCCGCAATGCCTAACTCGAGCCGCGCCGGGGGTCGCAGAGCGGCTGGCCGCCCGCGTCGCCGCTTCAGTACGATGGGCTGTCGGAACATTGCTAAGGCGCATCTCCCATCGATATCAGATAGCTTACCCGGGCGACGGGGTCGAAAAGAGCGTTCGCAGGAGGCGCGGTCTGACCCACGAAGGGTGAGTTGTCGACGACGAGGTAGTACTGTCCTTGCGGCAGAGCGATCGAACGATCGGCTTCAACGTCCGGCGGGACGACCCCCGCCACGATGGGGGGACCGGGGGGGAGCGGCACGCCGCGCTGATTCTGGTATTGCCTGCGCCAGGCGTCGCCCGCGGTACGGGGCGTGACCGCGACGTCGAGTGCGACTCCGGTGCTCCTTATTTTGACGAAGAGCATGCGCCCGGAGCGGTCGATCTCGAAGGGGCCGAGAAAGTCGAGGGTGTTCCCGTGGACTTCCGCCGTCTCGTTCATGAACGTAATGCGCTCGTTGCCGCTCATGTCGTAGGGATGAGTCGGACGGCTGCCCGGCGGCAAGATCCCCAACGCGAAGTCGTCGCCCGCCGATTCGTGGATGACGGTGAACCCGCGGCTGAGCTCGGAGGAGACGATCTGTTGGCCGAACAGATTGGCCAATGCGCCGAGCGGCGTCATGGCCGTGGCGAGCCCCACCGCCGGCTGCTCGACGAGCCCCACCTGGAAGGCCGGTGCGGAGATGTTGGCGGGCCGAAACCAGACGTAGATGGTTCCTCCGTCTTTGTGGAAATCCGGCTTGTATTCGACCGTTGCCGTACAGGAGAAGTTGAGCCGCTTGGTGACGGGGGTCCACGCGTAGCCGTCACCGGAAAACTGGAGCGTGACGGTTTGGCGATCGTCGTTGGTGACGGATTGGCACGCCGCCGGGAAAAATCGACCGATGACGGGCGCGCCGTTGGCGAGGCGCAGCGGCGCGCCTCGTTTGGTCATCTCGTCGCAGAGGCGCCCGGCGCCGAACATCGCGAAGATCTTCCACCTCAGCCACGGGCTCGAGTTGATGGTGTCGTCCACGCAGGGGCAGCCCACGGCGGTGACAGAGAGGACAAGCGCCACGAAAAGCACGCCAGCGACATGCGGCCGCGCGGTTCGTTTCAAGGCGCGTCCCCCAGCTCGACCGCGTAGTTGACGAGGGCGGCGCGATCATCGAAAGGGTTCGGCGGGGGCGCGATGCGACCGGCAGTTGCGGTGTTGTCGATGACGAGATAGTACCGCCCCTTGCCGACGGGGAGCATCTTGCGATAGGGCTGCGCGCTCAGCGCCACGTCCGCCAGCAGCGGAGGGTAGGCGGGAGGCGTGGTCATGGGCTGATGGATGTAGAGCGACAGCCATTGTTCACCGGCGTCCTTGGGGACGACCATGACGTCGACCCCCTCCGCGCCGTCGACACCCACGGTGAGAAAGAGCGCGCGTCCCTGGGAATCGACCTCGAACGGGCCCAAGAACTCGCGCTGGCGGGCGTGCACTTCGATGCGCTCATTGGCAAGGACAGTCCTGGCGTCCCCTTTGATTTGGTAAGGATGAAAGGGCATCTTGCCTTTTTCGATGAGCCCGAGGCCGAAGTCGACGGTCCCGTCGCCGCGGCGGATCACGGTAAATCCCCGCGTCAGCTCGGCGGCGACGACTTGCTGGCCGAACCTCTCGGCAAATCCACCCGGAGCCAGGACGAGCGCCATATTGGCGACGCCGTTCTCGATCATGCCGGCTTGAAAGCTCGTCGAAGCGACGTGTTTGGTGCGAAAGTAAAGGTACATGGTGGCGTCATCGAGCAAGAAATCGGGATCGTATTCGACCACGCCGCTGGCGTCGAAGCCGATGCGCTGGGTGATGTTCGTAAAGGCGTAGCCCGCCCCGGAAAACTGCACGAGAAAGCTCCGGTTCGCTTCTTCGTCGATCAAACGGGTGTCACAGTGCTGGGGATAGAAGCGGCCCACACTCGGCTGATCGTCGGCCAGCTTGAGCGGCGCGCCGCGCTTGAGCATTTCCTGACAGAAGGTGTCGAGCCCGTATTTGAGCATCGCGAAGCGCAGCGACTTGTTGTCGGCGCGGTTGATCACGCCCGGCATGATGGCGAGCACGCTGGCGCCTGTGCCTTGGGCCATCCCGGCACAGGAGGGCAGAAGAAGCCCGAGAGTGAGCAGCGCGAACGCGACGAGGAGGTGGCCGGCAGCGGGTGCGCCAGCGCGGGCCCGCGCGCTGTGGCGAGACTTCGGCTGGGAGTGGGGGCGTACCATCTAGCCAGACGATAGCCTGCTATCATCGGCGGATGAAGCGGGCTGCAATTCTGGGCGCTGGCGCGTGGGGGACCGCCCTCGCGAAAGTCTTGGCCGACAAGGGCGAACGCGTCACTCTCTTTAGCCGCCGACCCGAGCTGCCGGCGCAAATCGCCCAAACGCGGATGAACGAACGCTACCTGCCCGGCGTGGAGCTGGGGGGGGACCTGACGGTGACGACCGACCTCGGAGAAGCCCTGGCGGACGCGACGCTCATCGTGCTGGCCGTGCCTTCCCACGCGCTCCGGGAAGTGGTCGGCGAGGCGAAGCGGTCGTGGCCGCGCGACGCGCCCATCGTGAGCGCGACCAAGGGGATCGAAAATGATTCGCTCATGCTGATGGGCGAGGTCGTGCTCGACGTGGCGGGGACGGCGACCGGAGACCGCATGGCCATTCTCTCCGGTCCGAGCTTCGCGCGTGAGGTCGCGCTCGGGCTTCCCACGGCGATCGTCGTCGCCGGCACGTCGGGGGACGTCGTGCGCGACGTGCAGCAGCGCTTTGCCAGCGATCGGTTGCGCGTCTACAGCAGCGACGATCCCGTCGGGGTCGAGCTCGGGGGAGCGCTCAAGAACGTCATCGCCATCGCCGCTGGTGCATGCGACGGGCTCGGCTACGGCCACAACTCGCGCGCGGCGCTGATCACCCGCGGTCTCGCCGAGATCGTGCGCCTCTCCATGGCCAAGGGGGGCAGCGCGCTCACCTTGGCCGGTCTCGCCGGTTTGGGCGATCTGGTGCTCACCTGCACCGGCGAGCTGTCGCGCAACCGCACCGTTGGTTTCGAGCTCGGCCGTGGTCGCGCGCTCGGCGAAGTGCTCGCCAAGCTCGGACACGTGGCCGAAGGGGTGAAAACCACCAAGAGCGCCTTCGATCTCGGCCGCAAGCTCAACGTGGATTTGCCCATCACCACCGAAGTGTACCGCGTCCTCTACGAGGGAAAATCACCGCGTCAGGCGGTGTCCGACCTCATGGGGCGCACGCTCCGCGCCGAGTTCTGAAGATCGCGCGGCGCAACGACCTTCACAGTCGCGCGGCGACGGCGGCAATGGCTGACACGAGCGCAGGCGACGCGTTGAGCGATTCGGTACGATGGAAGGCCACCCCCGCCCGCTCCGCCTCGCCGCGCGCTGCGACGTCGAGGTCGTAGAGGATCTCGATGTGGTCGCTGAGAAAACCGATCGGACAGAAAATGACGTCTTTGCTTCCTAGGGCGGCGATCTCCTGCAAGCTCTCGCGGACCGCGGGGCCGAGCCAAGGATCCGCGGTGGCTCCCTGACTCTGGTAGACCACTCGCCACGGGTTCTTGAGGTGCACACGTAGCGCGACCGCCTCCGCCGCGGCATGCACTTCTTCGGCATAAGGGTCACCTTGGCGAATGACGGCCATGGGCAGGCTGTGAGCGGTGAAAAAAACCTGCGCCGCCTCACGTCGCATTTCGGGGAGGAAGGCCAGCGTGGCCCGCAGCTGGCTGGCGAAGGCATCGAGGAGCAGCGGCTCCGTGCCCCAGCTCGGCGCGCACGCGAGAGCGGGCGGTTCGAGCCCCTCGGCGCGCGCAGCCTCGGCGAGAGACCGCATTTCAGCGGCGTAGACGGGGCCACTGTAGGGCGCGAGAGGAACAACGCGCAGGGTGCGCCCCGCCGACGGACCGAGCGCGCAGAGGACATCCTTGGCGAACGGATGCCAGAAACGCATGGCCAGGTGCACGCGCGCCCCCACCGCGCGCTCCAGTGCCGCGGCGAGCTCGCGCGAGATGCGCAGCAGGGGAGAGCCGCCGATGACGGCGTAGCGCCGCTCGAGCTCCTGCACGAGCTCGGGGGGCGCAGGGCGCCCGCGCCGGATATTGGCGAGGAACGGCGGCAGATCGTCGAGGTTCTCGACAGTCCCATGACCGAGCAGGAGCACGTCGCCGTGGGGCATCCATGCCGTTTCTACAAGCCTTGGAGCAGCGAGCGCAACTGAACCTTGGCCCGCTCCGCTGCCAGCGGCCGCATGCGCCCGCCATCTCCCCTGCGCCAGGACGCGTCTTTCAGTCGTGAGATTCGCGGATGACGTCGGCCGACCCATTGCGCCGGCTGGGACGTCGCTCTCACCAGGACGCGGCCCGGCGTTTGCTCGCCAAAGCACGACCTCGACTACTTTTCTTCATCCCGCCGCGCTCCCCCAATGCAAAGGCCGCAAATGTAATTGCCGTCCCCTCTTTCTATCGGTTGGCCGTTGTCGTCCCACCCGCAAGCCCACATATGTCATTGCAGACCAATGTCCCCGTCCACTCTATACATTGGACGGTGGTGCGAGAGAATTGACAACCTGGATGCGACGGGTCGTCACTCCCAGCGATTGTCGCGGGAGACGGCGCCGGAGCCGTAGGGGCAATGCGCAGAACCTGTTTGCACTTCGCGGCGCCTCCATGGTCGGTGGGAGAAACGGGCTCCCCAGACGCCCCATGAGCCGCCATGACAAGAGATTCGAAATAAGAAAGCAGAAAGCAGAAATCAACAGCGGAGACGGGGGTCGCGTTGTCGACGGTGATGAACCGGCTGACGCTACCGATATGGTCGGAGCGGAGGTGATCCGAGACAGAATGCCGTCGTTGCCTCAGCGGAGGACGAGCTCCGATGTCCGCGGTCGGATCCGACCGCGCGTGGCGCTCTGGGTTTCAGAAAGCAAACGTCGCGTTGACGTTGAAAAACATGACTTTCGATTGGTAAGTGCCGTCCTGGTTCGGCACCCCCGACGGGAAGGCGCGCGCGAATAGGCTCTGGCGGCCGGTGTCGACCGACAAGAAATTGACGTAGGTGTAGCTGGCGCCGAGCACGATCCCGCCGCCGATCGCGCGTCTCGCGCCGAGGGAGCCCATCAGTTTGAAGGCGTCGGGGTACGTCGACTCCAAGGTCGCTTTGGGGACCGCCGAGGTGTCGAACCCGATGGCGCCGTAGAGTTCCGTTGCTTCGTCGAGGAAATAGCCGGCGCCCGCGCGAACGCCGCCCGCGTTCTTCCATTGGCGGGTCAGGGCGGTCAACACCTGCCCGCCCGGCGGGAGCTCGGAGCCGTCAGGACCGATGTTGCAGCTTTGTCCGCGCGCCACCACGCACTGCCGCTTGAAAGCGGACCAGAGGACGTATTCAGCGTCGATTCGAAGCTCGAGCGATGGGCCCCATGGCATCGCGGCCGCGCCGATGCGGATGACGTCCGGGTACGTCATGATGAGGTCGATGTCCTTGTCGCTACTCGTCGTTCCGTAGTGCTGCCGCAGGGTTCCCGAGAGCCGCGTCTCGCCGAACGCTGGGCGCACGGCATAGGAGGCGCCGACGCGGAGCATCTTGTCGGGCAGCACCTCCCAATACGCGCCGGCCGTCATCGAACCCTGGACGCCGGAGACGTCGATGAGCGCGCGCCCTTCGGTGACGAGGTCGTCGTTGCCTGCCGGGCCGCGCGCCTGGTTGTGCAAGATGCTGCTGAGGACGAGGCTCCCCGAAAGGGCGAACGAGAGCCGCTCGTCCGGCAGTCGAAAACCCACGGCGGCCGTCGTAAAAAGCGCCTGCTGGGTGCCGCTGATGAGAGCCCATCGCTGCGGTCCGTCCACGGCGCCGCGCGCTTGCGGGTTGCCCGCAAATGCGTCGCGCGAATCGAACTTCGTGACGCCGCCGAAGGGCACGTAGGCGCCGAGGCCGGCGAAGAAGTTGCGGTGGCCGAAGTCGCTGCTTGCGGCCAAAAACGGGACGGCGACGACGTTACTGGCGTGTGCGCTACCGCTGTTGGCTGCGACGTAGGTGGGATCGCCGAGCGACGACGGAGATTGTGGGGAAAGCGCGGACGAAAAGCGGGTCATGTCCAGAGTTCGCCAGGCAAGGGTGCCATCGACGACGACCTGCGTTCCTTTCATCCCGCCGAGAGCGGCCGGATTGAAGTAGATGGCGTAAGGGTTGGACAGTGCGGGATGGCCATGGGGGTCGGCGATCCGCGGATTGAGATACCCGCTCGCATGCGCGAAAGGCGCTAAAAACGAGCAGGCGGCAGCCAGCGCTCCGCCGACGAAGGGGCGCGCCCCGCCGACCGAATGCCGGGCGCCGCCGACGACTGAAAGCGCAGGGACGGCGGAGGTGAGCCGCCGGACGAAGTGCTTCAAAGCGTTGCTAGTCATTGGGCGAAACGATACATACCCTGAATGAGTCGCTTACCGCTATGGAACGTGGTCCGCATCCTGGCCAAGCGGGCGCCCTGGTTGGGGCTCCTCCCATGCGCGATGTCGGGCTGCGTCGACCCCCGGGCCGATTACGAGGATTTTGGGCGCCGTCCCTTGGCGGAGCGTGAAGCGGGCGCAGTCGATGTGGGCCAATCGCCCTGCCAGGAAGTCCTGAAGGGGAATCTCGACGGCAAATTCTTCGGCTCATGTTTCGTTATGGTGACGGGCCAGCCTTTTTTTCTCTCCGTCGATCAGGCAGTGCGCCCGTCGGCCGACGGGATGACAGGCGAGATCGATATCTCCTTTGCTGCGCTCACCTTGAAAGCCACGACCATGGCCGATACGGCCGGCGAGGTTACCGTCCTCAAACCGACGCCCGTTGACGCCGAATGCAGGTTCCGCCAAGACATCGGGACACTGACGCTGCCCGCTGCCGCCAACAGCCTCGGGACCGATCTCGTGTCCGAGAACGTCGTCCTTCGCAGCAAGATCCTCAGCGTCGACCGGACCTGCGCGGAGCTCGACGGCAGGGTGCCGTTCGCCGGCCTGTCGCTCGATTCGGATGGAGACATCTGCATCTACGTTCGTGCTCCCGCGGACGGCTCGCTGCCGACCGTCCCGACGGAGGAGCACGTGTGCGACCCGAGCATCCTCCTGCCTCGCTAGCGAAACAGCCTTCGGAAAACTTGGCCGTCCTCGAGTCGCGGGCTGTAAAAAGGGGCCGATCTTCGAGGCCTCCCCATGCCGCACGTCACCCGTTCGCCGTTGTGCGCTAGCGCGCTCGCTGCGGCGTTGCTGGTTCTCTCGCCGGCGACGTCGAGTCCCCAGGTAACCGGCGGGGCCGGCAACTGGTCGACGGGACCGGGCTGGTCGCCGATTCCGAGTCAGCCGCCACCCTATTTCCCGGTGGCGCGCGGCGCGGAACCGGCCAGCGCTCTCGAGATCGGCACCTTGTACGGTTTCTCGGCAGGCTACGGGGTCGGGACCGGCATCTGGCTCGACGCCGAGCTCGGTATCGATGACCCGGGCATGAGGTTTCTCCCGCCGGTCATCCTCGGATTGGCAGCCCCGGTCGGCGTGTACTTTCTCGATCGGCCGCGCATGCCGCGCGGAATGCCCGCCGCCATCGCGACGGGCATGGCTCTCGGCGCGGGCGAAGGAGTCGGCATCGCGAGCTACCAATTCGTGACCGCCAATGCGGGGAACGGTTGGGGCTTCCGCGGGTTCTCGCGCGCGGTCTTCATCGGCAGCACCGCCGGCACGGCGCTGGGCACTGTCGCGGCTTTCACCATGGAACCGTCCCCGAAAACGAGCCTCTTGCTCGGCAGCGGCGTGGGGTGGGGGATGCTGATTGGCAGCGCATTCGGCTACGGCTCGAGCAAAGCTTCGAGCCCGTTCGGCGAGGCCAACGATAGCGCGGCGCTCGGGGGGCTCATCGGTTACAACGCCGGCCTCGTCGGCGCGGCCGCTATTTCGATGGCCTGGGTACCGAGCTACACGTCGCTCGCCTGGATGTGGATCGGCTTCGGCGGAGGTGTCGCGGTCTCCCTTCCCGTCTATCTCTTTTACATGGGCGGCGATCACGACCCACGCCGTGGTCTCATCTTTCAAGGCACCGCCGCAACGCTCGGGCTGCTCGCCGGAGCGGTCTTCACGATGGACAGTCGTGACGTCGCCGCATCGTCGTCGAAGAGCGGGCTCGCTGGCCGCCCCCCTCTCTTGCAGGTGACCGGCGGTGGCCTGATGCCGGTCCCGGGCGGCATGGGATTGACGGTCTCCGGGCTGCTCTTCTGACGTCCGACAAAGTGCGGCTGGAGGCCGAAGAAGACAACGCGTGCTTCTCGGACTAGGATTCATCGAAGATGCCGACGCTCAAGTATTTTCCACCCGAGGGGGGGCCGCGCGAATACAGCGTCCACAAGGCAGTGACCACCATCGGGCGAGCGCTCGACAACGATCTGTCCATCGTCGGAAGCGACATGGTCGATCACCACGCGCAGATCCTCTTCGACGGTCGCGACTTCAACCTCGAAGAAGGGGACCGGCAAGCCGACATCCTCATCAACGGCAAGAAGAAGCGCCGGGCCCGCCTCTGCCACGGTGACCGGCTCACGTTCGGTTCGGCGCAGCTCGCCTTCAGCATGTTCGCCGACGCGACCAGCGCATCGCGCAAGGAGGGCGAAATCGGCATCCCGGGTCCGTCCGCGGTGTCGAGCGAGCTGCAGAGCCTGCGCAAGCTGCAGGGCTTCAGCGAGAAGCTCATGCACAAAGGATCGATTGACGAGCTGCTCGACACCATGCTCGACGACATCCTCGAGCTCACCGGCGCCGACAAAGGCGTGATCCTTCTCACATTGCCCGACGAGCCGGATCAGGAGAAGAAAGTCTCCGTGCGCGCCCTTCGCAACGTGAGCCGCGAAAGCATCACCGACGAACGTGGCGGCGTCTCCGACAGCATCGTGCACACCGTGCTCACCACCGCCAAGCCGCTCATCGTCTCCGATGCCCTGGCCGACACCAAGTTCAACAAGAGCGAGAGCGTGGTCGCCCTGCAGCTATCGAGCGTCATGTGCGCCCCCATGCTTTCGCAGGGCGAAGTGATCGGCGCGCTCTACGTCGGCAACGACAAGGTCAAGCACTTGTTCGAGCGCCCCCAGCTCGACATGCTCACCATCTACGGCTCGCAGGCGTCGCTCATCCTGCAGAACGCGATGCTGCTCTCTGCGCTGCGCGCCGACAAGGAGAAGCTCGCGAAAGAGCTTTCCGACAAGCGCTTCGGCGAGATCATCGGCTCCTGCGCGTCGATGATGGAGGTCTTCCGCAAGGTGCAGAAGGTCGCCTCCACCGACATCAGCGTGCTCATCACCGGCGAAACCGGGACGGGCAAGGAGCTCATCGCCCGCGAGCTCCACCGTCGCAGCTCGCGCGTGTCGGGCCCGTTCGTGACCATCAACTGCGGGGCGATTCCCGAGAACCTCATCGAGAGCGAGCTCTTCGGTCACGTGCGCGGCGCTTTCACCGGCGCGGTGCAGAGCCGGGCCGGGAAGTTTCAGGCCGCCGACGGCGGGACGCTCTTTCTCGACGAAATCGGCGAGTTGCCGCTGAATTTGCAGGTCAAGCTTCTGCGCGCGCTGCAGGAGCGGGTCGTCATTCGCGTGGGGGACAGCCGCCCCGAAAAGGTCGACATCCGCGTGGTGGCCGCCACCAACAAAGTATTGGAGGACGAGATCAAACGGGGCGCGTTCCGCGAGGACCTCTATTACCGCCTCAACGTCGTCAACCTCTGGCTGCCGCCCCTGCGTGATCGCGGCGATGACGTCGTCATCATTGCCAAAGCGTTGCTCATCAAGTACGTCGACGAAATGAAAAGCCAGGTACGCGGTCTCTCACCGGGAGCCCTCGCGGCGGTGCGCAAGTTCGCCTGGCCGGGCAACATCCGTCAGCTCGAAAACAAGTTGAAGAAGGCCCTCGTGCTCTGTGATCGCGCCCTGCTCACGGCCGAGGATCTCGATCTCGGGATCGAGGCCCAGCAGCCCATCTTGCCGCTCGAGAAAGCCAAGGAGGAGTTTCAGCGCAAGTACGTGCTGGAAGTGCTGGAACGCAACAACGGCAACCGTACGCAGACGGCGCGCGAGCTCGGCGTCGATCCGCGCACCATCTTCCGCTACCTCGAAAAAGAGCCGCACCCCATCGCCAGTGAAGGCTCGGGCGGCCCGCGCGATACGACACGATGAACGGCTCATCCCCTCCCGCCCGGCTCACCTTCGTCGCTCCCGGCCTCGATCTGGCCGAGGCCATCGGGCAGCTCGGCGGCACGGACGGGTGGGTGCACGGCGCGGGGCATGTGGAGGAGGTGGAGCTGCGTGTCGCCGCGGAGGGGGCCGATGCCCTCACCCTCCTGCGCGGTCGCTTCAACCTGCTCTCCCTGGCGGGCCCTCGAGGAGGGCCCTTCGCGGTGACGTTGGCGCGGCTCGGCGACACCGGTTTGCAGGTGGTCGGCGGGGAGCTCGTGCGCGCGCGCTCGGCCGGCGTGACCGTGATCGTGCAGCCCGCGATTCGAGACGTCGCGGTTGCAGCCACCAAGATGCCCGACTCACCGGCGACGTGGGCAAGGGCGGCCGCCGCGAGTGCCGCAGCCATCGCCCACGAGAACGAGGAACACGTCGAGGAGTTCACGCCAGAGGCAGGCGACAGGGTGCAGCACTTTGCCTTCGGGGTGTGCGAGGTGCTCACGTCCGACGGCGATCGACTGCGCATTCGAGACGTGGACGGTCCGCGGCGCGTCCGGGAGGTGTCGCTCTCCATGCTCCGCGTCACCGGCCCGACCGTGTCCGACGGCAAGCGTCTCTTCCAGCTCGAGCGCCGGGTGCCAGTCTAGCGGGTGTGGGGCGCGCTACGCGACGCTGTGCTGCGGGATCTCGCGACACACGGGCAGTGGGAGCCGATCGACGCGCAAGAGCGCGCCCTCCGCGACCTCGCGCCAGGGTTCGTCGGTGATCCGCTCCGAAGCGATGAGCACGGCCTGACGCGCCGGTGACCAGGCCGTTTCGACGACGGCCCCCGTCTCCGACGAGGCGCGCTCGATGCGCACCGCGTCGCCCGGACGGCGCTCCAGGAGAAAGAGGGTCCGCCCCGAACGATGTGCATAGAGCGTGCGGCCATTGGAGAGCAGGAAGTTGCAGGCGCCGAGCTTGGGCCGGGCGTGTAGATCGCGCAGCGCACGCGAGATCACGATGTCGGTGGCGTTGCCATCGCCCACGGAACCGATGCGAGCCTCGTCGAGGCGGGAGAGCAAGAAGGCGAAGAAAATCTCGCTGTCCGTTTGACCCGTCAGCGCCGAGCGGCGCTCCGGTGACAGTTGAGATCGGACCCACTCGATGTCTTCGATCGTGCCGTTGTGCGCGAAGACCCATCCGCTCTTTTCGAACGGGTGCGTGTTCTCGAGCGTGACCGGCCCCACCGTTCGTTTGCGAACATGAGCAATGAGCACCTCGCCGCAGCTGCCCGCGGCGACCTCGTGAAAGTCGTCGTCCTCGTGCGCGCAGTCGGTGCCGCGTTGAAGGAGCCACCCGTCACCCTGGCTGAAGACGCCGATGCCCCAGCCGTCGCGGTGCTCACGCGACAAAAACGCAAGGCTGCGGGGAGCCTCCTTCAGACTGAGACGGAAATGGGTTACCTCGCTCGCGACAGCAGCCAATAAGCGGCACATGGGATGGAAGACTACCCATCACTATAGCACCGCTTGGGCGACCGCGGCGTCGCCTCTCCGAGCGAACCGCCGAGCGCTCAGTCCGCGCGAATTCCCTCAGGTTTGTGGGCAAGGTCGCCGACCTGGGCACCTCTCGAGCGAGCCGGAACGTCGAGGCTCGGACGTTAGACGCTGATCGCGCCCTTGCGGAAATCGCTCGCGCCGAGTTTCACATTGACGCAAGCGGGAACCTTGGCGGCAAAAGCCTGGTCGAGCGCGGGGCCGAGCTCCGCCGGCTGCGTCACCCACGCGCCGAAGCCGCCCACGGCGCGAACGACTTCGTCGTAACGCGTATAGTCGAGCGCCGTGGCCACGGCGCGCTCCTCGCCATAGAGCTCCACCTGACCGCGCCGGATCTGGGTCCAGCCGGCGTCGTTGCCGATGATGGCGACGACGGGAATTTTCTGGCGCACCATCGCCTCGAACTCGAGCCCATGCAGCCCGAATGCGCCGTCGCCGTAGATGAGGACCACCTTGGCGTCGGGGCGGGCCAGCTGGGCCGCCATGGCGTAGCCCGGGCCGACCCCGAGCGTGCCGAGCGGCCCCGGATCCATCCACATTTGAGGCCATTCGAGCTTGAGCACGTACGCCGCAGTGGCCACGAAGTCGCCGCCGTCCCCGATGACGACATCGTTCGCGCGGAGCCTTTTTCCCACCTCGGCGCAGACGTAGATGGGATGCGGGGGATTGTTCGTCGACGTGGCGTGGGCGTCGATCTGCGCCTGCCGCTTGTTTTCGTCTTCCCGAACTTTGCCGAGCCAGGCGCTAAAGTCGAGCTTCTTTGCCTCGGCCGCAGCGGCGAGCTGCTCGAGGACGAGCCCGCTGTCGGCGTGGAGCCCGACATCGACACGGCGGTTGCGGCCGAGCTCGTTGCCATCGAGGTCGATCTGCACGATCTTGGCGTCGGCGCTCCAGGTGCCGTCGCGGCCGTAGTCGACGCGAAAGTCGAAGGGGGTGCCGAACACGAATGCCGCGTCGGTGTTGCCGAGCGCGAAGCGCCGCGACCGACTCATGCGCGTGCGATGTGCGTGAGGGATCCCGCCGCGCGCCATCCCGTTCAGGTAGAACGGCGCGCCGATGCGATCGGCAAAGGTCGCCAGGGCTTCTTTCTTCGGCGACCAGCGGATCTGCGAGCCCACCAGGAACACCGGCCTCTGGCTCGTGCGTAAAATGCCTTGCGCCTCGGCGATGCCGGCCGGATCGCCGGCCGGTCGCGGAGGGGAGGCGAGCGGCGCGGTGGCCGTCGGCGCCGCGTCGTCGCCCATGTTCATCAGCAGATCGAGCGGCATCTCCAGAAAGACAGGCCCCGGTAGGTTCGCTTGCGCCACGCGAAACGCCGAGTCGATGTATTCGACGATGCGACTGACGTCGGGAACTTGGACGCTCCATTTGGTGACCGAGCGCATGAGCGTCACACAGTCCATGTCCTGGAGCGACCCCATGTCGGAAAGAAGACGCGGCCCGGCGCCACCGATGATCACCATCGGCACGCCCGCCCGCTGCGCATTGGCCGCGGCGGTCACGACGTCGGTGACTCCCGGGCCCGCCGTCACGGCGCACACCCCGGGACGACCGGTGACGCGCGCGTAGCCGTCGGCGGCGTGCCCGGCCGTCTGTTCGTGTCGAACGTCGACGACGCGGATGCCTTCGTCGAGACAGCCGTCGTAGATGGCTTGGATGTGCCCGCCGCACAGCGTGAAGATGTGCGTCGTGCCATGACGTTTCAGTGCTTGGGCGACCAGGCGCCCTCCGTGGACAAGCGACATGCGGCGCAATCTATCACGCGCCGTCGAGCGCGCGGATTCGTCGCGCCAGCGATCGACGCATCCAACCGCCGTTTCGATGTCGGGGCGTCGTTATTTGCGCCAGCCTGCCCCTCGGGTGGCGTCTTTCGCCGCCCGGCCGGACCGTCGTCCCCCGAGGCAGGCGGGGAACACTAGTGCACGTCGCCGACGAGCCAGGCAAAGCCGGGGACGAGCACCTCTTCCGGGCGAGCACCGCCGGAAGAGCCCGCATTGGTGCCCTGGCTCGACGACTCCATGCAAAAGCCGTGATCGCCGAACACGAGCATGAGCGAACGCGGTGGAAGGTTGCGCGCGTGCGCAGCGACCACGGTCGCGACCTCGTCGGCCAGGGCATCCAGGCGTTCCGGCAAGGGCGGTCCCGCTTCGTGGAGCCGGGCCTGCACGAGGTCGAGCTTGAGGACGTCACGGCCTCCGAGCTTGATGCGCCGCAGGGTGGGCGATGCGCGGCCGCGCATTCCGGGTTCCTCCTGTTCGCTCACGGCGGGGCCATTGGCGAGCCCCTCGGGCCCGTGGGCAATGAGATCGAGCTGAACCGGCGTGGTGGTGGGAAGCGCGGCCCAGAGGAGCAGGCGCTCGGTGCACGTCGCCTGTGACGTCAGTGCTTCGCACATGCGGTCGTGCACGCGCAGGCCGAGATCGAAGCGCATGGCGTCCACCAGCACGAGGTGCGTGGACTTGGCCCCGTGCAGCCGTGCCACCTGGCTTGCGAGCTGCGGCGCATCGAGCACCATGCGCGGGCGCTTGCCGGTCACACGCAGGGCGCTAAATCCCTCGGTGTAGCTGCGCGCGAAGTCGTCTGCCCATTGATCGGCCGTGCGGCGAGCCCCGTCATCCGTTTCCCCCCGAGCAATGGCATCGAGCAGCGGGACATAGCGCGTCATGAAAAGCCGCTCCACGTAAGTCAGCGGCTTGGGACCGCGCGCGAGCGCAAGATCGTTGGCGAATCCGCGCCAATCGACCGGTGCTCCCACGGGGGAGCCTTCCGCCGCGGGAGAAGCCTTGCGAAACGGGTTCTCGCGCCCGGGAAAGAGCGGCACGACGCGATCGGCCGCCGGCGCGGCCAGGTGCGACATTCCCTCGACCGACACCAATGGGGCACGCTCTTCCTGAGCGCGGGGCGCGTCCTCTCCGTCGTCCTCAGCGTCGTTTTCGATACTGGTCAAGCCGTGCTCGACGGGGCCTGCGCCGTTCAGCCCCGAGAGCTCCACGTGGCTCGTGGCCGGAGGGCGCTCCGCAGGCCGCGCGGGCGCTTGCTGGCCGTCGTCCGTCCGCTCCGCGAGGCGTGCGGCGCTCGGCTTGGCCGAAGCAAGGTGCGCTTCTTCCTCCCGCCGCTCGACCAAATGCTCGAGCCGTGTAGGCGGACCATAGGCGCCGAGGTGGCGGTTCGCGTCATCCAGCAAGAGCATCACCGGTCGTTCGGCCGTGGCCGCGACCCACCAGCGCAGCACCGCGCTGTCTTCCGCGTCGAGTGCGCCGGCGAGACTGCCCGCCGAGCTCAGGTCCGGAAGGTAGAGAACGAGCCCCCCGGCGCCCACGCTTCGGGCGCGGTAAAGGTGATCGGAGAGACACTGGTCGAGATCGGTGAGATCGCCGACGCCTGCTGGCGGCGCGTCGTTCAACTCGAGGGCACTCTCGATGGCGGACTCAATGGCATCGCGGAGCCTGCCACGCCGCACCTGACCGATTCCAGCGCCATCGGGCCAAGGAGGGGGGGGCACGCATACGGTCAAAAGAAGGCCGAGGCTGCCGTGGCTGTGCGACCGCTCCTGGGCGGTGACGAAGCGAACCTCTCCCTTGATTCTCGCTGGCGCGGTATCGGGGGGAAAGAGAGTGTGGATGAGCGCGGTCATGTCGCTCAAGGTGGCAAGACGCCGCCAAATGGCCCAGTTTTCGGCGAACTTGACCGGCGCCGTGTGCCGTAACCGCTCGATCCTTGCCGAGGGGCGCGTGCTGCGCGTCCTCGCGCGTCGAGGGGAGGGCACGACGCCGGCCTTCCATTGACCACGCCGATCGCGATGTTAGGATCGATTGGTTCCCTCTGCGGGACACGGAAGCGAGCAAACATCGAATCCCTACATGCTGATACCAGGGAGTCGCACCAGAGCCGTGGTGAGCCAGGCCCGTCTTGCAACGGGAGGCCTAAAGCGGCCACGCGACCCCCACCTAGCGAAGGCTAGGGGTTCATGCGTGCTCTCGACCGATCATCGCGGTAAGGAACTTGTAAACGGGTCACCTCTCGAGGTGGCCCGTTTCCTTAGCGGTGCCTGATTTCGCCCGCCCAGCTATTGGCGCAGCCGCGCGCGGGTCTTTTCGAGCTCCTTGCGGGCAGCGCGAGCCCCCATCACGTACCCGAGGGCAAGGCCGATCAAGAGAACGCCGGGGATGAAGATGACGTGCTCGGGCGTCACTTCGCCCCGCTGCGAGCCAGAGCCTTTTCGAGCTCGTCCACACGGGCATCGATGCGCGTCTGGCGCCGCCAGGAGATGAGCAGGAAACCGAGAAGTATGATCCAGAGGGCGGCGTACGCTTCCACGAGGAGCGTGCCGCCGCTGACCATCTCGGTCCCCCCTTCGACGGCGCGAAACTCGGCGCTGCGCTGCCCCGGTTCGGTCGCCGTTTGAGCGACCGCGAAATCAGCGGCCAGCGTCACCGCCCCCAAAGCCGCGATGGGGACGAATCGGGTGCGGCGATGGTCATACCCCATGGGTTTCCCCTTCCGGTAAGTAGGTGAGCGCCTCGTCTTCCAACTGCCGCAGGCGCGAACGCGCCAGCTCGATTCGCGTGCGGCTCCAGATGAGCAGTAGCGCGAGAAGCGTAAAGGCTCCGAATCCGAGAAAAAGCGGGAGATGCATTCCCGGCGCCAATCCGCCGCCGCCCGATCCGATGACGACGGGGTGCTGGCCGCTCCATTTCTGCACCGAATAGTGAATGATGGGGAGATTGGCCGCGCCCACGACGCCCAGTGCGGCGGCGAATTTGCGCTCGGCCTGTCCATCGCCGGCAAAGCTTCGCACCACCACGTAAGCAACGTAGATGAGCACGCTCAGCATCGACGTGGTGAGACGCGGGTCCCACACCCAGTAGCGGCCCCATGCCTTGGCGGCCCAGAGAGGACCCGAGACGAGAACGATGAAGCCGAACACGACTGCCGTCTCGGCACCGGCTTTGGCGAAGGCGTCGCGTGCGTCGGTCGGAGAAAGAAAATAGGCGACGGATCCCAGGAAACAGGCGCCCGCTCCGAGGTACATGCCGTACGCCGAAGGGACGTGGAAGTAGAAGATCTTCTGCACGATCCCCATCGTCCGCTCGATGGGCGTATGGAGGAAGATGATGTTGATCTGGACCAGGAAGATGACGAGCGTGAGCCCGAGCAGCGCGTAAAAGACGATGTCGCTCGTTTTGCGGGAGAGACTCATGGGGGCGGCTCTCTTTGTAGCACTAGTCATGAGCACTAGTGCGCCCGAGCATGACGGGCCCTAATCGATCCGACGAGCGATGCTAGGGTCCCGAGCTCCACTGGACAAGCGGACCCCTCGAAACCCTCGCCGTTTCGCGCGTGAGCGGCGCTTTTGCCCTACCAATGACAGCGGGACAACGCGAGCAAAGCCGCGATGCGCGACTGAACGAGGTTGAATTCTTGTAGGGCGAGCTGGCTTTCGGCCTCGCGTAAACGGCGCCCCGACTCGACGAGATCGAGGCTGGTCCCGGTGCCGGCTTGAAAGGAGACGCGCGCCAGTCGCTCGGTTTCGCGGGCCAGATCGCGCGCGCGCTCCGACACCTGCCGGCTCTCTCCGGCGACATCGACGCTCCGGCGCGCCTGAATCACTTGCACGGTGGCCGTGCGGCGCGCTGCTTCCAGACGCTGTTCCGACTGGTCAGCCTGGGCGCGCGTGTCACGCAGCGCACCGTAGCGAACGCCGCCGTCGAAGAAGGGCACCGTGAGCACGCCGGCAATCGTCCAACCCTCGTTACGGCCGCCGAACAGGTTCGTCGAGGTGTCGAATGTGCCGAGGAGGTTGACCGTGGGCGAGAATTGCAGCCACACATCCTTCACGTTGCGCTTGGCGACCTCCACGTTCGTCTGCGCCGCGAGGATGTCGGCGCGATCCTCGACACGTGGCGCCACCTCGCAGGTGCTCCGTGCGCTCTTTTCCACGCCGTTCAGGTCGATGTCCGGTGGTACGCCCCACCCCTCCGTCGAGCCGAGGGCAAGGCCGAGCGTCTCGCGAGCGCGGCGAAGCGATTCGTCGCCGGATACGATGGCCGCGCGGGCCACCGACACGTCTTGATCGGCGCGCACCGTATCGAGCGCATTGCCGGCGCCGAGGGCCACGCGCCGCCGCGCCAAGGTCAGACGCTCGAGCGCCGCGCGCAAGCCGATGCGATTGATTTCGCTGAGGCGCTCCGCCGTTACCACGCCGACCACAGCGTTGGCGAGCGTCAACGCCAAGACCCGTTTCACGTCCTCGGCGCTTTGCTCTCTCGCATCGCGCGCGATACTGGCCGTCCCCGCCGCGTGCCAGGCGCGAGGCGCGAAAAGAGGCTGCGTGAGCGCAACGCGAGCACCGTAAGTGAAGAGGTGGGCATTGGGGTCGGAACTATCGACGCATCCGGTGGGGAAGCAGCTTTGGAAGCGCGCGTTGGTGTTGAGGGTGCCCGTGCCGACGAGCGTGGGGAGGCTGGCCGCCAGCGATTGGCGCCATTGTCCCTCGGCGCGTTCGATCTCGTCGAGCGCGATGCGGAGATCCGTCGACCGCGATTGCAGCATGCCCAGCGCTTCTTGCCAGGACGACACGATGTGCGTCGGCGCCGCGACCGGTTCGAGCATGGGGTCGTTGGTGACGAGCGGTGGCGGCAAGGATCCCGAGGAAGAGGTGGCGCCCTGCGCGCCGCTCGGTAGAGGAGTCGCCTCCGCCGGTGCGCTCGTACCGGCCGGCGCGGTCGAGGTCGGCGTTGGCGCTGGGGTCGGTGTTGGCGTCGGCCGCGGCGCAACCGGCACTGCCGTCTGAGCGGCGACGGGTTTGGCCAGAACGAGCGCGAGAGAGCCAGCGAGCAGCAGTTGGGCGTGGCGCATGGGACCTATCGAGGGCAGAGGGGTGACGGCAGAGGCACGCGATTGAGATGGATTAGGGCAGACGCGAGTCGATAGGTTCCAATTCGTCCATCGCCTGGCGGAAATTTCATGCGTCCCAAAAATGGGACGGCACGGGGATGCCTTTTCTCTAAAACAGCGGCTAGAACCGCGGGCCCCGCCCGCTTGTTCCTGCGCGCGGTGCAGCTAACGGGTTAACCGCACTTCAACGGGAGGCGCGTGACACCGAGGTCAACTCGCGACGACAGCCCGAGGTCACCTCGCGGCGACCGACGAATCTACGATCGACGCGCGGGCGCTTGTGCGGGACGCGGGCGCTTGCGTGATTTGGGCCGCGGGGGCGTCGACGTCGGCCCGCCCTTGGCCGCGCTCTTGGGAGGTGGCGCCCCTTGCTCGAGCCATCGCCAGAGGATCATCTGCTCGGCGGTCGCCCCTTTGGCAACCACCTTGCGAAGCACCTTCTTGGCGAGCGCGAGCTTGCCGGCGCGCGCCAGTGCGTGCGCATAGGAGGCCGCAATCTCGGATTCCTTGGGCTCACGCTTGTAAGCCTCGGCGAGCAGCGGCACGGCGTCGTTGGGACGACCGAGGGCGACGTCGAGGAGGTGCCCCAAGTTGTGCGCGTAGCGCGGGTTCTGCGGGGCGAGCGAGAGAGCGCGCCGGTAGGAAGAGACGGCGTAGCGGAAGTTGCGCAGGCGTATCTGTGCGAGGCCGAGCACTGCCCAGGCGCCGTCGTCCTCGGGGTCGACTTTGACTACCCGTCGCGCAAAAATAGCGGAACGCCACGGATCGCGATCGACGGCGAGCTCGGCGAGATGACGGTGAGCGAGCACCCAGGCGTCGCTCTCCGGCTCGGCGCTGCGCGCGAGCTTGGCGAGCATGGGGAGCACTTCTTCGGCATCGAGCGCATTGCGCAACGCCCATTCGACATTCTTGCGAAGGGTGTCGATGTCGTCGCTCTCTGCTCGCTTGCCCATATAACCTTGATAGCGGTCCGGACTAGCCCACGCAACGCCGACGTCGCTGTCTTTCGATCACCCGTCGTTCGGACTTGACGTTCCCGCAGAACGTGCTCGCGCCGGCTCGGCCTGGCAGGCCTTGCCGGAGAAGCTTGCGCCATTGAGCGCAGCCAGGGCTTGCGTCAAGAACTCCCGCTTGACGGACACGAACGAGCTGCGGTCGCGTACGCGAATGCGCCCCGTGTCGGCGCGTGAAATGGCAGCCGTCTCGGTGAGCACCCGCTGGAGGTCGGGAGCGCTCACACCGTCCTGACGCCCGATGTTCACGAAGATTTCGGCGAACGTCCCATCGGCGGCGGCAAACTGCGGTTCCTCCACCCACGTGATGCGCAGCGCATCCTCGTCGCCTTCCTTGGTACGGCGTGCTGGCCGGTCCCTCCTGGGGCGGCCGCGATCCAGGCTGCGATCCTGGCTCCTTTCCACATCCTTGACGGCAGGCTCACCTGCGCCTGCACCCGTGCCCGCGCTCGCGCCTGCACCCGTGCCCGCGCTCGCGCCGCGCGTCGGCGCGGCACCCATCTGATCCTGCGTGTCGGCCAGCAGGGGTCCGCTCGGCGCTGGCGGCGGTGCTTCGGCTCGATCAGGGGCCGGGGTGGGGCTCTTTACGACCTTCGAACGACGAGCGGCGGCCGCCTCTTCCACCGCTTCCGGGCGAGCGCCGAGGTGATCGCGCAAGAGCCCGGCCACGATGTGCTCGGCGGAATCATGGGAAAACAGCCGCCGCGCCAGCGCGAGGTCCTCGGGGTGCGCGGGGACCGTCAAAAAAGCGTCGGCCAGCATCTGCACGAGGTCGGCCTCCTCGCGTGTTTTCAGCTCTCCCGCCGTGGGCAGCTGTTTCTCGATAGGGCGAATCTTGTAGGTAAGGCGGAGGAGGTAGAGATTGCCGATATCCTTCGGCGTGATGATGGAAATCGCCGTTCCCGTGCGCCCCGCTCGACCGGTGCGCCCCGTGCGGTGGATGTAGCGCTCGGTGGCGTCCGGAAAGTCGTGGTTGATGACGTGAGTGAGGTGGGAGATGTCGATGCCCCGCGCGGCGACGTCGGTCGCCACCAAGAAGCGGAGCTTGCCCTCGCGGGTGCTCGACATCACTTGCTCCCGTTCGCCCTGCGGCAGGTCGCCGTTGAGCCAAGCGGCGGTGAATCCCTGACGCTCGAGCGCCTCCGCCACCCGCTCGGTTTCGACTTTGGTGTTGCAGAAGATGATGGCGCTCTCGGGGTTTTCGACCTCGAGGATGCGCGTCAGCGCCTGCAGTTTGTCGCCGCGCGACAGGTAGACGAAATGCACCACCTCCAGCGCGCCGACATGGTCGCCCGACAAGGTGATGAACTCCGGAGCGCGTAGCCTGTCGCGCGCCATGCGCTCGATGTCGGGGGGAATGGTGGCCGAGAAGAGGAGCGTCTGACGGCCCTTGGGAAGGCGCTCGAGGATGCTGGAGAGCTCGCGCTCGAAGCCCATAGAGAGCATCTCGTCGGCCTCGTCGAGGACCAGCATGCGAATCTCGGAGGGATCGAGGGTGCCGCGGTGCAAGTGGTCGAGCACGCGCCCCGGTGTGCCCACCACGACTTGTGCCCCCGCAGCGAGTGCGTCGATCTGGCGGCCCATGGGAGCGCCGCCGTAGATGGCGATGGGCTTGATGTTGCGCGCCCGGCCGAGGCGGTCGATCTCGGCGCAGACCTGCAGCGCGAGCTCGCGCGTGGGGCAGAGGATGATGACCTGGAGGCGGGCCAGGTTGCGGCGCACCACGGTCTCCACGATGGGGAGCCCGAAGGCGGCGGTCTTGCCGGTGCCGGTGCGCGCCTGCACCACCAGATCGGACCCGCGTACGGCAGGGTCGAACACGGCCCGCTGCACCGGCGTAGGGTGCGTGTAACCCATCGCCGTGAGCACCTCGAGCGTCTCTTTGGAGAGATTCAGGATCTCGAAAGTCGGAGGGATCTCGGCGTCTACCACGAGGGCCTCGGAGCATGCGCGGACCCGTCGCTGGTCGCGGAGATGGTCGAATAGGAAACGATTTGAACGATCATGGGTAGGGGGGGCTCGTTCGGAGCTGCTCCACCCGGCGTCGCAGGGGGGCAAGCTCGCTGACTTCACGTCGAACGGCGCGCTCTTCGGCGTACCTCAATCGCTCGATAACGTCGAGTGCCGTGGCAAGATCGGCGTTCGAATCACAGGCGGCGGCAATGGCGTCGCGCCGGTCCCATTCCGGAAGCAGCGCTTGCCGAAAGCGCGCCAGAGCCGCGTCCTCGCTCGCGTCGGACAGCTCGCCGGCCGCCTGGCGCGCTCGAGCTACGCCCCGTTTCAACGCGTCGAGCCCCGCTCCGCAGTCGGTGGGCTCGTGGTGACGAAAGCGCGGCGACCAGATCTGCCAGGTGACGTTGCCGGCAGCAAGGACGATGAAGGTGGCCACCACGGCGTAGTACGCCGTCATGAACGCCCGCCTCGTGCGACGCCGAGCGCGGATTTCGCCGGCACTCCGCTGCATGGGATGGGCAATACCACTCCTCACGCTGCTCTGTCAGATTCTCGCGCGTACGTCCGAACCGTGCGGGCGGGGCCGCGCCGAGCCCGTGAGACGCTCGTTGGCGTCGATGGGGATTGACGCCCGCGCGCGAGTTTGCATAGTTCAAATTGTTTTGAACGAACCGAAGCTTTCCCGCTGCGGGCCGCGTTGAAGCCAAGACGCCGCTTTTCGCCGAAACCCTGAGGAATTCCAAGGATGTCCCTGCTCGGCACCGCCACCGCCCTAGACACGCTGCGCGAGACGGCGGACAGGGTCGAGCTCGACGGTCGCGTGACCGCCCGCCTCTCGGCGGTGCAATCGATTTTCGGACCTGAACTCGCCTATATCGAATCCGAGATCGCCAAAGCGGCAGCGGACGGGGAAAGACCGGCTACCGATGCCGCCCGGCATCTCGTCGAAGCGGGAGGCAAGCGCGTGCGACCGCTCACGGTGCTCCTTTCGGCGGCTTGCTTCGGACCACTGCCGCCCGCCGCGCGCGAGCTGGCCGTGGTCGCGGAATTCGTCCATTCGGCGACGCTTCTGCACGACGACGTCATCGACGACGGCCCCGAGCGCCGCGGTCGCGTCGCGGCGCGCACGGTGTGGGGCAACGCCGTCAGCGTCCTCGCCGGCGATCTCCTGCTCACGCACGCTCTCGATCGGACGTTCGCTGCCGCGCCGGCCGCCCTTCCCGAGCTCCTGACCACGCTGCGCCGGCTCGTCGACGGCGAAGTGCTGCAGCTGCGCGGGCGCGCCAAGCTCGACGCCAGCGAAGTCAGCTACTTTCGGATCCTCGAGGGCAAGACGGCGTCGCTCTTCGGCTGGTCGGCGCGCGCAGGAGCCATCGTGGGGGACGCCCGCGCGAGCGAGCGCCAAGCGCTCGGCCTTTTTGGTGAGCGCCTCGGGATCGCGTTCCAGCTCGTCGATGACGAGCTCGATTACACGGGGGATTCGGTGGAGATGGGCAAGATGCTGCTCACCGATTTGGTGGAGGGGAAGTTGACACTTCCGTTGGTGCTGGCGCTGGCGCGCGATCCGAGCCTCACTTCTCTGCTCACGCGCGCGCGTGAGGGAGAGCGCGCGGCCGCCGAACAGCTGGGCGACACCGTGCTCGGTATGGGCGTCTGCACCGAGGTCCGGCGCCGTGCCGCCGTCGAGACGGAGCGCGCGCTCGCCGCGCTGACGGAGGTTCGCCCCTCGCCGGCCCGCGACATGCTGAGGATATTGGCAACCGAACTGACCAACCGATCGAGGTAGGGCGTGGTTCCGTCGACCGACGGCAGCGAGAAGGGAACCGCGCGACGCGTCTCGCTCTGGACGAGCGAAGCGATCGTGAGCGACATGGTCGGCCGGCTCATCGAGTTCTGGGGGTTCAAGCGCAACATGGGGCGGGTGTGGGCGGTACTCTATCTGTCGCCCGAGCCGCTCACGGCACAGGAACTGCGGTCGCTCTTGCGTCTGTCGTCGGGCGCAGTGAGCATGATCCTGAACGATCTTTCGCGCTGGGGCGTGGTGCGCAAGGTATGGATCCAGGGGGACCGTCGCGATCACTTCGCGGCCGAGGTGCAGCTGTGGCGCATGATCTCCAGGGTGCTGTCGGAACGAGAGAAGACGGAGATCGTCGTCTTCATGGAAGCCTGCGAGGAGGCGATGCGTTTCTTGGAGTCCAAAGTGGCCGGCCACGATCTCCGCGATCGAGCCAAGGCGCAGCTGCAGCTCGAGCGGATCAAGGCCCTGCACGAGCTGGCGCGACTCGGCAAAAAGCTGCTCGACGGGCTTCTTTCGACGGCCAAGCTCGATGCCGAGCCGCTCACGCGGTTCTTGCTCGGCGGAGCGCGGCGAGCCTCGTCGCTCTAGCAGCGCTGTCTCGCGCGGCATCGGCCTTGGCTGCCTGCGACGCCGCCCACCTCGCGGAGTGCACCATCGACCTTTTCCAAGGGCCGGTGCTGGCCCCGGCGCGCGCCACGGCGCTCGGGGGAGCCTTCGCGGCGTACGCGGAAGGAGTGGACGCCATTGCCGCCAACGCCGCTGCCGTCGCCGTGCGCGTGCCGTACAGCCTCGCTTGGGCTGACTACGACCTTACCCTCGGCGTCTCTTTTCCCGCCGCGTTCCGCAACACCGACTTCGACAACGACGGCAAGGTGGGGTTCACCTATCAAAACTTCTTTTTTTACTCCTTCGGCGCTCAGCTCCAGCTCGGAGCGTGGGGCGTCGGTCTGCTCGGTGATTTTCAGACGTACGATCTGCTCTCCGTCAAGCGCGCCGGGGATCCGCAAGTCAGCGAGACGCTGGGCAAGCTGCACGCCGTTGTCGGGCGCTCGTTCTTCGGCGGGCAGCTCGCTCTCGGCGCGGGCCTTCGCGGCGTGACCTTTTCCATCAACTCGCAGCAGAACGGCGTGGCATCGACCGATCTCGGCATGCAGAGCGCGGCTCCCCAGATGGGAGTGCAGATCCGGCCCGACTACTTCCCTTGGCGTCTGGGCGCGACGTTTCGAGCGCCGGTCGAGGGGCGCGTCGACGCCAGTCCCTCCGTGTCGGGCGCACCGAATGCGCTCCCTTTCATTCGTCCGGCAGGCGTTTCCTTGCCGTGGGAGCTCGAGCTCGGCGCCGCTATCCAGCTCGGTCCGCGCCCCTTGAATCCCCAATGGCTGAACCCCCGCGAGGAAGAGGCGCGCGAGAGAAAGGAGATCGCCGCCGACCGCGCAGCGAGACGCGTGGCCCAGGATCTCGAGCTCGACGCCATCTGCGACGCCGGCCAACGCGCCGAGCGTGCCCGCGGCTTCGCCGTGCAGGAGACGTCCATCCGCCGCGAGGAGGACGGACGCTTCGACGAAACGCACAAACGCCTTCGCGCCGAGCGGCGCGCTCGCTACGCGAACTGGCCGCGCGAGCGCATCACGGTGCTGATCGAGCTGCTCATCAGCGGCAAGTCCGCTGATGCCATCGGGCTCGAGTCGTATTTCTCCGGCCAGGCGGCGCTTGCGCAAACGACGCCGACGGTCGACTTCCGGCGCAGCGGAGAGAACGTTTCTTACAGTCCACGCCTCGGCTTCGAGGGCGAGCCGGTCGCCAATTGGCTGCAGACGCGATTCGGCACGTACATCGAGCCTTCGCGCTTGGGTACGAACCCCCGGCAGCATTTCACGTTCGGTTTCGACATGAAGCTCGCTCCCTGGAGCGGCTTCGGGCTCTTCGGGGACCAGATCTGGCGCATCGGCGGCGTGGCCGACCTGGCGCCGCGCTACCAGAGCTTCAGCGTTTCGCTCGGTGCCTGGCACTGAAGACGGCGCGGAGCGAAGCCAGAGATTTTTACAGGGAGCCGGGGAGACGGGGAGGTTTTGTGGTTGTTGCGGCGAGGGGCCGTCGATCGGGCCGCTTCGCGCCATGGCCGACTGTCCATTTCCACCCAGTTGAGACAAGAAAATCCTCCCCGCCTCCCCGCCTCCCTGTGAATTCGCTTCATCGTCGACACCGACTTGAAGAGGGCGACGTGAAGTGACGGTCAGTTGAGCTCGCTCTTGTCCTTTTGCGCTGAATCGCCTTCCAAAAACGTGGCGGTGATCTCGCGCTCGAAGGCGGAGGCGATTTCCTGCTCCAGGCGATCGGTGCTTCCCGCGAGCCGCTCGATGTTGCGCTGGTAGACGAAGATGCGCGTCGTGGTCTGCGGCGGCGCGTCGGGACTGCCGAGGCCGTCGAGAAGGACGAGGGCGCGCGGATCGACGCCGTCGGCGACGAGCTCCATGCCCGGGACGTCGCTCACGTGCACGATGGCATCGCGCACGTAGCGGCTCAGAATGGCATCGAGCGATGCCAGAACCCGCTCCACCGCTTTGGCGAAGAGCTCGCGGGGGAGCGACCAGGAGGGGGGCGCCATTTCCAGGTCGAGCTGACGGCAGCGCAGAAACGCGATCGTGGCGCCTTTGATGTCGCCACGTTCGTCGCGGACGAGCCCGAGGTAGTAGTGCCCCTCGGCGTGATTCGGCTCGCGCGCGACGGCTTCCTCGATGAGCACCGCCGCGCGATCGATCTCGCCGATCTCGTAGTAGGCGCGCCCGATCAAGAAAGCATGGTTCGCGTTCTTGTAGGGACCGTCGGGAACCCGCCCGATCACGACTGCGGCTTCCTGGGTGTCCCCCTTGCCGAGCAGCGCGTCGAACTTCAGCAGCAAAGCATCGATGATTTCTTCGTCCGTCTCCGCCAAGTCGAGCGCCTCGCTGCACATCTCGACGGCTTGATCGAAGTCGCCGAGTGGGTGGATGTAGACCTCGGCGGCGTTCAACATCGCCTCGAGGTACGTTTCGTCGAGCGCGATCGCCTGACGGTAGTTCTCGATGGCTTCGCTGGGGTCACCCTCCAGCGCCGCCACGTAGCCGAGCAGGTTGAACGCCTCCGGCGACTGGGGATCGATCTCGAGGGCGCGCCGCGCCGACGCTTCGGCGCCTCTCGTGTCCCCCCGCTGCACGAGATCCCATCCGCGGTCGAGATGCGCCGAGAATTGATCCATTGTTCCTTCTAGCTATCTCTCGTTTTCCCGAGGCTACGTCAAGTGATGGTGCAAGGACTACTCATGAACGACGACGCGCGTACCGGGGCGGTCTTTGGAGGCGATTGCGCCGTGCCACCCCTGCGGCAAAAGCGGTTCAGTCCAAAAGAAGAGTCGTTTCGCGTCGAGCGGCGCGAGGTTCACGCACCCGTGGCTCTGCTCATGCCCAAAGTTACTGTGCCAGAAGGCGGCGTGCAAAGCGTAGGACCCCTCGAAATACATGACGTAAGGGACGTCCTCGATGCTGTAGGGCATGTCGCCGGGGGCCGGGCCATCGCCGTCCATCGTGACTGAAACGTGTTTCTCGCGAATGCGGAAGCTCCCCTGCACGGTCTGGTGGTCGTGCGCTTTGTCGTTCGGGTCGCGCGGTTTCTTCCCGCTGGAGACGAGCGTCGCATAGACCGGCCGGTCCCCCTCGAACGCTACCAAGGTCTGCCGAGAAAGGTTGACGTCGATCCATTTTTCGCCCTGACCGAGACCGGGGGGCGGCGCGCTCGGGTCGGTGTAGGTCCCGTCGAGCGTTCTCATCCACCATCCCTCCTTGGTTTCGCGAAAGACGGTGTTACCGATGGGGACGACGCGTCCGGTGAGGATGGCGCCGGTGAATCGCTCCACCGGCGCCGTCGGCGTGGCGCGGCGCTTGTCGGGATCGACGTCGTACTTCCATGCTTTGGTGCCAAGAATGAAGCCCACCGGTTGCACCGGCTCGGAACCGGTGATCTCGACCCCCTTGAACATGGGCGGTTCGCGGATGGCGAGTCGATCGGCGGGGGCAACGAGTGCCGCGGTCGTCTTGTACCAGTTGCGGTTGTTCCAATTGAACTGCCGATCGATGGCCACGTAAAAGCCCTTGAACATCCGCTTGGCGACCACGGCGTCGGCGTCCTCGGTGAGATCGCTGAGCTTGATGTCCGGTTTGCCGTCGGCATCGACGAGCCACCACGGGCGGCGGTCGCTGGCGATGAAGGGAGGGCTACCCGCGCCGGCGGCGCTGCTGACAGCGTTGGGATCGGGACCGTACGGATTGTCGGTCGTCTGCAGCGCCGCCGTTTCCGCTTCGGCGGCGCGCGAGCGGCGCTTGGCCTGGGCCGCTCGCAGGTATGGCTCGTAGAGAAGCATGTCTTCGCGCGACGGTACCGATTTGTAGAGCGGCGTGCCCATCGTGGTGTTCCATGCGTAGCGGTAGGGGAGAACGTCGTCGAAGTTCGGCGCCGCGATGCCGAGACGCACGAGCGGGTGATTCAGATCGAGCGTGGCGAACTTCCCGCAAACGTAACCCCCGCCGACCAAGCGGTACCACCCCGCTTCGCAGTTGGCGGACTTGTTGGGCGTCGGGTCGACCGGCGTCTTGCCCCCTTGACGTAGGTAGCCGATGCGCTTGTCGCGGTAGGCTTCCATCCCCGCGTAGATGGGCGCCTGACTCACCATCGAGCCGATGAGCGGGCCGTCATACGCCTTGGAGGTGTCCGAGGCGGCACCTGTGGCAACGGACTCGGCGGCTCCAGAATCCGCGGCGGGTACGTGCGCCAGGCTGCTCGCGAAGGGCGCGGGAGGTTGCGACGTCACGGCGCCCGGCGGCGGTTCGTGCTTGCACCCGGCCGACCACCCGAAACATGCGGCGCCTGCGGCGGCGACAACGACGAACCCCGCGGCCCAGGCCCCGAGCCCACTCGACCCGGCCGCAGTTTCACGGCGCCGGTCGCGGCGAGATCCGGGCGGCCGCGCTCGCGCGCTTCCGCGATCGACGTTCTGCTGGGGGCGCTTGGCCATGGAAAAGCGAGAAGTCTCTCCCGGAAGACCTCTTCCTCCGCTTAGTACCTGCTTCGACGGGTGTCGAACCAGTTCTTGCTGCTCGCGTGCATCCGGCTTTTGGGTGCGTCGCCCGTACGGAGGCGGCAGGCGCTATGCTGCAGGCTGTGGCCGGCGCCCATTCCCTCGCCATTCGCGATTCGCGTGCTTGGGCTTTTCGGTTGGCGCTGCTGGTCGCGCTGGTCGCGCATCTGCCGTTCACCCCTCTGCCCTTCATCCTGCGTTGGCTCGGGGTGTACCTCCATCGAAGCGATACTTCGTGGGATTACCAGGATGACTCGGTGATCATTCCGATTTCGCTCGTCGAAGACACGCCGAGCGCGCCCCCCGCCGCGCGAACGCCGGAAACCGCGGCGACATCGGCGCCCGCTGACGAAGCCAAGCCCCGCCCCCCCGCCCCAGGATCATCCAAGGACGCTGGGCTGGCCGACGCGGGCCCCGATGCCGCGACCGACGCGGGCCCCCCTGATGCCGCGGCGGGCGCGGGCCGCGAGGGGCGCAAAACGCGCGACAGCGGGGCGGAGCGCGCCACGCTGCTCGCGCTGGGCGACGGGGGAGCCGATGCGGCTGAACCGGGCGTCAAGGACACGATGAGTCTCGTGGGCGGCCTTCGTCGCGCCGTGAAGAGCAAGCCCAACGTGGCCCTCGTTTTCTGGTTTTCGACCATGCGCGAGCATCCCCTCGGACCGCTGGTGGGCAGCTTGCTGTCGTGCAATCCCCAGTGGCGCGATTTTCTGGGGGACGTCATCGACCCCCTGCAGGATCTGGACGGCGTGATGCTGGTTGGACCGCGGATGTCGGAGACCTCGAAGCTCACCATCCTCGTGCAGTCCCGCATGGATGACGCGAAAGTGCGCCAAGTCATGGGCTTGGTGGGCGCAGCCGCGCACAGGAGCGGCGTCGGGGGGCCCATCGATGCCGGCGTGGGAACGCAAGCCATCCGTTTTCATGCCGACCGCGCCGACCGCGTCGCCTTCACCCATCCCAAGAACCTCATCATCGTGACGCCCCCGGAGGGTTTCGAGCAGCTGCAGGCCCAGCGCGAGGCGATGTCGCTCCCCGCCGGCCGCGGGCAGGCGATGTCGCTCACCATGGTCAACCCCTGGCGCCCCCTGCGGGCGCTCGGCATGCGATTGCCGGAGACGCTCAGTGAGATCCGCGTCAATGTCTTTGCCACCGACAATGGCGGCGTGCGCGGCGAAATTGAGTTCGACGATCAGGACGCCGCACTTGCCGCCGCACACGCGGGCGACATCACCGATCAGGCGCGCGCCGCGGCCGGGCCTTTGGCCAGCGACATCACCTTCGTTGCGGAAGGCAACCGCCTGCATGCCGAGACCCGCTTGGCGCGCATTACCAGCGCCATCGCGCTCGGATTCGTCCGCGCTCAGATCTGCCCCCCCGCCGCCTTCGATGCTGGGCGCGCTCCGCGCTGACGCCGTCGCCGGAAGTCGTTAGGTGGCGCCACCTTGCAATGGCCGATCGCGATCGGCTGCTGCCAAGGCCGACGCAGTCGATCGGGTCGGCTTGGCGAGGCGACCGAGAAGGCGGTCCGCGACGGCAACGTCGACCGAGGCGAGGCACACCGTGGAGCCGCGTCGGGGGACGATGAGAAGGCGCGATCGGCCCCTGGCGCCCGGGATGAGACTCGACAGGGCGAAGTCGATGCCGAGCCCGAGCAGCGCGATCAAAAGGCCGGTGCCGAGCATCGAAGGGGATTGGGCGCGGGCGCCGTCGACGAAGAGTCCCACGCCGATGTAGCTGCCGAGCGCGAGCGCGCCGAGCCCCGCGTACATCGGCAGGCCGGGGTAACGGATTTCTCTCGTCACCCGCACGAGTCCCTCGCGCGGAATCACGGTAGCGCTCTCCAAGAGCGTCTTGCCCAGCATCACCGTCCGCGTGCGCACTTCGAGGCCCGCCGCGGTGACGCGGACTTCCGCGGTGCGGCGTACGGCGAGCACGTAACGGCCAACCAAGCGCCCGAGCTCCATGACCAGGAGCAGACCGGTCATGGCCAAAACGGCCGTGAGCAACGGGCCGCGCGGAAAGGCGGCGAGGTCACCCTGCAGCGTAGAGGGTGCGTCGTCGTTGCTGAGAGCTTCCAGGGCCATTCACGAGAGCCTGTCCCAAGCGACTATCGGAAACCTGGCGGGAGGGCTAGAGGGTTATGTTACCCCGATTGTCGTCCCGCTTGGGATGCCCGCTCGCCGCGCCCTCAGGCTTGGGCGTGGCGCGAGTCCAGGATGGGCCCGGGCACCTCGGGGCTCTTGTCGGCCAGGATGCGGTTGTTTTCGTCGACACGCACCACGGCGGGCACGTGGGATCTTGCTTCGGCGGGGTCCATGTCCGCGTACGTCGCGAGAATGACGAGATCACCCGGGCGGTTGAGGTGGGCGGCGGCGCCGTTCACGCAGACCGTTCCCGAGCCCCGCGCGCCGGCCAGCGCGTAAGTCACGAGGCGGGAGCCGTTGGTCACGTTCCAGATGTGGACGGCTTCGTGGGGGAGGATCCCCGCCGCGTCCAGCAGATCGGCGTCGATGCTGACGCTCCCCTCGTACGCGATGTCGGCGTGGGTCACGGTCGCGCGGTGGATCTTCGATTTGAAGATATTGAGGCGCATGATGCTGCTCGCTTGGGTCTTGGCATGACGGCCCGCTCCACTGCGGGTCCACCCACCAGACGAAAGGGAGTCTACTCAATCGATCCGACGGTCGCAAGGGACCCTACCCGCGCATTGCGTCACGAGCAGCGCCAAGCCGACGGCGCGCCAACGAAAGGCCGGCCGTATCGCCGCGGACCCGGGAATTTGGCCCAAACGGATGAGGTCCGATACAGGGTCGCCACATGCCGGAGGCGATCATGCGTACCAAAGCGGAGATGCTCAGCGCAGTGGAGGGGATGCTCAAAGAGGCTTTCTTGGCGAAGGCAGAGGGCGCGCCACAGCCGCGCCTCGCGCGCGCCTATGGGTACGCGGACGGCTACCTCAAGGCCTTGCTCGATGCCGGCCTGGCCACCCAGAAGGAGCTTCTGGCCATTGTCGCGGAGGTGCGGACCGAGGTCAGCGGGCCTGCCACCGAAACGAGGGAGGCTGGCGCGGAAGTCGCGGCCTAGCCTCCGAGACGGCGCCGCATTTTACGCGGGCTGCCCGCTGAAATGGCCGATCGTGACGGGTAGGGCGAAGAACCGACGCCGTCGGCCTAAGCGGTCACCAGCGACGTGTCGTGCTTGACCTCCATGAGGGAGCGGAAAAGCTCCAGTCGCCCGCTGATATCGGGCAAGCCCAAGCGGGCGACTTTGGCCGTGCCCACCGCTTCCACGCAGAACGACGCGGCCGCCGAGCCGGCCATGATGGCACGGCGCAACCCCGCGCTGGAAAGGTCGCCCGATCGAGCGAGGTACCCGGCCAGGGCGCCGGCGAACGTGTCGCCCGCGCCGGTCGGGTCGACCACGTCCTCGATGGGAAAAGCGGGCGCAAAGAAAGTCGAATCGGCGTCGAAGAGCAGGGCACCGTACTCGCCCCGCTTGACGATGAGCGACTTGGGTCCGCGGCGCAGGATGTCGCGCGCGGCCTTGCAGATGTTGTGCTGTCCGGAGAGTTGGCGCGCCTCTTCTTCGTTGATGACCAGCATGTGGATGCGCTTCAGCATGGCGGCGAGGGCATCGGGCTCGCCTTCGATCCAGAAGTTCATGGTGTCGGCGATGACGAGCTTGGGTGACGCCACTTGGTCGAGCACATCGATTTGCAGGCCGGGGTGCATGTTGCCGAGCAGGACGTAGGGCGTGTCGACGTACGAGCGGGGGAGCTTGGGGCGGAAATCGGCGAAGACGTTGAGCTGTGTTTCGAGGGTGACACGACTGAGCAGATTCGTGTCATAGCGGCCCGCCCAGCGAAACGTTTTGCCCGAGGCGCGCTCGAGGCCGGCCAGATCGACGCCGCGGCGGGCGAGCGCCTCCAGGTCCTTCGACGAGAAGTCCTCACCCACCACGGCCACCAGGCGCACCGGCGAAAAAACCGACGCTGCGTAGGAGGAATAGGTGGCCGATCCGCCGACCACGTTCTTGGCGGAGATGGTCGGCAGTTCGAGATCGTCGAATGCCATCGATCCTACGATGAGAAGGGGAGAGGCCTTTTGGTTCATCTTGGGTTTCCTTATGACAGAAGCCAGGCGAGTTCGGCTCGCTTGGCCGGAGTGATTTGCGTTCGCTCGGTGAGCACCGCCGACGCCAGCGCCCCGCGAGCCGGGCTCTTTGCAGGGTCGGGGAGCGCAGGCGCCAGCTCGACGAGAAGGCGCTTGGTGCTGTCGAGGCTCCGCTGCAAAACGGCGAGGATGGCATCGACGCGCACGTCTTCGCTCTCGTGCCAGCAATCGTAGTCGGTGGCGATGGCGATGGTGGCGTAGGGCAGCTCGGCCTCGCGGGCTAGCTTCGCTTCCGGCATGTTGGTCATGCCGATGACGGACACGCCCCACGAGCGGTAGACGTGGCTCTCGGCCCGCGTCGAAAACTGCGGCCCCTCGATGCAGACGTAGGTGCCGCCACGATGAACCACGGCGCCTGCTCGCTCGGCGGCTGACGCCGTGGCGGCGGCGAGCAGCGGGCACACCGGGTCCGCCATGCTCACGTGGGCGGCGATCCCTTCGTCGAAGAACGTGCTCGCCCGCCGCTTGGTGAGGTCGATGAACTGATCGACGATGACGAGCTGGCCGGGCAAAATCGACTCTTTCATCGAGCCGACGGCAGACACGCTGACGACGTGGGTGGCTCCGAGCTTCTTCAAGGCGCAGATGTTGGCGCGGTAGTTGATGTCGCCAGGTGCGATCCGATGCCCGCGGCCGTGGCGCGGCAAAAAGAGCATGGTCGTCGACCCCAGCATCCCGCGCATGACCCTGTCGCTGGGCGGGCCGTAGGGCGTCTCGACCGCGATCTCGTCCGCACCGGCGAGGCCGGACAGCGCATAGAGGCCGCTGCCCCCGATGACCGCCAACGTCGCCATCACACCTTGCCGGACCGCAAGAGGCGCTCGGCCGAGCGCGCATTGCGCCGACATCGCGCGCGTTCGGCGATGACGATGGAGTCGAGGTTGCGATGCGCTTGCTCGATGTCGTCGTTGACGACGAGGTAGTCGAAAAATGCGTAGTGATCGATCTCCGCGCGCGCGTTGCTGAGGCGGCGCTGCACCGTCTCTTCGTCGTCGCTGGCCCGCGACCGCAGCCGACGTTCCAGTTCGGCCATGGAAGGGGGGAGAATGAAAACGGCCACCGCGTCGGGCACTTTGGCCTTGATCTGGCGCGCCCCTTGGTAGTCGATGTCGAAGACGACGCCGCGGTGCGAACGTCGGGCAAGCTCGATTTCGCGCAGGCTGGTCCCGTAGAGGTTGCCGTGCACCTCGGCCCACTCTGCGAATTCGTCGCCATGGACCATTTGCAGGAAACGCTCGCGATCGACGAAATGGTATTCGCGTCCGTCGTTTTCGTTGACGCGCGGATTCCGCGTGGTGTGCGAAACCGAGAACCTCAGCTCGGGATGGCTCTCGCTCAAGATGCGCGTCTTCAGCGTCGTCTTGCCGGCGCCAGAGGGCGACGAGAGGATGAAGAGGAGAAAGTCGTCCATGGCGCTAGAACACCGAACGGTTCCGCCGCTCGGTGTCCTCGAACAGGGCCCCACCCCCCGTTTGGGGGCCCCGGCCCCAAAACGAGCGCCGCTGCGGGGAGCGCACGGGCGGGTCATTCCACATTTTGCACCTGCTCCCGCATTCTCTCGATTTCCGCCTTGAGTTCAACGACCGCATGCGAAGTCCGAAGATCCTGCGATTTCGCTCCAATCGTATTTATCTCGCGGGCCATCTCCTGCAAAAGGAAATCGAGCCGTCTCCCGAGCGGCTCCTCCTCCTGCATGTAGGCCGTCATTTGCGTGACATGGCTGCCGAGCCGGGTGAGCTCCTCGGCGATGTCCGACCGCTCCATGAGGAGCACCAGTTCCTGCTCCAGCCGCACCGGGTCGATTCCGCCTTCGCGTCCCGGATCGGCGCTGACGGCTGCTGGGGCCATGACGACGGCGGAGATGCGACTCAGCCGTTCGCGGAACTTCTTGGCCATGTTCTCGGCGGTCACTGGCGCGCGGGCTGCGATTTCGCTGGCCCGCATACGGACCGCGCCCAGCCGCGCCTCGAGGTCGGCGAAAATGGCCGCCCCCTCCTGGCGGCGCATGATCTCGAGGTCGTCGAGGGCCGCCGCGAGAGCGCCTTGGATGGCGCGCCGCGCCGGCTCGAGGTCGGACGCGTCGCCCGCGCGGAACAGCTCGGGCACCGCCGAGAGCATCGAGAACGGGACTTCGGTGTCGGGGGCGAGTTCGTCGCGGAGCTGGAGCAGCGTCTGGTACGCGCGTCGAGCGCGCTCCTTGTCCAGCACGGGCAGGGTCGCGACATTGCCCTCCGTGCGAAGGGTGATTTCGCAGCGGCCACGCGCGAGCCTTTTTCGGGCCTCGCTCTCCACCATCATCGCCAGGTCGGCCAGCTCTTGGGGAAGGCGCACCCGCACGTCGAGAAAGCGGCCGTTGACGGCGCGCACCTCCGCCGTGACGCTCCCTTTGCCGAGCGCCGCGTTTCCGAGGCCGAAGCCGGTCATGCTGCGCACGGCTCAGGGGAGCCCTTGCTCCGCGAGCTTTCGCAAGAACTCGATGGTGGGGGGGATGCCGTTTTCCCAGGTGACGGTGGGCTCGTAGCCGATGAGCTCCTTGGCGCGGGTGATGTCGGCGAGGGAATGCTTCACGTCGCCGGGGCGCGGGTCGACGTGCCGTACGTCGAGTTTCTTTCCCAGCACGCGGCTGATCTCTTTGACCAGGTCGTTGAGAGAGATGCGGCGCCCGGCCGCGATGTTGACCACCTCGCCGCCGAGCTTGCGCGGCGTCGCCGCAGCGAGAAGGTTGGCGCTCACGACGTTGGCGATGAAGCAAAAATCGCGCGTTTGCTCGCCGTCGCCGAAGATGGTGATCGGCTCGCCGGCGAGCGCCGCGCGGACGAAACGGGGGATGGCCGCCGCGTAGGGCCCCTCGGGGAGCTGGTTGGGGCCGAAGACGTTGAAGTAACGAAGGCTGAGCGTCTCCATGCCGTAGAGGGACGCGAAGACGCGAAAGTACTGCTCGCCGCTGATTTTGCTGACGGCATAGGGGGACAGCGGGCCGGTCGTCATGTCCTCGTGTTTGGGCAGGGTAGGGGTGTCGCCGTAGGCGGCCGAGGACGCGGCGAAGATGATGCGGCGCACGCCGGCACGGCGCGCGGTATCGAGCACGAGGACGGTGCCGTGCACGTTCACTTCGTCGCTCTCGCAGGGGTTCTCGACGCTGCGGGGCACCGAGCCGAGCGCCGCCTCGTGAAAGACGATTTCGACCCCTTCCATGGCCCGCGACATGGCGACGCCGTCACGGATGTCGGCGGTAATGGGCTCGACGAGCGAGGCGTTGGTGACCAGACGTTTGACGAGCCCCCAGTGCCCGGTGGCGAGGTTGTCGACGGCGCGCACGCGTTCGCCGCGGTCGGTGAGGGCAGCGACCAGGTTGGACCCGATGAATCCGGCCGCGCCGGTGACCAGATACTTGGGCTTCTGCAATTAGCCGAGTCCCTTGCGCCGGCGGATTTCTTCCATGATGCGCGTGTACTCCACTTCCCAGGTGCGGGTTCCCTCTTCGACGTGCTTCAGCTTGCCGCGGACCTCGCGCTCGAGCTCCTCGTCGACGGCCATGTGCCGCTTCAAAATCGGCCCCATCTTGCGCCGCAGGACCACGTCCTCCGAGAAGATCTCGTCGACGTTGGCCGAGTGCATCAAGATCTCGAGGATCTGATCGAGCAGGTAGTCGATGGTTTCCTCGCCGACCTTGATCCCCATCTGCTCGGCCGCGAGCTTCTTCATCCGCGCGAAATCGCCGGTGGGGATGCCGCGCGACTGCATGGAGTCCTTGGCCTTTTCTCCGGCCTCTTTTTCGGTGCGAAGGTACTGATTGAGGACTGCCTCGATGTCGGCCTGGACTTCGCGTGCTCGGCTGGTCTCGATGTCCGACTGTTCGGTGAGTGTCTTGACGATCTCGCCCGCGATCGTGGCGACTTTGCCGCTGTAGAGGCGCATGGGCCGCCTAACCTACGGGCAAGGACGTCCTGCGTCAACGCGCGTAACGGGACTATTTCCCTTTTCGGCGCATGTCTTTTTTGTCATGGCACGCGCTTTTTTTCCGTCCTGGCGACGGCGCGGCTACTCCTCGGGCGTCTTCTTGGGAGAGGTCGCGCCGGGGGGTGTGTAGAGCTCGCGGGCACCGATTTTGAGCCGCCGCATGACGGCGCCTTTCTGCCGTTCTTTGTAACGGGCGTGGCTTGCGTCGCCGAGCTCGTTGGCGGCCTCCGTGTCCTGATCGATGAGCTGAAATTCGCAGAGCACGTAGACGATGTTGCCGAGCGTCTTGGCGTGGCTCGGGGCAAGATCGATCGTCTCTTTGGGCAGCCGCACGGGCAGGTCGACCACGAAGTGAATGGTGCGGTACGTGTCGGCGCTGAAGCGGTTGTCGCCCGGATTGAGATCGTCCCCGAGGGCCGTCTGCATGTCGCCCAGCATCGCCGAGAGGTGCGGGTCTCTTTCGCAGTAGCTCTTGAAGTGGAAGATGGTGTTCACGCTCTCGGCGGGGATGACGTAGTTGAACGGGAAGAGCCGGTGCGAAAGATAAAGCAGTACCGGCAGAAGATCCTTTTGCGAGCGCGTGACGATGCGAAAGCGGAGCTTGTCGTAGACGGCGGCGGCGATGGTGTCCTGTTTGGAGAGCAGCTTGGTGTAGAGCGAGTCCTTGTTCTTGCGTCCCCCCACGAACTCGGTGATGGGAAAGCCAGCGGACAGCATGCCGCCGATGACGCGGTAGACTTTTTCTTCGACCAGGTGGAACACCTCTTGGTCGGAGAGGGGGAGCGTAAAGAGCAGCTCGCGGCCGTCCAGGTGATGGATGATGTGCATCGCCTTGAGCACGCTGCACGCGCATACCTGGCGGTGACCCTTGGTGGACGCGACGAGCAGGAGCTCTTCCGGAGAGGCCTGCTCGATGGGCTTGGGGATGGGAAATTCGAAGTGGCGCCGGAGGTAGCTGATGGCCTCGCCTTTCAGGTGCTCCATCCGTTCGCGGTCTCTGGCGTCTTCGGGGTAGAGCTCCTGGGCGATGATGAGTTCGCGCGCCTCTTCGGTGGTGGTGAAGTGCAAGCGGTGCCAATCGATCACCGACTCGCCGCGCAGCATGAGCGCGAGGGCTTCGAGGTCGGAGAGCGTGAACTCGGTATGGCGCTTGAGTCGGCCGACGCCGTCGATCATCGTCAAGCCGGCGAGCATAGTCGAGCTCCGCCGGATCCGGACTCGCTTTCGGGGGGCGTCGTACGCGAGCCCTAAGTTGGACCCTCTCGCGTCAGGTTCTCGCTCGACGACGCCGCGACCCGGCTGGACGCTAGGGCGCGAGGGAGCGGTCTTGGCGCGCGACCGGTGCTCTGGCCGGCGTACGGCCGAGCGATAGCGTTCCGAAGAAGATGGCCAGCGTGACGATGAGCACCACCATATGCCCGAAAAGGACACCGGAGCTGAAGAAGGCCAAGGGTGTCAGCGCGGCGAGGTACAGCGGGCTCCACTTCATCATGCGGGTCTCTTTCGGTGCCTCTCTGGGTCGGGTCTTACTTTCATGCGGCGCCGCTGGACGAACCTTGACGACTCACATGTAAGCTACGATCACACACCTTACGCTCGCCGGCCAAACTCCTATCGAGCCGAGCCACGGCGAGCAAGGGAAAACGTCAGCACGCGCCGTTCCCGATCGCAGAGAGCTGCACGGTCGTAGCCGCGAACAAAAGCGATTTCGCGCAGCTGAGGCATCGTTTCTCGAACGAGGCTTCGCTTCGCGGGGGGAGCTCATCGCGCGCAGGTGTGTCCGGCGATGCACGGCGCGTGGGCGAGAGGCCACGGGCCGCGCGCGTCGGGGCGCCACCATGCGGGCGCGTGTGCGCGCGCGGGGTACTTTGCGCGCCACGATGCGCGCTAGAGCGCCGTGTTGCGCTGCGGATCCCGCAGGATTTGGAGGCGACATGCCGATCGGGCGATGATAGCTTCGGTGCCATGGGGGACTGATGCGTCAGCCGCCCTGGCACGAGCATTCCCCCGGAGCATCGCTTGTCCGACCGGAGTCGCCCGAAGCCAAGCCCACGCCGTAGCTCCGAACCCGCACCTTCCGACTGATGGCGCGCGACCCCGTCCGCTACCGAGAAACGAGCTTCAAGCAGGCGACGTTCCTTGCGGCGGTCGCAGGGTTGGCTGCTTGCTCCACCATCGAGCCCGGTGGCAATCCGCAGATCGCTCAGGTCGTCTACGACGAGGACTTCTTCTACTGCCAGGTCCTGCCGAACGTGCTCATGGCCCAATCCTGCGGGAGCGGCGACCCCACGCAAGACACGGCGGGCGGGTGCCACGCCAGCGCCACTTCGTTCAAGCTCGTTCCGGTGTCCGCTCCTCCGATGTGCTCCGGCAATCGGCGTACGGGGGACCTGCCGGCCGGCGCGGCCGACAACTACACCGCAGCGCAGGCGGAGATGACCCAAGATCCGCTGACGACGCCCCTCCTGACCCACCCCACCAAAAAGACCAGCCACCCGCGGCAGATTTTCGATGAGCGGTCCACGGAAGCCGACATCATTCGCCAGTGGGCGCAGCGTTCCAGTCGATGAAGCGCGCGTCCCATCGGCTCGTGAGGCTCGCGTCCTTGGTGGGAATGCTCCTCGTGCTCGGGTCTCGCCTCGCGCGGGGCGCCGAGCGCGTCGATGCGTTCGCGCGGGTGGTGGTCGAGGAAACGGCCCTCCGGTCCGGGCCCGGCGTCTCGCACCGCGTCGTCTACGTCGCTCATCGCGGTGAGACCTTCATCGTCGAGTCGCGCAAAGGGTCCGGCTTTTGGCTCAAGGTGACGATGCCCGACGGACGAAGCGGGTGGGTCCTCGGCGAGACCGTGCAACCCATCGCCGTCAACGCGAACGCCACCGATCGGCCGAGCACACCGGGGTTTTTCGCGCCTCCACCGCTCGCCGAAGCGCGCGGAGGTTTGGCCATTCTGGGGGGCGTCTTCGACGAGACGGCCTCGCGCGGCGTGCGCAACGGGTACCTCGAGCTTCGCCCCGCCTTCGTGCTGGCGCCCACCCTTGGTTTCGAGCCGTACGTGGGAATGGCGCTCACCGAGAACGGCAACCAGCTCCTTTACGGCGGCGCCGTCGCCGTCCACTTTGCGCCCGATTGGCCCATCGAACCGTACGCGACCCTCGGTCTGGGCGGTCTATCGACCTTTCCCAACGTCGATCAATTCATCCTGCAACGAGAGACGGTGTGGGCTGCCCGCGCGGGGGCTGGACTTCTCCTCGCGCTGCGCATGCGGATCCTGGTGCGCATCGAGGCCAGCAATCTCACGCTGTTCACGGAAGACTCGTACCGTAACGCGCAGATCTACCAAGGAGGGCTCGGTGTCTACTTTTGAAACCCATGGCCAGAAGTATCCGATGATGGAAGCGCGCCGAAGACAACCGAGCATCACGCAGCGGCCCGCGGGGAGATTCGCGAGTTGGCTGCCCGTTGCCCAACGGTGCGCGGCGGTTGTCGCGCTCGCGGCATGTCTGCTGCTCGCCTTCGGGTGCGTCACCGTGCGGCCCGAGCAGCGGGCGATTTTGGCCGATCCGGTCATGCAACTGCAGGGAGACCCGCGGGAGGCGGCCCAGCGCCAGCACGTGCTCGAGAACCGTGAAGGTTCTTTTGGCGGGTCGAGCGTCCAGGGAGGAGGCTGCGGCTGTAACTGATGCGAACGTCACCCGACCCCCGGCGCGCCGCCGGGATCCGACGATCGGGTAGCAACCATCCCGCCAGCAGGCGCGGCCTCCTGGCGCTCGTTCTGACGACGGTGGCCTGGTTGCTGGCGCGCACCGCGGGAGCACAGGCGGCGGAGGTCGATTCGCGGGTGACGCTGTTCCACGAGCCGGCCAAGGGCAGCTCGATGACGGTGTACACGCCGTCCACCGATTTGACCGTGCGACCGTGGGATTTTCTGGCGGTCACGGGAGGGTGGGAGGCCGATATCGTCTCCGGAGCGAGCGAACGCGTGAAGACGGGCCCTTTGTCCCGTGCCGGCCCGGACGCGATCACCGGGGCGTCGGTCAACGACGTGCGCCACATCGGGCGAGGGTCGGTCACCGTGCGTCGCGACGCCACCCAGCTTCGCGCGGGGGGCTCGGTGTCGGTGGAGAACGACTACAAGTCGAACGCCGTCCATGCATCGGCGCGGACCGATCTTTTCCAGCATTCCTCGCAGCTCGAGATCGCCTACGCCCGCAACTGGGACACGGTGTGTGACCTCGCCCACGCGCCCAATACCGATGCCACGTTGCGCCAGCCGCTCGACAACTCGACGGGGTGCTTTCAGCCGAACTCCGCGACGCGAAGCGAGGCACCGATCCGCACCGATGCTCTTCAGCTCACATGGTCGCAGGCGTGGACCCCGGTGTTGACGACGCAAGTGGTGTACACCGGGCAGCTGCAGGCAGGGCTGCTCAGCGATCCCTACCGCGCGGTTTCGCTCAGTCCCAGCGGCCAGTACGCACAAGAGCATCACCCCGAAAACCGGGCGCGCCAAGCGATCGCCCTGCGTGGCGCGTACTACGTCCGGCCGCTGAAGGGCGCCGTGCGCGCCGGCGTGCGCGGTTACCGCGACACCTGGCACATCATGAGCGGCACGTTCGAGCTCGAAGGGGAAAAGTACATTTTCCCTTGGCTTCGGCTGCGTGTGACGGGGCGTTACTATCGGCAGACGGCGGCGCTCTTCTGGAGCGACGATTACACGGGGGGCGAGCCCCAATACGGTCCTCGCGGGCAATATTGGTCCGGCGACCGCGAGGTGTCGCCGTTTTCGAGCTACCTGGCCGGGGCGCGCGCCGTCGGCACGTGGGCGGCGGGAGAGCGGCGCATCGTAGGTATTTTCGAGGGGCTGCAGGCGGGCCTCGGTTTCGACGTCCTCTTCTACGGTTACAGCGACTTCACCTTGGGGGGGCGCAAGCCTTCGGACACGACCGCGTACATCGGCTCCTTGAGCTTCACCGCGCTCTTTTGATGCGCGGCGTTCGCGGGTGGCCGTCTGCCTAGTTGCTCGCCGGCGCGCGGGCTGGTACCGGAACGGTAACGATGCGCGACGAAATGGTCTCGATGGGCTTGCCGCGTCCCGGCAAGGCGCTCCTCTGGGTGATGGGGACGCTCGTTTCGATCTGGGTCATGTTCGCCGTCGCCATCAACTATGGCGGGCTCGACAAGGAGGCCTTCTACGTCTTTGCCGGCAACACCCAGGCCATCCTGCACGGCGAGGTCTGGCGACTGTTCACGGCCGGGCTGATGCATCTTCCTTCGGGGAGCGCGGGCGTCAGCCACATCGTCACCGTCCTCGTGGGTCTGTATTTCTTGGCCCCCACCATGGAAGCGCGCTGGGGTTCGAAGCGCACCCTGTTCTTTCTCTTTGCCTGCCTCATCACCGGGTTTCTCGCGCAAATGTGCTTCGAGGCCCTGATGCCTCGATCCATCGTCGCCTCGCTCGGGCAACCGTACTGGTTCGGAGCCACGGGCGCGATTGAAGGCATCGCCGTGGCATGGGCGCTGTCGCATCGCGGACAGGTGGTGCGTCTGTTCTTCGTCTTGCCGGTCACCTCCACGGGCCTTCTCGTGTTCGTCATCGGCTTCAGCATTTTCCTCGTCCTCGCCAACGATCAGCGGCCAGAAGGGCTCATCACCCCGTTTGGGGGGATGCTCGGTGGCTACCTGTTCGGCGCGGGCACCCCCTCGCCCGCGCGTCGTCTGCTGCTGAAGGTGCGCTACTTCTTCATCGCGCGTCGCGCATCCAAGGCGCGCGGCAATCAGCCGAAGCTGCGCGTCATCGACGGAGGAGATTCGCCCCCCTTGGGCCGGCGCCCCCCCACCGACAAGCGGTTCTTGAACTAGGCCATCACAAAAGCGGCGAGACGAAGCGCCCGGCTCCCTCGGCAATGCGGTAACGGCGCCGGCGCGTGCGCCAGGTGGCGAGGTCGACGACGGTGGTTTTGGCGAGGTCGTCCGCGAAGCATGCCTCGAGCTCACCCGCCGTGGGCGCATCGTGAATGAGGGCGTGAACCTCGAAATTCAGGCGGAAGCTTCGCATGTCCATGTTCGCACTGCCGAGAAAGACGATGCGTCCATCGACGACCATCGTTTTGGCGTGGATCATCCCGGGCTGGTATTCGTAGATGTGCACACCGGCCTCGAGCAGCTCGGTGTAAAAGCTGCGACCCGCGTGGAACGTCACGCGGTGGTTGGAGCGGCTCGGAAGGACGAGCTTGACGTCGACGCCGCGCATGGCCGCGACCTGGAGTGCAACCACCATGGGGGCGTCCGGCACGAAATAGGGTGTCGTGATGAACACGCGCTCGCGTGAACCGGCGATGGCGGCGAAGAAAAGGCGATGGATGGCTTCGGTCCGCGTGTCGGGCCCGCTCGGCACGATGGCCACGCTGGCCCCGCCCGGTGCGAGTCCAGCGGCGGGGAAAAAGGGCGTAGGGTCGACGCCTTCGCCGGTCGCGAAAAACCAATCCTGGAAAAAGACGCGCTGCAGGGCGAGCGCGGCCGGCCCCTCCATACGAAAATGCGTGTCGCGCCACGTCCCGATCCCGCGCATTTGGCCGCGGTATTCGTTGCCGATGTTGACCCCGCCGGAAAACGCTACCTTGCCGTCGACCACCACGATCTTGCGATGGTTGCGGAGGTTGACGGGCTGCAAGAAGAGCGAGCGCATCGGCAGAAAAACGCCGACCTTGGCCCCGGCGCGGCGCAGCGGCCGGCGCCAGGCGGCGCCGATGGCGAGACAGCCATACGCGTCGCAGAGCAGCCGCACGGCGACCCCCCTTTCGGCCGCGCGCACGAGCTTGTCGCGAAACCAGGCACCGGTGGCGTCGTTGCGGATCAGGTAAAACTCCGCATTGACGTGGTGCTCGGCTTCGTCGATGGCCGCGCCGAGCGCCTCGTAGACGTCGTTGCCGTCGGTGAGGACCTCGATGCGGTTGCCCACGCTGGCTCCCGCGCCGGTCAGCAGCGATCCGACTTGGAAGATCTGCTTTTCGAGCTCGGTCAGCTGTCCGTCGGCGAACGAGGGTTCTCGCACCTCCTGCGTGCGTTCGCGCAGGATGCTGCGCATGAACGCGTCGGCCTGACGCTTGCGCTTCGCGGGCCAGCGCACGCGGTCGCGCCCGAAGAGCAGAAAAAGGACGGCCCCCACCACGGGCAGAAAAATCAGGGTCAAGATCCAGGCGATGGTGCTGGAGGGCTCCTTTCGCCGCAGCACGACCACCGGAATGAGAGCGAGTGCGACCACTGCGAAGAAAGCGCCGCCGGCCGCGACAAAACGAGGCCCGAGCTCTTCCCAGGAGTGCATCGAGCCACTAGACATAGCACTACCTTCTCGGTCCCTCGCCATACCCGATGACGCATCGGCCGGTACGCCTCTTGCGGCCACGAAAAGTGCGGCCAGGCCGCCGAAAAGAACGTAAAGAGAATCCGACGAAGTGATGCTAGGCAAAAGGTAAGGGACCTTCGACATGCGCGTCTTGATCGATCCCGAAACGGCAGCGCGCGGTATCCGGCGCATGGCGGGTCAGATCGTGGAGCGGGCCGGAGGAGCGCACAAGCTCGCCCTGGTCGGCATCCGTCGCGGGGGCGTCCCTCTCGCCGCCAAGCTGGCCGAATACATCGAAGAGCTCGAGCATCAGCGCGTGCCGGTGGGCGCCGTCGACATCACCCTCTACCGCGACGACGCCGCCAGCGCGCTGCCCAAGCCACAGATCGGGCGCAGCGAGATCCCCTTCGAAGTCGAAGGTCAGCGCATCGTGCTCGTCGATGACGTGCTCTACACTGGACGCACCACCCGCGCCGCGCTCGACGCCCTGCTCGATTACGGGCGGCCGCAGAAGATCGAGCTGGCCGTGCTCATCGACCGCGGGGGTCGCGAGCTCCCCATCCAGCCCGACTTCGTGGTGCGTGTCACCGACATCCCCGCCAGCGACAGGGTCGACGTGCTCTGCGACGCTTCCGGTCACCACGCGGTCGTTTACGAAGGGGCTCCGTGATGACGACCGCCGCTGGAACGTGGAGCACGCGGCACCTCCTCGGCACCGAGGGGCTGCGCGCGGAAGATGCCCTCACCGTGCTCGACACCGCCGAAGTCTTCTTCGAGGTGTCGAAACGACGCGTGCGCAAGGCCCCCACCTTGCGGGGCAAGACGGTCATCAACCTCTTCTTCGAACCCTCCACACGCACCCGTACCTCCTTCGAAATTGCCGGAAAAAGGCTCTCCGCGGACGTCATCAACATCTCGGTGGCAAGCTCGAGCGTGTCCAAGGGGGAGACGCTTCTCGACACGGTAAAAAACCTGGAAGCGATGCACCCTGACATCCTCGTCGTGCGTCACGCCGCGTCGGGGGCGCCCCACTACGTCGCGGAGCGCACCAAGGCGCGCGTCGTCAATGCCGGCGATGGCACCCACGAGCATCCCACCCAAGCCTTGCTCGATGCGTTCACCATCCGCCGCAGCAAGGGGAAAATCGCCGGGCTGACCATCGCCATCTGCGGCGACGTCGCGCACAGCCGGGTGGCGCGCTCCAATGCCATCCTGCTCTCGACGCTGGGGGCCAAGGTGCGTTTTGCAGGACCGCGGACGCTTTTGCCGCCCACCTCCGGCGCCTACCCCGTGGAGACCTTCGATCGCGTCGAACCCGCGCTGGAAGGGGCCGACGTGGTGATGGTGCTGCGCATCCAGCGCGAGCGTCTGGCCGGCGCTCTCTTGCCGAGCATGCGCGAGTACGCGCGTCTTTTCGGGATCAACGCGTCACGCCTCGGCCGAGCCAATCCAGACGCCATCGTGATGCATCCCGGTCCCATCAACCGCGGCGTGGAAATCGATGGCGCCATCGCCGACGGTCCGCGCAGCGTCATCCTCGACCAGGTGGAATCGGGCGTCGCAGTGCGCATGGCGGTGCTCTACCTCTTGAGCGCGGAGCCGGGTCAAGCGCCGCTGTCCTGAGCACGCCGGTCACACCACGCCGGCCGTCACACCACGCGGAAGAGCCGCCCGTCAATCGGGCGCCCATAGCTTGGGCATCGTGGCGATCGTCGTGGCGCCGAGTTTGCCGCACCAAGCTTCGAAGCGTGCCCGCGGAACGCCGCGAAAGCGAAGATCATCGAGCGACTCCGGCAAGGGCACCGTGTCGACCAGCGTGGCAAGCTTGCGATAAAGGAGCGCCTCGGTGCGGTGCTCGGCGAGGGTCGTGGCCAGCGCGAGCGCGCCGCGCGGCTTCACCTTCCACTGATGAACGTGCTCCGGGATGTGCTCGAGGTGCTCGTATTCCCCGAGGAGCATGCCCGCGCTTTTCTCCCCGAAGCCGCGCAGCCCCGGGATGCCGTCGGCCGTGTCGCCGGTGAGCGCCAGGAAATCGGGCATGCTGGCCGGCCCGAAGCCGCGCGCCGCGCGGAAGGCAGGCTCGTTCACCGTCTTGCGCTGCCGGCGATCGATCTGCACCACGCGATCGCCCAAGATACATTGCCCCAGGTCCTTGTCGGGGGTCATGATGCGGACCTGCTCCACCTCGTCGCGGAAGCGGCGCGCCCCCGTGGCCAGTCCGTCGTCCGCTTCGTATTCGCGCATCGACCAAACCACGACGCCGATGGCACGCACGCCCTCTTCGACGGCGTCGAACTGATCGCGCAGCTCGGGGGGGACGCCCTCGTCGGATTTGTAATACGGAAAGAGGTCGTTGCGGAACGAGCGAATGGGATTGTCGAAGGCGACGGCGATGTGCGTCACGGCTTCCTCCGCCTCGCGCAGAAGAGCGAGCAGCGATCCCACGACGCCGACCGTCGCCTTGGCGTCGCGACCGGACGGCGCGACGTGTCCCGGCCGAGGAGCGAAGTGGGCGCGGAAGAGCTCGTAGGTTCCGTCGATGAGGTGGAGGCGCACGGGTGACGACTATAGCGTCGTTCGTCGCCCGTCGCCTCAGGGCACTTTCGTCAGGTGCGCATCGCTTCGCGCAATTGGGCGCTACAGATCGATCTGCGTCACCTGGGGCACGCTGGCCCCGAGGAACCGGCGCGCTACGTCGGCAAAGCTCTTCGGAAGATCAGTGACCAGCAGATCGAGCCGCCCCGGGTCGGGCCCCGTCGCGGCCGCTTCGCGCTCGTGCAGGAAGGCAGCCACCGCTTCGGCCGTTGCGTGCGCGCTGTCGACGATACGCACCGGGCGTCCGGCGATGTCCGCTGCTTCGCGCTCGATCACGCCTTGCAAAAGGGGGTAGTGCGTGCACCCCAGCACCACCACTCGGGCGCCGCGCGCGAGGAGCGGTTCCAGATAGCGCCGCACGGCCAAGCGCGGAACTTCTCCCTCGAGCCATCCTTCCTCGACCAGCGGGACGAGCAGCGGCGCGGCTTGCACAACGACCTCGGCGCGCGTGCTGACGGCGGCCACGGCGTGCGGATAGGCGCCGGAAGCAATGGTTCCCGTGGTCCCAAGTACACCAATGACATTGCCCTCCGAGATCTCGACGGCCGCGCGGGCGCCCGGCTCGATGACGCCGAGCACGGGCAGGTCGAGCTCGACGCGCAGGACGTCGAGGGCAACCGCGCTCACCGTGTTGCAGGCGACGACGATGGCTTTGACCCCGCGGTCGATGAGGACATCGGCGCAGCCGAGCGCGTATTTGATGACCGTATCGGCCGAGCGAGTGCCATAGGGGACGCGCGCCGTGTCGCCGAGGTAGACGATCGATTCGGCCGGAAGTCGCTCGCGCAGCGCGCGCACCACGGTGAGACCGCCGAGTCCCGAGTCGAAGACGCCGAGCGGCGCATTGCGGGAAGAAACCGCCCGGCGCGATCGGCTGGACGGACCACTGCTCGGCGGCGCACCGCCGGGGCGGTTGGGGGGAGTGCTGGGCAAGTCGCTACACCTCTTCGATGCGCAAGAGGCGCGTCTGGTCGCTGACCGAGTCGAAGGCGCGGATGGCTTTGATCGCGGCCACCACCCCCGATTCGCGCGCGCGGTGCGTGATCATGACGATGGGAACCGGTTCGGACGGCGCTGCCGAGCGTCCGTCTTGAATCATTTGCTCGATGCTGACCCCGTGCTCGCCGAGCGCACCGGCGATGCGGGCGAGGACCCCGGGACGATCCTGGCCCGAAAAGCGCAGGTAGTACCGGGTCTCGATCTCTCCCATGGGCACGAGGGGCCGCTCTTCCAGCGAGATGCCGCTGGTGGAGAGTCCGGCGGCGCCGGCGAGCTTGGAGCGCGCCACATCGACGATGTCGGCGACGACGCTGACCGCCGTCGGCATGTCCCCCGCGCCGCGCCCGGAGATGAGGCAGGGGCCGAGCGCGCGCCCCTCGAGGTAGATGGCGTTGAGCACGCCGGACACGTTGGCGAGCACGCTGCGCTTGGAGACGAGGGCGGGGTGGACCCGGAGCTCGATACGCGGTCCGTGGGCCTTGCCGATGGCGAGGTGCTTGATGACGAGATCGAAGCGATCGGCAAAGCGCAGATCGATCGGTTCGAGCGAGCGGATGCCCTCGGTGGGAATGTTGCCGTGCTCGACCTTCACGCCGAACGCAAGCATCGCCAAGACCGACATCTTGTGGGCGGCATCGTGGCCGTCGATGTCGAGGGTAGGGTCGGCTTCGGCATAACCTTTGGCTTGCGCTTCGGCGAGCGCTTGATCGAAGGCGAGTCCGTCCTCGCACATGCGCGTCAAGATGTAATTCGAAGTGCCGTTGACGATGCCGTAGAGGCAGTCGACGGAGTCGCTGGCGAGCGCCTGGCGCAGCACGCGAATGATGGGGATACCGCCGCCGACCGACGCTTCGAACGCCAGATCGATGCCGCGCTCGGCGGCACGCTGCACCAGCTCGTGAGCTCGCGCGGCGAGCAACATCTTGTTGGCGGTGACCACGCCTTTGCCGGCGTCCATGGCGCGGCGGATGTAGTCGTAGGCCGGAAACTCGCCCCCCATCACTTCCACCACCACATCGGTGCTGGCATCGTCGAGCACGTCGTCGGGGTTCAGCGTCAGCCAAGCGCGCTCGCATTCCGGGACGCGATCTTTGACGAGGTCACGCACGAGCACTTTGCGGATGACGAGCGGCGCGCCCACGCGCGCCGCGAGCCGCGTGGCATTGGAGGAGAGCAGGCGAATGACGCCGCCTCCCACGGTGCCGCAGCCGAGAAGTGAAATGCCTATCGGTTTTTTCGATATCGCCATCTCGCCTACTTTGTCAGAGCTAGCACTACTGGCTACCAGATCGATCGCCGGAAGCTACCATTCTGCCGATCGTGATCGTGATCTGCCGAGGCCAAGACTCAGGCAGTCATGCTAGGAAGGCGGGGACGATAGCGCCTGGAGCATCAAACCGCTACCTTGCACGCCATGCACGCCATCGTTCTCAGCAAGCTGGGCGGGCCCGAAGAGCTCGAGTACCGCGAAGTGCCCGACCCCGAGCCGGCACGCGGCGAAGTCTTGGTGAAGGTGAAGGCGGAGGGCGTTTGCGGGCGCGATCTCATCGATCGGCGCGGCGGTTTCCGGGGTCTGCCGCTTCCCGTCATTCTCGGGCACGAGTTCGCCGGCGAAGTCGTGCGCGCGGCGCCGGAGTCCGGCCTGGCACCGGGCGATCGCGTGGCCAATCTTTTGCGGCTCGGTTGCGGGGTGTGCCGCTCCTGCTCGCGCGGCGAAGCAGTCATCTGCGAAAAGGGTTGGCAGAGTTATGGCCAAACGCGAAGCGGTGGCTACGCCGAGCTCGTGACGGCAACCCCCGCCACCCTGGTCAAGGTGCCGGCCAGTGTTTCCGACGTGGAAGCCGCCTCCGCGGCGTGCACCTTCGGAACCGCGCTCCGCGCGCTGCGCACGGTGGGCCGCGTCACGCTGAGCGATCAGCTCCTCATCACCGGCGCCAGCGGCGGCGTTGGAATGGCTGCCATTCAAATCGCCAAGGCGCTCGGCGCGCGCGTCATCGCCGGGACGAGCTCCGACACGAAGCGGCAAGCCCTCCTCGACGCCGGTGCGGACGAGGCCGTCGTCGATGCGCAGGGCATTCTGCACGAAAAAGTTCGGGCGCTCGTTCCTGCCGGTGTCGACGCCGTGCTCGAGCTGACCGGCAGCCCGACGTTCACGTCGTCGATGCGCAGCCTTCGCAACGGCGGACGCCTCATTCTCGTCGGTAACATCCTGGCCGACTCGATCAAGGTCAACCCCGGCGCTCTCATCCTTTTCGGCTACCAGGTGCTCGGCAGCGCCGGCTGCACGCGCACCGATCTCGAAGACGTCTTCACCCTCATCGCCGCGAAGAAACTCCGCGTCGTCCTTCACCGGGTGCTTCCCCTGAAGAGTGCCGCCGATGCCCACAAGATCCTGGCCGACCGCGGCGCGATCGGCCGCGTCGTCCTCACGCCGTAAGAACGAACATCCCGGCCTGCCTCGTGCAGCCGGGCTCCCGAGGGATCAGTTCGTCGCAGCGGGGGCTTCTTTGCCTCCGCCCGCCGGTGCGGTCGGAGGGGTCCCGGCCGGCTCGACCACGCGCGGCGCGGGCATCGATTCGAGTGCCGCTTCCAGCACCTGATCCATGCGGCTCACCGATACGAAATCGAGCTCGTCCAGCACTTCCTTGGGGACCTCCTCGAGGTCGGACTTGTTGCGCTCGGGGATGATGACCCGCTTGATCCCGGCGCGGTGGGCGGCGAGCACCTTCTCCTTGAGACCGCCGATGGGCAGAACGCGTCCGCGCAGCGTGATCTCGCCGGTCATGGCCACGTCGTGCCGCACGCGGATGCCGGTCAGCATCGACACCAGCGCGGTGAACATCGTCACCCCCGCGCTCGGGCCGTCCTTCGGCATGGCGCCGGCGGGGATGTGGATGTGCAAGTCGCTCTTCTCGAGGAAGTCCTTGGCGATGCCGTACCTTTCGGCATTGGTTCGCACGAACGAGAGCGCCGCCTGGGCCGACTCTTTCATGACGTCACCGAGCTGCCCGGTCAGCTGCAGCTTGCCCGTGCCGAACATGCGTGTCGCCTCGATGAAGAGGATTTCGCCGCCGACGCTCGTCCAGGCGAGCCCGGTGGCCACGCCCGTCTCCTCGGTGCGCTCCGCCACTTCGCTGGTGAACTTGGGGGCGCCCAAGAACTCGCGCAGATCGTCGGTGGTGGCGATCTTGCGCTGGACCGTTTCTCCTTCGGCCACCTTGACCGCCACGCCGCGAATGACGCTCGCGATCTGGCGCTCGAGGTTGCGGACGCCGGCCTCGCGTGTCCACTGGTCGATGATCTCTTCGATGGCGGTGTCTTGGATGTCGATCTGGGCCGTCGTCAGACCGTGCTCATCGAGCTGCTTCGGCAAAAGATGCTGCTTGGCGATGGCCAGCTTTTCACGTCGCGTGTAGCCGGGGATCTCGAGGATCTCCATGCGATCGCGGAGAGGCGGCGGAATGGGGTCGGCGATGTTGGCCGTGGCGACGAACATCACGTTGGAGAGGTCGTACGGCACTTCGAGGTAGTGGTCGGCGAACGTGTTGTTCTGCTCGGGATCGAGCACCTCGAGGAGCGCCGCGGAAGGATCGCCGCGGAAGTCGTGTCCGATCTTGTCGACCTCGTCCATCATGAACACGGGGTTGATGGTGGCGGCCTTCTTCATCCCCTGGATGATCTGCCCCGGGAGCGCGCCGACGTACGTACGGCGATGGCCGCGGATGGCCGCTTCGTCGTGCACGCCGCCGAGGGAGATGCGGACGAATTTTCGCCCGAGAGCGCGCGCAATGCTGCGTCCGAGCGACGTCTTGCCGACGCCGGGGGGACCGATGAGACAGAGGATCGGCCCCTTCTTGTCCTGCTTGAGCTTGCGCACCGCCAGGAATTCGAGGATGCGCTTCTTGACCTTCTCGAGACCGTAGTGGTCCTCGTCCAGGACCTTGCGCACGGCCGCAATGTCCATGATGTCCTGCGTGGTGTTCGTCCACGGCAGATCGAGGATCCAGTCGAGGTACGTGCGAACGACCGTGTACTCGGCCGACCCCACCTGCATCGAGCGCAGGCGCTTGAGCTGCTTTTTGGCGACTGTCTCCGCTTCGCTGGGGAGGGTCGCCTTGGCGATGCGCTCCTCGATGCCGTCGAGATCCCCCTGATCACCGTCGTCTTCGCCGAGCTCTTCCTTGATCGCCTTGAGCTGCTGGCGAAGGACGTACTCGCGCTGGTTTTTGCCCATCTCCTCCTTGATCTGGGAGTTGATGCGCTCGCGCATTTTCAAGATTTCGAGCTGGCGCGTGAGCAAGCGCAGGACTTTGCGGATGCGCTCTTTGACCTCGAGCGTCTCGATGAGCTGCGCTTTTTCCTCGACGGGCGCGTCGAGGTTGGCGGCAACGAGATCGGCGAGCGCGCCCGGCGCCTGAATGGAGTCGATGAGCGATCCGGCCTCGCGTGGCAGCTCGGGCATCAGTTGAATGACCTGCTTGGCGATGTCGCGCAGGCTCATGGCGAGCGCCTCGGCCTCGACGTCTTCCGAGCCCGGCTCTTCGAGGCGCTTGATCTTGGCTTTGAGGTAGGGGGCGGCCTGGGTCACCGATTCCAGCCGAATCCGGACGAGTCCCTGCAGGATGAGCGAATAGTTCCCCGAGCTGTGCTTGAGCGCTTTGAGCACCCGCGCTGCGCAGCCGACCGGATAAAGGTCGTCGAAACCGGGATCGTCCGTCGACGGGTCGCGCTGGGCGAAGATGGCAATGACGGGCCCGGGAAGGTTGTCGACGTCCTCGACCAGCGCGACCGACTTTTCGCGCCCGACGTCGAAGGGAGCTACTGCCCCGGGAAACAACACCGCGTTGCGAATCGGAAGTACGGGAAGCTCGTCACCGAACTGGACCTCTTCGTCCGAGCGCGGCGGCATAGGAGGGGGCTGGTTCTTTTTCTCGGACATGGGTTCTCCCTCGTGCGGGTGCCGCCAACCTGGAAGCCAATGGTCAGTCGGGGGTACGACTTACCATCTTCAAACCCCCGACAGATTTTCGCAAGCTAAGCATGCAGACTTCGGTTCGCCACCTCCGATGCATGCTAAGAGGCGACAGGACCCTACTCATCGGCTCCTTCGTCGCTCTGGGGCATCGGCCGCCCCCTCGTCCGCGGCATCTTCGCCGGTTCCGGCATCGTCGCCGCTGTCGTCATCGCCAGGTTCGCCGCTGTCGGGGTCGGTCGCGTCGCTGGTTTCGGCGCTCGCTTCCGCGGGTGATTCCGCGTCTGGGGAGCCGTCAACACCTCCGCTCGAACCGTCGCCCGTCGAAGCATCGGGCGTCGGTGTGGCGGCGAGGGGAAGGCAGCCTTGCATGATCACTTCGACCTTTCCATAGGCCATCGTGGGATAGCGGAGTGGATTGTAGGGGGGCCGACTATCTTCGCTCGCGTCGGCCTCGGCATCGGGATCGGGGGCAGGGGGAGGCACTTCACCGCAAGTCGTCGTCCACTTGGGCAAGATCTCTTCGCCGGACGTGGGATCGATTGTCCTTGGGCGGCCGGCATCCTCGACCTCGCCGGCCGAGTCGATGATGACCTCGCGGTCATAGCCGTAGATTCGTGCCGTGTAGAGATGGATGTTCGTGACGAAGGAATCGCCGAAAGACAGGTGGTTCTGGCAAGCCACCGGGCCCGATGACCGGGCACCCCTGTTGTCCTCACTGCTCACGTCCATCACCGTCACCAGGTAGCGCGCGAGGCCCGGTGCGCCGCAGGGGAGCGAACCGCGGAACGTGAGGGGGTCGAAGGTGAGGCGCGTCGGATAGTCGACGGTCGTAAGCGTGCTCGACGTATCGAAGCAGCCGGCCGATAGAACGGCGGTAGTCGCGAAAAGGAGCGCGAGTGGCGTCTTCGCAGCGGGGCGGGCCATGGCGGAAGCCCGGTGTAGCGGAAGCGGTGCTGCGTTGCCAGCGCTAGCTAACCACCGGTGTTCGTCCCGGGCGCGTCGAGGTCGGTTACGTCGTCGGGCGACGCGTCGGCGCCGGCGTCGACCGTACCGGGCGTTGGCTTCAAAAAGGCGCAAGCGGGCACCGTTTCGGGGGTGGTGACGATATCGCAGCTCATCGCTTGGTCGATGGCGCTCACGCATGCGTCGATGGCGGGCGGCCCGGGGTCGGCGACGGCGAGTCCGTGCAAGCAGTGGTCACGCGCGTATTGCATGCATTCTTCGACGCCGATCGAGCCGCGCAGGCCGAGATCGGGACAGCTGGCGGCTCTGCGGCATCGGGCGCGTTCGATCTTGCGGCACGCATCGGTGCCGCTGGCGTCGGTTCCGCACCCGCCGTTGGCGAGCGAGCCCGCGAGCGCCAAGCTGACCGCGATTGTCGCGTGAAGCCGAGCCATGGGGGTGCGCTATCACGCTTGGCTCGGCAGGGGCCAGTAAGTTGCGTCGTGCTCGGCCGATGACCACGGCTGGGAAGTGCTAGATCCCAGTCGACGGGATGACCGCGGCCATCGTGCTCTCTGCCGGATTCGGAACGCGCCTCGCTCCCCTTACGGACGAGCTCGCCAAGCCGCTGATGCCTGTCGGTGACCGTCCGGTGCTCGCTCATATCGCCGCAGCCTTGGGCCGCGGAGGCGCGGGGCGCATCGTCGCTAACGTCCATCATCGCGCTCTAGATTTTAAGCAGCGAATCAATGGATTCGACATCAAAATTCATCTTCTTCATGAGCCTACGATTCTCGGCACCGCGGGCGGCGTCGCCAACGCAGCGAGCGCCCTCGGCGATGGTGCGGTGGTGATCTGGAATGGCGACATCCTTGCGCCCGAGCTCGACGTCGCAGCCCTCATCGCCGAGCACGACCGGGGGCGTGCGGAGGCGCTTTGGGTCGTCGAGCCCGGCCCGCCGGGGACAGGCACGGTCGGTCTCGACGAGGAAGGCTACGTGGTTCGCCTCCGGGGCGAGCGGTTCGGAGCCGAGGCGTCGGGGGGCGACTTTCTCGGCATCCAAGTGATGAGCCCGGATTTGCGGCGCACGTTGCCCGCCCAAGGCTGCCTCGTCGCCGACGTCGTGCTTCCGCTTCTGCGACGCGGGGGCCGGGTGGCGGCGTTTCTTTATCGCGGCATGTGGGACGACATCGGTCAGCCGGGGTCGCTGCTGCGAGCGAACCTGCGGTGGCTCGAGTGCCATCGGCTGGGGGCGTGGTCGGCGGCGAGCGCGACCGTCGATGCGGGAGCGATGCTCGAGCGATCCGTGGTGGGGGAGGGTGCCGTCGTTGCGGGGCTGGGGGCGGTGCGCGAGTGCGTCGTTTTTCCTGGTGCACGCTTGACGGCGCCCGCCCGGCGGATGCTCGTCGCCGCGCACGCCACGCTCGCCGTGGCGTGAACCGTAGGGGCCCCGCGTTCGCTCAGCGACCGAGGAAGATGGCGAGCACGGCCGCCTGATGTTCGGTCGGCAGAGAGCCGAACATGCCGGGCAGTGCAATCTCGGTGGGCCCGGGATGGATACGAGCGATGGCCATGGGCACCGCGACCGCTTGTTCGGCCGGCCCGGAGTTCGATTCGTAGATCCGCGGATCGGTCGCGCTGCTGCGCAAGCGGAAAACGCGGCCCCCGAGGTGGCCCTCCAGCCGATCGCGGCGGAACGTGAGCACACCGAGGTTGCCGGCGTAGAGACCCTGGAGCTCGAACCCGTCGGGATACCTCGCCAGATGCAGCTCCGTTCGGCCCGCTCCGACGATCCCCTCGATGAGATCCTCTTGGACGCGCAGATCGACCTGCTTACGGAAGGCGTGCCCTCGATAGGCGTCGTCGTAACGCGTAACTTCCAGATCGGGGCCGAAGATCCGACCCCCTTCGAGCGCCACCTGATCGAAATTACCCGGGTAGCGCAGCGTGATGTGCTCGCGGGTGGTATCGACCGGCGTTTCGGGGCAGAGCTCGGTAGAGGCGCAACCACCCGCCAACGAGAGGGCAACGATGCCGAGAAGTACGTTACGCATGGAGCACCTCGTCTCTAAAAGGTACCATGCCGTCCTCTATGGGCAATGAGATGCCTAACCTGCCCGATAGCATCTCTCAAAAAAAGAAACTCTCGATGCTCAGCACGGGCGCCGCGGTTTCGGGGTTCTCGCCGCCGAGTACGCCCGGCTGACCATTGGGAAGTACGAACGCAGTCGCCCCTTTGCGTCGCTCGCGCAGCGGACGCTCGACGATTTCCGCTGGTGCGCCCGTCGTGAGGACGCTGAAGGCATGAAACTCTCCGTCGTCGGAGTCGCCAGTGACCAGCACGTGGCCTGGAGCGAGCGGGAAAACGCTCGTTCGCTGCAGCGCAGTGGGGGACATGGCGAGCTCGGTGGCGGCGCAGTCTGCCGCGCAGGTGACGTCGAAGGTTCTGAGGGGGGCGGCGGTTCCGGTCACCGGATCCTTTCCGCCGGCGAGGAGCGCGATGGTTGCATCGAGCTTCGCCAGACCGAGTCCCGCGGTGGCGTCGGGCGGGAAGGGGAGGGAGGAGAACGCGTCTCGGGCCGTGTTCAGCACTTCGGCTGCGGCGCCTTCCGCGCTGCCACCCCACACGACGAGGTTGCCGGCAACGACGCCGGCGGCCGCTCCACGGCGTGGCGTAGCGAGTGTGACCGCCCGTAGGACCCCCGTCGTCTCGCCAGTCGTCTGGCTGGTCACCTTATCGATGCGCAGCACTTTCGCGGTCGGCTCGCCCGTGCTGCGCGTGGCCCCCACGACAAAGGCGGTCCCGTCGGCGAGCTCGAAGACCTGGCCGCCCGCGACTTCGGCAAAAGAAAGGCCTGCGGGGGCCGGTTCGTTGGCCACGCGATCGCTCCACCGGAGTTCGATCGAGGTGGCGGCCGTTTCGTCGATGCAGAGCACCGTGGTCCCCACGACGACCATGGTCTTGGGTACCCGCGCAAAGGGTGGCTGCATCGGCAGCCCTTTCCAGTTGATGGCGTCGTAGAAGTCGGGCACGGCGGGGTCTTTGCTTTCGCCGGCTGCGGCGATGATGAATTGGTGCCAAAGGACGGTGACGACCGGGAAGTTGCGCGCGTGCTCGAGGTTCTCGGCGGGCCGCGACCATGTCGACGAACGGGCAACGAAGATGGGGATGGTCGCGCTGAGCAGATTGTAAATCACGTACGGAACCGACGCGCCGCGGACGAGAGCCGTCCCCGCCCCATCGAAACCGGTCGCCTCGAAGCTGGCGATCGTGCCGGCGTTGAAGCCCGGGTTGCGGATGGTGATGACCGACGCCGGCGCGGTGGCTTCGCCGATGACGACGCGGCGCTCGGGTTCGACCAGTTCGATCTGTACGCGCGTCGGAGGCGGATCGGCCGACCACGTCTCGTCCTGGCCGACGAGAAGCCGGACGTCGGGCGGCGGAAGAGGGTCGGAGGAGGAACAGGCGACCAACGTCGTCAAAGCAGCGAGGCAAAGGTTACGCATGGCGCGCAGCCTACCGCGGATTTTCAGACGGAACAGGCCGATCCGCGCTTCGCGTGCCAAGCTCGGCGGCGCCACCATGCCGCTCTGCGCCATCGTCGTCGACGCCGCCGCTGATCCCGTTGCCATCGCGCAACGGTTGGAGGGGCGGCCGGGGTTCGCCTTCCTACATGGAGCGTCGGACGGCGAAAGCGGACGGCGAAGCGTGGTGGCGGTCGATCCGGTGGAGAGCATCACGGGGTGGCTTCCGCCGTCGGATGAACGCGCGCCGGGGGCGGCTGGAGCGTCACGGCGGGGCGGGACCGGCTGTGGCGGTTTCGATACGGTCGACACGCGTGACGACGTTCCCCGCTGGATCGGCGCCGTGCCTTACGAATGCGCCCGGAGCCTCGAGCGCGCGCACTGGACGCGAACACCGGACGAGCGCCCCGCGCCGCATCTCGTGGAGCCTAGCTGGCGACGTTACGGGGCGGTCGTCGACATCGATGTCGCGCGCGGTGTGGTGCGCGTGGTGGGGGACGACGCAGAGCGCGTGGCATGGCTGGCGCGCGAGCTTCGCGCGACCCCGGTCGTCCGTCGCGCCCGCGCGCCCGTGCGTCTCGATCCGCTCGAGGAGGACGACCCGCCCAACGCTCATCTGGCGCGGATTCGTCAAGCCAAGGAGCTCATACGAGCGGGCGATCTCTACCAGGTGAACTTGGCGCGGAGGCAACGATTCGCCGCCGCGGGGAGTCCCCTCGATCTGTACCTGGCCATGTCCGAGAATGCGCCCGCGGCATTCGGCGCGTGCATCGACCTCGGAGGGACGTTCGTCTGCGCGAGCTCGCCGGAGATGTTTCTCACCATCGACCCGTCGACGCGGCGGGTGCTCACGGCGCCGATCAAGGGGACGCGCCCGCGGGGACGCGACGCAGAGGCCGATGACGACCTTTGCCGTGAGCTCGACCAAAGCGCCAAAGAGCGAGCGGAGTTGACGATGATCTTGGATGTGGAGCGTAACGATTTGGGCAAGATCTGCGTGCCCGGTTCGGTCAGCCTGCTCGAGTCTCCGCGCGTCAAGACGCATCCGACGATCCATCACCGGGGCGCGATCCTCGGCGGTCTCCTTCGTCCGGGCGCGACGCCACTGCAGGCCCTGCGGGCCATGTTCCCGAGCGGCAGCGTGACGGGCGCGCCCAAGGTTCGCGCCATGGAGGTCATCGCGCGTCTCGAGCCCGCGCGACGAGGGCTCTACACAGGCGCTTTCGGTTTCATGGCGTGGAGCGGTTCGGTCCATTTGGCGATGGCCATCCGCGTGCTGACCCTGAAAAAGGAGGAGGCGCACTACTTCGCGGGCGGGGGCATCGTCGCGGACAGCGACCCGGAGGCGGAGCTCGAAGAGACGCGCTGGAAGGCGACCCAGATCGAGCGGCTCGTGACCAGGTCGCCCTCCGGGCCCCCCGTCGCGTCCGGCCTGCCATCCGCGCGCTGAGCGCGCTTTCGTGAAGGTTGCCGGAAAGTTGGCCGCGCCTCCCACTTTTGAGCACAAACAGGAAGGGTAAGTAGGAATGGGCATCGAAGAAAGGCTACGGGCATCGGTCACGGAGGTGCTGGAGGATCTCGTCCGCGAGGGATCGCTCGACGCGGCTCTCGCGCGCGGGACGTCATTCACCGTCGAGCGGCCGAAGCGACCCGAGCACGGCGATCTCGCCACCAACGTCGCGATGACGTTGGCCAAGCGCGCGGGGCGAAATCCGCGCGACTTGGCCGTGGCCATCGGCGACAAGCTGCGACAATCGGGCGTGGTGAGCGCGGCCGAAGTGGCAGGGCCCGGCTTTCTCAACGTGCGCATCACGCCCTCGGCGTACCAAGACATCGTCGGAGAGGTTCTCGCCGCAGGGGCGAGCTATGGACGCGCTCCGTCGGGCATGGGGGAGCGCGTGTTGGTCGAGTTCGTGAGCGCCAATCCGACGGGACCGCTGCTCGTTTCACACGGGCGCGGCGCCGTGGCGGGCGATGCCGTGGCGCGCTTGCTCGAAGCGACCGGACATCGCGTGACCCGCGAGTATTACGTCAACGACTATGGCAATCAGGTGCGCCTCCTGGCGGCATCGATTCGCGCGATTGCGCAGGGCAATCCCCCGCCGGAGGGGGGGTACGGCGGAAACTACGTGAAGGAATTGGCAGCGTGGATGAGTGCGCATGCCCCCGAGCTCATCGACGCGCCTCCCACGGAGTCCGACGATCCGCTGGCTCGTCTCGCAGTGACGCGGATGCTCGACGGGGTGCCGGGTTCGAAAGAGCTACCCGGGATCAAGCAAACCCTGCGCGATCTCGGGGTGGAATTCGACGTGTGGTTTTCCGAAGAGAGCTTGCATCGGTGGGGCAAGGTGGCGGCCGTGCTCGAGCAGCTCAGGGCGAGCGGCTGGCTCGAGGAGCGCGAGGGAGCGCTCTTCTTCAAATCGTCCGAAGTCGAGGACGACAAAGATCGCGTCGTACGGCGCAGCGACGGCCGTTTCACCTACTTCGCCAGCGACATCGCTTACCACGCCGACAAGATCGCGCGCGGTTACCAACGCCTCGTCAACGTGCTCGGTGCCGATCACCATGGGTACGTGGCGCGGGTGCGCAATGCGCTCGAGGCGCTCGGACTGCCGAAAGAGCGGTTCGAGGTGCTCTTGGTGCAGCTGGTCAGCCTGCTGCGTGACGGCAAGCCCTACAAGATGGGCAAGCGGCTCGGTAACCTGGTGACCGTCGAGGAGGTCGTGGAGGAAATCGACACCGCCAGCGGCCGCAAAGGTGCCGGCGCGGATGCCGTCCGCTACTTCTACCTGGCGAGACGCAGCGAGTCGGCCATCGAGCTCGACATCGAAGTCGCCAAGAAGCGCAGCCTCGACAACCCTGTTTTCTATCTGCAATACGGCCATGCACGGCTCGTCTCCATCTTGCGGCGGGCCAAGGAGGTGTTCGGCCTCGACGTGCCGCGCTACCAGCCGAAGCTCGCCGCGCGACTCGTCCATCCCGACGAGCTGGCCCTCCTCGGTCAACTCGGGACCTTTCCGCGCGTGGTGCGCGAGGCGGCCGGCGAGCACGCTCCGCACCGCGTGGTCTTCTTTCTCCAAGAACTCGCCCAGGCGTTCCAAAGCTACTACACCCGTCTGAGGAACGAGAAGGACGCCATCTTACCGCAAGCGTCGGATCTTGGCTCGGGGTGGGAAGCGCGGTGGGACCGCGAGAAGACCGAGGCGCGCCTTCTTTGGGTCGAAGCGATCCGCACCGTCTACGCGGCGGGGCTCGGGCTTCTGGGTATTTCCGCGCCCGACCGGATGGTGCGGCCCGACGACGCCGCCGGCGAGAACACCGACGAAGCGCGCAGAGAAGACGACGGCAACGACGCGGCGCGGGCGCCGACGAAGGAGAACGCACCATGAGACCCGGGCTCTTGCGCAATGTGGAGCAAATTCAGGAAGCGGAAGCTCGGCCCCGAGGCTCCCGGGCCGGTACGTTGTTGCTTACCGCGCTCGGCACGGCGTGCATCGTCTTTGCCGTGGTCACGCATGCACGGCGCAAGGCCGTTCCCGCGACGCGCACGTTCGATCCTTTGAGCGAGCTCGTGGCGCAGGCCAAAGTGCCGGCGAGCGGGCAGGGTGCCGAACTCGGTGGCGCGGACGTCACGTTCCCCTCGCTCCTTTCCGACGAAGGGCGCACCACGACGGCCCTCGCCGCGGTTCGCGCCGTCACGCCGCCGCCCAAAGTCACCGACGCGACGGGCGACGTCGCCGCCGCGCCGCCCCCTCCCACCGATCGCCTTGCCGTGGTGCCGCTCCCGGCCAAGAATGTCGTCGACTCCTCGCCGATGGCGAGCCGTCCACGCGATACGCTCACGCAATTGGCGAAAGAGGCGTCGTCAGTGACGACCCCGCCCGTCGAAGAAGGGCGCGCGGGGGGCTACCAGCTTCAAACGAGCTCCTTTCGGAGCCAAGAAGAGGCGGGGCTCTTCGCGACGGCGCTTCGCCGCCGCGGCCATCGCGCTTATGTGGAGCAAGCCCAGGTGTCGGGCCGAGGGAGCTGGTACCGGGTGCGGGTGGGGCCGTTCCGAAGCAAGGTCGAAGCCACGAGCTACCGAAACGAGTTCGAAAAACGCGAACATCTGGTGCCGTTTCTCGTGGAGCCACCGAAGGACCGAGGGACCGTGAAGGGCATCGAAGCGCAGCCGCCGAAGATTCCCTAGGTCGGCAAGGGCGGGGAGGAGCGTGCCTTCGCGCGTGCGGCGGCGCTGTGGGCGCGCCTTCCGATCGAAGAGTCCCGTGAATCCCGCGGGCCCCCTTGAAACCCGTCGTTGTCCGCGTGAAGGCGTGGTAATTCCTGGAGCATGACGAATTCCGCGCCCCCGCCGAATTCCGCGCCCGCGCCCAGCTCGACAGCCCCGCCGGTACGTGGGCCGCGACGCGTGCTCGTGGTGGGCGCCACCGGGCGCCTCGGCGTTCGCATTGCACGCGCGCTGCGGGCGCGCGACGACCGCCTGGTGATCACGGCGCGCGACGCGACCAAGCTCGCCGCGATGCAAGCCGAGCTCGGCGGCTCCACGTTCGCCAAGACGGTGTGCGTGGATCTCACTTCCCGCGACGCGCCCGATCGCATTGCCGCGGAGATCCGCGCCGAAGGGGGAATCGACGACGTGATCCTCGCCTGTGGCCCTTTTCCCCGTACGCCTTTCGAGGAGCTGCGCCGCGAGGATCTGGAGCGAACGCTGGCCGTGCACGCGATTGCCCCGCTGCTGCTGGTGGCCGCGCTCTCCCCCGAGCTCATCGCGTCGCAGGGCGCGGTCATCGCGCTCGGTGACGCCGGTGTCACGCGGCCCTACGAGAACCATGTCGCGTACCTCACCGCCAAAGGCGCGCTTCAGACGGGGCTGCGCGCGCTCGCCGTCGAGCTCGCCCCGCACGTGCGCATCAACATGGTCGCGCTCGGGATCGTCGCCGATCCCGAGGCCGACGGCGATCCGCTGCGCACCCATCGGCTCGCGACGCGTTCGCCGCTCGGTCGTTTCGGAACGTCCGACGAAGTGGCGCACGTGGTGCTCGCGCTCCTCGACGCCACCTGGGCCACCGGCGAAATCTGGGGGATCGGGCGCTAGAGCGGGTCTATCCCCGCACGGCGAACGCGACGGGGCTGCGGTGTCCCGCTTGGTCGACGGCGCGAATGCCGAAGAAGTAGTTGTCCTTGGTGAAGTGCGGAAACGACGCCGTGTTCACCTTGCCGACCGGAATGACGTGCGTCCAATCGGGATCGGTCGTCTCGCGCCACACCACTTCGTAGCCGGCGAGATCGGGCTCCGTCCCGGCGTCCCACGCCAAATCGGTCGTGTTCGTGAGCGTCACCGTCAAGATGCGCGCGTTCTTCGGCGTGCCGGGAGCCTGCGCGAGTGACCAGAGCGTGGCCGCGTTCACCCGCACGACCCGCGCCAAAAATGCAAAATCGACGAACTCGATGAGATCACCGTATTGAACGCCGCCGTCCTCGACGCGGATGTCTTGATGCTCGTGCTCGAAGATCTCGTTCGGCTCGGTGAAGCGCGCCGCCGGATAGCCGTGGGTGAGGTAGGAGATGTGGTCGCTGCCGCGGAGGTACCGGTCGCGGCGGAAGACGTGCCGTACGCGCATGCCGGTCTCGTCGTTCTCGGCGACCGATTGGACGAATCGACCGAGCTGACGCGACGGTCCATCGACTTCGCCGCCCACCGATTTGCGCATGGTGGCCTGGTCCGCCGTTTCCGAGGTGGGCACCCCTTCGGAAAAGAGGCGGATGGTGTGAGCATCGCGCGACCCTTCTTCGGCCGCGCTAGCTCCTACGATGTCGTCGGAGAACATGGCCTGAATATCTGCATTGGCCGCCTTGTACTGGGCCGCTTGGTACGCCGAACCGAAGAGCCCCTGCTCTTCGCCGGTCACGGCCGTGAACACGATCGTCGCCTCCGACTCGCGCTTGGACAGGACGCGTGCAAGCTCCATGATGAGCGCGACGCCCGAAGCGTCGTCATCGGCGCCCGGCGCGTCCGAAGTGGCGTTGAGCACGTCGGTCACGCGTGAGTCGATGTGCCCGGATACCAGGTAGATGCGTTCTGGTGACGTCGAACCGCGCAAGGTCGCGACCACATTCGTCATCTGGGTGTCGGCGGGAACGCGCGGCGGCGTTGCCGGCTGGGTGAACGTCTGAAGCGCCACGGTCATGCGTCCCCCCGACGCTGCGGCGTAACTGGAAAGCGTGTCGAAGACCCACTTGGTGGCTGCGCCGATTCCTCGCACAGGGTCGGTTTGAGTGGACAGCGTATGACGGGTTCCAAAGCCGACCAATTGGCGGACCGTGCTTTCGAGCTGTGCGCGATCGATCTCGCGGAGGATGCGCCGCAGCTCGCGGTCCGGCCTTTGCGCAGCGATCGGTTGACCCGGAACCGGCGGGAGGAAATCGTCGCTGACACAAGGGGTACGTGGAGCCGGCAATTCCTCGGTCGGAACGGACCCGAGATCGGCCGACATCTCGCTCGATGGGCCGGTGGCCGCGTTCGGAGGATTCGATCCCGAGGAGTCGGTCCGGCCCCAATCCACGCGCTGACAACTGCCCAACGCGAAGACGACGGGCAGACCCAGCGATACCGCAGCCCAGCGAGATCTCATGGTGCGTCCCTCCTGATGTCGTGCGACCGACCCCGAGCGAGCACCGTCGTCGGCGCGGGCCCAAGGGCTGGTTCGCCTTTTACCCAACTCAGGTAGCAGACGTCTACTTCCTTTGGACCCCTCGAGGTGCGGTGCGAGCCGGATGAATCGCTCAGCGCACCTTGCGATTCAGCTGTTGCTTGGCGGCCTGGGCGATGGGCCCCGTGACGTTCTTGCTCTTGGAGATGCCTTTCAGCTCGTGCTCGCGCAAATACGGAACCAGGCGCACCGCCATGGGGAACGGCGTGCGCGGGTTCATGACCAGGTTCACCTTCACCTGATAGTTCTGCACCCAATCCTTGTTGAGCGAGATCGTCTTCAAAACTTCTTCCGAAACCACGCGGCTCGCGCTGGCGCGCACCACTTCCGGGTCTTGGATGAGCGGGCTGCGGATGGCGGCGCCCGCGACGAGGCGATTGCTGTCGCGCATGAGGAGCAGTCGCTCTGCGGCGTCGCCGACCATGGCGATGCGGATCTTCTGCGCGGTCGTCATGAGCCCGACCCGCGCGTAGAGGGGGACGAACTTGGCGGCCACCTTTTCTTCCCCGTCATCGGAGACGACGTGCGTGTCCTCCGATTGCGGATCGAACGCCAGGGCGGCCCCCTCGTCGAGCGTTTCGCGAAAGAGGATATCGTCGGGAGTCGGCTCGGGCGACGGCTCCGCGATGAGCTCCTGGCCGATGGCGATGGAGACTTCTTTGTAGGCGGGGATGCCGGTGAGCTCGAGCTTGTTGCGCACAGCGAGCTCGATGATGCGATCGGCGGTCGACATCCGCGTCGCCTTGTTCATGTAGAGACGCTCGATGATGGGAGGGTGCGCGAGCATGCGCTGCTCGTGGGTCGCAATGAGCTCCGCCACGTGTTCTTTGCATCGCCCGGCGATGCCCTCGATGGTCGAGAGCGCGATGCGCGGCATCGCCAGAAGGCGCTCCATCACCGAAACGTCGTCGATGTAGGCCGGCGCGAGCTTGTCGATGACGAACGGCTCGAGATCGGCGCCGAGCGCGCCGTTCAAGACCGGCAGTGGCAGCTTGGCGACCGTCTGGCGCGCGAGTTCGGCGTGCGGACCATCGCCTTCGGCGAGAAGCGCGACCACCACCACGAGATCGGCAGGTTTGAGGCCGGGAACCACCGCTTTCGCCGCCATGTTCTTGAGCGCGGCGGGCCCCGTCGGGTCGAGGATCTTTTGCGCCGCCGCGGGCAGCTTGGTCACGTCGATCGTGGGGATCATTCGGCCTTGGTCGCTCCCCTTAGCACTGCCATCGCCATCTGGGCACCCCCCCGAGCACCACAGGGCTGACGCGCCGGATTCCGTCGGCCGGTAGCGCGCGGCGTCGTTGCTGCGGCGGCGAGCGCCGATTATCCTGACGGACGGATTTTACCGCACGCTTCTTCGCTGAGAGGAAGCCGGCAGTCCACGAGGAGACCGAGCTCATGGGGATCATCGATTTCGTGAAGGGTGGCGTGCGCGAGCTGATGATCGCCCGGCCCGACGGGATGAAGCATCTCATTGTCTACAAGCACCCTGACGGGAACATCCCCACCTACGCACGTCTCACCGTCGACATGGACGAGGTGGCCGTGTTCTTCAAGAGCGGCTCGCCCCCCACGGTCGGTGCGCTCGGGCCCGGTCGCTATCCGCTATCGACCGAGAACATCCCCTTCCTCAATCACTTCGTCACGTCGTTTACGGGCGGCAACATTTTCCAGGCCGAAGTCTTCTTCGTGAAAAACCAGCCCGTTCGCAACCTGACCTTCGGCGGGCAGATGATGTCGATGCGCGACCCCGAGCTCGACCTGCGCGTGACGCCGCGCGCCTACGGGACCTATTCGCTCGTCGTCGTCGATCCGATTCGCTTCATCATCGGCTATGCAGGGCAAGCCGCGCAGGGGGACAACGAACAAGTGACGTCGTGGCTGCGTCAGCGGCTCTTTCAAGGCCTCGGCAAGACGCTGGGCAGCTTTCTCTCCGGCGGGCAGACGACATTCATGGACTTGGGAGGGGTCGCACCGGATTTGGCGGCGGCCATGCTGCGCGATTGCCCCGACTTCAGCGAGATCGGCGTGCGCATCCTCGAGATCGGTGAGCTCAAGATCAGCGTTTCGCCCGAAGATCAAGCGCGGATCGACGAGCTGCAGGACCAGATGGCAGAAGCCAAGCTGAAGGCGCGCGTCGCCAAAGTGGGCATCGGGCAGGCGGAAGCCGAGGCGCAGCAGAAGCAGTTCGCGCTCGACCAGCAGTTCCAGAACGAGTCACGCTCTACCGGGCTCGCCGGCAGTTACCAAGGCTACGCAGCGGGTCGCGCGATGATCGGCGCCGGAGAAGGAATGGCCCGCGGAGGGGATTCGTCGGGTCTAGCAGGTGCCGGAGCGCAGATGGCCATCGGTGTCGGGATGGCCAGCTGGATGCAGCAAGGGGGCGTTGCCCGCGCGCCCATTGCGCAGGCGGTCATGCCGACCGCCGCCCCCGGCGCGAAACTGACGTGCCCCAAGTGCTCGGCCCAGGTTCCGTCGGGCAAGTTCTGCCAGGAATGCGGCAGTGCCATGGCCGTCGCACCTCCCAAAAGGTTTTGCAGTGGCTGCGGCGCCGACCTTGGTACGGCGAAGTTCTGCGCCAACTGCGGCACACAGGCGACGAGCCCCTAACACCACCCCCAAGGGGCCAACCTGCGCCATTGGCGCTACGATATGCGAAGGTTGGCGATGGCGGACAACGAGCCCCTGGTGAGAGCGCCGCACGGCCTGGCCGGTGCACCGCATCACGCCGGGAGCACGAAGGGGGACCGACCTCCGGGGATCGCCAGCCGCTGCCCCAGCTGCATGCAACATTTCACCGGCGATGCCCGCTTCTGCCCATTCGACGGCGATGCGCTGGAAGCGGCGCCAGGATACCGCCCCGACGCCGATCCCTTGATCGGTACCATCATCGACGGGCGCTACGAGGTGGAGTGCGTGCTCGGCGAAGGGGGCATGGGGACCGTCTACGGCGTGCGCCATCGTTCGCTCGACAAACGCTTCGCGCTCAAGGTGATGCGCGCCGACATGGCGCAGCAGGACGAGCTCGCGGAGCGTTTCATCCAAGAAGCGCGCTCCGCTGCCGCGATCGGGCATCCCAACATCGTGCTGATCACCGATTTCGGCGAGCTGCCCAGCCGCGCGCCCTACTTCGTCATGGAGTTCTTGGAAGGCATTCCCTTGAGCAAGCTTCTGCGCGCCGGGGGTCCACCGCCCTTTGCGCGCGCGGTGCGCATTCTCAAGCAGGTCGCGGCGGCACTCGGCGCCGCGCACGCCGCGGGCGTCATTCATCGCGATCTCAAGCCCGACAACATTCACATCACCGGCAACGACGTCGTCAAGGTTCTCGACTTCGGCGTCGCCAAGATGGCGGGCGCGGGACGTCTCACTCGGACCGGGATGGTCTACGGTACGCCTCACTACATGAGCCCCGAGCAAGCCTCGGGCGACGACGTCGACCATCGTGCCGACGTCTATGCGCTCGGGATCATCATGTACGAGATGTTCGCCGGTCGCGTGCCGTTCGAGGCCGACTCGTACATGGGCGTCTTGACCAAACACATGTTCATGGTGCCGGAGCCGCCGAGTCACGTGAACGCCGCGGTGCGGGAGCTCGGTGCGCTCGAAGACGTCACGCTGAAGTGCCTCGAAAAAAAACCGGGCGCGCGTTACCCGTCGATGGACGCGCTCATCGCCGAGGTCGAATCGATCGCCAGGGTGGGGTCCGGCGATCGCCTGGAGATCCTGCGACCCCGTGCGGAAGCTGGGCACCAGCCAGCGGCGTTTCATTTGGCCGACGAGCTCGAGCCGCCAGCTCGCGAGGAGCTGGCGGTGCTTCTGCGCGCGTCGGGCGTTCCTCGGGGTGTCCCCTTCGGACTCGTCCTCGGTGCCCTCGCGGTGGCGATTCTGGGAGCGGGCATGGGCTACGTGTGGCTTCGTCCTTTCCTCCGGACGACTGCGGAGCACGCTCAGCCGGCTCCCCTCGTCCCTTCGGCCGTCGCTCCAGTCGAGCCGCCTACCTTGGCGCGTCCCGCAGCTCCCGCCCTCGGCGGGGGAGGGACTGGCGACCCTGAACCGGCCACGCCGCCCCCCACCACACCGCCTCCCAGTGGCGCGACCGACGTAACAGCGGGCCCGCGTTCGCGGCAAGAGCGCGCGAATCCTGCGCGACCGCCTCCTGGCCGGGCCGAGCCAGTCCGCGGCCGACGTAGCGCACCCGCGGCCGCCCGTTCTGGGTTCGGCAGCGGCGACATCGTCAATCCCTGGGCCAAGTAAGCCCTTCCGCACCGCGGACCGTGACCATCTTGCCACCGATCACGAGCAGACTTCGCGTGAAGCCGAAAGTCCCCGAAGGGGGTATCGCTCCTTCTCCAAGTGAGCGAAGATACCGAGGTATGCTCATGGTCGTTGGCCCGGCGCTCGGCTCCTCGAGTGGGCGCCATTGAGCTCACCCTAGGGTAACGCTTTGGCGAAGCAGCAACTCCTCTTGGTCGACGCCGACCCGCGCAGCGTGCGGGTCCTCGAAGTCAGCCTCAAGAAAGCCGGCTATAGCGTCACCACGGCGGGAGACGGCGTGGATGCCCTCAGCAAGATCGAGCTTTCCACGCCCGACCTCATCCTCTCCGACACCAGGTTGCCTGGGTTGGACGGATACGCCTTCGTCCGGCGGCTCAAGGACCGCCCGGAATGGGCAGCTATCCCGGTCGTCTTTCTGACGAGCCAAAAATCGATCGAAGACAAGATCCGCGGGCTCGAGCTCGGCGTCGAAGATTACCTGACCAAACCCATCTTCGTGCGCGAGCTCATCGCCCGCGTGAACCTCTTGCTCACCCGGCGGACGCAGGAAGGCATCGCGACACGTCAGTCGCAGACCGGTCGGACCAAGTTCCAGGGGTCCATTCAGGACATGGCCGTCGTCGACCTTTTGCAGACCTTCGAGGTATCGCGCAAGAGCGGCGTTCTGCACGTCCACAACAATGCCCACAGCGCGAAGATCCTCTTTCGCGAGGGGAAAATCATCGACGCTCAGCTCGGTGCGCTGCGCGGCGAAGAAGCCGTCTACCGCACCCTCATCTGGAACGACGGTTCGTTCGAAGTCGAATTCACCATCGTCAAAGCGGAGGACATCATCGAGGTCTCGACGCAAGGCATCCTCATGGAGGGGATGCGGCGCGTCGACGAATGGGGGCGCTTGCTCGAGCAGCTGCCGCCCCTCACGACGGTATTCGACGTCGATCACTCGCAGCTCTTGGAGCGGCTCAACGAGATCCCCGACGAGCTGAACGGCATCTTGAAGCTCTTCGACGGTAAGCGAACCCTGCTCGACGTGGTGGATGGTTCGCCCTTCGAGGATCTGTCGACGCTTTCGACGATCACCAAGCTTTACTTCGAGGGGCTGCTCATCCCGCGGGTGCACGAAGGCGCGGGCGGAGAGGTCAATGTCGCCGACGAGCACGCCGTGGTACCGAGCGAATCGGAGCCCGCGATCCATGTGAATCAACGGGCTGACGCGAAGCGAATCACGCCTGGTCGGCCAGGGACGCTGCGTCCAAGCACCTACGAGGAACGGGCCGTGGCGGCGCTCGGCGACGTCCCCCCGCGACGAACGCCGGTGCCGACCGGGGTTGGCATCGCCGACCCCGGCGTCACCTCGGTGATGGGGAGCGTTATCGCTCCATCGGCACCGGCCAAATCTCCCCCCGCCGCCCCTTCGATGGCGGCGGCTGCGGGAGGGACCGAAGCGCCCGACGGCGCCAGCGCTTCGGTTGCAGCACCGGGGGCGCTCGCTCCGTGCGACGTGGGGGCGCGCGACGAAGCCAAGGTCATCTTGGCGCCAGACGAAGACGTTGCCCCGATGCGAGCCGCGCAGGACGCCAGCATGCGCAGCGGTACGACCACCAGCAAGCCGCCAAAGACAGTGCCCGGAGTGGGTTCGGATGCCAACGGGGGCTCCACGGATACAGCGGCGCGATTTGGAGCGCCGGCCCGGCCACCCGAGCGGCCGTCGGCGGGGCGTATGCGCTCGGCCCAGGAAGGTGCGGCGCGCAGCGCAGGCGTCGACGAAGGCGCGGCGCATGGGACCGACGAGTCGCACCAACTCTTCGATCGCTGGGAAAAAGAAGGGCTCCTGCAAGAGGCAGCGAGCGCCGTGGAGGACGAGGAGACCGACATCCTCGCTCGCACGCCGGAGCAGGAGGCGCGCCGCGCGTGGTTTCTCCGCTTCGTGGCGGCGCTGGTCGGGTTTCTCGCCGTGATCGGTGTGTTCGCCTACCTCCGCACGCGCGGCGAGGGGTCATCGTCCGTGCGCTCCGACCCCGGGCCGAGCGCGACTCCGACGGGGACCACCGTCACCACGCCCACCGGGGGCGTGGCGCCCTCGCTCGCGAAGCCAGGCGACCCTTTGCCGGTCGCCTCCACCAGGGCGCCGGAGAGCGCGCCCGCTGCCTCGGTCGGGGGGACGGCCCCCGTGACGGCGTCGCCCTTCGATTCGCGAAGGCTTCCGCTCGTCGACGTCGAGATCCCGACCGCGCCCGACGCGGCCACTGCCCAGCTCTGGGAGGCGGCCGCCAAACGCCTCAACGAGCGCGACTTCAAGGGTGCCGACGCGGTCCTGGCGGAGCTCGGTAAAAAAACCGATCGCGCGACGCGCGAAGCGGCGCGCCTCGCTCGCGCCATCTGGTGGATCAACAACGGCAAACAAACGGAAGTCCGCCCGGTCATCGCCGATCTCGCCAACAACGCAGGAACCTCGGCCGTCCGCCAGCGCGCGCGCGAGCTGGTCGACCTGCGCTGACCGTGCGTTAGCCGTCCGTGCCGGCGGCTTTGGTGCGTGGATCGAGGAGCGCGTAGGAAAGATCGACCAGCAGGTTGGCCAGCACGATGGCCGAGGAGGTCACAATGACGACGCCGAGAACGACGGGCGCGTCGCGATCGAACACGGCGTCGACCGACAGCTGCCCCACGCCGGGCCAGCGAAAGAGCTTCTCGGTAACGACGGCTCCGCCGATGAGTACCCCGAAATCGAGCCCGATCACGGTCACCAGCGGCAAGAGAGCGTTGCGGAGCGCATGGCGGACCACCACGCCGATGGGGCCGACTCCTTTGGCGCGCGCGGTGCGCACGAAGTCCTGCCGCAAAACATCGATCATGTCGGAGCGCACGAGCTTCGTGTAGTAGGCGGCGCCGACGATGCCCAAGGTGAGCGCGGGCAGAACGATGCTCGCGACGTGGTCGCTGGCCGTCACGCCGTACCCGTCGAGTGGGAGCCACCGAAGACGGTAAGCAAACACGTACTGCAGCAGGATGCCGAGCAGGAAGGTAGGTGTGCTGATGCCCAAAAGCGCCATCGTCACGGCGCCGCGATCCCAAATGCTGTGGCGCCGGGCGGCAGCCACCACACCCGCAGCGACGCCGAGGGCGACCTGAACGACGAGCGCCGAAAGGGCGAGATAGAAGGTGCGCGGAAAACGATCGGCAATGACGCGGATGACGGGCCTTCGCCGCTGGTAGCTGGTGCCGAGATCGAGATGCAAGGGGCCGAGCGGTTCGCAGCTGGCGTGGCCCTTGACGCCCGTCTCGCTCGGCGCGCGGTGCACGAGGCGCGCCGCGAAGAGGCGGTACTGCACCCAGACCGACCGGTCGAGACCGAGCTGGGTGCGGATGCGTGCCACGTCCGCGGGGCGAGCTTGAGGGCCGGCAATGGCGCGGGCCGGGTCGGCCGGGAGACCGTGGTTCAAAAAGAAGGCGAGCGTGACCACGGCCCAGATCGAAACGATGGCCCACGTCAGCCGCCTCGCAACCTTCGCCACCATGGCTAACGCCGGCCCCACGGGCGGATGGCCGCCAGCAAGTCGCGCTTTCCATCGCCACGCGCGGCGGCATCTATCCAGACCGCTCGCATGTCCTCGGTGTGCTTGGCGTCGACGGCGTAGTTGTGGACGTAAGGTTGCACGATCTCGTACCAGCGCTGATGAAAGCCGAGCGCCCACGGCGCCTCGTCGCGCACGATTTCCTCGCACCGTCGGTACATGGCGGACCTCGCTGCCGGGTCGAGCTCGCGGTGGGCGCGTTTGAGCAAGGCATCGAACTCGGCGTTGACGAAGAAGGCGCGATTTTGCGTCTCCTCTTCCTGAATGGCGTCGCTCGACAAGGTGGGCTCGAAGAAATCGCTCGGATCGGGGAAATCCATGGACCACCCGCAGTAACCGAGCGCGCTGTGGTTTCGCTTGCTGGTCTCGGCGAGGTAGGCCGTGTAGCTGACCTGCTTGATGCGCATGCGAATGCCTACTCGCGCGAGCTGCTGCTGAAGGATGGGAGCGAAGTTTTCGGCGATGGCCGTGTCGGTGGGCGTCACGAAGGTCACGGTCTCGGGATAGCCCCCTGCGCCGGTGGCGGGGTCGAACGCATGACCCGCCTTGCGCATGTGCTCGAGTGCCTTCGGGATGTCGTGCTTCTGGCCCGAGAAGCCGGGGTCGTGACCGGGGACGGCGGGGGGCAGCATCTGCGTGGCCACCATGGCATCGGGTCGCGACGCGATGACGCGCTTCCAGTCGATGGCAGCGACAAAGGCGCGCCTCAGCTCGACGTTGTCGAAGGGCTTCATTTGCGTGTTGAGGAAAACCCCCTCCACGAGTTTGGGCGGCTCCCATTGCCCAAACGGCTTCCAGCGAGGGTCGCTGCGGTAGGCGCGCAGATCCTGGGCGCCCAGCTGGCGGAGGTGATCGAGCTCTCCTTTCTCGAACTTGAAACGCTGGCTCAAGGGAGGAACGAGAAGCGACCAGCGGATTGCATCGAGGTACGGCAGGCCCGGCTCGAAGTACCCGTCGTGCCGCCGGAGGGTGATCTCGCGCGACGCCGACCAATCTTCGATCCGAAAAGGGCCCGACCCGCAAGCGTGGTTGCTCCAGTCACGCGCGTACTTCGAACCCGCGCTGCGACATACCGGCGCCAGGAAGTACAGCGTGAGCGCGGGCAGGAATGTCGCGTCCGGCTCGCTCAGGTCGATGCGCAAGGCATAGCGGCCCTCGACAACGACCCCGGCGAGGTGCGGCGCGAACGCGAGCCGGCCAGCGGCATCTTTGACGCCGTCATGAAAAGCGGCGTAGCCGGCGATGCTCGCGTAAAACGAGGGCGCTGGACAGGGTGTGTCCGGATCGAGCGCGCGCTCGATCGATCGCTTCACGTCGTCGGCGGTGAGCTCCTGTCCGTCGTGAAAAAGCGCGCCTTCGCGCAATTGGAAGGTGTGGCGGAGCCCGTCGGAGGAGACATCGAGCCGCTCCGCAAGCAGCGGGACGATGCGGCCCTCCCGGTCGTAGTCGACGAGCGGCGTAAAGACCAGCTGCAACACCGGGATGGACACCGCGTCGAATGCGACCGCCGGCTCGAGGGTACGCACGTCCCCGTAGTTGGCGAGATGGAGCGTTCCACCGCGCTCGGGCGGACCATCGCGCCGCTCCCCGATGGGACCCTGAATACCCTCGCAGCCGGCGCTGAGCACGGTGACGCCGAAGCCGACGCTGGGGAAGACGAAAATGCGACACGCCGCCACGACGGCGCGACGAGCAACGGGGGGCATTCGCGAGAGGCTCTTCACGGAGGTGACTCCCGCGGGTCGAACGCGTCGCGCAGGCCTTCACCGAGCAGGTTGAAGCCCATCACCGAAAGGAGAATGGCGCCGCCCGGGGCGGCCAGGAGCCAAGGCGCGCTGGCGTAATCGCGCTGCCCTTCCAGGAGCATGTGCCCCCAGCTCGGCGTGGGCGGTGCGAGACCGAGGTTCAAGTAGCTGAGCGCGCTCTCGGCCAGAATGAGCTGAGCGACCGAAATGGTCCCCAGCACGATGAGCGTTCCGGCCACACTGGGAAGCACGTGACGCACGAGCACCATCGCCGTGCCCTCGCCGAGCGCGCGCGACGCCGTCACGTAGTCGAGATCGCGCACGCGCATCGTCTGTGATCGAACGATGCGCGCCGTGCCGAGCCAGCTCGTCGACCCGAGCACGATGAGCACCGTCCACACCGTGGTTTCGTCGAGTGCAGCGCCGATGGCCATGACCAAGATCAAAAATGGAAAGCACAGGCCGATATCGACGAAGCGCATGATGATCCCGTCGAGCGAGAGACGGAGCGCCGCCGGGCCGATGGTCCGACCTTGCCAATAGCCCGCCAAAACGCCGGCCGCGGTGCCGATGAGTAAGGAGAGGGCGCTTGCCGCAACCCCGATGACGAGCGACAGCCGTGCGCCGTAGACGAGTCGCGCCAGCTGGTCGCGATAGACGGTATCGGTACCGAGCCAATGCGCGGCGCTCGGTCCCACCGGTGCTCCTTCCGCGCCCTGCCCGGCATCGAAATCGCTCGTCATGGGGTCGAGGCCGAGCACCGCTGGCGCGAGCGCGGCAACGAGGACGAGAAGAAGGACGATGCCCGTTCCCACGAGCGCCCCGCGATTGCTGCGAAAACGTCGCAACGCGCGCGGATCCATCGTCATGGCCTCGGCAAGAACCGACTCACCGCATGCACGAAGGCGTCGGGGCACTCCTCGTTGGGCGAATGCCCCGCGTCGAGCACGTCGAAGCGTGCTCCCGCGATCTCGCGTGCGAGGCGCTGCCCGAACGAGGCCGGGAACATGCGATCGCTACGCCCCCACACCACCAACGTCGGTGCGGTGATACGCGGGATGCGGGCCACGATGGAGCGCGTGTCACGGCTTGCCTGCAAGACGGCGTGTGCGCTTTCGCGCGCGGCGGGTGTGTTGAACTGATCGTAGTAGTGATCGATTTTATCGAGGGGCAATGGGAATCCGGGAGAAAAAACGTTGTCCCGAAAATGACGGCGAAATCCACCGCGACCGTACATCTGCTTGAAGATGAACCCGCCGAGAAAGGGCAGCAGCGGCAGTCGCGAGCGAAAATCGAGCAGGAACGGGTAGCTCATGGCGTCGACGAGCACGAGCCGCTCCACCAGCTCCGGATGCTCGGCGGCCAGCGTGATGGCCGCCGCGCCGCCGAGCGAATGCCCCACCAGCGAGACGCGGCCGAGCTCGAGGCCCGCGATCATGTCGACCAGGGCTTCGGCGAACGATTCGATCCCGTACGCGTAGCGGGCGGGCGAGGGCTTCTCGCTTTCCCCGAATCCCGGCAGATCCGGCGCCAATACGCGATACCGCGCCGCCAGAGGCGGGAGGACGTTCTCGAACTCCAGGTGGTTCACCAAGAAGTCGTGGATGAGGACGACCGGTGGTCCCGAGCCGGCCTCGACGACGCGCATGCGGATGCCGCGAGCCGTCACATCGCGCGTGATCCGATCGACCATCACCGGCACGATAGCGAATGCGCGGCGAAAAGCGGCCGCAAACTTTCTCGCGGCCGAAGCGCGAGCAAACACGAGCGGGTGACGTCGTGAGCGATCGACCCACGATGCGCTTCGCCGACGAATAACCGCCGCGCTGCAGCGCGCGCCGAGAGCGTTGCAGTGAGTGGGGTCCGCCCGTCACCAACGCCACCGACGCCAGAACGCCGTGCCGTCGTTGGAGGAAGCGTCGCCCACGCGTCGCGCGACGGCGAAGGCGCGCGCTGCCGCGTGGACGGCAGCCACGCGGTGAGTTCGCGTACCCGGGACCCCGCTGTGGGTCAAGCACTCCATTCGGTCTTTAGTCGCAACTGGTGGACTTCCATAGAGGATCTCGGCGGGCAAGATTAGATATGACAAATAATGTCCGATCGACTCCCGTAAGTGCGCGACATGGAATCGCTCGTTTCCATACGCAAATAATATTGGCCCGGAAACATTGACTGTATTCTATTGAGTGGATTACCTTCGCATTGTACGCACGATCGGATGTGAGAATGGCCTCCCATCACCGGTTCGTGGAGCGTAAAAGAAGGGCGATCCATGTCGGACCGACTGGACGAAGCTACGCTTGCACGGCTCGAGCGCGAGCACGAGAGCGGCCTCAGCTCGGTCGAGATCCTGACCTTGCTCGAAGAGCACGGTGTCAAGTTCAGCGAGGCGACCCTGCGCAAGTACGTTCAGCTCGGCCTTCTTCCTCGAAGCGTACGTGTCGGCCGCAAGGGAAAGCACCAGGGATCGCAGGGCATGTACCCGGCCGCGGTGGTGCGCCAGATCCTGCGCATCAAGGAGATGATGGCCGATGATCTGACCATCGAGCAGATCCAGCGCGAGATCCTCTTCGTGCGCGGCGACATCGAGGAGCTGACTCGCGTGCTCGGTCGCATCTTCGACAGTCTCGCGGAGGCGACGAAAACGCAGGCGCGAGCCGGGGTATCGGGACGCGCCGTCACCCAGGATCTGGCCGGCGCACGCAGCCTGGCCAAGGAGCTGGTGCAGAAACTGGAAGCCATCGAGGCGCGCCTCACGGCGCGCGCCGAGCATTCTCGCTCGGCGGCGGGTTGACGGACGAATGCAAGAGAAGTCGGGAAGGCGAGAGAGGAACGGCGTAATGGATATCAAGAGCAAACGCGACGTGAAAAATGTCTCCGGCATCGACGGCGAGCCCTCCAGCAGCGAGGATCGCATGGAGAGTGTGAGCACTCCCAGCGCCGAGGGAGCTTTGGCTGTCGCGGTGGCCAACCCCGCCGAAGAACCTGCCGTCACCCGCGAGCAGCGCCGGTCGCGTCGCAAGCGCGAAGTGCGCGCGCGCACCATCAGCGTCAAGCGCATGACCAAGCGCGAGCTGGAAATCGGGCGCCTGCTCTACCCGGAGCACGACTACGAAAAACCGCGCAGCCGTTCGGAGTGCGTGGAGGGTATTCGCCCGTGCCCCTTTGTCTCCTGCAAGCACCACCTTTTTCTCGACGTCTCCAGCCGCACGGGCGCCATCAAATTGAATTTCCCGGACCTCGAGGTATGGGAGATGAACGAGACGTGCGCGCTCGACATCGCCGATCGCGGCGGGACGACGTTGGAAGAAGTGGGGGCGATCATGAACCTCACGCGCGAGCGTATCCGTCAGGTCGAGGTGAAGGCGCTGGCCAAGCTCGATGCGCTGGAACAGATGGCGGCGCTGCGCGACTACATCGACGAGGGACCCGTCGGCAAAAGACGGCTGCCGCTTCTGTCGAAGAAAGACTTGGTCGATGACGAGGACGATGTCCCCACGCCGGACGACGACGACGAGGACGACGAGCTCTTCGAGCCGAAGAGCCGCTCCGCGATGCCTCCGGATTTCGACCTCGTCGAGGAGTGATCCGCGAAGGCATTGACGGCTGGGCGCGCCGGCATTACCGGCGCGCCATGCCCATTCGCTGTGCCCTCGTTTCGGTTTCCGACAAGACCGGTCTTTTACCTCTTGCCCGTGCCCTGGCCGAGCGGGGGGTGAGCATCCTGTCGACGGGGGGGACCTACAAGACGATCAAGGACGCCGGTGTCGACGTGACCAGCGTCGAGAGCTACACCGGTTCGCCCGAGGTGATGGACGGTCGCGTCAAGACCCTCCATCCGCGCGTGCACGGAGGGATTCTGATGCGCGGCGACCGGGACCTCGCCGATCTCGAGCGGCTCGGTGGGCGACCGATCGATCTCGTCGTCGTCAACCTCTACCCCTTCGAGCAGACGCTCGCTCGCGGAGGCGCAACGCGCGACGAGATCATCGAGAACATCGATATCGGCGGCCCTTCCATGGTTCGCAGCGCCGCCAAGAACCACGCTCGCGTGGCCGTCGTCTCGGACCCTGCCGACTACGATGCCGTGCTCGGCGAGATCGCCGCGCGCGGCGAAGTGAGCGAAGAGACGCGGCGACGGCTAGCCGCCAAGGCATTTGCCCATACGGCGGCCTATGACGCTGCCATTTCCGGCTACCTCTCCGCTTCACCCGAGAGTGGACCAGGGGGCGGGTATCCGCAGTTTCTCACGCTCCCGTTCGAACGCGTGTACGGCCTTCGCTATGGAGAAAATCCGCACCAGAGCGGCGCCTTTTACCGCGATCGCAGCGCGCCGCCGGGCTCGTTGTCGCTCGCGGAGAGCGTCGGAGCGGGCGGCAAGGAGCTCAGCTTCAACAACCTGGTCGATGCCGATGCCGCCTTCCAGGCGGTACGCGAATTCGACGAGCCTGCCGCGGTCGTCGTCAAGCACACCAATCCTTGTGGCGTCGCCACGGCCGCCGATCTGGCGACCGCTTACCGGACGGCGCGCGACGCCGATCCGGTGTCGGCCTTCGGATGCGTCGTTGCTTTGAACCGCCCCGTCGAGGTGGACACCGCCAAGATCATCGGCGAAACCTTCGTCGAATGCGTGGTGGCCCCTTCCTTCTCGCGCGCGGCGCTCGACGTGCTGCAGACCAAGAAAAACCTGCGCCTCTTGGCGACGGGCGAGCGGCTTTCGGCGAGCCAATCCGTGCTCGAATACAAGCGCGTGAGCGGGGGCGTCGTGGTCCAGACGCGTGACGCGACCGGAGCCGGCGAAGTGCGCGCGGCCAAGGTCGCAACCAAGCGCGCTCCCACGGCGGAGGAGCTCTCGAGCTTGGAGTTTGCGTGGCGCGTCGGCAAGCATGTCAAGTCGAACGCCATCGTGCTCGCCAAAGGGACCCGAACGGTCGGTGTCGGCGCCGGGCAGATGTCGCGCGTCGTCAGCGTGCAGATCGCCTGCGAAAAGGCGGGTGACGAAGCCAAGGGGAGCGTTCTCGCTTCTGACGCCTTTTTCCCTTTCCCCGACGGCGTCGAGACGGCCATCGCTCGCGGCGTGACCGCCATCGCCCAACCGGGCGGCAGCGTGAAGGACCCCGACGTCATCGCCGCCGCTGACAAAGCCGGCGTCGCCATGCTCCTGACCGGTGTGCGGCATTTTCGCCACTAAGCTGGGCAACGGCGTTGGGACGATCCTGGATGAACAGGGAGCCGGGGAGACGACAGGGAGAGAGAGAATTGGGGTTAAACAGTTCAAACAAAAATCCTCCCCGTCTCCCTGTGATCCCAAATCAGCGCGGTGAAGCGCGCTCCCTGTGATCCCAAAAATCAGCGCGGTGAAGCGCGTTTCAGCGATGTTCTCGACGTTTTCTGCGGCTGATGCAGGAGCGCCAGCGCATCGAGGTCTCCTCCCGCGAGGAAGCTCCGCACCAGGTCGAATTCTTCGCCCCAGTTGAGAACGCGCGAGTAGGTGAGGGCATCCCAGAACCGCCCCGAGGGCTTGCCTTTGCGGGCTCCGGTGACTTGTCGCGCCACCAGGCCGGCGAAGGCGCGCAGGAAAGCCTGGAAGCTTGCCCGCGACTGAGCCCGCAGAAGAAGGTGGACCTGATCGCCCCCATTCGAGAATTCGAAAACCTTGATGCTGTGACGCTGCGAAAGAGCCCGCAGCGTCTCTTTGACCGCCGCGCGCGTGGGGGGGCGCGAGAGCGACCATTTTCCCCGTGCTCGCGACGAGCGCAGAACGACGTAGAGTGGCAGCGACGGTTCGAGCGGTCGCGAAGTCTTTCGCTGGCCGGTGCGCGCCGTGCCGCCATGTTGCGCCTGGACCCCCGTTCCGAAAGTGGACTGCTCTAGCAGCGACAGCTTCGCTCTTCTGTCCTCGATCATGTCATCCGCCGGGCAAAGGTGAGCAATGCGTGAAGGTGCGGCACTGCGTGAATGCGGAGCCCCCCCTGGACCACTTTACATCAAGTGGGGGGCTGCGATCGCGCCGACTCTCGGACCGTGAAGCGATTCCACCAACGAAAACTTGCCCCGCCGCCCCGAAGCATGACATGCGTGAATCAATAATTGCTTCGCGAAAGGCGGGGCGGGGAGTTCGTGGATGGCAGGGATGACGGAGTGCTGCAGCGTTTGTCGATCGCCGTTCGAGCAGCAGTTTCGCTATCAAATGGAGGAGGCCCAGGGGGGCGTCGCGTTCTACTGCTCGCAGGATTGCCTGAAAAAAAGCCAGCGAGCCGCGGGGGACGGCTTCGTGTCGTGTGACGCGTGTGCACAGCGGTTCCAGGTCGAGCTCGTATCGAGCGTTTTTTATGTGGACGGTCAGCGCCGCTATGCCTGTTCGATGACGTGTCGAGCGCAATTGCGGGCGGAGGCTGGGACCGTGCGGCAAAGTGGATCGGGCGCTCCATCCGCGAGCGCCGCGTCCGCTCCGGAGAGTGGTCGCTCCCCATCGGCCGCCGTTCAGCCTCGGGTCATTGCCGTATTCAACCACAAGGGTGGGACCGGTAAGACGACCACCGCCGTCAACCTCGCCGCCGGCATGGCCAAGCTGGGCAAGCGCGTGCTCTTGGTCGACACCGACGCCCAGGGCAACGTCGGCTTCTCGCTCAACCTCAAGGCCGAGCGATCGCTCTACCACGTGTTGGTGATGGGGCTCGCGGTCGCCGAGGCGGCCATCCCCGTGCGCGAAGGCCTCGACGTCATCGCGTCGAACGAGTCGCTCGCGGCCGCCGAGCTCTATTTGGCGGGACGGCAGAACCGCGATCGGGTGCTCGCCCGCAGGCTGGATTCGGCGAGAGAGGCGTATGATTTCGTCGTCCTCGACTGCTCGCCGAGCCTGTCGCTCTTGAATCAAAATGCGCTCGTGTTCGCGGACAGCTTGCTCGTCCCGGTGGCGTGCGACTACCTGTCCTTGGTCGGCGTGCGGCAGGTGCTGCGGACGGTGAAGAACGTGAACCAACTTCTCTACCATCCGGTTCAGATCTGGGGCGTCCTGCCGACCTTCTACGACCCTCGAGCCCGCATTTGCCGCGAAGCACTGTCCACTTTGCGCGATCATTTCGGCGAGCGTTGCCTTCCGCCCATTCGCGCCACCATGAAAGTGAAAGAAGCGCCGTCGGTGGGTCAGACGATTTACGAATATGCACCGGGCTCCCATGCGAGCGACGATTACTTGGGGGTGGTCGAGCGTGCGATCGGGCGCCAAAAGCCTACTCACGGAAATTTCGATGCTGTCCTTTCGGCCTGAGCCGACGAGAGAGAGGAGACAATCATGCTGCCGATGGACGGGGCGCGACGAGCCAGAGCAGTTCTCGATCGTGACGAAGTAAATAGCGTGCTTTCCGGCGAGTTTTACGCGCCGAATGAAGGTGGCAGGCGACCAAAGCTCGTGACCGGAGCGTCGGAAAAACCGGCGCACTACAAGGTCATCTGCATTTCCATGTACACCCGCGATCTCGAGCAACTCGACTCCATGGTCGAGGAGCTCAAGGCGCGCGGGCTCACCAAGGCCAACCGCAGCGCGCTCATTCGGTTCGCGCTGGGGCAGGTCGACCTCGCGACCGTGCCGCGCGGGCTGTAGCGCGACACGGACACCCGGTGCCCGATCGTAAACAGGGTCCGAACCGGAGGCACGGCGGGGGTGGGGCCCTGTTCCGGACTTGCTCCGGCGGGGCGGGGGCAGAGCCCCCGCAGGGCGATGACTTAGAGCACCGACGGCGTAGCCGTTCGGTGCTCTAAGTGGCAAAGAGACGGACCTCGATGGCCGGTAACACCTTTGGGCATCTTTTCCGCGTGACGACGTTCGGTGAGAGCCATGGCCCCGCGGTGGGGTGCGTGGTGGACGGGTGCCCGCCCGGACACTTCTTCGATCGGGCGGACGTGCAAGCCGCGCTCGCGCGGCGCAGGCCTGGGCAAAGCAAGCTGACCACCGCGCGGAGCGAAGAAGACGTCGTGGAGGTGCTCTCCGGCGTCGACAGCGACACGAGTCGAACGCTGGGAACGCCGGTCTGCATGGTCGTGCGCAACGAAGATGCGCGCTCGATGGCCTACGACGACATGCGGCATGTCTACCGTCCGAGCCATGCCGATTTTGCCTACGACGCCAAGTACGGCATTCGCGCCTGGCAAGGGGGAGGACGCGCATCGGCGCGCGAGACGGTGGGCCGGGTGGCGGCCGGGGCGCTCGCCGAGCAGCTCCTTCGCGCGCGATTCCCCGGTCTGCGCATCCTGGCGTGGGTGGAGCGGGTGCACACCATCGACGCCCGCACGCACATCGATCCGGCGACGGTGACGCGCGACCTGGTCGAGGCGCATCCGAGCCGCTGCCCGCACGAGCCATCGGCGCGCGCCATGGAGGCGGCCATCCTCGAGGCGAAGAAGCAGGGCGACAGCCTGGGCGGGTGGTTGCGCGTCGTGGCGACGGGCGTTCCCGTGGGTCTCGGCCAACCAGTGTTCGACAAGCTCGACGCGCTCCTGGCCCAGGCCTTCATGAGCCTGCCGGCATGCAAAGGCGTCGAGATCGGCTCGGGGTTCGGCAGTGTCGAGGCGACCGGTCTGGCGCACAACGACGTCTTCGAGTGGCTGCCCGACGCGGACGGCGGTCCGCCGACGATGGGCACGCGGACCAACCGCTCGGGGGGCGTACAGGGGGGCATCTCCAACGGGATGCCGATCGACGTGAGGCTCGCCTTCAAACCGACGGCGACGGTGCTCAAACCGCAGCCGAGCGCCGACGACGCCGGTCAGAACGTGGAGCTCCGGGCCAAGGGGCGCCACGATCCGTGCGTCTTGCCCCGCGCCGTTCCGATCGTCGAAGCGATGACCGCGCTCGTTTTGGTCGACGCATGGCTCTGCCAGCGCGCCCAGGTCGGCGACCCTTGGCCTGGTCTCGCGGGGCCGATCAACCGGGGGTAGCCCGCGTTGTTTGGACCGGCCCTGCCGCTCCCGAAACCCGCGCCCAGAACGCGGTGAAGTCTTCGGGGACCGGCGCTTCGATGGAAAGGCGCGCACCGGTCACCGGGTGGTCGAAAGCGAGCCTTTGCGCGTGCAGCGCATGCCGGTCCAGCTCGAGGAGCGCCCGGTCCTCGTCGGTCAGCGTCTGGTCGGCGCCGCGCGCGAAGAGCTCCGGGTCGGGTCCGTACAGCTTGTCACCCACGACGGGGCAGCCGATGGCGGCGAGGTGGACGCGGATCTGATGCTGACGCCCGGTTTCGAGGTCGCACGCCACGAGCGCGTAAGCGCGGCCCCGGTGCGCGGCGCTACCGAGGACGACGAACCGCGTGGCTGCAGCGAGGCCGAGCCCCTCCTTGGCGACGCGCATACGGACGCGCAAGCGAGAGTCGGGGTCGAGCTCCACCGGGAGCTCGACGCGCAACTCGTCGGTCGGTGGGGCACCCCACGTGAGGGCGAGGTAGCGCTTCTCGACGGTGACGCGTGCTTGGAGCTGGCGCTTGATGCCGCGGTCGGCTTCGGGCGTCTTGGCCAGCAAAAGGACGCCGCTCGTCTCGCGATCGAGCCGGTGCGCGAGCGTGAAGCGCTCGTGGCCCCGCGCGAGCGCGAGGAGCTTCACCACCGTGTTGCGGTGGTAGCGCGCACTGGGGTGGACCGGCACCCCCGCCGGTTTGGCGATGGCGAAGAGGTAGTCGTCTTCGTAGAGCACGGGCAGCTCGGTCGGCACCGCGATCTCGTCCCACGGCTCACGCCAGAGAAGCACGCGTTGCTCGGCGAACACGCGGTCGTTGACGGCGAGCCTCTGGCCGGCGGCGTCGAAGGCGCTGCGCCGCACGATGTACTGGGCACGGGTCCGACTGGTGCGCTTGAGCTGGCTCTGGACGAAGCGATCGAGCCTCATGCCGGCCGATTCCGGTGGAACGCGCAGGACGGTGACCACCGCATCCGGCGCGATTTCGTCGGGCCTTCGCCCTTGCGCTTCGTTGAAACGGAGGCGGGTCATGAACGCCCCATTATAGCCGTCGTGCGCTCGGTGCACGCGGCACTGGGAGAATGGCCCGTTTACGGGTAAAAAAAGAGAGACCGCTTTCCATGGCCGTAGCGCGCATCTATCTTTCGCCGGGACTCTTCGGCTTCAACCAGATTGGTGCCTACGCGTATTTTCGACATCTGGAAAGGGAGCTGGCGCGCCGATTCGCCGATGCGGGACGCGAAAACCGCATGCATCTGGTGGAATCCGCGCCGACGTCTTCGATGCGCCGACGCGCCGGAACGCTGGTGGCGGACATGCTGCGTACAGCCCAACCGGGAGACCGCATTCACCTGCTCGGACACTCCACCGGCGGCCTCGATGCGCGCTTGGTGGCGTCGAAGACGAGTACCCTCGGCGACGAGCGGCTTCTTCGACTGCGTGCGCAGCTCTGCTCCGTCACCACCATGAACACGCCGCACTATGGCACGCCGCTCGCCAGCTTCTTCTCCACGGTGTCGGGGCAGCGGCTGCTCTGGGTCCTCTCGGCGCTCACCGTGACGGCGCTCACCTTCGGCGCGCCGCCCCTCGCGCTGACGTCGTCGTTCGTGGCGGCTTTCGGGCGCATCGATCGCCTTTTCGGGCTGGAGCTCAAGATGCTCGACCGGATCACGGAAGGCATCGTGCGCGCGCTCGACGATGCATCGAGCCGCGATCTGCGCTCGTATCTGGCCGGCATGCGCGACGACCAGGGTGGAATCCTCCAGCTGTCACCGGAGTCGATGGACCTCTTCAGCATGAGCGTGGAAGACAATCCCGACCTCGTGTACCAGTCGACGGCGTCGTATGCGCCCGCTCCGGGCGTGCGCCATTGGGCGCGATCGCTGGCCTCACCTTGGACGAGCCCGTCGGCGACCATCTTCGCCACGCTCTACCAGCTCACGGCACGGCAAGATCGGATGTATCCCTGCGAGCCATCGAGCAAAGAGTGGGATCGCGTGCTCATCCACGAGCTCGGGCAGGTCCCCCCCGCCGGCGCCAACGATGGAATCGTTCCTTTCCGATCCCAGCTGTGGGGCAAGTTGATCTGGGCCGGGCAGGGGGACCACCTCGATGTCGTGGGGCACTTCGCGGGGGCCGACGGCGATGGTCATGTCGACTGGATGAGCTCCGGCGCCAGATTCAATCAGCAACGATTCGCGGCGCTCATCGACGCCGTGGCGCGGGGCATACTGGCCGCGGATGGTCGCTAGCGTCGACGCGGCGCGAGCGCCTCGCAGGGTCGTCAGGCGAGGGCTCCGCCGCGACTTACGTGCCCTGTTGGTCGAATGTCGATCGTGATTCGGTACAGCGAAGAATGTACGGAGTCGTGCTCACGGCGAGTCGCTTCGCGAGAAATCTCCGAAAGAGAATTTTCATTGATAGCGCTCGAAATTGTTCACCCGTTCACGCGCGCGTTTTCTTGCTAACGAGTCGTCGGTCGACCTGATAGTCTCAATAGCCGCCCATGCGGCAAGGGGAGCGAGCGGAAGTACTTCGTGGCGACGTGCGTGGGCGATTCGAGTCCGAAGTCACCGCTGCGTTGAGGCGGCGACTCCCTTCGGAATCGAAGCTCGCCGGGGCGCTGCGCGCGCTCTTTCCGGTGAGCCCGAGCCTTCGCAACATCGTGAACGAAGCGGCGCAAGTCCTTCTGCGAAGGCGTTCCTTCGATCGCGAGCTCTACGCAAGCGCAGTACGGTCGCTGGCGGAGCTCGACGACAAACGCGCCGCGCCCCTTTTGCGCTCGGCTTTGTCGGGCGACGAGGCGGGCGGTCTTTCGACGCTGTCCGCCGCTTGTTTCTCGCGCGATCCGTCGCTGGGTACACCGCTCGCCAAGGTGGCGGCAAGTCGTCACGCGCACCTCGCGTTCGGCGCAGAGGTGGCGCGCATGGCGCGGGGCGAATCCAACGGGACGCATCTTTCCGCCCTGGCGCCGAAGATCAAGGAGAGCCATCGCATCGCACTCTGCGTCGAGCTCTTCTTGCCGCTCACCCGCGGCCCCATGCTTCCCAAGCCGATCGCCGGGGCGCTCGCCGTCCTGCGCGATGCCGAGCGCCATCTCGGCCGGTGGCTCGTCTTGGCAGAAGTCGCCGCGCGCGCGCAAGATCACGCGCCATTGCTCGAAGCTCGCCGCAAGGCGGCCAATGGTCCGCAGAGCTCGCGAGCGGCGTGGTCCCTCGTGGCTTGGGCGCTGGAACCGGATGCACCGGTGCCGACGACGCGCCCCACCGTCGAGCTGGTGGCGCGCTTGTCCGATCGCCCCAGCGCCGACCGCGATACCACCTTCCTCTTTCGCCTCGCTGCTTCGCGGGCGCCCGCGGCTCGGCCCATGCTGGAGGGGCTCGCCAAGACCAATCCGCTCCACGACGAGGTGGCCATCCGCGCGGCGATGCATCTGGCGCGCGACCACGGGCGCACCGAAATGCGCAAGGCGCTGGTCGAGGCAGCGCAAGGAAAACGCGACGAAATCCGCGGCGTCGCCGCGGCGGCGCTCTGGGACTTGGGCGAGCGCGATCTCGCGCGCAAGGTGGCCGAGCAGGCGGAAGCCTCGCGCTCGCTCAGCTCGATGACCTGGGGCGCGCTGGTGCAGGCCGCTGCCGCTGGTAAACTCGGTGAAGGCGCGGTTCTCGCCGAACCGACCTTTCGAAGGGTGCAGTGGGGATGGGTCGAGTAGTCGCACCGGCCCTCGCGGCGGGCCTCCTGCTCCTCGGCGCCGGGCGCGTCGCGCGTGCCGAGGTGCGCCTGACGGTCGTCGATGCTTGGGGCAAGGGGGTCGACCGCGACCACTCGCACGCGTCGATCGAACGAACGCCGCCCGAGCGGACCAGCGAAGATCCGACGCCTGCCGTGCCGGGCGACCCCGACGCAATCCGGTTCGTACTTTCAGGACCGAAGGAGGAGCTGCCCGCCGCCGTGCGCGTGGCGTCGCGCGATATCGGGGATGCCGAAGTCGACCGGCTCGACGTGACGCTCACCGATACCGCGTGCCCCGCCGGGTTCGGTCCCCTCTGCCGGGTCACGCCCCTCTTGCGCATCGTCGCCGACGACATCGATCGCAATCACCCACTCGTCAAGGATCGCTCCGTGCGCGCCGACGTCGGCGGCTTGCTCGGCGTCAGCGCGGGGGGCCGTGCCTTCGGCTCGATACGCGTGGGGGGGCCGCGCATGACGCCCGTCGGGTCCATCGCCAGGTTGCGCGGCAAGCTGCGCATCGTCATCGTGCGCCATCGTCCCAAAGGCGCGCCCGCGTTCGGAACCGACGACGAGGGAGCCAAGGTGCTCGCGCGCCGCCAGCTCGGTCTGGCCAACGCCCTATGGGGGCAGTGTGGCATCAACTTCGGCGAAGAGAGCGAAGCCGACGTGCGCATCGTCGACCCTCCCCCGACTTATCTCTTGGCGCTCGGGTGTGACGTGGGGCTGCCATCGAGCGGCGGCGAGGTCCGCGTGCGCATCGATGGGCACGATGTGCGCGCCGAGCTCAAACCGAGAATGACGCCGCGCGCGGCCGCGCGCGGCGTGGCGCGCGCCGTCGAGCAAGCGGGATTCGTGGCGCGAGTTTCAGAAAATGCGCGCATCGAGCCCGGCGCTGATCGCACCGCCGACGTCCTGGTACGCCGGCGGGACGGACAGTTCGTCACCATCGAACGCCCGCTCGACGGGCGTATCACCACCGACGCCACGATGACGGCGTGCATCGGAGGGGTCGATCTCTCGGACGGCCTCGATCACTTCGTCGACGTAGATGCCCCCGCGGGCACGGTCGAAGAGCGGGCGCTCGTCAAGGCGTTCGACGACGGGGACCCATCGACCATCAAGGTCTTCATGATCCCGGCCTTCGCCGGGGGGGGGCGCATCGGCGAGTCGTTCATCTACGCTGACCGCTCCAGCGTGCGCAACGTCGTCATCGAAGACCGCGCCGGAGTCCGTGCCGACCGCGCCTCCTTCGCGCTGGCGCACGAGCTCGGACACATCCTGCTCGACATGCCCGGGCACCCCGACGACTACGGCGTCGACTTGCCTACATTGCTGATGGACTCCGACGCCGCCGACCCGTCGGCGTTCGGTCCCCGCCGCATCACCATCGGCGAATGCGCCCGCGCTTTCCGACAAAGCGGCCCGCGTGCGCCAGTACCGCTCTTGACGGTGTGGCCGCTTCCGTGACGGCGCCTTTACACGCGCCTGTGAGGCGCGCCCCAGCAAGCCAAAAAATAATTCTAGAAGATCGTTCTAGAAGATCGTTCTATTTGACGATGTTGATGGCTTCGAGCTGGGTTCCGGCGGCATAGCCGTAGCTGACGTAGGAGTCCCAACCGAAGGCCAAGACGCCCACCGGGGCGTCGCTGGCAACACGATGAACGCCGTCGTTCTGCAGGCCGGGCTGCACCGGGGTGGTGGGCGCAGTGGGATCGATCTTGGGGAAACTGAGCTGGCAGCGGTAGACGTCGTACCCCGGCACCTGTCCCATCTCGCAGCGCGATGCATCGACGACATGGCCGTCCAGCGCCACCGATGCGCCGATGGGCGCGATGGCCACGATGAAATCGAAGCTGTACTTGTCGGGCGTGAGAAAGATGTAATCGGAGCGGTATTGCTCGATGGGAGGAAGGATGACGAAGCTCGGATCACCGCCGGGCATCCCGTAAGGGACGAAGGCAGCCTCCTGGCCCGCTTGAATGTTCCCCACCATCACCGGTCCGGTCGCCTTCAGCAGCACGTCGGTGGTGGTAACGAGCTCGTGCATGGCCCCTTGCCCGGCGAGGCGAAAGTGGTCGTCGGGGGGAGGGAGGGACGTTTCCACGTCGGCGCCGGCCTCGGACACGGCGATGATGCGGAAGTACTCGGGCTCCTCGGTGACGCCGAGGATGGCCCCGGCATTCTGGAGAGCCTTCGTTCGACTCGGCGTGTGGGCGAGGACGAAGTTCTTGCCGGCGGTGCGAATCGGATCGAGCTGCTGCTCGAGATGGTCGGCGCAGCAATAGCGCTTGGCCAGCGTCTGAAAGACGGGCGCGTCCGACGCCTCGCTCCCGGAAAAGACGACGACGGGCTGGTCCGCGTCGATGAGCGAGCTCGTGAAGTCGGCATTGATGCCGCCGGTCTCGAGATTGAGCACGTCGAAGGGCTCGAGCGTCGCCTCGATGACACCGCCCGGCGCAGTGGCGGGCACCGGTCCCCCGGGCACCACGCTGCTCCTGGTCGTTACTTTGACGTGAGTGCCGCTGCGCGTGCCGATGAGCGTGAGGAAGGCGCGCAAGTTGATGGGGTTCTGCGGGTTGAAATTGGTGTTGGGGTCGTCGGTGGCGGCGATGGTTTGCGGCCAACCCAAAACGACGTAGGCGCGCCCGAGCGTCCCCGGTTCGTAGGTGAGCGCTTCGACCGGCTTCAAGAGCGACGCGTCGTTGGAAAAGACGTTGAAGTTCTCGAGCGGGTTGAACTGGTAGGCGACGATGGGCACCTGACTCGTGATGCGGTAGGCGTGGCGCGTCAGCGCTGTGCCGGTCCCGGTGTTGAACTCGCCTTCGGGGCTGCCGTCGACCTCGCGAGGCCCGAGCTTGAACGTCTCGAGGTTGAGCGGCAAGACCGTCGCTTCGGCGATCGTGCGCACGTTCGGCGCCTGACCAGGGAGCGCGTCGTCCTGTTCGATGACCACGTGAGCGGCGAGATCGGGCTGCGGATTGGAGACGACGACCGCGTACTGTTGCGCGGCGGCGTTGCGGCTGAGTCCCACGTTGGCGTTGTCGAGATCAGCGGCCCAATATTCGCAACCGATGTTGCTCTTCACCCGCTTGGCATATTCGCAGAGTGCGAGACAGAGCCCCTCGCGGCACACGATCTCCCTCGCCGCGTCGCAGGTGTCTCCGGGGTGCTCGCTCGATCCATCGGCGCTGCAGGTCATGATCGTTTGCCCTTCGCAACGCGGTTTGGCCGGGTCGCACACCGAACAGCGCCCGAGGGAGAGGCTGCACACGAGCCCGCGGGCGGGGCAGTCGTCGACGAGGGACCAGGAGCGACCGTCGTCCTGGCAGCGCTCGAGCGCGCCCCGGCAACGCTGCGTTCCTTGGTTGCAGATGGGCGGCACGGCCAGCTTGGGATCTCCCTCCCAGCGCTCGGCGCGGTCGAACTTGCACGAAGAAAGGAGCGCCAGAAACAGCGCCACGAATGTCGCGCGCGGGTCGCCAGAGAGGCGAAAGGTCGACCTTGGCGTGATGGTCATTCGAAATGCGCCGGAAAAACATCCATGGCGTAGGCGTGGAAGCCGCTGGGACTCAGTTGCCCGTAGCGCAGAGCGGCATAGTCGAACCCCTGCAGGTGACCTCCGAACACGCTGATCGAGACGTTGCCCGGCACGAGCGCGCCGTCCGGAAAGACGCGGCGCAAGTCGGGGAGGGAGACGGTCTGCGCGCCTCCTCCCGGTACGACGACCGTCCAGGTGACGAGCCCGGCCGCGCTCTGCACTTGCAGCACCGTCAAGTCGACCCCGCCGCCGCCTGGCGCGAATTCGAAGGCAAGGTGGCTGCCGTCCCAAGGCCCGCCGAGCGCCGGGTCTTTCAGCACCGGCACCGACAAGAATTCACCCATTCCGATCGATTCGCTCGTGCTCGCGGAATGACCGACTTGCGAAAGCGGCGTGGTCATCGTGGGGCCGGTCGCGGCGAGCCCGCTCGCTGCGTACCGGCCGTTTTCGAGTGCACCGGTCAACGCCGGAAGACCGACGAACGAGACCGTGCGGTCGACGGGCAACGTCGACGAGCTGACGCCAGCTGGCACGACGGCGTACCCTCCACGTTCGACTTCGACGGACACGGCAAATCGGGCCCGGTCGGGCCCGCGCGGACCCGGTGGGGGCGTCTTGGCCACGAGTGACACGGCGTGATCGAGGCGGATGTTGATGGGGATGAAAATGTCCGATGTGGTCTGCCCGAGGCCCGCCGCGACGCCGCGCACGACGCCCATCACGTAGGCGGTGAACTTGTGCACGGGCCCCGAGCGGTCCTCGATGCCGGCCAGGGCATAGAGCGTGACGTTGCCGAGGGAGGTAGTCATCGTGAACGGGAAGCCAACTTTGCCTCCCGGCGTGTCGGGGCGTACGCCGTCGGTCGCGGGAGGAAGCGCGAAGGTTGCGCCTGGGTCGCCCGTGAGGCGAAACACGTACGCCACGAGCTGCTCCTTGGGCCCCGGGGTGGGGAGGTTCCTCCATGCGAGGCTGCGAAACTCGCCATCGACGCCCCACACGATCTCGCCTTTCAGTGTCGAGAGCGCGATGCCGCGACCGCCCGTCACCGGCGGATCGCCGGCCGGCGTGCACGCCGGCGAAAGAACGGGCGTGAGATAGACCGTCACCACGTCGACCGGGACATCCACGAATGTCACCGGCTGGTGGCATTTCGCGGCCACGGTGACCGATCGTTTCGGCCCCAGCGCCGGATCTTCGAAAAGCGCGAGACCGGCCGGGTCCGTCAACTTGACCCACCCGCTGCTTGCGTCGTCACCGGCCAGCACGTAGGAGCCTCGCAAGGGAAGACCCGAATAGGCGTCGTAGACGAGCACCTTGAGGCGAGTCGAAAGCTTCGTTCCCGAGAGGCCGCCCGTATAGCCGTTGTCGGTATCGGCGAACGTGAACCCGTCGCGCACGATGGATGCCTCGTCGGCGTTGCCGATTCTCACGCTCCGGGAACCGGCTGGGGCCGCAGGGGTGGTGCAGGTGACCTCGTTGGGGGAGACCACTTGCACCGGCGCGCACGGCTTGTCGTCGATGGTGACGGTCGTGTCGGACCCCCATGCGGTCCCTTGTCCGAACCAATGCACCAGCGTGCCGCCGGAGGTCCCGCCGGTCTTCGGCTCGCCGTAGAATGATTCATAGAGGTACGCGTCTGCGAGCACGCGCGCGGTGGAAAGATCATTGGCGATCTGCGTTTTCACCGCCACCGGACCGGCGTTGCCTGCGGGAACGATCACCTGGGCGCGGCTCGGATCCACCGGGATGATGTCCTTGGAGGGGACTTCGTTGGCCCCGAACCAAACGCGCAGACCGTTGCCGAAGCCGTTGCCGCGAACGATGCGCGCCTGGCCACCATTGAAAGGACCGCGTGAGGGGTCCACGCCGATGAGGGCGTGCGGATCCATCGGTCCGAACTCGAAGCTCGCGTCGGCGATGGGAACATCGCCGGAGATGCGCGAGCCCGCGTCGCCCTCGTTCACCGGCCGGAGGTTGATCGGCGGTCCTTCCGTGAGGCAGCTCGCGAGCTGCGCGAGCCCGCAAAGTGCAAGGACGCGTCGCATGGAACACCGCCAGGATACCACAGCGATTCCGCGCTAGCCTCCGACCAAGCGCCGTAACAGCGGAACATTCTTGTCCCCGATGATCCGTGACAGCATCAAGAGCGCCATCGTTTTGCGCGATGCGGCCGCGTCCATGGGACCGACGCAGGCCGGGCACCCCGTTTCGCAGGGACACGCGGCGATCATGAGGCGCGTCTGGGTCAGGAGTTTGTTGGCGATCTCGTAGATGCGTTCGGCCAGTCCCACGCCTCCCGGCAGATGGTCGAAGAGGAACAGCGTGGGATCGAACTCGGCGGCCCTGGGCGATCGTGGGGACACGATCCCGGACGGCGCGGGAAAAGGTGCATGCTTGTCCCCGATGGCCTGTCCGATGTCGCGCGGCTCGCACATGAGCGCGATGGTGGCCACGGTTTCGAGCGCGCGGCCGACACCCGAGAGCGCATCGATCGCGCTGGCGCGTCCGACGTCGGCGAAGAGTGTGCGGGGGACGGTGATCCAGAATGAGGTGGTGTGCATCTGCATGTCGGGCAGACGCACCTCGCCATAACCGGCGTTTTCGTGGGTGTGGAATTTGATTTTCTTGTAGCCCACCACTTTTTCGACGACCGACACCTCGCCCCAAGAAAGCGTGCAGGGCCCATCGTCGCGCGATGCACTCTCGTCGATGACGGACACCACGCGATTGACCATCGCCGTCGTGAAGTAGTCGACGTCGACTTTGGTGACGTACGCCTTGTGGTTTTCGAAATCGAGCGCTTCGACCTGGTACTGTTCGGCCTCGTGCTGGTAGATGGCCTGCTCGTGCAGCATGGTGTGCGTGGAGCGCCAGTCGAGCTCGGCGATGACGCGTCCCATGGAGCGGTCGACGATGACGAAGTTGTCCCATCCGACGCTGCGCAGCGAAACGTGGTTGGCGGGGTAGGCGTCGGCCGACCAGTGGAATCGGCCTGCCGCTTCGTGGACGACGCCGTGACGTCCGAGAAATCGGAGCGCGCCGCGCGTGTCGTCCTGGTTGAGACTTCCGTAGCGCTCGGCCTGGCTCGCATCTTTCTCATCGGATACGAAGGGAAGCTCGAAAGCCGCGCACTTCAGATGTTGGAGCACGATCTCGACGTTGCCGGGGTCGATGCGCGCCTCTTCGGCCGGCGCCCCGAGCAGCGCTTCGGGATCACGCGCGAAGTACTGATCGACGGGCGCGCTCGACGTCACCAGGATGGCGACGCTTCCTCCGCTGCGCCGTCCGGCGCGGCCGAACCGCTGCCATAGGGCAGCGATCGATCCCGGGTACCCCGCGCAGACGACGGCGTCGAGTGCGCCGATGTCGATGCCGAGCTCGAGCGCGCTGGTGGCGACGACGCCGAGCACGTTGCCTTCGCGCAAGTCGCGCTCGATCTGGCGGCGCGTCTCGGGAAGGTAGCCGCCCCGGTAGGCCATGATGGTGTTTCCGTCGATGACGCCGGCCAAGCGATCGCGCAGGTACTTCAGCATGATCTCGACCGCGTTGCGGGAAGCGCCGAAGACGATGGTGGGGACTTTCTTGGCGATGAGGTCCGAGGCCAGCATGACTGCGCTTTTCAAGTAGCTGGCGCGGATGCCGAGCTCGGCGTTCACGACCGGGGGATTGAAGATGAACACGCGGCGCGCCGAGCTCGGCGCCCCCGATCGATCGAGCAAAGCCACTTCTTCCGGCGCGACGCCGAGGAGGCGCGCCGCGTGCTCGCGGGGATTGCCGATGGTCGCCGTGGCGCAGAGGAACGTAGGGTTCTGCCCGTGGAAGCGCGCGATGCGCACGAGGCGCGAAAGCACGTTGGCCATGTGCGAGCCGAACACCCCGCGGTAGGTGTGGACCTCGTCGAGCACGACGAACTTGAGACCCTGGAAGAGCCGTGCCCAGCGCGGATGGTGCGGCAGGATGCCCGCGCTCAGCATGTCGGGGTTGGTCATGATGACGGCACCCTGATCACGCGCGCGGCGACGCGCGTCCCCTGGCGTGTCGCCGTCATAGACGATGCGCGAAACCCCGATGCCCGCGGCCGCAATGAGCTCGCCGAGGCTCGCCTCTTGATCGCGCGCCAGCGCTTTCGTCGGATAAAGGTAAAGCGCCCGGGCCTCGGGATCGTCCGCCAGTGTCTGCAAGATCGGAAGGTGAAAACAGAGGCTCTTGCCGCTTGCCGTCGGCGTGGCGACGACGAAGTGCTTGCCCGACAAGGCAAGGTCGAACGCTTCGGCTTGGTGCGCGTAGAGCTTGGTCACGCCGCGATCGGTGAGTGCCTGCGCGAGCCCCTGGTGGAGCGATCGCGGCAAAGGTGCAAGCCGTCCAGCCGACGAGGGAATGGCGCGATCGGCTGCCAGGCAAGGCTCGACGTACCCCGAACGGAGCCACCCTTCGATGGTGGCGTCGAGTCCCGCGCGGATTTGCCAAGGAGGAGCCGGCATGGCGGAATACTAAACAAATATTCAGTATAGGACAAGATCGCGCCCGAAATCGCAGGCCTCCCCGCCGTGTCGCCGAGATCTGGCTCGGCGGGGCAAGGTGTCGTAGATGAAAAGCCGGCGTCGCGCTCACACGAACCCTGGCGCCCGTCGCTCCACTTCTCTCTGACCGGACCGTATTTCCTTCGCGAATGAACGACATCGAAAGCACCTCTGCCGAGCCGATCGCCGATCCCCCCGCTGCCCCGCTCGGGGCCGGAGCGCCACAGGGTGAGCCCGGTGCCACCGAACCTGTCGCGCTTGCGTCGAACGCGCGGCCGTCCTTCCTTTTTCTGGCCATCGTTTCAAGCGTCACCCTGGCTGCGGATCTCGGAAGCAAGCTGTGGGCAGAGCAAAGGCTCGATCGCCCGGACGCCATGTTCCACCCCGTGGAGCTCATCAAAGGGCATCTCGACTTCGTGCTCGCGAAAAACCGCGGCGGCGCGTGGGGACTGCTCCAAGACACGCCCGAATACGTGCGGCGGCCGTTTTTTCTCCTCGTGTCCGCCGTGGCGATCACGTTCATCCTTTCGCTCTACCGGCGCCTTCTGCCCACGCAGCACGCCTTGCGATGGGGTCTTCCGCTCGTGCTCGGCGGAGCGCTCGGCAATTTCGTCGATCGCATCCGCTACTCGTACGTCATCGACTTCATCCACGCCCACCTGGCGTGGGGCGGCAGAGATCACAGCTGGCCGACGTTCAATGTGGCCGATATCGCCATCTGCGTCGGCGTAGGGCTCATTGCTATCGACATGTTCGGGAGTAAGAAACTCGAACCGAATCATGCGGCCTGAGCTTTTTCGCATCGCCGAGCTCGGCGTCCCCAGCTACTTCGCCCTTCTTCTGGCCGGTTTCATGTTCGCCACCACGATCGGCGTGATCTGGGCACGGCGCGTCGGGGAAGACCCCGACGTCATCGTCGATCTCGGCCTCTCCACGCTGCTCATGGGGGTCGTGGGGGGCCGGATTCTGCACGTCATCGCCGACGGGTATTTCTGGGACTACGTCCACCTCTGCACGGATCCGACGCTCGTCGACTTTCATCTGTCGGAGGTCGAGTGCTTGAAGGAGAGCAACGGTGCCTGGGATGCCGCGCGCGGTGTCTGCCATGGAGTGGCGCGCGACTGTTTCGCGTGGGCGAAGTTCTGGGCGGGTGGTCTCGCCTATTACGGCGGTTTTTTGGGTGCGCTGGCCTCGTCCTGGTACCTGCTCAAGGCTGACCGCTTCTCGTACTGGCGCGCCGCGGACATGGCAGGGTGCGTCGTGCCGGTGGGGCTTGCCTTCGGTCGTATGGGATGCCTGCTCGCCGGCTGCTGCTTCGGCGTGACGACCGACTCTGCGGTCGCTCTCGTGTTTCCGGGCCGTAGCCCGGCCAGCGAATCGCAATTCAAAGCAGGACTGCTCGCGGCCAAAGCCTTGCCGTCGTTGCCGGTGCATCCGACGCAGATCTACGAATCGGCGGCGTCGCTGGCGATCGCCGTCTTTTGCCTCGTCTACGTCCATCCGCGCAAGCGCTACGACGGCCAAGTGTTCCTCAGCTTCGTCACCCTCTACGCAACGGCGCGGTTCGTGCTCGAGTTCTGGCGGCGTGACGATCGCGGCGAGCTTTTTGGGCTTTCGACCTCGCAGCTCGTCGGGCTGCTGCTGGTGATTGCGTCGGTGGCCGCCCATCGGTACTTGCGTGGCGCTCGGCTCAACAAGGGCCAGCCAGGCGCGGTACCGGCGTAGCACCCCTCGAGCGTCGCCCGCTTGGCCGATCGACGGCGCGGGACGTAACATGAACGACGATGCTTCGCCGAATTGGGAGTGCCGCCTTTTGTCTCGTCGCGGGGGGCTGCGCATCCAACGACGTTGCTCGTCCACCGACGGCTCCCGACTGCATCGATACGGGGTGTAACCCGCGTCCGGGCGGCGGGGGACCGGGGGGTGGTGGCACAGGGTCCCCCGATGGGGCCGTCGACATCGACGCGACGGTTCCTCCCCTCGATGCCGATCCCGACGCGGGCACCGTCACCGTTTTCTATACGGTCAAGCAGACGGTCGACAGCTGGTTTTACGCGTCCGCCAACTACGCAGGCGCAGTGGCGCTGCGCGCCGTGGGGCCGAGCGGGCAGCTGGCTCCGGCCAACGATGCTGGAAGCACGACGCCCCAAATGCTGTCGGACGTCGCGCCAGGACTCAACTGGTTTCTGGTCGAAGACGCCACGAACACGCGCCGCATCACGGGCACGCTGCAACTCGTCGACATCGATGCGCGCGCACCCACCGCGAATCTCCGCGCCATCTCCACGGACGGCATCTCCAATCTCGTCATCGATCAGGTGGTCTGGGCGCCCCCGGCCGGTACGGCGACGCTCATCCTGAATTTCTTCAGAGGCGGCCGTCCCGCGGTGGGCGTGACCGTCAAACGCGACGCGCTTCCCGCCGGCACGACCGTCGCGTACGATTCGAGTGGGATCTACGTGAGCGACGCCATGGTCATCGGCGTCAACCCCGCCACGGACGTCCAAGGGACGGCGATCGTACGCGAGATCGCGGGCACGCAGTCGTTCCCCGCCCTCACGTCGGCGACGCTGCGTTATCAGCTCAGCAATAGCACCGCGTCTCCGGCGATCGAAGCCAAGCTCGCACGCGACGTGGTCACGTGGATGCAAATCGACATCCCCTGATCCCGACCACGACCCCACGACCGCGACCCACGACCGCGACCGCGACCGCGACCCGCGACCACGACCGCGACCACGACCGCGACCGCGACCGCGACCGCGACCGCGACCGCGACCGCGACCGCGACCCCCGAAACATGCTATCTGGTCGCCCAATGCCCGCCCAGATCCTCGACGGCAAAGCCATCGCCGCCAAAGTCCGCGCCCAAGTCGCCTCCGATGTCGGCCACTTCCTTGCCGCGAATGGCCGCGTCCCCGGTCTCGACGTCATTCTCGTTGGCGAAGATCCTGCGTCGCAGGTGTACGTGCGCAACAAGGAGAAGGCCGCGCGCGAAGTCGGGATGCGTGGCCGCGTGCATCGGCTGGCGGCGACCGCGAGTGAAGGCGACGTTCGAAATTGCATCGAACAGCTCAACGGCGACGACGCGGTCGACGGTTTTCTCGTTCAGCTGCCGCTGCCCGCCGGGCTACCTGAAACGGCGCTCCTCGACGGCGTCGCGCCGTCCAAGGACGTCGACGGTCTGCATCCCTTCAACGCGGGGTTGCTCGCGCTCGGGCGCGCCAAGGTGGTGTCGGCGACGCCGCGAGGGGTGATGCGTTTGCTTGCCGAGACCGGCATGGATCTCGTCGGCAAGCGGGCGGTGATCATCGGACGGAGCAACATCGTCGGAAAGCCCCTCGCGCAGCTCTTGCTCGGTGCGCACGCGACGGTGACGATCGCCCATTCGCGTACCCGTGACCTTCCCGACGTTTGCCGCCAAGCCGATGTCCTCGTCGCGGCGGTGGGTCGTCCTGGGCTCGTGCGCGGCGAGTGGATCAAAGCGGGCGCCGTCGTGATCGACGTCGGCACGACGCGCAACGACGCCGGCAAGCTGGCCGGCGACGTGGCATTCGACGAGGCAAGCGAACGCGCGTCGTGGATTACGCCGGTCCCCGGCGGCGTCGGCCCGATGACCATTGCTTGCCTGCTCGAGAACACGCTCGTCGCGGCGCGAGAACGGGTGGCCGCCGACAAGCGTCGGCGCTGATTCATCCCGGTGCCGGCTTTTGGGGGTAGCGCGTCGGATCGACGCCCGCCTTTTCGCAGATGGCGTCGAGGACGTCGTCCGCCTTCCTGATCAGCGCTCCGAGATCGCCGCTATTGTCGATGACGTAGTCGGCCGCGGCGATCTTGGTGGCGAGGGGGAGCTGGGCTGTAAGTCGAGCGCGCACCTCGTCCTCGGTGAGCTCGTCTCGGGCCATGGCCCGCGCGACCTGGGTGCGCTCGTCGACGGCCACGACCACGAGCGGCCGGCAGAGATCGGCGAATCCGCGTTCCACCAGGAGCGGCGCCTCGTAACAACCGAGCGGCTCCTCCGCTGCTTCGAGCTCGCCGGCGCGCTCGAGCATGCGGGCGGCGATGCGGGGGTGGGTCATGAGCTCGAGCTTCTTGCGCGCGTCGGGGTCGGCGAAAACGATCGCCCCGACCTTCTTGCGATCGAGCGAACCGTCCGCGAGGAGCACTTCGGGCCCGAAGGCGGCGACGATCTCGGAGAGCGCCGGCGTCCCCGGGGCGACGATTTCACGGGCCATGACGTCGGCATCGATGATGGGGAGACCGCGCGCCTTCCAGCGCGCCGCGACCGAGCTCTTGCCCGACGCCAACCCCCCCGTCAGACCAAAAAGGATGAATCCCACGTCGGGGGGCAATGTCGCATCTTTCAGTCGGGTTTGTCAGCCCTCGCCCACCGAACGCGATTTCTCGGAGAGCATCCGTCGCCGTGCGGGAAAACACGGCACCTGTCGGCGTCTGTCGCCGCGCAGCGCCAACTACGCGTGCTCACAGGTCCGGGTCGACACCATGAGGTAAATTCTGACCCCCCGTCGGGAAGGATCGGCTCGCCTCAACCGGCGCGGCGGATGGCCTTGACCTTGGTGCCCGTTTTGCGGAGCGAAGGCTCTTCGGCGCGCAATCGGCGGACGCTCACACCCGTGTCTTCGCGTTCTTCTTCGGCAGCGCAACCCGCGCGGAGACGTACGATCGCTTCGGCGTGCAGCTGGCAGGCGCGCGACTCGGTGACGCCGAGCATGTCGCCGATCTCGCGCAGCGTGTAATCCTGCTCGTAGTAGAGCTTGAGCAGCGACTGGAGCCGCTCGGGCAGTTGCTGAACGGCGTCGGCCAGACGGCTGCGGCGTTCGCTGCGAAGAAGCATGGCGTCCGCGGCTTCACTCGATTCGTCGGAGAGCTCGAGCCCTTCGATGCCGTCGCCGCCCGTCGTATCGAGGCTGATCAGGCCGCCAAACGAGAGTTTGGCGAGCCTTTCGCGGAAAGCGGCTACGGGAAGCTCGAGTTTCTGTGCGATTTCGATCTCTTCCGGTGGGCGCCCGAGCTCCGCGGTGAGCCCGCGCACGACCGCCACGATGCGGTTGTTGAGGTCCCGCAGATCGCGCGAGAGCGGATCGTACGAGCGTAGCTCGTCCAGCATGGCGCCCTTGATACGGCAATCTGCATATGCTTCGAAGCGATCCGGACCGGAGCGGTCGTACTTATTGAGCGCGTCGGCGAGGCCGACGAAACCGGCGCCCATCAAGTCCTCGACATTCACGTGCGAAGGGAGTCTTCGCGCGAGGCGGTAGGCGTGCCGGCGCACGATGTTCATGTAACGATCTGCCAGCCTGCGAGGCAGCGGACCTTCCGGTAGCCGATTGCTGTCGATCTCCATTCTCAGCGCCTCCAGCCCCGTCATGGTGGGTCAACTGCGACCCCTTCCATTCGGGTGACACCCCGCTATTGCGTGAGCCGTGCCAGCGCTCTTTTGCAGTAACTTGGTAGGACATGTCGTCCTTCACCGCGAAGCTCGAGCGCGTTCGTCTCTTGCCCACAAGTGCGGCCGCAAGCGTCAGAGGTGCACCCAACACCTTCGATTTGCGCGTCGAAACCGTGCATTACGAAGAAGCGATTGACGATACCTATCGCACGCCGATAAAGCGGCCGCGCGATCTGCCCAACGATCCCGCAGAACGGCTCGAAGCGCTGCGTCAGAAAATCGCCGCAATCTTGACGAAGGCACCGCCAGTTCGGCGACGCCCCGCTGATCCCACGCAGGGAGACCTACCTTTCGCGCTGGAATCGACGCCGGAGGGGCCTCTCTATGTACGCACCAAGCGGCTCTCGCCGGCTCATCGCGTGGGACGCGCCTCGGTCAGCGCCGGAAAGGACGCTTCGGCAGGCATGCTGGCGCTGCTCGCGCTCGATCCCACACTGTCGCCCACCGCGCCGGCGAGCATGCTCTACATCGACACCGAGACCACCGGTCTCTCGTCAGGAGCAGGGACGGTGCCGTTCTTGATTGGATTGGCTTGGTTCGAGCCAGACTCCTCGACGCTGGTCGTCGAGCAACTCTTGCTCCGTCAACTCGGCGAAGAGGCGCCTATCCTAACGCGCCTCGCCGAGCGCGTGGCGCGCGCGTCGGCCCTGGTCACTTACAATGGCAAGTCGTTCGATCTCCCGCTTCTGCGCTCGCGCCTCGTCTTGAACCGCTTCGCGGCCTTGCCCTCCCGTCCTCACCTCGACCTCGTTCACATCGCGCGGCGGCTCCACCGCCATCGCCTGCGCGAGCTTACCCTCGGCAACGTGGAAGCTCAGGTGCTCGGCTTCGTCCGCACGGCGGACATTTCGGGTGGTGAGGTGTGCTCGCGGTATTCTCATTTCCTGCGAACCGGTGATGGCTCGGCGCTGGCGGCGGTGATTGACCACAACGAGTGGGACGTGGTGGCCATGGCGGCGCTGGTGGGGCTTTACGGAGAACCGCTGGAGGGTTTGGTTCCCGCGGACTGGGCGGCGGTGGCACGCACCCTGCGGCGCGCTGGGTCGCTCGACCTCGCGGGGGAGATCGCTTCGCGCGCGGTGGCGCGCGGAGCGGGGCACGACGCGCTGAGGGCGCGCGGCGAGATCGCGAAGGCGAGGGGAGACAAGGCGCAGGCGCTTGCCGATTTTGCGTCACTCGTCGAGAGCGTCGATGATGCGGGGTTGCGGCTCGAGTTGGCGAAGTTGTACGAGCATCATGCGAGGGAGCCGATGAGGGCGCTGGAGTTGGTGGAGAGGGGGACGGGGGAGGGGGAGGAGGCGACGGGGCGGAGGCGGAGGCGGTTGGAGAGGAAGAGGGACAAGCGGAGGGGGTGAAGGGGAGGTCGTGGTCGTGGTCGCGGTCGCGGTCGCGGTCGCGGTCGTTGGTCGTGGTCGTGGTCGTGGTCGCGGTCGGGGGTGCGCGGTTGGCGGCAACGCTGCGCAGCGTGGCGCGCCACCGCTGGCAACCTCATGCCAAGCTAGCGAGTGCCGCGCTGAGACGGCGCGTTTTCTTGGTGGCTTGGCATGAGGTTGCAGGCGGTGGCGCGCAGGTGGGGAGAGGCTTCGTGGAGTTGGGGGAGTCGGGGTTGTTCATGGTTCGAGTCCTTTCGGGGGCGAAAGGACTCGAACCATGAACAACGACCCGCGGACCCAGAACAATCGGCCGATACTTCCTCATCATCGACTTCACTTTTTCGGATTTGCTCGGGAGATGCTCGTTGCGGTGCGCGATGCGCACATTCGGGACGCGAAGCTGCGGGACGAGGCGCTTCGTGCGGCGAAGAGCACCTGTTTGAACTGTGCGGAGGGAGCGGGGCGGGTGACGCGAGCGGACAAAGCGCGGGCCTTCACCGTAGCCCGGGGAGAAGCCGTGGAGGCTGCGGCGGCCGTGGAGATCGCCGCGCTCTTGGGCGATGCGAAGGTGGAGGACGCGGAGCGGGTGGCCGTGCTGGCGGATCGTGTGATCGCGATGCTCACCCGGCTCGTGCGTTGACCATGCGGCTCGGCGAGCGCGGTCAAGCGCTGACCGCGGTCGCCGAGTTCGCCCGGCGACCACGCGTGCCCCTCAAAGGCTACGCTTGCAAGCCAACCAATGTTAGCTAAGGTTAGTTCATGCGCCAGGTCAACGTGCACGAAGCCAAGACCCAGCTCTCCCGGCTCCTGGAAGAGGTCGAGGCCGGTGAGCGCGTCGTGATCGCGCGTGCAGGTAAGCCGGTGGCCGTGCTGGCTCCCTACAAGGCAGCCGTTCGTCGGCGTCGATTGGGGCTGTTTGCCGGCCAAGCGAAGATGCATCCCGACTTCGATGAGCTGCCGTCCGATATCGCGGAAGCCTTCGGCAGCGCATCGAAGTGAAACTCCTGCTCGATACGCACGTCGTGCTCTGGGCCGCGACGGATCCCGATCGACTCGAAGCCGAAGCTCGAGCGGCCCTGGAGGACGGTTCTCACGACGCCCTCGTCAGCATCGTCACGGCCTGGGAGATCGCCATCAAGCAGTCCCTGGGAAAGCTCGATCTGCCCACGCCGGCGGAGGTGTGGTTGCCGGACGTCTTGCGGCGCACGGGCTTCGAGATCGCAGAACTCGGTCTCAGCGCCGCACTGCGCGTTCGCGGACTCCCTTGGCACCACCGGGATCCTTTCGATCGCCTCCTTGTCGCTCAGGCGCTCGAGAACGGCTACACGCTCGTCACGCGTGATGACGCATTCGAGGCCTATGGCGTGCCCGTGGTCCGAGCTTGATCGAGTTGGCCAGGGTTCCTGACTGGTTGGCGGCGTTCGAGGCTCGTGATGGCCGGAGCAAGTCGCGTACGGGCCGCCAAATCATGCCATCATGCATCCCGCGATCAAGCGTGTCGGGCAGAGCGGTCAGATCAGCATCGGCCGCGCGCTTGCTGGAAAGCTTCTACGTCTCGAGCAGCTCGAGGGCGGCCGGCTGCTGCTCACGCCGGTCGTCGACGTTCCCGAAAGCCAGATCTGGACCGTCAGCGTACCGCACAAGTCACGCATCGAACGCGGCCTCGCGTGGGCTGCCGCGAATCCTGCGAAGGAAACGGATGTGGGCGCGGTCGTCGCCAAGGCCAAGCGTCACAAGAAGCGGTGAAGCCGGATGGCAGAAACCGCCGCAGCCGTGCGCCTGGATCTGAATGCACCCGAGGTCCTCGAAGTCTTCCTGCGCGACGGCGCCGATCCTGTCCAGGTGGCGGGCAGCCTCGATCGGATCCGAAAGTTGGCACTTGATAGGAGTAGAATCCGAGAGTGACCATGCTGGGCACGTGCGCGCTTTGTCGCTCAGAACAGGTTGAACTGCGGGACAGCCATCTATTGCCGAGCTGGGCCTACAAGCGGGTTCGGGCAACCCGCGCCGGGGGCCCGGATCCCAACCCGGTCAACTTCACCGAGGGGAAAGCTTTCCAGACGTCCAAACAGATCACCGGGTTCCTGCTCTGTAGTGCCTGCGAAGACCGCTTCGGGCGACGAGAAAACTACGTGTCCCAGTTGTGTCGCCAGAGCGATGGAACCACTCCACTCATACAGCATCTGCGCCGGCGCGCTGACCAGGTCGACAAGCCACTTGAGGTCGCCGAACTTGACATCAAGGTGGACGCCGAAAACCTCGCCTACTTTGCAGTTAGCGTCGTCTGGAGAGGAGACGTCATGAAGGAGGGCCACCTTGCCAGTGACGTAACTCTAGGCGATCGCTATCGCGAGAAATTCCGCGGCTATCTAAATGGGGACGCCGCATTCCCATTGTGTGCCCGTGTGTTGCTCAACGTCCTTAAGCCGCCGAGCTGGATGATGGTAATCGACGGCGCCGTGACGACTCCTTCTTCGAACCGAATGGGAGCCTGCCATCGCCACGCGTTTCTAATGTGCGGCTTCGAGTTCAACGTGCTCGTTGGGCACGTCCTTCCGAACGCCTCTGAGGAGGCTTGTTTGGTCCACAGCACGACCAAGCGGGTAGTCTTGTTGGTGCCCGAGATGAGTGCTCTCGCCAAAGGCGTCGTCGAAGCCGGAGGAAAGGCCGCGCCAACGAAGGCACTAGCTGCACGAAGAAACCGTCAAGAGCGGTAGACCCGTCCTGCACGCGGGTAGGGCGCTTCGGCCGTCGCTTCGTGTCCGCGCCGGCGATCGCGGGGCAAGCTTCCGCTGGGCCTCGACGTCGTTCGGCTTCAGAGCCCGGAGCGGCACGTCCAGAGCCGCTCTTCGTAGCGGCGCTCACCGGAATCACTCCTCCTGGTTTTGAACCCTGCCTCTGCGGCGGCACTTCACGGTCAACGTGCCTCGGTAGACCTTGTTCACGGTCGTCACGCCGGTGAACCGGTCCTGTCGCGCGACGGCGCCGGATTTTTCTCCGCTGTCGATCACTTCGTATCCTCGCGGGCAAAGCTCAGCGGCTTCGTCCATGCATTCCGCCTGGCTGCGGGGGCACTCGATGTAGTGGGCTCTCGAGCCGTCGGGGGCCATGACCTCGCGGCTCGTCGCGCAGGCAGCGAGCAAACACATGCTGGTTATCGGCAGCCGGCTGAAAGCCATTCCCGCGATCGGAGCCATCCCAGCGTGCATCGTATCAGGCGTGCCTTCCCGAGTGCGAGTAAGGACTGCCTCGGGAGACGTCCCAGGGGGTATCGTAGTCGGACGGGATTGCCGCACAATGAGCTATCGCGGGCTTGGCGAGGGCGAGCTGAGAGGCCCATCGCGCTGCTCGGCCGAGTGAAACTTTCGAAATGCCTTCGCGAGATCCATTGCCGGCGCTTGAATTCTCTTTGCGAAATCGATCGCGAGTTTCCGTTCATTCATGTGGCGCCGGAAAACGCGCCCCAACCGATCATCAAGGTCATCGACATCGTAGGTCTTCTTGAGCGCCTTGACCTCGTACGTGTCGTGGACCTGCACGTCGGTGCCCTTCTTTTTGCGGTTCAGCCGATAGCCCGACTGGCGTACGTGAGCTTCGGTCTGCCGACGGTAGTCAGCCCAAATCACTTCGTCCTCGGTCAGCGAATCTCGCACGGCAAGGATCAGTCGGTGAATGTTCTGGGCCTGACCCAGAGGGCTGGTCGGGAACTCCGCCACGGGCAGTCGCGCCCACCTATCGAATGTTTCTCTGATGTCGACCAGGACCCCATGGAGACGAATCCAAAATATCCCGAACGACGCCCATTCCGGTACAGCGCGGGGCTGTGCAAGTTCGCGGGTCACGTATTCGAAGTTTTCGACCCATTGCAAGCGAAGCTTCGTGTCGACCTGCATGTACCCCCACCGCGCGCGATTGAGACGCCTGAATTCAGATGAGATGGGTGGTGGCCTTGCCATTCGACGAGCATACCAAGCCGATCACTCCGCCCGGGATGGGGAGCGACGTCCCGCACGGGGCGAACTCCTCCGCGCCGTACCTAGCCCGGCGAGCCCGGTCAGTTGAGCGATCGTGAACAGAACTTCGTATCGTCCAGTCTTGACGAGCCGGCGCAGCGCGTGGCGCACAGCGGGGCCCAGCCTCGACCGATACAGATCGTTGATAGCGTTGTTATCGAGGAGAACCCGAACGACGCCGTCACCTGGATCCAAACCCATCGGTGTTTGAGAATAGGCCATGGGCGGCACCTTGCATCCCGCTCATCGGATGGCTATCGGACGCGGTCCCACCACGGGCTTCAGGCAGGGAGGCATCCGTGCCGTTATGTCGAGGTCTTTGCGACTGCCCGCGGCTCGTCCGTCGCGTCCGCCGAGTTGCGGTAGGACCCGATCGGAGCGGACGCCATTCGCGAAGTCGCCGCGGCGCGTCCTCCTGGGTCGAATTCACCCGAGTTCCTCGCATGAGACGCGACAGGTCACCGCGGCCATGCGACCGAGGTGACCATGCCGTGGCCTCAGCGCATGAGCGCGGAGAGCATCCGGCGCAATCGCGAGCCGAGCTCCTGAACTGCGTCCGCGTCGTCCTGCCGCACGACGCCGATAGCGGCCGCGAGATCCATGGCGCCCACGGTTTCGGCGAGGCTGTTTCTCGATTCCACGAAGTACTTGTGCCGGAGCGCAGCGCCCTCATTGGGAAGCCCTTCGCAAAGACAGAGAAAGCAGCTCTTCGAAGCACGCGTCGCTTGATCGCGAAGCTCGCGGTCGCGAATCTTCGCCGCGTGCACCCGCCGCGCCAGCTCCCGCGCCACGCGATAAACGTCGAGTTTTTGATGGGGTAGTAGATGCTCATTCACCATATCGACCTCCTCCCCCGGCGGGGGAGGTCGATATGGTGAATGAGCCATCTCCCCAAGATTCTCGTCGGGCGCCCATCGTGCCGCCCCTCGCCATGCAGGCGCGTGCCATCGCCAGATCCTCGCATCGTCGTATTCGGCGGGCGATGGCGCGCGCGTGCGCGAGGGGTGGATCGCGACGGTCGAGGTCGAGGTCGAGGTCGAGGTCGAGGTCGAGGTCGAGGTCGAGGTCGAGGTCGAGGTCGAGGTCGAGGTCGAGCAGTCGCAGGTCGCAGGTCGCAGTCGCGGGTCGCGCTCAGTCGCGGGCACGCCCCGGTCTCCTCGCTCCTTATCCCCTCGTGCTATGACCCTTCAATCATGTCCGACCGTTACGATCCGGCCGCCATCGAGCCCAAATGGCAAGCGTACTGGGAAGCCCATCAGACCTTCCGCGCCGAGCGTCATGCTGGTCGCCCCAAGCGTTACATCCTCGACATGTTCCCTTACCCGTCCGGAGCGGGCCTTCACGTGGGACATCCAGAGGGCTACACTGCAACCGATATCGTCGCGCGCTACCAGCGCATGAAGGGGGTCGACGTCCTTCACCCGATGGGTTGGGACGCGTTTGGACTCCCTGCCGAGCAGCATGCGATCGCCACCGGTACCCACCCCGCCGTCACCACGCGTTCGAACATCATCAACTTCAAACGCCAGCTCAAGAGCCTCGGTCTCAGCTACGACTGGTCGCGCGAAATCGACACCACCGATCCCGGCTACGTGCGATTCACCCAATGGATCTTTCTGCTGCTCTACCATCGCGGTCTCGCCTACGAGGCGGAAGTCCCGGTGAACTGGTGCGAGGCGCTGGGGACGGTTCTTGCGAACGAGGAGGTCATCGATGGCAAGAGCGAACGAGGCAATCACCCCGTCGTTCGCTTGCCATTGCGCCAGTGGATGCTGCGCATCACGGCCTATGCCGATCGACTGCTGAGCGATCTGGAAGGGCTCGATTGGCCGGACACTCGTCTCAAGCAGATCAACTGGATCGGGCGCAGCGAGGGAGCGGAAATCGACTTTCAGATAGAGAGGACCGAAGAGCGGGCGCGCGTCTTCACGACCCGTCCCGACACGCTCTATGGATGCACCTACATGGTGCTGGCGCCCGAGCATCCCATCGTCGCCAAGATCACGACCGCGGTACACCGGGCCGCTGTCGAGAAGTACGTCGCGGAGGCCGCGACCAAGAGCGACTTCGACCGCACCGAGCTCGCCAAGATCAAGACCGGCGTCGACACCGGCGCCTTCGCGCTCCACCCCCTCACCGGCGATCGCCTGCCCATTTGGATCGCCGACTACGTGCTTGCCGCCTACGGCACGGGCGCGGTGATGGCGGTTCCCGCGCACGATGAACGCGATTTCGAATTTGCGATCCGATACACGCTTCCCATCATCGAAGTCATCAGTCCCGACGGCCAACCGCACCCGCGGTTGGACGCCCCCTTTACCGGCGATGGCCTCGTGCTCGCTTCGGGCCCATTCACGGGTCGGCCGTCGACGGAGGTCAAATCGACCATCGTCGCCCGGTTGCGCGAGCTCGGGGTAGGCACGCCGAGCGTCAAGTACAGGCTGCGCGACTGGGTGTTTGCCCGTCAGCGCTATTGGGGCGAGCCGATCCCCATCTATTTCCCCGTCGAGATGGAAGCCGAAAACGGCGATCCGCGTCGTGGCGATGCCCACCGCATCGCTTTCGATCACCCGATCGCCGTCGCAGAGGACGAGCTTCCCATTTTGCTCCCCGAGCTCGAGGACTTCAAACCCGGTGGCGATCCGGCGGGTCCCCTCGCGCGCGCCGTCGATTGGCGCTTCTTTCAAAAAGACGGAAAGTGGTACGCGCGCGAAACCAACACCATGCCCCAGTGGGCGGGCTCGTGCTGGTACTACCTGCGCTACCTCGACCCCCAGAACCGCGATCGCATCTTCGATCCCCAAACCTACGACGACTGGATGCCGGTCGACCTTTACATCGGCGGGGCGGAGCACGGCGTTTTGCACCTGTTTTACGCGCGCTTTTGGCACAAAGTGCTCTTCGATGCCGGCATCGTCAAGCACGCCGAGCCGTTCCAGAAGCTCGTGCACCAAGGAATGATCCTCGGCGAAGACAACCAAAAGATGTCCAAGGCGAGGGGCAACGTGATCAATCCCGACGACGTCGTTCGCCAGTTCGGCGCCGACTCGCTGCGCCTCTACGAGATGTTCATGGGCCCGCTCGAGCAGGTGAAACCGTGGCAAACGAGCGGCATCCAGGGGATGCGGCGTTTCCTCGATCGCGTGATGGCAGTTGCCACCGGCGAGCTCGGCGATGCGATCGACAAAGAGACGCAGAAGCTCGTCCACAAGACGATCCGCAAGGTCACCCACGATATCGAGCATCTTCGCTTCAACACCGCCATCAGCGCGATGATGATCTTGACGCGCCACCTTTCGGAGCAGTCGCCGCCGCCGCGCGCGGGGGTGCGCGCCCTGGTCCTCTTGCTGTCGCCCTTCGCGCCGCACATCGGGGAGGAGCTCTGGCAAAGGCTCGGGAGCACCGCGTCGCTCGCTTACGAGCCGTGGCCGCTTTTCGACGAGGCGCTCTGCCGCGACGAGGTGGTCGAAATCGCCGTGCAGGTGAACGGACGCGTGCGCGGGCGCATTCAAATTGCTCCCGACGCCGCCGAGGAGGAGGCTCGGCGCATCGCGGAAGCCGAACCGAGCGTCAAGGCCTTCATCGCCGGCAAAACGATCCGCAAGCATCTTTACGTGCCGGGCAAGATCGTGAATCTCTTGGTCGGGTGAACGCGAGAGGGGTGATGGCGAGGGGGCTTCGGGCGGCGCTCCGGGAGCTCGCGCGGCCCTTCGTCGCGACGCTCGTGGGGACCCTTCTCGTCGCGTGCGGCTATCGTCCACTCTACGGCGGCGGGCAAGGGGAGGAACGGTTCGCGGTCATGGGAGTAACGCCGCTCATCGCCGATGCCAGCGTGGTGGCCGAGGTAGAGGCGGGGGTTCGCGCGGGGCTCGCGCGCGCGGCGAGCTTGCGAGGAGGAGGCGGCTATCCGCGCGTCGTCGTCGAAGTGCTCCGCCTGGATACCCAAAGTGAGGGGATTGCAGCCCTCCCCGGCGGAGTCCGTACGCCCGAAATCGGCGGCGTGCCCATCGGGGCGGCGGGCGCGATGCAACCCCTGGCACGCGGCACGCGGGTCGGGGTGGTCGCACGTGCGTGGCTCGAACGCGCCGAGGGGGGACCCAAAGAGCGGCAGACGGGCGACCTACGCGCAGTCGACGTCATGCAGGTCGAGGCGGATGCCCGCCTCGAGGCGCTGCGCCTCGACGATACCTCGCGCGCCGCCGCCCGCCGGCTTGGCGAGCGGCTGGCTCGGCGGGTCCTCGGCGAGCCGGAGGCTCCGGACGACGGAATGTAGCTCAATTGACCCGATGACCGGCAGAGCTGGCAAAGTGTGATACCGTGCCGCGAGCATGATTACGGTCGGCTGCGCTGGATTTCCGGTTCCCGCGACCCGTTATTTTCGTGAGTTCACGTTCGTCGAGGTCCAAGAGACCCACGTGGCGCTCCCGGGACCGGGTACGATTCGTCGGTGGCGGCGCGAAGCCCCCGAGGGGTTTCAATTCGCGCTGCTGGGCCCCCGCGAGGTGGGGCAGGAGGGCTTCCGTGACGGCAAGGTCGTCGAGACCGCCCTGCGGATGCTCTCCGGCGTCGCCAAGGAGCTCGAGGCAACGACGGCCATCTTCGTCGCTCCCCCCGAGTTTCCGCCGACACGCCCCAACAAGGCGGCCGTCAGCGACTTTCTGAGCAGCGTCCGCAAGAAGTTCAACCGCGTCATCTTCGAGCCGCCCCCCGGTTGGGACCCCGACGAGAGCGACGAAATCGCGGCCGGGGCGCACGCCCTTGCGGCACGCGATCCCCTCTCCCACGGCCTCTCCAAAGTGTCGCTCGCGTACTACCGACTGCCCGGCCCTGCCGGTCACAAGTCGCGCTACGAGGACCCGGCTATCGAGCGTCTCGCCGACATCGCCAAAAAGGGTAAGCACAAAGAGGCGATGTACGTCTTTACCAACGTCGATATGTTTTCCGACGCCAAGCGCTTCAAGAAGGCGATGAAGCTCTAGCCGTCGAGCGGCGTTCGTCCCAGCTGCCGCGCAGGTGGCCATGAGCCACGGCTAGCCCTCCGATGCCGGGTGCGCGCTCGATTTGCGCTGCCATGGCGCGCGCTGTCGAGTTGTCGACACCGCGCGCGCTTGGGGCTCGCGATGTCGACTCTCTCTATTGAGGGACTCGCGCGGTCAACGTTGCTCGCTGCGTCCGAGGAGAACCCTCCACGACCGCGTCAGGTCTCGGTTGCGGGTCCCTGCTTCACGACCGGCGCACGTGTCGACGCAAGTCGTATCCATGCACTCGGCGAGGTCACCGGCAAGCAGGCCACCAGCGCCGTCGGGATTGGCGTTGATGGCGAAGGTCGTCGCGCAACCATCGAAATCTGCATTTGGCATCGAGGCGCACTGGTAAAACGCCAGCATCGGCGTCCTGCACGTGGAAGCTGCGTTGCACGCGCAATGCTCGGTGTTGCACTTCATGAAGGCGCAACCGTGGCATCGTCCGTCGGCGTTGGGGTTGTGGGTGCACATCAAGACGGGGGCGTCACTGCCGGCATCTTCGGTGCCGCCGCCCGTGCCGCCGGTCGTCCCCGCAGCGCCGCCGCTACCCGATGAGCCGCCCGTGCCCGCCGCGCCGCCGGTTGCTCCCGTGCCACCGGTGCCACCCGTGGTTCCGGTGGGCGTACCTCCGTCGCCGTTGGTCACCTCGACCGAGCACCCTGCCGCCGCCGTGGCGACGATCGCACCTGCTGCTAACCAAGTCGCTATCTTCTTCATCGGTCTCCCTTTCATCGTCCCCTGGCGGTACGGAAATCTCGAGGCTCGCGTGGCGAGCCTTGGCGGTCGCTGGGCCAAACCCCCCGCCCTGACACCTCGGTGTGCGGGCCGCGTGGATCTCGGCTCTATCTCACGGTTCTTTTGGGTTGGGCAAATTGCCGGCAGCTCGCTCAGCTACCGGATCGCAAAGGAGTTCAGACACAAGCCATACGAGTTTTTAGACGGAAAGTCCCAGTGACCATTCACCCTGAAGCTACCCTCGGCGGAAAGTTCTTTCAATGCAACCCGCCGAGGCTCCGAGGTCGAGAGTGCGCTCTTTCCAACGTCAATTGATGGGGTTGGAGGGATCCTTTCATGCACTCACTCGAATACCCCCCGAGCTGAACATTTGCACAAGACGAGGGCGCTCGATCGTTCCATTCAATGGAAAGCCGGATTTCGCCCGTGGACAGCGGAGGAGCTGAATGAAGCCCTCGACTTGGCGGCAACCTTGGAACCGGATGACCAGGGAGGCGCGACGAGCTCAAGCGACGCCTCAGCTGGATGAAAGGTGGCGCGTAAGCACGCGCTCGTACGCGACAATTGCTTGTTCCACGTCACTTGCCGTCGTTTCCTCTCCGAGTGAGACGCGAAGCGCGCCTCGGGCGCGGCCTTCCCCGAGCATCGCTGCGATCACGCGCGACGGCTCGGGAGTCCCCGCTGCGCATGCGCTGCCCGCCGAGACGCACACGCCTTCGAGATCGAGGGCCGCGGCCAGCTCGTCTCCCGCCCATCCCGGCCACGACATGTTGGACACGTGCGACGCTCGCGCGCTGTCGCCGTTGCGCAGCGGAGCACCGCGGAGCTTCGTACCGAGCGCGAAGAGGCGATCTTCGAATCCATCGCGCAAAGGGGCGAGCCGCGCGTAGCGGGAGGGGCCATCTTGCGCGCGCGCCGCGGCGACGCCAAAGCCAGCCGCCGCGACCGGATCGAGGGTGCCCGGGCGGAGACCACGCTCCTGCCCCCCACCGCGCAAGAGCGGGCGAATGGTGACCCCCGGCCGAACGAGGAGTGCGCCGATTCCTTTCGGCCCGCGCATCTTGTGGGCCGCGATGGAAACGGAGTGCGCCCCCTCCCAGGCCGAGGGAGGGAGACGTCCGGCGGCCTGCACGGCATCGACGTGGACCTCGGCCCCGGCGCGCTCGGCGATGGCGACGATGTCGGCGACCGGCTGCAGAACCCCGGTTTCGTGGTTGACCGATTGCACCGCGACGAGGCACGGACGAGCGGCTGTCGCGAGGGCGCGCGCCACACGCTCGGGGTCGATGCGACCGGAAGGGGACACTTCCAGCCAGATGGCGCGAACGCCGCGCGCCTCGAGCTGTTCGACGACGGCGACGACGGAAGGGTGCTCGAGCCGGCTCGTGATGCACGTGCCGCGCTCCGTCGAGCCTCCAGCGCCGACGAACGGGCGAAGGACGGCCAGGTTGTTGGCTTCGGTTCCCCCCGACGTGAGCAGGACGTCACGCGCGCAGAAACCGATGAGCGCCGCGATCGCTTCGCGTGCCTGCTCGACGAGCGCTTTGGCGGTTCGCCCCGCGGCGTGAAGACTCGAGGGGTTGCCCCAAGCGGCGTGCGCGGCGTCGCGCATGGCGGCGACCACGTCGGGGTGAGGGGGCGTGGTGGCGTTCCAGTCGAGGTAGACCTGGGACATGCGGCGCGTCTTTCTTCAGTCCTTCTGAAGAACGATGACCTCCGGCGCCTGCGGCAAGACGGTCAAAAAGAAGGCCGTCCCAGGCAGCGGAACGCCTTCCATGATCACACTGGAGGGGGACTCGAAGCGGACGTCGCCGCCGAGTCCGCGCGCGATCCGGCGCGCGATGGCGAGACCGACGCCCACGCCGCCGTGCTGCCGCGTCGGGGAGCCGTCGACCTGGTAGAACGGCTCGAAGAGCCTGCCCACGCGTTCGGACGAGATCCCAGGTCCGGTGTCGGCCACGCAGAGCTCATAGCCCCCCCCTTGAGGGAGCTGGCGCACGCGCACGCCCACGTACCCGCCGGCCGGGGCGAACTTGGCGGCATTGTCGAGCAGCTGCATCATGGCCCGTGACAGACGCTCCGAGTCCCCCCATCCGGGCAAGGGGCCGCGCGGCAGCTCTTCGACCAGCGTGATGCGGCGCTCGGCCAGGCGGTCGGCGACGCGGGCCACGGCCCGGCGCGTCGTATCGAGGAAGTCGTATTCCCGGTGCAAGAAACGCATGCTGCCGGTCTCGAGACCCGAGACGTCGAGCAAGTTGTCGATCAGCGCGCGCAAGCGTCGCACGCAGTCGTCCATCGCGCGCAGCGCTTTGACTTGCGCGGTGTTGACCCCGCCGAGCTCCTCGTCGACGAGTAGCTTGAGGTAGCCGACGATGGGCGTCATCGGGGTCGCCAGCTCGTGGGAGATATTCCGGTAAAACTCCTTGCGGGCGCGGTCGAGCTCGCGCAGACGCTCGTTGGCGCGGGAAAGCTCGGCCACCTTTTCTTCGAGGTGGGCCACGATGCGGTGGCTCTGCGCGCGCAGGCGTTCGCCCATCAAGTCGGGCGAGCTGAGCTCGCGGTGGCCCCGCAGGTAGCCCTCGACCGTCTCGGCGAACTCGCGGGCGTCGATGGGCTTTTGCAAAAAGCCGTCGCACCCGACCGCAAGGCTCGTATCGCGATCCCCCTCGGCGGTGATGGCGACGATGGGTACGCCGCGCAAGGACGCCTCCCCTCGCAACCGCAACGTGACCTCGTAGCCGTCGAGGCCAGGGAGATTGAGGTCCACCAGGACGAGGTCCGGGCGCTCGGCGCAGGCGAGCTGCACCCCTTCCAGGCCGTCGGCGGCGTCGGTCACGGTGTGTCCGGCGGACTGAAGCAGCTTGCGAACCAGGAGCCGATTACCGGGGTCGTCCTCGATGTGAAGGATGCGGGCCATGTTGAGGTCGTCTCGTCGTTCGGGGCTCCCCGTTGTCGCTCGGGCGAGGGAACATAGCATTGTCGCGGGCTCTTGCCGTTCTTCGAGATCGCTTGCCTGGTCCGTCCGATGGACGTAGCTTCGGCCGACGCATGCGCCCGACTCGTTCGTCCCTTCTTCCTGCACTCCTCGCCGCGGTTTCACTGCTCGGCGGTTGCTCGTCGCTCACCTCGCCGCCGGAAGCGGAAGTCGAGCCGAAAAGGTACGAACCCCCGGCCACGGTGCCCGCTGCCACGCGGGTTCAGCCGCAGCCCATCCCGGTGCCGCCGCCCGTCCCCAAAGAAGAAGAACGCGTCGGGGCGAGCCATATCCTCGTCTCGTACAAAGGCGCCCGCGGTGCGGCTCCTGCAGTCGTGCGGACCAAGGACCAAGCCAAGAAAAGGGCACAGGAGGTCCTCAAAAAAGCGAAGGGGCCGCAGGCTACGGACTTTGTCGCGCTGGCCAAGAAATACTCCGACGATCCGGGGTCGGGGCCGAAAGGCGGCGATTTGGGGCTCTTCAACCGGGCGCAGATGGTGAAGCCTTTCTCCGACGCGGCTTTTGCCATCAAACCGGGCGATGTCTCGGAAATCGTCGAATCGGACTTCGGCTTTCACGTCATCAAGCGAACGCAATAGACCCTCTGTAGACGCGTGTCCGACTCCGCTTCTGCCAACGACGAGCACGCCGCCGCCGCGACGTCGCCCGCACAGCACGTTGGCGCCGTCGATCGACGCACCGCGTACGCGCTCGCCTTCGCGACCGGCACGCTTTACTTCCTCGGCTTCGCCGGCACGGACATCTGGCCGTGCGCGCTCGTCGCGCTGGCGCCGATGGCGGTTGCGATGCAGGGGCAAACGCCGCGGCGTTGTCTCGAGGTCGGCGCCATCGCCGGATTTACCATGAACATGATGGGCTTTTATTGGCTCTACGGGATGCTGAAGACGTTCAGCGGTTTTCCCGGGCCCCTCTGCCTGCTCTTCATGTCGCTGCTCTGCGCGTACCAGGGCGGGCGCATTGGCCTCTTTGGATGGCTCGCCGGTCGCGCCAACGAGCGCGGCTGGCCGGCGACGCTCGCCTTCTTACTCGCGTTCGCGGCGAGCGAGCTTTTGTACCCGCTCCTCTTTCCTTGGTACTTCGCCGCCTCCGTGCACCAGGTGCCGGTGCTGTCTCAGCTCGGCGAGGCGGGAGGGCCGTACATCGTCGGGCTGGTGCTCGCCGCGCCGAGTCTTGCCCTGGCCGAGCTGTTCTTGGCGCTACGAGCGCGACGACCGATCGCACGCCGTCTCGTCGTGGCCGGTCTCGCCACGCCGCTGGTGGCGTCGCTCATCGGCTGGGTGCGCATCGCCCAGGTCGACGCGCGCGTGCTCGCCTCCGAGAAGGTGCATGTCGGGATCGTGCAGGGGAACATGCCCCTCTTGCAAAAACGTGACGACCACACCGAGAGTCTGCGGCGTCACTTGCGTATGACGGAAGAGCTGCGCAAAAAAGGAGCCGACTTCGCGGTGTGGAGCGAGTCAGCGGTGATGTGGAACATCCCCGAGGACGACTACGACAACTATCTCCAGTTCCTTTTTACCCGCCGGCTCGGGATCCCCGCGCTGTTCGGCGCGCTCTTGGTCGCCCGCGACCCGGAGGGGCGCCGCGCCTACAACGTCGCGCTGGCGACGGATGCCGAGGGTCGCGTGATCGGCCGCTACGACAAGCACTATCTCCTCGCCTTCGGCGAATACATTCCTTTCGGGGAGACGTTTCCCATTCTCTACCAATGGTCGCCCAACTCCGGGCATCTCACGCCCGGCAAGTCGAGCGAACCGCTGATGCTCGCCGGTCATCCGGTGTCCGCGCTCGTCTGCTACGAAGACATCCTTCCCAGCTTCGTCAACAGCGCCGTCAATCACGGCCATCCCGAGATGATCGTCAACGTCACCAACGATGCTTGGTTCGGCGACACGACGGAGCCCTGGATCCACCTCGCCCTCGCCAAGATGCGCGCCATCGAGCACCGCCGTTATCTCTTGCGCTCGACCAACAGCGGGGTCAGCGCCATCATCGATCCGGTCGGACGCGTGGTGGCCAACAGCGGGACGTACCGCCAGGAGACGGTCGACGCCGTCGCCCACTGGATGAAGGGTCCGAGGACGATCTACGAAATCGTGGGGGACGTGCCGTGGTGGCTCGCGGCCGCGGCCATCGTGGGCATGGCTTTCTACCGTTGCCCCGCCCGCTGGCGTCGCGCTTCGTAGAGCGCGATCGCTGCGGAAACGCTGGCGTTGAGCGAATCGATGGCGCCCCCCATGGGGAGGCGGGCCATGCGCGCGCAGGCGCGGCGCACCGATTTCATGAGCCCCTTGCCCTCCGATCCGATGACGAAGGCCACCGGCCCGGTGAGGTCAATTTCGGCGAGGTCCACGTCACCATGCGCCTCGAGGCCGATGGTGCAAGCGCCCTGCGCGGCGAGCTGCTGCAAGGCGCTCGGCAGGGACGAGACCCGCACCAGAACCGCGTGCTCCACCGCGCCTGCCGAGGCGCGAAACGTCGCCGGCGAGAGCGGTGCGGAGGCGTGCTCGGCCCAGAGCACGCCGGTCGCGCCGAGAGCGACCGCGCTCCGCAAAATGGCTCCGAAGTTCTGGGGATCCTCGATGCCGTCCAGCGCGAGAAAAAGCGCATCCGGTGCCGGTACCACCTGCGTCATCTTCAAGATGGTCAACGGCGGGGCCAGCGCCATGGCCCCTTGGTGGCGAGCGCCTTTTGCCACGCGCTCGAGCTCGGCGCGCGAAACGACCTTGACGTCGATTCCCTGGTCACGGGCAAAGCGCGCCAACGCTTCGAGCTGAGGGTGATCGCCGCCTTCGATCGCCACCTGGGCGATGCGATGGCCGTGCGCACGCACCGCTTCGCGCACTGGTTGGATCCCGAACACGAGCCGCCCTCCGGGGCCGCCTCGATCGGTCGCAGCGCTGTCGGGGCTGCGCATCTCGCTAGCGACGGGCCGCGGGGGAAGCCCCGGCTCCCGCCGCGCGGCGACGAAGCCCGGCGGCGATCTCGACGGCGACGGCGCGCGCTGCGGCCGCACGGTCGTTGGCGTCGCGAATGGGGCGGCCCACGACGACGTAATCTGCCCCTTGGGCCACCGCCTCTTCGGGCGTGGCGACGCGCTTTTGATCCTGCGCCGCGGCTCCCGCCGGACGAACACCGGGCGTCACCAAGGTCGCTTCGGGGCCGAGCTCGGCGCGGAGTCCGGCCACTTCGGTCGGCGAACAGACGAATCCGCGCACCCCGGCCGACCACGCCAGACGCGCGAGCCGCAAGGCGTGGTCCTCCGCACGGCCGGAGATGCCTTGCGCTCGCAAATCGGCGTCGTCGAGCGACGTGAGCACCGTCACCGCGAGGATCATGAGCTCCCCGCGGGTGTCACGCGCCGCGCGCTCGACGGCGCGTGACAACATGGGCGCGCCGCCGGCGGCATGCACCGTCACGAAGCGGGCTCCGGCGGGTGCGAGGGATGCCACGGCGCGCTCGACCGTTTCGGGAATGTCGTGCAGCTTGAGGTCGGCAAAAAGCGCGGCCCCCGCATCGCGAGCGAGGGCGAGCGCGGCGGGGCCCTCTTTGACGAAGAGCTCGAGCCCGACCTTGAGAACGCCGACGCACCCCCGCACGCTCTCCGCTCCCGCGCGTGCCTCGGCCAGGTTCGGGAAATCGAGGGCGAAGACGATACGACTCTCAGGCGAATCGACCGCCGGTGCGGTCGCGGCCGACATCACAGACAGGAGCAGAGCGGGTCGCCCGGCTGGCAGTCGCACGCCTTCTTCGGCTTGGGCTTCTCCTCGCCGCCACCACCGCCCTTGCTGGGTCCGCTGGTGGCCCGGGAAGCGGCCCCGGCCTGTGCCCGCTGCGCATCGGCAAGCTTGGCTTTCAGCTCGGCGCGCGTTTTTTCGTCTTGCGCGGAGCTCAGCTGCGATAGGAGGTCGTTGACCTTGGTGGTCGTCTCGGCAAGCTGCTGCTGGGCGCGTTTCGTCTCTTCCGCTTGCTGAAAGAGGGCGGCGCGGGTCGCGGTTTCGCGCGCCTCGGCTTCCGGGCGGATCTTGCCCAAATAGAGTCCTAGTCCACCGATGACGAGAATCGCCCCACCGCTGACGGCGAACATGAGGTTACGCTGGAGCTTTTTCTTGTGCTCGTCCGACTTGAGCGTGGTGATGTGGCGCTCGTGCTCCTGCTGCTTGGACATCGCCTCCATGCGAGCGCGCTGCTCAGCCTCCATGCGAGCCTTCTCGATCTCGCCCTGGCGGATCGCATCGAGACGCACGGCCTCTTCCTTTTTCCGCTGCTCGTCGCTCCGGCGCCGCTCTTCCTCGGCGGTCACGCGTGCCTGCTCTTGGTCACGCGAGCGCCGTTCGGCTTCGGCACGGGCGCGCGCGTCCGACTCGGCGCGCTTCTTCTTGTCATCGTCCTCTTGCTTGATGCGATCCTCCTCGAGGTTCATGAGCTCCTTGAGGGAAAAGAGAACTGAGCTTTCCTTCTGTTCAGCCATGAATCGGGGCTCCTTCGAATTTTTTCGGGT
>DATHES010000015.1:0-27367 GCA_035318465.1 Polyangiaceae bacterium
TCGGTGAACGAGCGCGACGAGCTCGGCGACCACCTGGTGCCCGACTACATCACCAGCGTGCGCGCCGGCGGCTTCTACGGCTGGCCATGGTTTTACATCGGCGACCACCAGGACCCTCGGCACGAAGGCAAACACGCCGAGCTGCGCCCCCAGGTCATCGTGCCCGATGTGCTCTTGCAATCGCATTCGGCGTCGCTGGGAATGACGTTCTACAGCGGCCAGGCCTTCCCCGAAGCGTACCGGGGCAACGCATTCGCCGCCGAGCACGGATCGTGGAACCGGTCGCGCCGCACCGGATACAAAATCATTCGCCTGCCCATGACGGGCGGCCGCGCGACCGGCGAGTACATCGACTTCATGACCGGTTTGGTCACGCCGGATGGCGACGTGTGGGGGCGTCCCGTAGCGGTTGCGGAAGGGGTCGACGGCGCGCTCCTCGTCACCGACGACGCTGGCGGCTGCATCTGGCGGATCGCCTACCGATAGCTCAATCGGCGTTCATCGGCACCACTTCGACGCGATCGACGCCGAGCTGCGGGCGCACGGTGGCCGCGTCGCCCATGATCACCACGCGCAGCTTGTCGCGGTTCAAGTACTTCTCGGCGATGAGCCGGATCTCCCTTTCGCCGATGGAAGGCAGCTCGCCGGCGAACTTCTCGTTCTCGTCGATGGGGCGGCGATCGGCGGCGAGGCGGGCCAAGGTCTGCGCCGTGGCCCGCATGGTCGAGAACCGCTCGGGGATGGTGCGCAAGAACGAGACCTTGGCCAGCGCGAGCTCTTCGCTGGAGAGATCGGCCGAGCGCACCCGCTCGAGCTCGATGAATATCTCCTCGAGCGCGTCGCGGGTTCGCGGCGCCGCCACCGTGGCAATGGCGGTGAACTTGCCGGAACCTCGCCGCGTTTCGACGCGGGTATGAGGGGAATAGCCATATCCATGCCGCTCGCGGAGATTGAGGTTCATGCGACTGGTGAAGGTGCCTCCCAGCGCGGAGGCGAGAAGCAAGAAAGGGAGACGATCAGCGCTGTCGATGGGCGGACAGAGGGCGGCAACGCGAATCTCCGATTGGTTCGATCCCTGGCGGTCGACGATGATGACGGGCGCGTCGGCAGGCGGCGGGCTCACCTCCGGCAGTGCACGCGCAGGCGGCGCCTTGCCGCTCCAATCGGCGAACTGGGCGACGACATCGGCGAAGAGTTCGTCCCAGCGGACATGGCCGGCAGCGGCCACCACGATCTGGTCGGGCTGCACTTGCTCGCGCAAAAACCGGGTGATCTCGGCGCGCGGAATCCGTCGAATCAACTGCTCGTCGCCGTCGGGATCGAACCGGTAAGGATGGTCGAGAGGGTAGAGCGCGCCAGACACGGCGTCTTCGATCGCGTCGTTCGGCGAGCGGGCGTGGATCGAGGTGAGGAGCCAAGATCTGTCGCGCGCGAATTCCTCCTCCGACAGGCGGGGTCGGCGGAGCATTTCGGCAATCAGGGCCAGCGCTTTGCGACGGCCGCTGGGGAGCACGGTGTAGTGAAAAGCAAAGCTGTCATCGTCGAGCGTCGTCGTGCCCATGGCACCGAGCTCTTGGAACCCGCTGGCGAGATGGGAGCGATTGCGGACCTCGGTGCCGGCATAGAGCGTGATGTAGGCCAGATTGGCGATCCCGGGCGGAGCCGCGGCTGCCCCGCGCGAAACGGCAACGCTGAGGGCGACGATGGGCGAGCGCTGGTCCTCGGCGAGCAGCACGCGGACCCCGTTGGGGAGCTTCGCCTCGCGCACCGACGGTGGCACGAAGGGCGGATCGGCCGTGCCCGCGGGCGGATCTCGTCGAAACGGCGCGTCCGGGGTGACCGCCGCGTCGAGCCCGAAACGCGGCCCGCAGGCGAATCCGCCGGCGAGCGCCGTCAAGATGCAAACGACCGCCCGCTGTTGCGATCTCGGCCTCACTTCGACCCCACCACGCGGCCCGCCACCGGCGCGCGCTGCACCGGCGTCACGACCGTGAGAAGGCGTTTCTCGGAAGACAGAAACTTCTGCGCGGTGCGCATGAGACTCTCTGCCGTAATGGCTTCATAGCGCGCGACGTTCTTCTCGATGTAGTTCGGATCGCCGGTCATGACGGCATCGTCGGCCATCTGCGCGACGCGTTGGGTAGGCTCTTCGTGCACCAGCGCCAGCTCGACCAGCGTGCGAAAGCTCATCGATCGAATGAACGACGGCTCTTGCCAGCGCCGGCGAATCCCGTCGAGCGCCTTGTCCACCACCCGGACCACGCGCTCGGCTTCGACGCCCGGTCGCGTCGTCACTGCGATCTGAAAAACACTGGTCAGCTTTTGCGATTGCTGTCCCGCCCGCACGCGAGTCGCCAGCTCCTCGGCTTCGAGCAGATTCCACGTGAGCTGACCTTGCTCGAGGATGTCGCCGATGACGTCGAGCTCGGCGTCCTCCTGGGCGCCGAACGGTGGAGTGAGCCACGTCATGATGACCATGCCGAGCGGCACGGCGGCCTCGACGTCGAGCCGCGACCCAGGAGCCGGATCGGGCGCCGCGGTGACGGAGGGGGGCGGCGCGAGCTGCCCGGGAACGATCGGCCCGAAGTACCTTTCGATCTGCTGTCGCGCTTCTGGAACGCGAAGGTCGCCCGAAACGAAGAGCGTCGCATTGTTGGGCCGGTAGTGCGCCTGCCAGAAGGCACGCACGTCGGTCAATGACGCGCGCCTGAGGCCATCGGTCGTGACCGAGCGCCCGTGATAGGGATGTCCGGGGGGAAACAAACGCCCTTCGATGAAAGTGCCTACGCGGCCGTACGGCGTATTGTCGAGCTTCTCACGAAGCTCGTTTTCCACGACCCGGCGCTGTGTCTCGAAGGTGTCGGCATTGACATGGTCGAGAAGGAACGCCATCCGATCGCTCTCCAGCCAAAGCGCGAGCGCGAGCTGACTGGAGGGGACCGTCTCGCTGTAAACCGTGCTCTCGGTGCGCGTCTGTCCCTGGATGTAAGGCGCCCCCACCCGCTCGAGGTGCTTGAAGAACATGTCCTCGGCGACGTGACGAGAGCCTTGGAACATGAGGTGCTCGAACAGATGCGCGAAACCTTCGAGATGCGGAGGGTCGTCCTGGGAGCCCACGCGGTACACCAGCCGGACGGCGACGATGGGAAGGCGAGCGTCCGGGCTTAGCACCACCTCCAGCCCGTTCGGCAGCGAGTAACGCTCGTACGCCGTTCGCAGCGCGATGCGCGATCCTTGCCAATTCGTGTACACGCTCGGGGGGCCGGAGCGAACGCAAGCGGACAGAAGCACCGCCAGCAGGCCAAGCCCGAAGAACCGCATGGTCCGATGGGAAGCTGAAGCACGAAGGGCGTCAAGAGGGTGCGACCTCGTCCGCCTTGCAGGACGTCAGCCGAAGACGGCCTTGGCGAGCTCCCCCGACACGTCCCAGGCGACGAGCGCGTCGTAACCACCCACCGGCGTGCTGGCGACGAATACGATGGGCAGATCGTCCTCTTCGCACTTGGCCGTACGCGTCACGAATTGCATGGTGGCTTCGTCGCCCGAGACGTCGAGCTTGGTAAACGCGATGTTTTTGGCATGGAGCGCTTCTTCGATGCGAATGAGCATGCGAAGGTTGCGATCCTTTTCGAAGTAGACCGTCACCGGCGCCGGCTCCCGCGGGATCGCGCGTGACTCGCCGCTGCTGCGCAGCTCTTGCAAACGCTTTTGCGCCGCCCTTCGCTTTTCCAGATCCTCGGCGCTGCAAAGGGGACTGCCGAAGAACATGTTCATGCGCCGCGCGAGCACTTTCGGTGCGCGCAGGGGCAGAAAGCCGTCACCCACCGGCGTGGTGATGATCTTGTGGAGGCCTGTGCGTAGCGGGTCGAGCATGGTCCCGCTCTAGCACAGGCACGCGCCGCGCCGCTACGGGCGGCAGATCTCGCCGGAGACTTCCACGAGAAGGATGTCGTCCACGCGGCGCCCGCTGAAAAAGAGGTCGCCGGTGGCGCCCTGGTAAAAGCCCGTTCCGCTCATGGAGTCGCCCCACGAGCTCAGCACCGCTCCCGCGGGATTGCCGGTCCGGCTCGAGAACATGCCCGTCTCGCGCATACGGAGGATGCCGCGCGGGCTCGTGATTTCGAGAATCCCGCTGAACACGCTCGACCCCGCCGGCGCCGTGGCCGGCGCGGTACCGGTGCCGTCGGAAGTGAAGATCACCGTCCCGTTGAGTCCGAAGTTTCCCGAAATGGTGCCGTGGGTAAGATCGATCTCGGCGCGGATTGTTTTGCACGTAGCCGCGCGTGCCGGCGTGGCGGACAAGAAAGCGCCCGTGGAAAGGGCCGCCGAAAGCACGATGCAAGGGTAGAGCTTCTTCATATCGACCTCCTTGGTTGATCTTTCGATCGCGGCACAGGGTCGCGATCGGCTGGTAACGTCAGACTCGAACGGCACTTCTTTCGATCCGCGAGCGGTGAATTCGGGGAGGCGGCGCAGCACTTTCTCGAAAAAACGACTGCCGCTTCCCCAAAAAGGGGAGTTGTGGATCTAAATGCATCGGATGGGTACGACCCCCGACCGCGCTTCATTGCCCTCGGCGGCGCTGCTCTTCGAGCGGTACGGGGCGATGGTGCATCGGCGCTGCCGCGACATCCTCGGCCGGGACGAAGCGGCGCTCGATGCGATGCAGGACGTCTTTTTGCGCGTGCTCGAAAAAGGTCACCTCTTTCGCGGCGAATCCGCCCCTTCGACCTGGCTCTACGCCATGGCGACCCTCCAATGCTTGCAGCGCTTGCGCGACCGCACCTCCCACCAGGCCAAGCTCGACGTGCTGGCGGCGGCGACGAGGGCCGCCCTGGGGTCGCCGGTCGAAGACCGGCTGTCGCTCCGCGCCCTCTTGGAGCGTCAACCGGAAGACGTGCGGCTCATCGTCTACCTGCGCTACGTCGACGAGATGACGATGGAGGAGGTGGCCGAGATCGTCGGTTACTCCCGCAGGACCGTGTCGCAAAGGGTACACGAATTTCTTGAAGCGGCGCGCCAGCAGCTCCAAGCGGAAGGTGCAACGCCATGAGAGCAACGACGCTTTGCCCCTCGGATTTTGCGCTCGAACGGTTCGTCTTGGGGGAGTTGCCCGCCGGGGCGCTCGATGTCGCGAGTCACGTCGATGGCTGTGAGCCGTGCCGCGCCAAGGTTGCCGCAAAAAAGGCGGACGATGCCGATTTCATGCGCTCGCCGGAAGCGCTCGCCGTAAAGCGAAAACTTTCTCCATGGAACGGCGCGACCGCGACGCGGCCCTCGGCCGCACCGCTCATGCGCCGCGCGGCCTTCGCGGGATTCGCTCTGGCGGCCGCGATGGCGGTCAGCTTCGCCGTGTGGCATCGCCATGCGCCGTCCAGGGCGCCTTCGTTCGTCCCGCAGACGGACGAAGAAGCGGCCGTCTTGCGCGTTCAACACGAATGGATGGAAGCCGTTCGCGACAAAGACGCCGCCGCATTGGACCGCATTCTTGCCGACGATTACACGTACACGGACAGCGGCGGTAGCGTGAGCAACAAGGCGGACAGCCTGCGCCAAGCGCGGACCGGTGGTGGGCACATGAAGGCATTCCACACGTCGGACGCCAAGGCGCGTGTCTACGGGGACATGGCGATCATCACCGGGCGCGTGCGGATGGAGGGGGTTGCCCGGGGGCAGCCCTACGACGCCGAGGTCCGCTTCACCGACATTTTGGCCCGCATCGACGGCCAATGGCGCGCCGTGGCCGCGCACGCGTCACGGCCGAACGAGCTGCGCGCGCCTTAGTTCGAGTTGGATGGTGCTCGAAACCCGCCGGGCGGCAAGAGGTTCGACACGGCCGTGATCAGCTGGTCGATGTCGACGGGCTTGACGAGGTGCGTCTCGAATCCGGCCTCTCGCGTGCGCTGCCGATCTTCTTCGCCGGCAAATGCGGTCAGCGCCAGGGCAGGGAAGTTTCCCGCGCTACTGGCCGTGCGTGCCCGAATGCGGCGCAATAGCGCGCAACCGTCCTCGTCGGGCATGGCGATATCGCACACGAGGACGTCGGGATGAAAATCCTTCAAGACGCGCATGGCCGCCGCTCCTCCGGCGGCGCCGCGAACCTCCGCTCCCGCCATGGTGAGCACGTCCGTCAACGTCTCGCGCGTGCTGTCGTCGTCTTCCACCACCAAAAGCCGCAAACCGCGGATTCTGGAAGGCCCCGCGCTCGGAGGCAGCAGGCTCGAGATGACGGCGGCGCGGGGCGCGGTGCCGAGGGGCAGCGAGATGGTGAAGGTCGAGCCCTTTCCTCGACCGGAGCTTCGGGCGCGAATGCTGCCGTGATGAGCCTCCACGATGGATCGCGCGATCGAGAGCCCGAGACCAAGTCCGCCGGTACTCCGGGTCACGGTCCTATCCGCCTGGGAGAATCTTTTGAAGATGTGGGGCAAGAACTCGGGGTCGATGCCCGAGCCCGTATCCTCGACTTGAATGCGAACACGCTCGTCGAGCAGCTGGATGCGTAGTCGAATCTGTCCTCCCGCCGGCGTGAACTTGATGGCGTTGGTCAGCAGATTCGTCATCGCCTGCTGGAGTCGCTCGGCATCGCCCAGGACCGAAGAATGGGTGTCATCGAAATCGGCTCCGAGCTCGATTCCCTTTCTCTCTGCCTCTTTCTTGACCGCTTCCAGCGCCGCGGTCGCCACGGCGATCAGGTTCACCTCATCGACCTGCATGCGCAGTTTGCCGGCCACGATGCGAGAGACGTCGAGCAGATCGTCGATGAGGCGGCCTTGCACTCGCGCCGCCCGTTCAATCGCCTCTGCCGCCATGCGGATTTTTTCCGGCTCGAGACCCCCCTGACGCAAAAGCTGACCGTACATGAGGAGCGTGGAAAGGGGGGTGCGCAGCTCGTGCGAGAGGACGGCGAGAAACTCGTCCTTGCGGCGGTCGGCTTCCCGGAACGCCGCATCGGCGCGCAAGAGGCGCTCCTCCGCGCGTTTTTGCGCGGTGATGTTTTCGAAGGCGATCAGAACCGTCGGTTCCGTGCCCGCCAAACTCACCGCGGTGAAGCGCACTCTCGGGCGTTCGTCGCTCACGGTCGAGAGCTCGAGCTCGCGCGTCTCTCTCGCGTCGGTGTCGAGCGCCAAGCGAAGGAGCTCATTGAACTCCGCCCGATCCGCCGGGGCCACGAAGAGCGGGAAACGCTTGCCTATCAGCCTGCTGCGGCTTTCGAAAAGTAGGGCGGCGCCGACGTGGTTCATCTCCCGCACCGTTCCGTTCGCGGTGAGCGTCGCGTACCCGATGGGTGCGAAATCGAAGAGCTGGGTATAGCGGTCGAGCCCCGCTTCGAGGTCGGATCGGGCGGCGCGGAGCTCCTCGTTCTGGAGCTCGAGCTCCACTTGGTGGATTTCCAGCTCCTGTCGAACCTTCGCATCGACGGCGGGCGCCGGCTTACCGTTCTTCTGCGCCTTCGCGCCGATCAATTCGGTTGCACGACGCCTGAGCTCGGACGTATCGAAGGTCTTTACTTTTCGTTTGTTCACCCTTCCCCCCTCCCCTCGGACTCGCCGTCGGTCGGTCGAGTGCCGGCCCCCCCGGCCTGCTTTTGAAAGAAGACCGCAGTACCTTCCGCATGGGGAAGAACGCGCACTTCGAACCTAGCATCGTTCTGGCCCTGCTTAAAATGTGCCTCGAACGCCATTTCGCGCCTTTCACGGACCACTTGGCGCAAGCGCTCGTGGAACCCGGCGGCCACGGACTCCGGCAAGACTTGCGCAAGGGGCTTGCCCACGACCTCTTTGCCACGATGCCCCAGGAGCTGCTGCGCGGCAAGGTTGGCGTGACTGATCGTGTGGCCGCCCGAAAGGACCACGAAAGGCTCGCTTACTTTCTGGAGCAGGCTGATGAGTCGATCGGCGGCCTCTTTGCGCTGCTCGATGCCGAGCTTCAGATCGTGGATGTCGGAGTTCGTCCCGTACCATTTGACCACTTTCCCCTGTGCGTCATGGATGGGCACACTCCTCAATTTGAACCAGCGGAAACTCCCGTCTTTCGCCCGCAATCGGAGCTCGACATCGACAGGCGAGCCCGATTGAACGCCCGCGCGCCAACGCTGGCGGACCCGGTCGCGGTCGTCCCCGTGCACGGCGTGCAGCCAGCCGAAACCCTGCAGCTCGGCCGCGGCGGCGCCGGTGTAGTCGACCCACTGCGGGCTGACGTAGTCGCAGGCGCCGTCGGGCTGGCAGCCCCACACCAGGTGGGGAAGCGATTCGGTCATCTGACGAAGCTCACTCGCCTGTTGCCGCATCGTCGCCTCCATCGCCTTGGTGTCGCTCACATCGGTGAATGTGATGACGACGCCATCGATCACGTTCTCCAGCGTGCGGTAGGGCATGACCCGCGCGGTGAACCATCGATTGCGCGTGGCGGGGACGAGCCGCTCCTTGAACACCAGCGTGCGTAGCACCTCGCGCGCGTCATTCTCCAGCTCGGGATAATCGACGTCGCGCGCGATATCGGTAATGGAACGTCCGGCGTCGCTTTGAATGAGCTTGATGATGCTCATGGTGGGGTTCGTAAACCGGCGCACCATGAGCTCGCAATCCAGAAAGAGCGTGGCGATGTCGGTGCTGTTGAGCAAGTTCTTCATGTCGTTGTTGGAATGCGACAGCTCATCCAGCTTGGACTGCAGCTCGTGATTGACGGTCTGCAGTTCTTCGTTCATCGACTGCATCTCTTCTTTGGAAGTCGTGAGCTCCTCGTTGGTCGACTGTAGCTCCTCGTTGGTCGATTGCAGCTCCTCGTTGGTCGATTTCAGCTCTTCCTGGGAGGTCTGCATTTCCTCGCGCGCCATCTGAATCTCCTCCCGCGCGCGGTGGAGCTCTTGTTCGAGGTGCGCCGACCGATGGCCGGGGGTGGCGCGGTGGGGCTTGACGGCATCGTCATCGGCGACATCGCAGATCACGACCATCATCGTCCCGCGCAGCTCCTTCGGCTCGCTCAGTTTCTGCACGGTCACGTCGACCGTTTGCGTTCCGCCGTTGGTGCCCACTCGGATGCCGCGTATGGCGATCCTCCGATTTTCCCGCAGCGCCGTGGAGAATGCGGTGGAGAGCTCCCCGCGGAGGCCGTCGCGGGCCATGGCCAAGATGTTCATGCTGGCCCGGCCGACGGCTGGCTCGAGGTACTTGCCCGTTCGCCCGCTGATATAGAGGATGTCCCCCTTGTCGCTAGTCAATACCGCTGCCGGGGCAAAACGCTGCAGGAGCACCTGATCGGCGAGCGCCTGCAGGTTGGTCGGCGGCCAGACGTAGGTTCCGGGCCGGCCGTCGAGCTCCTCCCTCGTCGTGCTCGGCGACTTCTTGTTGAATGCAGCGGGAAACTCCAGCGGCGCCACGCCCGCCCCGCCCTCTAGACGGCGATAGAGGCGCGTCTTGTTGTCGCTGGCGCCGAAGAGTCCGGTGTGCGTCCCGACGGTCTCCGCGCTGCCGAGAAAGAGGATCCCGTTCGGATTGAGGCTGTAGTGAAAGAGTGGGATGAGTCTTTTCTGAAGCTCGGGGCCGAGATAGATGAGGAGGTTGCGGCAGGAAAGGATGTCGAGCTTCGTGAAAGGGGGATCCATGATGATGTTCTGCTGCGCGAACACCACCATTTCGCGGATCTCTTTGCTGACGCGGTAGCCCCGCTCGTCCTGGCCGAAGAAACGGCGTAGTCGCTCGGGGGAGACGTCGGCCGCGATGTTGGCGGGGTAGGCCGCGTGGCGCGCCCGGTCGATGGCATCCTTGTCGAGATCGGTGGCGAAAACCTGCAGGGAGACGTTCTTACTCGCCTTCAGCGCCTCGAGCGCTTCCTTGAAGACGATGGCCAGCGAGTACGCCTCCTCGCCGGTGGAGCATCCGGGGACCCACGCCCTCAGCACGGCGCCGTTCGAACGCGCCGCGATGAGCGCGGGGATGGCTTCGTTGCGCAAGAAGTCCCAGGCCGCCGGATCGCGGAAGAAGCTCGTCACACCGATCAAGAGCTCGCGGAAGAGAAGGTCGATCTCGCGCGGATGCTCGCGCAGATAACGGACGTAGTGGTGAAGCTTGTCGATCTGATGAAGCCCCATGCGTCGCTCGATGCGGCGATGGATGGTGCTCTTTTTATAGAGAGAGAAATCGTTGCCGGTGTGCGATCGAAGCAGGATGTAGACTTTCTCGAGTCCGCTCTTCGCCTTTTCCTCGAGTCCCTCGTCGGGCCGCACCAGATAGCCGGCGTGCTGGCGGTAGGCGATGAGCTTGCCGGGCAAATCCTCGACCGCGGCGACGATGTCGGCGACTCCGGCCTCGATCGCGCTGCGAGGCATACCTTCGAACTTGGCCGAGTCGATGGATTGGACGAAGGCGGCGCCGCCCTTCTCTTTGATGGCCCGAAGGCCGAGCGTGCCATCCGACCCCATGCCCGAAAGGATGACGCCGACGCTCCGCTCTTCTTGATCGGCGGCCAAGGAGCGAAAGAAAAAATCGATCGGAAGATTGAGGCCGCGCGGCATCACCTGCGGAAGCAGATGCAAAACGCCGCGCAGGATGGACATGTCCTTGCCCGGCGGGATGACATAGACGTGATCGGGCTCGACCTCGTGTCGATCTTTGACTTCGACGACGGGCATTTTCGTCACGCGTTGCAGAAGCTCGACCATCGCGCCCTTGTGGGTGGGATCGAGGTGCACGACGATGACGAAGGCCATCCCGCTGTGGTCGGGCAGGTGCTTCAGGAAGTACTCGATGGCCTCGAGCCCCCCTGCCGAAGCGCCGACACCCACGATGGGAAAAATGGCCTCATCCTGGTGCGGTTTCACCGAAGCGGGATGGCGGGGCGGCTCGACGCCGCCCGTTGCCTCGGCTGGCTGCGCTGGCTCGCCTTCGGCCAGGGCCCGCCGTTCCTCGCGCTTGGCGCGGGAGACGCGTTCGCCTTTCTCGCCGCCTCGCGCTGTCCGGCTCGTGGCTTTGCTTGGTCTCGACGCCTTGCGAGTCGGGGGTTTGGCCGTGCCGCGAGAACCCGTATTGGCGCGCCGCTGGCGAGGCTTCTTGTTCATCGGGTTTTCTCGGCGCGAACAGGGCGCCGCGATGGGCGGTGGGTTCCTTTTCGGCGCGAGGGGTGACGGAGTCAAGAACTTCGAGGACGAACGGGCGAGTGTCCAAGCTGGGCATTCGGTCCGAGGCGGAAGGATCACTGCTCGCGGCATCCCTGTATCTGTCAAGGGCTCGGTACTATCAGGGGGAGATCATCGCTCATGCAAGGCCGCGATATCGTCGTCATGGGGGGGTCCGCCGGGGGGGTCGAGGCGATGCAGTCCATCGTCGCGTCCTTTCCGCCGGACCTGCAGGCAGCTGTTTTCGTGGTGATCCACACGGCGGCAGGGTTCGCGAGCGCACTTCCCGAAATCTTGTCCAAGAGGTCGCCGCTCAAGGCAACGCACGCCATCCACGGTGAACCGGTCGTCATGGGGCGCATCTACGTCGCGCCCCCCGACAATCACATTCAGCTGCGTCCCGGCTTCCTGGCGGTTCAGCGAGGGCCCAAGGAAAATGGGGCGCGCCCGGCGGTCGATCCGCTCTTTCGCAGCGCGTCGATCGCCTATGGCCCGCGGGTCATTGCCGTCATCGTGTCCGGATACTTGGATTGCGGCACCGCCGGCCTCGCCTCGGTGAAGGCGCGAGGCGGGCTGGCCATCGTTCAGCGCCCCGAGGAAGCCGTTGCCAAAGACATGCCGCAAAGCGCAATCGATCACGTGAAGGTCGATCACATCCTGCCGGTTTCCGAGATTGGCGCCGCGGTGGTTCGGCTGACGCGCGAACCTTTGCGCCTTGCGGCCGTCCCGCCACCTGACATCGCGCTGCTCGAATTGGAAGGTGACGAACCGGGACTTCGCTCGGACGTGGTTTGCCCTCTCTGTCAGGGCGCCCTCACCGAAGGGCAGCTCGCGGGGGTGACGAACTTTCGCTGCCACGTGGGACATGCGTTCTCGTCTGCCGCTCTTCTCGCCGAGCAAGCCGAATCCCTCGAGCGCGCGCTCTGGGCGGCGGTGCGGACCCTCGAAGAGAGCGCGCGGCTGGCCAAGCGGTTGGCCAGCTCCGACGCGGGACTGCGTCTTCGATTCGAAGAAAAGGCGCACACCCAAATGAACCACGCCGACGTCGTACGGCGAATGCTCCTTGGCCAAGGTACGCTCAGCACGACCGACGGAGAAGACACCGCCCAAGCCGGCGGCACCCTGGTCGCCGTCAACAAATGAATCGCCTCGCGTCGCGCGCCGGCCACTCGGCGGCGTACCGACGCTGTTGACGCCGCGCACGAGGGCATCGTCCTACTGGATGCGAGCTTCTTTCCTGGGGAAGGTGGCGGCGCGCCCCCCCCGGGGAAGGTGGGCGGCGCGCCCCCCCCGGGGAAGGTGGCGGCGCGCGCGATTTTCTGTGACGTTCGCTGAACGCGCGCCTCCGACCTTCCCCGTGCCTATGCGAATAAACTCGACGCCGATCGAGAAACCTGGTTTGGATGCATGGCCCGAACTTTGGCTTTTTTCGCGAAATGGGCGGCGTCAGGTGTCCCCCCGATGGGGTGGCACGAGGGGATGAAAGGTGGGGGAGTATGAATGAGGTCGATCGATGGGCCTGGCCATTCGCATTCGCGGCGCTCGGCTGTTTGGCCACGCCGGCGTCCGACGGATCCGGTCCGACAGAAGACAGCCAGCGCCGCGAGCCAGGTGCTACCGACGAATCCGAGCTGTCCTTCGTCGCCGGGCTCACTTGCAGCAGCCACGCCGACTGCGGCCGTCGTTCTTATTGCAAATCTGCCGAGGGCCAATGCGGTGCATTCGGCGTCTGCGAAGCACGACCTCGGGCCTGCGCGCAGATCCATGACCCGGTGTGCGGCTGCGATGATCAAACGCATGCCAACCCCTGCGTCGCGGCCAGCGCGGGTGTGAGCATTCAGGAAAAGGGCGAATGTCGCCCCGCTGGAGAGCGGTGCGGGTCCGTCGTCTGCGACCAAGGGCTCGACTGCTGCAACCCGAGCTGCGGTATCTGCGTGCCTCCCGGCGACGTCTGCACCCAAGAAGTCTGCGAGTGATCGACGCGAAGCGCGCTTGCTCCGAGGCAAGGCGCCTGTCCGAAGGTTCGGATCACGTCGTCCCAATTCTGGGACAACGGCGGCGGCCCATCGTCAAATAGGGCGGATTGATGCGCGACTGCGTCTGGCACGAGATTCGCGTGCGCCTGCCGACGTGAAGCTCACTCCTCGTTGCGCGTCGCCGGATCCGGGTCAACATCATCGAGCTCGGAGCGGCGCATGAACGGTCTAGCGGAACTCTGGCTGGCGATTCGAGAGGATGCTCGCTTCGCCGTCAAAAGCCTAGCCCGGGTCAAGACGTACACGGCGACGGTCATTCTCACACTGGCGCTCGCCATCGGCGGGGTCACCGCTGTCTTCAGTGTCCTTTACGCGGTCGTGCTCCGGCCTTTGCCCTTTCCCAAGCCGGACGAGCTTGTGAACGTGTACGGCGCCTTCAAGAGCGTCGGCCTCCCCAAGGTCCCTTCGTCGCCCAACGAGTTGCTCGACATCCGCGACAAGAGCCATTCCTTCTCCAAGGTGGCCGGCTATGCGTCGGGCAATCTCAATCTCACGGGCCGCGGCGACGCCGTTCGCATCGCTGCCGGATACGTGACAGCGGAATTCTTCCGCGTCCTCGGGGTGCCTCCCGCGCTCGGTCGCGACTTCGCGCCCGACGAAGACGTGCTCGGCGCCGCCGATGTCGTGCTCATCAGCTCCGCCTTTCATCGACGCGCTTTCGGCGGCGCGTCCGACGTTGTCGGCAAGACCATCGAGCTCGATGGATTGCCGCATACCATCATCGGCGTCGCATCGCCGGTGTTCGAGCGCGAGCATCGCATCGGCGATCTCAAAGGTGACGAGGGCGAAGCGCGCGACGTCTGGGTCCCCCTCCGATTCACGACCGAGCAGCTCGATCCCCGCGCGCGCGGCGGACGTTACATTGCCGCCATCGGCCGTCTGAAGCCGGGGGCCTCGCTGGCGAGCGCGCGGTCGGACATGCAGCATCTCGGCGAGTCGTTCTACGACGCCTATCCAACATCCTACGAACGTGCGGCTGCGTGGGAGATGACCGCGGAGAGTCTGAAAGGCGCGAGCACCGCGCGTACGGCCGTGACCCTGAACCTCCTGCTCGGCGCCGTCACGCTGGTCCTCTTGGCGGCGTGCGCCAATGTCGTCAGTCTCGCGCTCGCGCGGCTCGCGTCACGCAAGCGTGAGATCGCCGTTCGTGTGGCGCTCGGCGCCACCGCACCGCGCATCGCCGTGCAGTTCCTGGTGGAGAGTGTGCTTTTGGGGCTCGCCGGTGGAATCCTCGGCGTCGTCATCGGTCGCGCGGCGATGGATGGCCTTCTCGCAGCAGCGTCGGACACCTCGATCGTCGCACGCGTCGACGTGACGCTGCAGTGGCCCGTGCTCACCTTTGCCGCCATCGTCAGCGCCGCGACGGGACTCCTCGCCGGCTCGGCTCCGGCATGGCATGCGGCCCGATTGTCGCCGACGGTTGGACTGCGCGAAGGGGGGCGGGCGACGAGCGCGAGCGCCATTCGTTTACGAAGCGCCCTGGTCGTGGCGCAAGTCGCGGTGGCGCTGGTGCTCCTCGTGGGAACGGGAATGCTGCTGCGAAGTCTGGTGACGCTCACCACCACCTCTCCCGGCTTCGAACCAAAGGACGTCTACGTCGGCACGGTCGCCCTGGCCGAGCCCCACTACCTCGACAAAGGCGAACAAAGGCGGTTCGCGTCGGCCGCGCTGCAGAACGTACAAGCCATTCCCGGCGTCGAGTCGGCAGGATTGACCAACCTCTTGCCGCTCTCGGGGTGGAGCGATTGGGGCTTCCAGATCGAGGGCGATCCCAAGCCGGCCGTGAAACCCTTCGCCCAGATGCGCTCCGTCGCAGGCGACTATTTTGCGACGCTCGGCGTTCGCATCGTGGCAGGCCGAGCGATGGGCCCCTCCGACACCCGCGATGCCCCCGACGTCGGCGTCGTCAACGAGACGCTCGTGGCCAAGTATTTCCGAGGCCGCAATCCCATCGGCACACGAATCCTTTTTCATATGACCCCCGCGGACGAGAAGTGGCGCCCTTTCACCATCGTCGGCGTGGTGGCGGATGCACGGGACATGGGCATCGACGAACCCGTGCAAGCGTTCTTCTACGCATCCTTCGACCAGGTGCCGCGGGGCTCCTTCGGCCTCGTGGCGCGCGCCCCGCGATTGGGCGGCGCCGTCCTTCGCGCGATGCACGCCGCCGTTGCCGCGGCCGACCCTACCCAGCCGCTCTATGAGCTCAAACCGCTGCAGACGCTCGTCGACACGTCGCTCGGATCTCGCCGCTTCACGCTGCTCTTGCTGGGAGTGTTCGCCGTGCTCGGCCTGGCGCTGGCGGTGCTCGGCATCTACGGCATCACTTCGTACTCGGTGGTGCAGCGGACGCAGGAAATCGCCGTTCGCATGGCGATGGGCGCCGACGATGTCGCCATCGTCCGCCTCGTGCTCGCCCAAGCCTTGCGGCTGGTGGGCATCGGACTCTTCTTTGGCGCGCTCTTCGCCGCTGCACTCGGCAGATTTCTAACCTCCGCCATCTACGGTCTCGTTCCCTGGGATCCACAGGCCGTGGCCATCATTGCCGTCCTGTTCGTCACAGCGGCCCTGGTTGCGGGCTGGGTGCCGGCGCGACGGGCGGCAGCCCTGCCGCTCGCGAACGCGCTGCGCGCGGAATAGTCCCATGCTGCGTACCAAGTCCGTCCACTCACCGATCGACCGGCAAGTGGACGGCCTTCGTGTCCTCGCCACTCGCCTGCGCGGACGCGGAATGAAGAGCGATCGCTACGACGTCTGGATGGCCAACCTCGGCCCCAGCGAGCGCCTTCTCCGCAGCGCATTGAAGGGGCTCGGCGACGAGAAAGCCTGGCGCGAGTTCGGGCGACGGTACAAAGCCGAGGTCCTCAGCAGCGCGGCCATCGACAAGGCGAACGTGAACATCAAAAACCACGGACAGAAGTTCACGCTGCGTTTGTTGAAGCTGCTGGCACAAAGAGAGAACGTCACCGTCATGTGCCATTGCGATGAGGACGAGCGGCACTGTCATCGGCATTTGTTGAAGGAGCTCATTCTGCGAAGCTGAAGCTTCACGCGCCGGAGGGCACGGCCTCGCGGCCGTGCCTCCCCCGACTTCGACGGCGCTACTTCCCTTCGTAGGCTTGCTGCAATGTCTTGATATCGAGCTTCTGCATCTTCATCATTGCCTTCATCGCGCGGTCGGCTTTCTGCGGATCTTTGTCCTTTATCATCTGCAACAGCTGGACCGGCACGATCTGCCAGGAGAGTCCGTACTTGTCTTTGAGCCAGCCGCACTGGTCTTTTCGACCGCCCTCCGAGAGCTTCTCCCAATATTTGTCCACTTCCTCCTGTGTTTCGCAATTGATCACGAAGGAGACGGCTTCGGTGAACTTGAACTGAGGTCCTCCGTTGAGGGCCACGAACTCCACGCCGTGGAGTTCGAAGTTCGCCGTGAGCACGCTGCCTTTGGGACCGGGGCCGGCATCGCCCGATCGGGCGATGCTGAGAACTTTGGAGTTGGGGATGACCGACACGTAGAAATTCATGGCTTCTTCGGCCTTGCCGTCGAACCACAAGAACGGGGTAATCTTTTGCATGGGGTGCTCCTTCGGGTCGATGATCGGTTGGTAGATTGCTATGCGTTACGCTCGAGAACCTTGGCGAGCTTGGCGAGCTCGCTTTCCCAGCCCATGACTGCCATTTTGGTCCAGTGCTCGTCGTGCATGGCGTCGATCGTGAGGACCATCCTCACGCCCAGCGCCGTGGGGTGCAATTCGACCATCATACCAACGTCGTAAGGTTCGACACCGGGGATGAAATCAGCCTTTTGCGTGTACACCAGGCGCTCTCGTGGCTTGACTTCGGTGTACGAGATCCGATGCTCGCCGATGAGAGGCATGCCCGCCTTCTTCATGAACTCCATCTGCTCGGGCCCCGTGCAGATCATGGCGTAGTCGAGTTCACCGCCGGGACGCAGATCGAGGCGAAGGACCTCTACCCGGAATCCGTCGGGGCCCCACCACGACTCGATACCGTCCTTCGTCGTCCACAATTCCCACACGTCTTCGACGGGCGAATCGAAAGTGCGCTCGAGGGTGATCCTCTTCTTGGTCATGAGCTTTTCTCCTTGCGCTTGGACGCGCGGGCCTTCTTCCGTCGTTCGAGCTCCTCGGCAAATCTGTCGAGGCGCGCTTCCCAGAGACTGCGATAACGGCTGACCCACGCGTCGAGCTCGCGAAAAGGCTCGGGGCGGAGAGAGTAGAGACGCTTCGGTCCGACGGGGCGAACGCGGACGAAGCCAGCCTGGTGCAGGATGCGCAAGTGCCGAGAGACCCCCGATTGATGGATATCGAGCCGGTCGACGATGTCGTTCACCGCGTGCTCGCCGCCGCGCAGCGCCTCGACGATGCTCTGGCGCACGGGATCGGCGAGGGTCTCGAAGAGGTTCGTGTGCATGACGATGCATATGCATAACCGTGCATATGAGGCGTGTCAAGGTCGTCGCGGGTTTTCCCGGCCGAGCGGGCGAGACGGCGACGCCGATCCCGTCAAACGCTCCCCTTGCTCACGCTGTCCGCCACATAGAGGCCCAGGATCGCCAGAAGGACCGCCGGTACCACCCAGCGCAGCCACCACAACGACCAACGGATCGGGGCCGATCGCCGTCCGCCGAATATCTGCGCCAGTGCCGTCTCCCTGCCGAGTCCCCACGTCAGCGCGATCACCGCCACGATCGCGCCGAGGATCTGCATACCGGAGCCGAAAATCAGATCCAGCGCGGCCACGAGCGAAGGCGCGTGAGCGCTCGGCCACATGAGGCTGCCCTCGAGGAAGGCGACGATCAGCGTGGCCTGGGTGCGACCGACGCGACCGCGGGTCAGATCGCAAATCCCGCTGATGCCGACCTCGAGGCCGGCGATGGCAGAAAGAAATCCCATCAAGACGAGGGCCAGTAAAAAAAGAGTTCCCAGGAGGCGCCCGCCCGGCATCAGCGCGAAGAGGCGCGGAAGCGAGTGGAAGATGAGGCTCGGGCCGGAAGCCATGTCGACACCGAAGTAGAGGATGGTCGGCACGAGGAAGAGAGCGGCCAGCAGCGCGGAGCCGAGATCGCCGAAAGCGGTGACGAGGGCGGTGGCCGGCAGATCGGCGTCGTCGGCGAGGAAGTTGCCGTAGACGACCATGAACGTGCCTCCCACGCTCAGCGAGAAGAATGCGTGGCCGAGGGCGGCGAACACTTCACGAATGCCGATGGCCGAAAAGTTGGGAGCGAGGAAGGTCGCGACGCGGGTCATCGACCCTTCCAGGTTGAATGCGTAGCCGACCAAATAGAGAACGATGAGGCCGAAGGCCGGAACGAACCAGCGACTTGCGCGCTCGATGCCACGGTTGACGCCGCGCCACATGACGAAACTGCCGGCCGCCAGCACGGCGACGGAGCAAGCAAACTGCAGGTCGCCGTCGTCGAGCCGCGCTTGGTAGGCGGGCATCGTCACCGCGGAGAAGCCATGCACGGCCGAAAACCAGGTCGTGTAGACGATGTTGCCGATGACGACCGTGTAGTACGAGTCGGCGATCAAGATCGAGACGACGAGGAGCAGACCGAGCACGGTGCCCGGGCGACGACCGAGGGTCGCGCGGTAGGTGTCGAGCACGCCCGAACGCGATTGGCGCCCGAGGGCGTACTCGGCGACGAGCACGGGGAGGGCGAAGAACAGGGTGAGCCCGATGTAGAGCAAGAGAAACGCGGAGCCGCCGTAGGCCCCCATCATGTAAGGGAAGCGCCACACGTTGCCGAGGCCGATGGCGACGCCGAGCATCGCCAGCCACGTACTGACGCGGCCGGAGAAACGCTCAGCGCGTTGCATCGAAGCGTCGTCGGCGCGCGCGGGCGCGATTACTCATAGCGCGTGGCGGGGCTGCCAGACGGATAGAACATGCCGGCGATCAAAAGGCCGGCCGGGTCGGTACATTCGAGACAGTGTTTCTGGCCGCGCGGGAGGTAGATGAGGGAACCGGGGGCGACCGGCGCGTTCGCTTCGCCCGTCCACAGGAGGCCGCGACCGGAGAGGACGGCGATGGTTTCCTCGTAGTGATGAAAATGCGCGGGCGCACGCGACAACGGGATCATGCCGATGAATTGGGTGATGGTGGCGCAGCCGGCGCGCTCGTCGACCATCAGCTGGTAAAAGCGGTCCGCGGTGGCGTGGTGGTTTTGTTTTCGGGCCGAGACCACGCGTTCGGGCTGCGCGGCGCGCAAGGTGGGCGGCATGATGGCGGGCCATGCGGGCTCGGCGCACTGCGGGCAGATCGTCATCACCAGGTCGAGCGGCTCGTCGTCGGCGTTGTCGAAGGCGAAACCTTCGTGCGGCGCGATGTAGATGCCGTCGTGGGTGTCGATGCTGAAGCGGTGGTCGCCGATGTGGACCGCGCCCTTGCCCGCCATCACGAAGACGGCGGTTTCACTGCCCGGAAATGATCGAATGGGCGAGCGACCGCGGGTGATCCGGACGCGCAGCATCGACAGCGCGTCGCCGCCGAGCTCGCGGTTCACCGCCCATGCTTCGTGCCAAGAGCCGCGTGCAACGAAGCCGCCGGCATCCGGCGCCATCACATAACACCCGCCCGCAAGAGGAACGCGCTGCATCGGGACCGCGCCCACCATACTGACCTGCCGGAGCGCTGGCAATGTGGTGCGGTACCGTCCGCGCGGCATCGCCCGTTCCGGTCGCGACGAGCTAGTCCCAGTCGAGCGTGGTGATGACCAGGTCGTTCTTCTCAGCGCGGGGGGGGCGGCGGTGGGGGCATCGCACCCGGTGGAGGAGGTGCCATGGCAGGAGGTGCCATGGCCGGAGCTCCAGCCGGCGCGCCGCCTGCCGCGCAACGCACGGTGACCGTCTGCGGATTGTAGATGTTGAAGGTTATCCACTGCACGAGACCGTTGACGAACGACGTTTCCGTCTTGATCTCGGCCCACCCGTTGGGGCAGATGCGCGACAGGTCGTAAGGACCGCTCAATTCGACGAGGCCGAAGATGAGACCGCTGTGCCACTTCTCGTCGTATTCGATCGACGCGGCCGCCGCGGGGGCTCCCGACTTCACGATGCTCGTGAAGCAACCACTGGCGCCGACGGCGGCGGCAACGCCGATGGCGACGGTCAAGGCGCGACGAACGTGAAAACGACGCGGGCTCATCGGGCCACCTCCGACACGAAGGCGACGCGCCAATGGGGCTGCTCGTGATCGACGGGGGTCGGCGTGGCGACGGCTTCGAGAGCGTCACCGCGCCGGAGCTCCACGCGCACCGGTCGGCCTTGGCGATCACCATAGATCGCCAGCGTCGGCACGTTCGCCGCTGCGGCGGGGGGCGGCGCGTTGGTGCCAGCTGGTCCGGCGGCGCACCAGACGTAGGCCATGCGCGGCGCATAGATTCCGAGGGTGACGAAGCTGACGAGACCCGTCAGGAAGTTCGCTCCCGTTCGAGCTTGGGCGACCTGTCCACCGCTGCAAAACTGACGCACGTCGAGCGTCTCCTGTCCCACGAGCCCCCAGAGAAAGAAGCTGTTCCACTGGTCGTGGTCGGCTCCTCTGACGAGATTGGGGTTGGCCATGAAGGTGGCCTTGTAACAGCCCGTGGCCGCGACGGCGAGCAGCGACGCGACGAGTGCGCGACGAAAAGGGTGGGTAGATTGGGACGAACGCATCGAGCCTCCGTGGTGGGGCGCACCCTACACCAACTCGACCCGGGTCGACCCTCAATATGCGTGCGCCGCGTCTACGCCTTCCGACGGGTAGCCAACTTGCGGGAGCGGGGTCCCCCGATGGATCACCGCGCACACATCTGCGCCGTCGTCGCACCGCTTCTCCCCACTCAATAGAAACCAAGATCCGCCGTTATCGATAACGACGATTCATTTCCCACACTGCTCGCAGCATGGGCGGGCGGTGACCAATGCAGAAGGCGGTGCGGCGGGCTTGCGACGGTGCGAGCTCCGCCGCGTGCGCGCGAGTTCATCAACTAGGAGCAGAATGCGTTTCGTGTCTCGATTGCATGGCTGGGTCGGTATGTGCGCTTTCGGCGTTGCTCTCTTTTCGTGCGGCGGAAACCCACAGCTGCCGACGTCGAGCAACGTCGACGGCGGCGCCGGCGGCTCGCAAAACACGGGAGGCGCAGGGCAGGGCGGAAATGATTCCGGTCCTCTCGTCATTGGGACGAAGGACGCGGCGCCACAACCCGACCAATCGACGCCGACCGATGCCGGCACCACGAACACCTGTGGTGATGGGGTCATCCAGAGCACCGAGCAATGCGACGACGGCAACGCGCGACCGGGCGATGGCTGCTCCGGTGTATGCACGGTCGAGCCGGGCTACACGTGTACCCAAGCCGGTCAACCCTGCGCGCCCATTCCCGCGGTCTGCGGTAACGGCAAGATCGAGGGCTCGGAAGCATGCGATGATGGAAATGGCGCGGGCGGCGACGGCTGCTCCAGTTCCTGCGTGGTGGAACCAGGGTGGGCTTGCAGCGTCCCTGGACAACCTTGCACCCGTACCACCAAGCCGGCGGTCTGTGGCGACGGTGTCGTCAATTCCGGCGAACAGTGCGACGACGGCGCAGCCGGGAGTGGTGACGGCTGTAGCGCAACGTGTCAGCTCGAAGGCGGATGGACTTGCCCGCAGCCCGGCCAACCTTGCACCAAGGTGGCATTCTGCGGCGACGGTGTCGTGCAACCGAGTCGCGGCGAGGATTGCGACGACGGCAATGCGAAACCAGGAGACGGCTGCTCCGGCATTTGCAAGATCGAGCCCGGCCACTCGTGCCCCGATGCCGGCACGACTTGCACGCGCGTCTGGGTCTGCGGCAACGGTAGGGTCGATCCAGGCGAAGCGTGCGACGACGGCAATGCGATGGCCGGCGACGGCTGTTCGGCCGACTGTGCGCTGGTCGAACCTGGCTGGACGTGCCCCAAGGCACAGGACAACACCGGTGGTCCGTGCCGGCTCGTACCGCAGAACACTTGCGGCGACGCCTTGCTCGGTCCGAGCGAGCAGTGCGACGACGGCAACGGCGCGGCGAATGACGGCTGCTCGTCGTCCTGTCTCGTCGAACCCGGCTACACCTGCCCGACGCCCGGCGCCGTGTGCACGAAGATCGCGTTCTGCGGCGACGGCGCCGTGAACCTCGATCTCCAAGAGGAGTGCGACGACCACAACACCACGTCAGGCGACGGTTGCAGCGCGCTCTGCAAGCGAGAACCCGACTATTCGTGTCCCGTTCCGGGGCAACCCTGCGTTTCGACGGTCGTCTGCGGCGACGGCATCGTGCGGGGCAGCGAACAGTGCGATGACCACAACACCGCCGCCGGCGACGGTTGCGGCGCGACGTGTCAGCTCGAGCCGGGTTGGGTATGCCCGGTGCCGGGCGTGCGCTGCGTGGCCAAGCAGTGCGGTGACGGCATCATCGTCGGCGGCGAGCAATGCGACGACAACAACACCACCCCCAACGACGGCTGCAGCCCTACGTGCAAGCTCGAACCTGGCTTCGCGTGCGTCACCGTCAGCGGCGTGACCGTTTGCCATCCGACGACCTGTGCCGATGGCAACCGCGAAGGCTTCGAGCAGTGCGACGATGGCAACAAGATTCCGTACGACGGCTGCTCGCCGAGCTGCACCATCGAACCGAGCTGCACGGCCGGACAGTGCACCCCCGTGTGCGGTGACGGCCTCAAGTTTCCGCAAGAAGCGTGCGACGACGGCAATACGACATCCGGCGACGGCTGCAGCTCCAGCTGTCAGCTGGAGCCCGGTTTCGACTGCACCTTGGTCACCATGGATCCGCCGAGCACGCTCGAGATCCCCATTCTCTATCGCGACTTTCTCTACGCCGGCACGAGTATTTCTGGCGACGCCGGCGTGATCGCCACCGGGCACCCCGACTTCCAGATCGACCCGTACAACGGCGCCAAGGGTCTCGTCCAAACCGCGCTCGGCGCCGACGGCAAACCCGTCTTTCTCAGCCGCAAGGGGACCGGCGGCAACAACATCATCCTCGACGCGACGTCGTTCTACTGGTGGTACCACGATCAGCAGTGCACCGGCCCGAGTGACGCCGGAGCCGACACAAGACCGAACGACGGCGGGGACGGCGGCGGGACTTGTGCCTCCAATCCGTACGCGCAGAGCGTTTACCTCGACGGCACCGGCAACCCGACGACGCTCCTCTTCAACAAGATCTCGGGTGATTCAGGACCGGTCGTTTACCAGTACGTGAACTCGTCCTTCTTCGCGGTCGACGGGCTCGGCTGGAACGCCAATCCGGCGACGAGGCAGGTCAGCAGCGGACACAACTTCGCCTTCACCAGCGAGCTGCATTACCAGTTCACCTATAGCGGCGGCGAGACGCTCGATTTTACGGGCGACGACGACGTGTGGGTCTTCATCAACGGGCGGCTGGCGGTCGACATCGGCGGTATCCACGGCGCGCAGAACGGATCCATCACGCTCGATGCGACGCAGGCCCAGAACCTCGGGCTCACGGTGGGCGGCATGTACGAGATCGCGCTTTTTCAGGCCGAGCGCCATACCACCGCCTCCAACTACCGCCTCTCGCTCAGTGGGTTCACCCGCGCCGTCACCAAGTGTCTTCCCACTTGCGGCGACGGCAAAATCTCCGGCGACGAGACCTGCGACGACGGCAAAAACGACGGATCGTGGGGCAGCTGCCTCCCCGGCTGCAAAGGGCGCGGTCCGTACTGCGGCGACACCATCGTGCAAACGCCGCCCGAGGCATGTGATGACGGTTCCAACCTCGTTACCTATGGTGGTGTCACCAAGCAATGCGGTCCGGGATGCCAGTGGGCGCCCTATTGCGGCGATGGCGTGACGTCGAATTCGGAAGAGTGCGACGAAGGGGCGAACAACGGCGCCGGCTACGGGCATTGCACGGGTGTGTGCAGGCTCGGACCGCGCTGTGGCGACAATGTCGTCAATGGACCCGAGCAATGCGACAATGGCATCAACAACGGAAGCTCGGGCGACAGGTGCGCCGCCGACTGCACGCTCAAGTGCGGCAACGGCACCATCGACCACGGTGAGCAATGCGACGACGGGCCGGGCAACACCGGTGGTTACGGCAAGTGCTCGCCCTCCTGCACCCTCGGACCTCGCTGCGGCGACGGCTTCGTCAATGGCAGCGAGCAATGCGACGATGGCAAGAACGACGGGACGTACGGTACCTGCAAGGCGGGCTGCGTTCTCGCCGACTACTGCGGTGACGGCAAGGTGACCAATCCGCCGGAAGTCTGCGATCTCGGATCGCAGAATAGCGGAACTGCTTACGGCAGAGACCTGTGCAGCTCGACCTGCATGCCGGCGCCCTATTGCGGCGACAGAGCGGTGGACGGCGCCTTTGGCGAAACGTGCGACGACGGCATCAACAACGGGCAGCCGGGGTCGTGCTCGGCCGACTGCAAGAACGCGGTGGGATTGCCGTCCTGCGGTGATGCCAAGGTGCAGCCACCCGAGCAGTGCGATGATGGTTCTTCGCAGAACGGCGGACCGCAGAGCATGTGCGATGTGCGCTGCCGTTTCAAATGCGGCAACGGGACGCGGGAGTCGGGTGAGCAATGCGACAACGGCGTCAACGACGGAACCTACGGAACGTGCCGAGCGGACTGCACGTTGGCGGCGTACTGCGGCGACGGCATGCAGAACGGCCCCGAGCAGTGCGACAGGGGGATGGCCAACGTCCCCCCCAGCACGGCCTACGGGCAAAGCGTCTGCACGACGCTCTGCGGTTGGGCCGGCTTCTGCGGCGACGGCCGCGTTCAGTCGCAGTTCGGGGAGCAATGCGACGGCACACCGGGCTGCGGGGCCGATTGCAAGCCCTTCATCGTGCATTAGGAGCACCGAACGGCTACGCCGTCGGTGCTCCTAGTCATCGCCCTGCGGGGGCTTCGCCCCAGGGGCAGCGCCCCATTCGTCACAATGGGCGATCATGAGAGAACCGCGAGGACGCCAGGTTTTCCGGTGTTTTTGTAATAAACTCACTGCCTAGGGGCCTGCGCTCCTCAAGCAGGCCCGTCGCTTCGCCCATCGCTACCAGACGCGACACAACTACGCGGCGCTGGTGGCGATTGGATCTGCGATGTTGTGGCTTCCGATCTGACCCGCTCCCGCTCCCGCTCCCGCTCCCGGTCCCGCTCCCGATTCCCATGCCTTTCGATCACGAGCGCCTTGAAGTCTAATCAAGTTGCACTCGACTTCCTCGTCGGAGCAGACAACGTCGTCGAACATCTCCCGCGAGGACGTGGTCATCTGGCCGACCAGCTCACCAGAGCGTCCATCTCGATCGTTCTCAACATCGCGGAAGGCGCTGGCAAGTTCTCCAAGCCTGACAAGCGCCGCTACTACCTGTCAGCCGTGGGCTCTGCCACCGAATCGGCCGCCATTCTCGATGTCTGCCACCGACTGAAGCTCCTCGACGACGATACCCATCGCAGTGGCAAGGAGACCGATCGCGTTGTGGCCATGCTCGTCAAGTTGGCCAAGGTCCTCCAGGATGGGTGAAATCGGGTGCGGGACCGGGAGCGGGAGCGGGAGCGGGCCGGATTCAGAGGCGGGCCCTAGATCCTAATCTCCTGGCGGCCCCGGTGACGGCGCTGGCGCCCTGGTGGTCTCTCTCATCGGGATGTGACGAATGCTGAGTTCGCCCCCGCCCCGCCGGAGCAAGTCCGGAACGGGGACCCCACCCCACCGTGCCTCCGGCACGGCAACTCGACGCGCGGGTCGGTGCTGTACGCACGAGGTGGCACTTTCGGGTGCCACTGTAGGCGGCCTCAACCGACAATCCGGGAGGAAAAAGGCGTTCTTGCTGTTGGCGTGATGGAAGCTGTGGAAACCGGACACTACAATGAGCGAATCCGAGCGCGCGCCGGCGGCGGTCCGTCCGACGTCTTCGCACGCCCGGTCTCCCAGTGACGACCCGCATCGCTTTTGCCAACCCCACGGATGGCTCGCGTGAGGCTCGGCTCCCCGAGACGGCGAAGCCGCGTCCGACGTTTGCCCAGATCTACGATGCTACTTTTCCTTTCATTTGGAGGACGGTCCGCCGGTTGGGGGTGGACGAGAGCGCGGTGGACGACGTGACACAAGACGTGTTCGTTACCGTCTACCGGCGGCTCGGTGACTTCGAGATGCGCTGCGCGCCGAAGACGTGGGTCTTCAGCATCGCCCTCGGCATCGTGCGCAACTATCGCCGCAGCCGGAGGCGGAAGGACGCGGTAGCGCCGCTGGCGAACTTTGCGACGAGCGCGGAGCTCGTCGCCGATGGCGCTGCCGATCCCATGGAGGAGGCGAGTCGCGCCGAAGCCGGGCGCATGGTGCACCGGCTCCTCGATCAGCTGGGCGAGGAAAAAGCGGTCGTGTTCGTCATGGCAGAGCTCGAGGGGATGACCGTTCCGGAGATCGCAGACCTCGTGGGCGCCAACATCAATACGGTGTATTCGCGCTTGCGTGCAGCGCGCAAAGATTTCGACCAAGCATTGTCGCGGATGCGCGCCGCGCGACCGGGGAGCGTGCGATGAACGAGCTGAGCTCGGAAGCGCGGGAACTTTTGCGAACGGCGCGCTCGTTCGACGAGCCGAGTGTGGCCGACGCCCAGCGCGTGCACGCGTCGGTCTTGGCCAAGGTGGGGGTGGCGGTTGGCGCGGGGGCCGCGCTGACCGCGGCGACGTCGTCGATCGCGGCGAGTCCCGTCGCGGTGTTGGGCGCCACGGTGACGAAGCTCGGGATGGCCGTCGTCGTCGCCGGGGGGCTCGCCACGGCGAGCTATGTCGCCTTGCGATCGCCTTCCGTGAAGCCGGTACCGGCCGCGGTCGCGGAAGCACGCGTGCTGCGCTCCGCCCCGCAACCTCCGGCCGCGGTCGTCCCCAGCGCCATGACCGAGACCGAGCTCCGCACCGTGGAAGCGCCGACGCCTATCCCGGCGAAAGCTGCGCGCACCCGGCCAGGCGCGCTCACGAACGATCGCGCCGCGCGTGTACCGCGCGCCACGCCCGACCTCGAGGGGGAAGCACGTCTGCTCGAGCAAGCCGATGCCGATCTTCGTCGCGGGGATGCCCATGCGGCGCTGGCGCGTCTGGCCGAGCACGCCACGAAGTATCCGGCTGGCGCGCTTCGGGAGGAGCGCGAAGGGGTGCGCGTCGTGGCGCTGTGCCGCGCGGGCCGCGAAGAAGAGGGCAGACGG
>DATHES010000016.1:0-46153 GCA_035318465.1 Polyangiaceae bacterium
GGTCGTGAACATGATGCGATCGACCGTCGACTGCCAATCGGAGTCGTAGGTATCGCCGCTGTTCTCGAGGATCCCGAGGCCCCAGTGGTTCGGCATGCGGCCGAAGCGCAGCTGTCCCACCGGCGTTGCGTATTCACCCCAGGCACGCCTGATGTTGATGCTGTTCTGAAAGCTGTTGAGGCCGGAAGTGGGTGGCACCTGCGTGGTCGCAAATGCGCCGATGGGGGTGTAGGGGCTCGTCGGGGCACGAGACGGCGATTGAGTCTGCGATTGGCCATTGTAGCCCGCCGGCGTCGACCCCAGGACCAGGTTGTCGAGCATGTCGATCTGCGACATGACGCGCAAGTTGTCGCTGACGTGCAGCTCGGGATTGACGCGAAAGCGCATGTTGGCGCCCGCCTGGCTCTTGTCCTCGCAAAAATTCTGGCCGTTGTCGCCGCACGCCTTGACGAGAACCTGGCCGCCGCTCGTCGAGTAGCTGTTGTCGACTGGCTGCGGCCAGAGCGCCAGCTCGTGCCGATCGACGCGTCCGAGCGAGAAGTTGTGCAACAGCTCGGCGCGCACGCGCAGGACGCCGTGCAGCTCGAAGACGGGGCGCGAGTGCACCCACCAATCCTCTGCGTACACCGCCTTCGGGTTGGCTCCGATGGAGGTGTCGACCTTTCGCTCGGTGTCGCGCGGCTCGGCGGGCGCCGCTGCGCGACCGGCCGGCGCGGGCGCCAGAAGCGAAGAACGATCGATGGGCGCAGCGCCACCCGCAGCGGACGACGAAGGTGGTGACGATGACGGTGGAGGCGTCGCCGGTGGGCTCGTCGGAGCGGGAGGCGCGTCCGGCGTTGCGGGCGTTGTCGTCGCCGGGGGCTCGCCCGGCGCTGACGGCGCGTTTCCCCCTGCACCCCCTTGCGCTGTCTGGGCTTGGGCCAAGACCGGCAGCGAGAGGAGCAGAACGGTGAGCGGACCTAGGACGGGGGAAAACCGATGCATCGAATGGCGGTTCCTGCTGGAAACGGCGAGGAGGGGGGCACGAGGCGCGCAAAGCTCGCACCAGGTTCGGGGGGTGTCAACGATGTTTCGGCCGAATCGCGCGCGCGCACCGACACGCGGCACGTGGGGCGATGGCCGCTGCGGCGACGTTCACCGGTCTTCGAGTGTTGTTGCGTCTTCGCACGAGCCCATGCGAGTCTGAGCCTCGCATCGGTTTGTTTCTCGCCTCTCGTCGTTCGTACGCTGCCCGCGGAGATCTCGTCATGAGTGTGCGTTTGCTGGCTTGCTTCGCCATTGTGGCGAGCATGCTCGTTACCGGCCTCGCCTCGGCGCAGACGAATCTGAAGCAAGGCGAATTTTCGGTGCAGCGGTTTTCCCCCGCCGTCGGGCCGCGCAATTTCATCACCGTGCAGGGAGCGCGCACTGACGGCAAAATGGCCTTCTCCCTCGGCGCGTTCGGCAACTACGGCAATCGTCCGTTCGTCATCACGAGCTGCGTATCGGACACCAACTGCGATGCCAACAATGCGGCGCGGCTTCGCGAAATCAACATCGTCGAAACACTCGTCACCGGCGAGCTGATGGCATCGCTCACCGTCGTCCCGCAGGTGCAACTCGGTCTGCACTTGCCCTACACGTTCGCGCACGGCGCGGGCATCACCACGGACACGAGCAGCACCGCGGTCGGCCAGCAATCGCGCACTGGCCTCAAAGGGTCGGGGCTCGGCGATCCCATGGCCGAGGTCAAGGTCCGCGTCGCGGGCAGTCCCACCGACCAGCAAGTCGTCGGCTTTTCTGTTTTCGGAACGGCGCCCGTCGCCCACGCCGTGTCCGGCACGAAGAATACGTACATCGGCGATTGGTCTCCGACGGCCGGGGGCCGCATCATCTACGATCTGCTGCTCGGCCGTTTCAGCCTCGGCTTGAACGTCGGCGGCGCCTACCGCCGTGAAGCGTCCGTCGGAACGGCGGAGCTCGGGCCCGAGCTCCGTTACGGAGGCGGCGTCAGCTTTCAGATCAGCCCCGTGCTGAATGCCATCGCCGAGATCTTCGGCGCCAGTCGCCTCCGCAGCTCCACCGGCACCGACGCGTTGGAAGGGGGGCTCGCCCTTCAGTTTCGGCCGCTCGGTTCCGATCTCGCTTTTCTCGGGGGCGCCGGACTCGGACTCACCGAGGGCGTCGGCGCGCCGCGCACGCGTATCTTCGCGGGGGTAACCTTCATCCGCGAGTCATCAGACCAGGACAACGACGGCATCATCGACGGCAAGGATCAATGCATGACCGCGCCGGAGGATGTCGACGGCTACCAAGACGCCGACGGCTGCCCCGATCCTGACAACGACGGTGACGGATTTGCCGACGCGCGTGACAAGTGCCCCAACGAGCCAGAGCTCAAGAACGGATTCCAGGACGCCGACGGCTGCCCGGACGAAATCGCCGACCGCGATCAAGACGGCATCGGCGACGCCGAGGACAAATGCCCCGACCAGGGTGGCTCGACCGTCGTCACCCGCAAGGGGGATTTCTACGGCTGTCCCGATCGCGACAAAGACGGCCTCCCCGACCGGATCGACAAATGCCCGACCGATCCCGAAGACACCGACGGCTACCAGGACGCCGACGGCTGCTCCGATCCCGACAACGACAGCGACGGGATCAACGACACCGACGATCAATGTGTCGATCAAGCCGAGGTCAGGAACGGATTCCAGGACGACGACGGGTGCCCCGATTCGGTTCCCGACAGCGACCACGACGGAATTCCTGACGACAAGGACCGCTGCCCACAGGTTCCGGAGAACTACAACGGATTCCAGGATGACGACGGGTGTCCGGACCGCGGCAAATCCCTCGTCGAGATCCGCACCGACGACATCGTCATCAGCGACGTCGTCAACTTCGCCAAGGACAGCGACAAGATCGTCGGAAAGAATAGCTTTTTGGTGCTCGACGCCGTCGCTTCGGCACTGGTACACCACCCCGAGATTTTCCAGGTCGAGGTGGCAGGGCACACCGACACCCAAGGGGATGCGGCCCACAACCGCGATCTGTCGAAGCGGCGGGCTCTCGCGGTCGCCGACTACCTGCGCAATCGCGGCGTCGACGCGAGGCGACTCACCGCAGCAGGGTATGGACCGGACAAACCCATCGCTTCCAGCAAGACAGCGGCGGGCCGCGCCAAGAATCGCCGCGTCGAGTTCACGATCCTCGCGTCGTCGATGAAGAAGGGCTCGTCCGTGCCACCGCCGCCGCCGAAAAAACCCTCGCCGGACCAGGAACCGGCGCGAGAAATCGATCTCAACTAGCGCGGCTGCCAACACGATTTGGGCAGCGACCATCCCATCACGCGGTGGCCAAGTAAGCGACGCACGTGAGGTGCGGCACTCTGCGTCATGGTGCGTCGCGCAGCGGGGCGTGGCGCCCGCACCGCGCTGCTTCCCGACTAAAGTCACATGGTAAAGAACTTGACTCCGCGCGAGGAGAGCGCGAATGCGGGCGGAGCATCCTTACGAAAAATGGCCACTTTCAGGCGCATCTGTTGCATCATTACGCCGCGTGCGTCGTCGTACGGTCGACTCGTGCAGATGCAAATCAACGGGTGGTTGTCGATGATTGTCAAACTTGGCGCCCCGGCGAAGGGCTGGAGCGCCATCTAAAAGGAGCTTCGTGATGCGAGTGAAGACACTTCTGACAGGGCCGTTATTGGTAGTAGGGCTTTCTTTGCCGGGCTTGATTGATTGTAGCGACGCCGTGGACGCCGCTTCCGGGTGCAATGAGCTGGAAGCCGGGGGCTCCGCGGTGGCAAATCTCAGCATCGACGCCAAGTTCAAGGCCTTCGTGCTAGCGGCGGGCGATCTGAAGGTGGTTGCCAAGAACATGAAGACGGAGGTCAAGACGGCCTGCGCCAACATCGCCATCGGGCTCGGCGAGTCCGATACTTGGACGTCCAAAGGAGACTCCGACGACGCGGTCACCACGGCGTGCAGCGTTGCAGAGACGAAGATCAAAGCGATCATGCAGGCCAATGCCGGCGCGTCAGCCACCATCACCGTGGCGGGCGGTCAATGCAGCGTCAACGCCGATATCCAGGCATCGTGCGAAGGGACTTGCAAAGTCGACGTCATGTGCATGGAGCCCGAGCTGGCCCTTCGCTGTGATCCCGGTCAGTTCAGCGCGGTGTGCGACGCGGAATGCAAAGGAAGCGCGACCTGCGAAGGAAGCGCGACGCTTGCCGCCGAGTGTCAGGGAAGCTGCGAGGCGGATTGCACGGGCACCTGCAGCGGAGCGTGTTCGGGCACCATCACCGGCGGCTGCAGCGGCACGTGCAACGGCACGTGCGACGGCAAAGCAACACCGGCTGGCGGCATGGCCAATTGCGCCGGCGTCTGCGAAGGCAAATGCACGCAGCCGGCCGCGATGGCCACGTGCAGCGGCAAGTGCGAAGCCTCCTGCAAGGGCAAATGCAACGGTAACTGCAAGCTCGAGGCATCGGCCAACGTCAAGTGCGGCGCGATGGTCAGCTGCAAAGGCGGGTGTACGACGACGTACAAGGAGCCGAAATGCGAAGCCGAGCTCACGCCGCCGATGTGCTCGGGCGACGCCAATTGCAACGCGAGCTGCAGCGGCCGGGCCGAGGTCACCGCCACGTGCACGAAGCCGACGGTCAAGGTCGTCTATACGGCGAGCAGCGATGACCTCCTCAAATTGAAGGGCCTGCTCGAGACGAACCTGCCCGCCATTTACCTCGCCGCCAAGACGCAAGGTGAGCTTGCGTTGAAGGCCGCGGGCAAGCTCGCAACTACGGGCGAGGCCGCTGTCCTGGCCGTGGGCACCGCGGGCGGCAAGGCGTTCGCTTGCGTGGGCGCAGCCGCCAAAGCATCCGTCGATGCCAGCATCAGCGTCCGAGTCTCGGTGATGGCGAGCGCCAGCGTGAGTGGCAGCGCGAGCGGCGGCTGATCACGGCCAACAGAAACAGCGCCGAGCAGCGCCGTCCCCGGATCATTCGATCTCGGGAACAGTAGTTTCACGGAGGTGGGCGAGCAGGTTCTCGCTCACCTCTGCTTTTTTGTCCTCGGGGCCAGCGCGGGCGTAAATCCCGGCGGGAGACGGCTCGACCGGAGCAGCGCGCCCTTCAGCCAAACCTGCTCGATGCGCGGCGCGCGGGTCCCCTCGCGGCGGCAAGGTCCTGCCAAACGTCGCTCAAGCTCAAGGGAAAGGCGTCCCCGCCGTTGTCCTCCCTGAATTCGCCATGCACCGGATCGGCGACATGATTGATCAGCGATACCTGCTCACCCGTCCCCTCGGCGTACGCCAGGAAGCGGAAATGTGGGAAGGGGAGCACCGGATTTCGGGCCGGAAGGTCACGATCAAGCTGGTATCGGCGGAAGGCGGCGTTGCGGCCGCCAAGATCCGTTTTGCGGCCGAGGCCCGCATGGCCGCGGAGATCGGGCACCCCGGCATCGTCGATGTTTATGACGTCGGGGTGGACGAAGGCGCCGCCTACCTCGTGATGGAACGACTTCGCGGAGAAACTCTTGCCGACATTGTCACACATCAGGGGGCCATGCAGGCCGAGGACGCGTGTCACGTGATGCTCCAGGTGCTGGGGGGGCTCGAAGCGGCCCACAGCGCGGGGATCACGCACGGCGAGCTTCGCACGGAGAGCATCATCTTACGGCGCGGTCGAGACGGTCAGCTCATCGTCAAGCTGCTCGATTTCGGCGGCGCCTCGAGAGGCGCGGACCTCGGTTCGGAAGCGCCCGTCAGCGCCCCGCGCGCCGCGATCGGATTCGACCCTCGCGACGACATCCAAGCCGCAGGCGCCATCCTCTATGACATGCTGACCGGGCGGGTGGGCGTTCGTCAGGGCGCGCGCGCGCAAGGAAACGGATCGATTCCGGTTCCGGAAACCGCGCAAGCGCTGGTGCCTGCCATCCCGGCGGGCTTGGCGCGCGTCGTCGATCAGGCCATGGGGGCCGTCGGATCAGGGCGGCCCATCGGCTCGGCGCGCGAGATGGCCAGCCTCCTCTCGCCGTTCGCCGTGTCCGAGCAGGCGCCGTCGCTCGCGCCGCGCGACACTTTGATGCCGTTTCTTTCGCCCGAGGCACGCCGCTCGCGTGGCATGGCGCGCCTCGAGCGCGCCGTGCTCGGCCTGTCCGAACCGAAGGAGAAGGCCTCCGTGCGACCCAATTTGGTTCTCATCGAGGGCACCCCCGATGCCGCCCTCCGCTCGGCCGACGCCCCAGTCAAGCGCGGCACCAGCGAAATGCCGCGCGCCATGCCCGCCCAGGATCTCGTGGCTCCACGTATTCCGCGCCCCCCGCGCACGCCCCAGCTCGAGGAGTCGCGGGACCAGCCCTCGCGCGGCGCGGGCCGTGGTGAGACGAGCAGCCGCTCGCGCAAACGCCACTCTTTCGGGAATCGCCGGTGGCGCTCCTCACGCCACTCCATGGGCCTGCGCACCAGCGATCTTTCGTCGCTCCAAGCAGCGGCCATGAATCGCGTCATGCGACGTATCTGGTCAGCCGGCCTTTTGGCGGCAGCGGGAATGGGCGCGGGATTGCTCCTCGGGCACTTCCTTCATTTCTAGTGAGAACCGCGATACGGCGGCCACGGGCGGAAGATGGCCGCCGCCCCACCTCATTTGACTTCGCCCGAGCCGGGCCGTAGGTAGCGTCGAAGGAATCCGCGGATGGCAATGAGCGAGCAGGCCGTGCTCGAAGCGCTCGGTCAAGTCAAGCACCCCGACCTACACAAGTCGATCGTCGAGCTCAACATGACGCGCGACGTTCAGGTCGACGACGCGGGCAAAGTCTCTCTCACCGTCATCCTTACGTCGCCAGCAGCGTCGCTCCAGGAGCGGATCTTCAGCGAAGTGCGCAAGGCGCTGACCAAGGCCGGCGCCACCGCGGTGGAGCTCGCCTCCGAGGTGCGCGTCCTCGGGCGCGACATCACCAGCGAAGATCCGATCCCGGAGGTGAAGAACATCGTGCTCGTCATGAGCGGCAAAGGTGGCGTCGGAAAGAGCACCGTCGCCGCCAACCTCACGATGGCGCTGCATCGCTCGGGAATGCGCACCGGACTCCTCGATGCCGACATCTACGGGCCGAGCGTCCCCACCATGTTCGGCGTCATGGGGCGCCCCTCGTCGGCCGATGGCAAACTCATCGAACCGCTCGAGCGTTTCGGCATCAAGCTCATGTCGATCGGTTTCCTTTTGGAAGACCCCAAAGCCGCCGTGGTCTGGCGCGGCCCCATGCTGCACGGGGCGCTCCTCCAGTTCGTGAAGGACGTGCGCTGGGGCAAGCTCGACTATCTCGTGCTCGATCTGCCACCCGGCACGGGTGACGTCGCTCTCACCCTCTCGCAGCGCATCCGGGGCGGCAACGCCGTCATCGTGACCACGCCTCAAGAGGTCGCGCTGCAGGACGTCTACAAATCTGTCTCGATGTGCCAGAAGGTCGGCATCCCCATCCTCGGCGTCATCGAGAACGAGAGCTACTTCATTTGCGACGGCTGCAACAAGCGCCACGAGCTCTTCGGAACCGGGGGAGGCCAAAAGGTGGCCGAATATGCCGACGCTCCGCTGCTCGGACAAATCCCGATCGACCCGGCCATCCGCGAGTGGGGGGACGCCGGCACGCCGGTGGTCCAGGCGGCGCCCACGTCGCCGAGCGCCAAGGCGTTCGTGGAGCTGGCCGAACGCCTCGCCGATCGCATCAGCGTTCACAATTTGTCACGCCTCGGCCCGCTCACCATCGACCGGAGCGGGGGCAAAGGGCCGCTGCACCTCCCTATCGCCCGTTAAGGACGCCATCTCCCGTTAAGGACGCCATCTAAGGCTGGCGTTTTCTTCCGGCGGCGCCAAACTTTTCGTGCCCAGCGACAGCGGTTTCGGACAGAGGTACGCAAATCTGCCGATCCCATGGAACGGAGCCGAAGAGTCCACGTATTCGACGAATCGAGATGCAAGCCGATAAATGAGTGGTGAGCAGGGCTCGCATGTGGCCTTTTCATAGGATATGTTGCTGCGCCCGTTGCGAGAGAGAGCATGGTTCCGGAGTCGAACGACATCATCACGGCTGATTCTGCGAAGGCAGGCGAACGCCCGCCGACGAGTCCCCGCACCGAGGACGCGCCCGCAGCCGAGCCTGTTCCGCGCAACGAGGCACCCACCGGCACGTTCGCCGAGCCCGCCGAGCCCGCCGAGCCGAGCGAGCCGAGCGAGCCGGCGCTGCAACCAGCGAAACAGGTAGCCACACCGCCCGACGCGGGCGACTCGGATGGGTCGCCCGAAGGCGTCCACGAGGACGAGGGCGGTGAAGCTGGGGGCTCCGAAAGTGAAGCACCAGCGGCCGACGGATCGACGGCTCCCAAGCCCAAGAAGCGGCGGCGACGGCGACGCGGAAAAAAAGCGCATCCGCCGGATGCAACCGCCGGAGCCCCGACGGACGGCTCGGCCGCGCCCGCCGCGGACGCCGATGCAGCCGCGGCGCCGGCCGCGCCCGCCGCGCCGGCCAAGACGTCGCAGGCTCCCAAAGAGAAGGCCAAATCTCGCCGCGAAAAGCGCGGCAAGCGAAAATCGCACGCTCCGCGCGCGGACAACGCGCCGCCGCGCGAACGCACCGCGTTCCACGTGGGCGAAGAGGTCTTCGGCAAGGTGACGGCCGTCACCGAGCACGCCGTCATGGTCGATCTCTCGGGCAAGGCGCTGGCGATTTTCGATCGCCACGAGCTCGCCGAAGACGACCTCGTTCCCGAGGTGAGCGATCGCTTCGTCGCGCACGTTCACGGCGACGGCTCGCGCGGCGGTCTGGTCGTGCTCACGCGAAAGCCGCTCCGCGAGGAGGAAACCAAACCTCGCCTGGAAGAGCTCAGCAAGAGCGGTGAACCCGTCCTCGGTTTGGTGACGGGCATCGTCAAAGGCGGAATCGAGGTCGACGTCGACGGCGTGCGCGCCTTCGCTCCCGGTTCGCACGTCGATCTTCGTCCCGGGGCCGATCTCGCGCATCTCATTGGGCGCCGGCTCGAGTTCACCGTGGCGCAGTACGCCAAACGTGGGCGCGACGTGGTGGTGTCGCGCAAGAATTACATCGAGGCCGAGGCCAAAGAGCATCGCAAGGCGTCCTTGGCCAAGCTCGAAATCGGCTCCCTCGTCAAAGGCATCGTGCGCAGCGTCGTCCAATACGGCGCCTTCGTCGCGATCCCCAGCGCCGACGACGTGGAGGGACTCGTTCACATGACCGAGGCCAGCCACGACCGCAGTGCCAAGCTGAGCGACATCTTTCAGGTCGGCGCGGAGATCGACGTCAAGGTGCTGCGCGTCGACGACAAGGACAAGCTCTGGCTCTCGCACAAGGCGGCCATCGCCGACCCGTGGCAGGAGGCCATGAAGACGTACGGCCCCGGCACGCGCCACAAAGGCAAGGTGATGCGCCTTCTGCCCTTCGGCGCGTTCATCGAGCTCGCGCCCGGAATCGAGGGCCTGCTTCATACGCAGGACCTGTCTTACAAGCGCATCGAGCATCCCAAGGACGTGCTCAAGGAGAACGAAGAGATCGACGTGGTCGTGGCCGATCTCGAGCGCGGGTCGAAGAAGATCGCGCTGCATCCCGCGCCCCCCTCCGGCGAGGAGAACGAGCCGAAGCAGCGGGTCGTCCCCCACAAGGGACTCAAGGTCGCCGTGGTGGCCGCGGAATCGGCGGGGCTCGTGGTGCGGGTGATCGGTCTCACCGGCAGGCACTCGCGCGGCTTCATCCCCGCCGGCCACACCGGCACCGAGCGCGGCACGGACCTGCGCAAGCATTTTCCGCCGGGCATGCGCCTCGAAGCAAAGGTCATCGAGATCGATCCCCGCCGTGGAGAAGCCAAGCTGTCCCTGCGCGCCCTGCGAGAAGACTCCGAGAAGGCCGCCTACCACGAGTACCGCGCCAGCGTGGCCAAGGCGTCGAAGTTCGGGACGCTCGGCGATCTCATCGCCAACGCCGCCAACAAGAAGAGGTGACTTGAGGCGGTTGCCACTGCTGCTCGCGGTCGCCGCGCTCGCGCAGTGCAAACGCCGCGTGCCGGAACCCGACCCTCGGTCACACGGCAGGGAACCCGAGGGCACGCGCACCGTCGAGCAAGCTTCCTCGTTGGTCAATTCTGCAGGCTCGGTGATGCCGATCGCCTCGTCGTCGGCGCCCGCCTGGCTCTCCAACCGCGGAGCCAGCGCCCAGGCGAGCGCCGACGGCTCGCCGCCCACGGACGCAAGCGTCGGTGGCGGCACGGTTCGCTTCGCGGTCATCGGCGACTACGGGGCCGACACGCCGGGCGAAGGCGCCGTGGCGACGATGGTCAAAGGCTGGCAACCCGAGTTTCTCATCACCCTCGGCGACAACAACTACCCGACGGGCGAAGCCGCCAGCATCGACACCAACATCGGCAAGTTCTACGCCGAGTTCATCGGTAACTACCGCGGTCGTTTCGGCCCCGGCAGCGCCCAAAACCGCTTTTGGCCTTCGCCCGGCAACCACGATTGGATCGTCGGGCTCACGCCGTACCTCGAGTACTTCACCTTGCCGGGGAACGAACGCTACTACGACGTCGACCTCGGGCTCGTGCACCTCTACGCGCTCGACAGCGACGTACGCGAGCCCGACGGCATCACGGACGAATCGCGGCAAGCGGCGTGGCTCAAGCAGCGTCTCGCCGCCTCGAAGTCCTGCTACGACATCGTCTACTTCCACCATCCAGCGTATTCGACGTCCGAGCACGGCTCGGCGCTGCCTCTGCGGTGGCCATTCCGGAAATGGGGCGCGGACGTGGTCTTCGCCGGACACGATCACACGTACGAACGCCTCGAGGTCGACGGGATCCCCTACTTCGTGAATGGTTTGGGCGGCGCGTCGAAGTACGACTTTCCTCTCACGCCCATCCCCGAAACGAAATTTCGTTACAATGAGGAGTTCGGCGCCATGCGTGTCACGGCGACGCCCACCGCGATCGCCTACGAGTTTTTCACGATCGACGGCAAGAAACGCGACGCCTTCACGAAGTCGGGCCCCTGCCGATAGCTGCTATCCCGCTTGGCGACATCATTCGCGGCCGAGCGCGACGATGGGGTCGAGCCGCGCGGCGCGGCGGGCGGGAAGAAATCCGAAGGCGACGCCGATGACGCTGCTGGTCGTGAGCGCGACGGCGAGCGCCGCGGGCTCGAGACGCATGGGCCATTCCGAGATCACGCCCACCACGAACACGATGGCCCCCGCGAACACGACGCCGAGGACGCCGCCCAAGAGTGCGAGCAGCACCGATTCGATCAAAAACTCCATCAGGATGTTGCTCTCGCGCGCCCCGACGGCCATGCGAATGCCGATCTCGCGCGTCCTCTCGGCCACCGAGACCAGCATGATGTTCATGATGCCGATCCCGCCGACGAGCAGTGACACCGCGCCGACCGAGAGGAGCAGCATCGAAAGGGCGCCGTAGATGGCGTCCTGCGAGGCGCGAAACTCGGCCTGGGTACGGATGACGAAATCGGGCTCCCGTCCTTCGGCGATGTGGTGACGTTCGCGCAAGATGGCCGCGGCCTGCGCCTTGGCGTGCTCGTTGGTCTCGGGGCTGGTGGCGGAGAGCATGATGCCGTGCACGCTCCGCCGCGGCATCCACACCAGATGGGAGCGTGCGCTCGAGGTGGGCATCATGACGACGTCGTCTTGATCGGTGCCAAAGGGCGATTCCCCTTTTCGTACCAGCACCCCCGCGATGCGAAATGGGTGGCGGCCGATGCGCACGGTGCGGCCGACCGGGTCGAGTGATCCGAACAGGCTCTCGGCGACGGTGGTGCCGACCACGCACACCCGCTCACCGGACACCTCGGCGGCCTCGGTCCACAGCTCGCCCGAATGCACCGGCCAGTTTCGCACGGTGAAGTACCCTCGCGTCGTGCCGAGCACCTGCGTGCTGACGTTCCGGTCCGCGTAGACGAGCTGGGCGATGCTGCGCAGGTAGGGAGCGGCCTCGGCGATGCTGGTCGCGCCGAGCACGAGCGCTTTGGCGTCGGCCTCGGTGAGACGGGCCGCCGAACCTTGCGCTCCGCGCGCGCCCGAGGCCTGGTTGGACTGCGGAAAGATGACCATCAAGTTCGACCCGAGTCCGGCAATCTGGTCGTTGATCTTCCCGCGTGCGCCGGTGCCGATGGCGGTAGTGACGACGACGGCCGCCACGCCGATGAGAATGCCGAGCATGGTGAGCCCGGTCCGCAGCTTGTTGCGGACAATGGCCAGCATGGCCATGCGCAGGGCGGAGAGGACGGTGGCAATCATTCGTGCCTGAGCGCCTCGATAGGGTCGAGGCGCGAAGCGCGGCGCGCCGGCCAAAAGCCGAAGAAGATGCCGGTACCGAAGCTCGTGGCGAGCGCGACGACGAGAGCCGCCGGTGGCAAGAGCATCGACCAGCCGAGCGCCCGCGCCATGGCGTAGATGACGCCGATGCCGACCGCGGTGCCGGCCACGCCGCCTAGCGCGCACAACATGACCGCCTCCACCAGGAACTGGAACCTGACGTCGGCCTCGCGCGCGCCGATGGCCATGCGAATGCCGATCTCGCGCGTGCGCTCGGTCACCGAGACCAGCATGATGTTCATCACGCCGATCCCGCCCACGCCGAGCGCCACCAAGGCGATGCCGATGAGCAGCGCCTTCAACGTCCCCAAGATCTCCTCCTGCGTCTTCAAGAATTCGGCCTGGGAGCGGATGCCGAAATCGGGTTCCTTGCCCGGCTCGATGCCGTGGCGCTGACGCAAGATGGCGTCGACCTGATCGATGGCGCGATTCACCGTGCGCGCGTCGGAAGCGGACACCAAAAGGACGTGAACTCGTCCCGGCGCCGTGGGCGACACGCGAGCGCGGAACGTGCCGACAGGCATGACGACGCGGTCGTCCTGGTCCTCTCCTCCCGGCGTTTGTCCCTTGCCCGCCAGCACCCCGACGACGCGGAACGGATAGCGACCGATGCGGATCACCTGGCCCACCGCATCCTGATTGCCGAAGAGGTTTTCCTTGGCGGTTTGACCGAGCAGGCACACCTTGGCCTTGGTGCGCTCGTCGGTGTCGGTGAAGTTCGCGCCGGTGGCAATGGTGAAACCGCGCACGTCGAAATAGGCGCGCGTACTTCCGGCCACGGTGGTGGCGATGTTGCGATCGGCGACAACGACCTGCGCCTGGGCCTGCATGTAAGGCACCACCGCCGTCACGCTGGTGGCCTCGCGCAAGATGGCTTTGCCGTCGTTTTCGGTGAGACGCCCGCCCCCGCCGCGCGCCCCCCGCGCGCCCGAGCTCTGGTTCGACTGGGGGAACACCCAGATCATGTTCGAGCCGAGGCTCTTGATCTGGCTGGTGATGCGCTCCTGCACGCCGGTTCCGAGCGCGGTGACGATCACCACCGCCGCCACCCCCACCAGGATGCCGAGCACGGTGAGCACGGCGCGCACCTTGGCGCGCACGATGGCGGAGAAAGCCAGCGAAAGCGCGTTGCCGAAGCCGACCAGCATTCCGCCACCGGATTCGGCTCGTGTCATGCGGAATCCGGCAAGGATCGCGGTTCGCCGAGCTCGCGCAAGAGCCGCGCCGCATCGCTCGGCGCGTTGCCGACGTCGGAACGAATGCGCCCGTCGCGCATGGTGATGATGCGCGACGCGCAGGCGGCAATGTCGGCCTCGTGCGTCACGAGGACGATGGTGATGGCGCTCGTCTGGTTGAGTTTCTGCAGCAGCGCGAGGACTTCGTAGCTGGTGCGTGTGTCGAGGTTGCCGGTCGGCTCGTCGGCGAGCAAGACCGGTGGCTCGGTGACGAGTGCGCGCGCGATCGCGACCCGCTGCTGCTGCCCGCCTGACAGCTGGTTCGGCTTGTGATGCATCCGACTCTCGAGTCCGACTTCTTGCAGCGTTTGCTCCGCGCGGCGGCGGCGGTCGCGCTTTTTCACCCCGCGGTACACGAGCGGAAGCTCCACGTTTTCGAGCGCGGTCGTGCGCGGCAGGAGGTTATACCCCTGGAAAATAAAGCCGAGCATGCGGTTTCGCACGATGGCGCGGCCGTCGTTGGAACGTCCGCCGACGTCGACGGGCCCCAAGCGGTAGCGCCCGCGCGTCGGTCGATCGAGGCATCCGATGATGTTCATCATCGTGCTTTTGCCGGAGCCGCTGGTTCCGACGATGGCCACGAATTCGCCGCGTGCGACGCGCAGATTCACGTCGATGAGAGCGCGCACCACGACCGAGCCGGTCCCGTAATCCTTTTCGACGTGATCGAGCTCGATGAGCGGGGCTTCCATGCCGGGTTCGCTGCGGCCCCTGACCTCAGAAGAGTCGCGGCCCTTTCTTCTTGTCGTCGGCGTCCGTCTCGTCGGTCACCACTTTGGTGGCCAGCACAAGCTCGGAGGTCCTGACCTCGGTGTTGATGCCGTCGGTGATACCGACGTCGATCACCTTGGGCTCGGCTTTTTCCTTGCCGAGCGTGCCGTCGGTCAGCAAGTAGATGCGCCCCTTGCCATGAGCGAGCGGCTCGGGGGGCGGCTCCGGTTTGAACTCGATCCCCTCCTTGGCAGCGTCCACGCGGTTCGGTGGCGTCGGTCGATAGCGGAGCGCGGCGTTGGGGAGTCTTACCACCCCTTTTACCTCGCGCGTCTTCACCGTGACCGTCGCTGTCATCCCCGGGCGAAGCTTCATGTCCGGGTTCTCGACGTCCACCACCGCCAGGTACGTCACCACGCCCTGCACCGAGTTCGGGTTGTACCGGACCTGACTCACCTTCCCGTGGAAGATCTCACCGGAGAACGCGTCGACGGTCGCCTCGGCTTTCATCCCTTCTTTGAGCTTGCCCACGTCGGCCTCGTCGATCTCGGCCAGAATGCGCATGCGGCGCAGGTCCTCGGCGATGACGAAGAGCGTCGGCGCTTGGAAGCTCGCCGCCACCGTCTGACCGGGGTCGATGTTGCGGCTCACGACGAGGCCGTCGATCGGCGCATAGATGCGCGAATAGGCCATGTTGGTGCGCGAATAGCTGAGCTGCGCCTTGGTCTGGATGATCGCTGCGCGCGCCGCCGCCACCTCTGCCTCCGTGACGTCGCGCTGCCCGCGCGCTTGATCGAGGTCGGCCTGGCTAGCGAGGTTTTCCGCGCGCAGTCGGTCGATGCGCACGAGCACCGCCTGCGCCGTCGCCAGCGCGGCTTGTGTGCGGCCGAGCTGCGCCTCGGCAGCGGCGGCCTGAGCTCTGTTCTGCTCGACGGTGGCACCGAGCAGCGTGGGGTCGATCTCGGCGAGAACGTCCCCCTTTTTCACGATCGAATTGAAGTCGACGAAGACCTTCGCAATGCGCCCCGAGATCTGCGCGCCGACCTGCACCTGGGTGAGCGGTTGCACGGTACCGGTCGATTGCACCGACTCGACGATGTCCCCCTGCGTCACTGGCGAAAGGACGTACTTGGGCTGGGGCGGTGGTCGCGTCTGGATGCGCCACACGACGCCCCCCGCGACCAGCGACGCCACGACCGCCCAGATGGCGACCTTTCGGATCCAGGCCCGCCCCCCTTCGGCCTTGGCCAATTCTTGCTCGAGCGCCGCCGCAGCGGGGCTCGGACCCATCGGTGCGACGGGAGTCGGCACGGCAGGTTGGACGGCACTGCGTTTTGCTGCGGTTTCGCTAGCTTCGCGGAGCATGACCCCGCATGTCGACTAGCACACTCTCGGACGCGCGCTCTTTGGCGGCCTTTCGCGCCCCCAAAAGTTGCGACGGCGCGCGTCGGAGCGTCGGAATGGCCGCCTTCCGCAGGCCGTCGACCGCGGGAGGGGTCGCCCGATCGTCGCCCGATCCTCGCCCGATCGGTGTATGGCAATGTAGGTAATTGCGTCGGGGCGTGATCACATTCTCGACTTCCGACCACTGTAAGGAGAATCTACGGATTGTGAGCGCCTGCTTTGGCACAAGCCGCCTCCTGAGCTAGCTTAAGTACACTGTCGTTGGCACTCGGTGTCATCCTTACTGGGTGCGACTACTTAACTGCCTCGGCAGTTCTTGGCGCTACCGGATCAAGATCCCCCTTTTCGGCCACACAGCCACGCGACGACCCTTGCCGCGGAGTCCGATTCTCTTAGGATATTCAGCCGCGAGGGCTCAGCCCTGCTGGCTTCGTCGAAGCAAGGTTGCCTGTCCGGTCAAATGATGGAGTGGTCTCGGTGGTGCTTCAGTGATCGATCAGGCTACGATTTTTCATCAAAGGGTAGTTTTGGGGCGGGCGAAGAGTCGCCTCGGTACCCTTCAGTAGAGAGACGGATCAACGCGATCGGAGAAGTACGCATGGCCGACAGTCCTTTCACCAGCAAATCCTCGGAGAACCGCCCTTCCCTGACGGAGATGGCCGCGCGCGCCGCCCAGCGCACGAGTCGGCCACCGGCGGCCCCGAGCACACCCCCATCGTCGCGCAACCCCGCCTCGATGGCCCCTCGAGCCGCAGGTTCGTATGCGCCTCCGTCGCCTTCCTACGCGCCTCCGAGTAGCGACGCGAATGGCTCGGGGCTCATCAACTTGAACCACATCTCCCAGGCGCCAACGCTGTCGCCGGCGGTCCGCGCCATCGATCCGCGGACGCTGACACCAGCGACGCCCATCGACGTGCCCGCGGTGCGTTCCAGCGGAAGAAGCGGGTCGAAGATGGTGTTGGCCGGCGTCGCGGTTGCCCTCGTGGGAATCGGCGTAGCGTACGGTCTGACCTCGCAGAATGGTTCGGATGCCGCTCCCGAGCGGGCTGCAGCGTTGAGCGAACAGCCCAAGGCCGTCCAGGCCGCCGCGGTTGCTGTCGCGCCCCCCACCCCGGCCAAGGTGGAAGCCCCGGCGGTCGCGCCCGTCGCGGAAAAGACGACCGTCAACGTGCCGCCAGGGACCGTCGCGCCAGGCGAGGCGACGGAGATCACGCGCGTCGCCTCGGTGACGCATTCCGCTGCCAAAACGGGCAAAGGCGGACACAAGGTGAGCGCTACTGCCAACGCCGCTCCCGCGTCCAATCCTTCGCCGGGAGCGGCAGCCATCGCAGCCGCTGTCGCAGCGGAGGCGCCCGCACCCGCGCCCGCCGCCGCGCCAGCGAAGGCGGAAGCCAAGGCTGCGCCGGCTGCCCCCGCAGCACCCGAGCCCACTGGGCTCGCAGGAGCGATCAAGAAGGCGGTAGGTCCGACGGAACCGGCGCCCGCTGCGGAAAAGGCCGAAGCCAAGGCCGCACCTCCTCGCGGCGACATCCCGGAGCTGCCCGCTCAAGGCGCGATCTCGGGAGCGCTCGGCTCGCCCCGGGCCGCCGCGCGTAACTGCCTCGCCGGACACGAGGCGCCTTCACGCGCCACCATCGTCTTCGCCTCCGCTGGCAACGTGCAGAGTGTGGCCGTCACCGGCCCCGCCGCAGGGACACCCGCGGAAGCCTGCATCAAGACGGCAATGTCGAAAACGGTCGTCGGCGCCTTCAAACACGCGACGTTCAGCGTCTCGACCACGATCAGCCCGCCCTGATGTCTTCCTGACCGGCGAGGGGGCGCCTCAGCACCCCCTCACCGAAAACCAGAGGGACGCGCCGGGGATTGGAATTCCGCGTAGCAGGGGGGCGAGCGCGTGTTCCGCGGTCACCATGGCGAAGAGGGCGGCGTTGACGGGAGCGGGGGGCACGCGAAGGTTCTGCGCCGCGGCGGCGGCATGGGCGCTCGGGTCGACACCCCGGGATTGGCCCACCATGCGCCGTTGCATCCAAACCAAGGGGACGAGCGAGCGGAAGAACGGAGCGATCTCGACCACGGTGACCCCGCGCATTTCCGCCAAGAGTGCTTCCAGACTCTCTCTCGCGTAGCGCCGCTTGTGGCCGGCGTGCTCGTCGATCGAGCTCCAAAGCGCCATCAGCGCGGGGACGGTGCCCACGACGTGGCCGCCCGACTTCAAAAAGGCGAGCGCTCCGACGATGGCCCCCAAGGGGTCATCGAGGTGCTCGATGACATCGAACAAACCGACGACGTCAAATGCGCCGCGCTCGACGTCGGGCAGGCCCTGCCGAAGATCACGGCACAAGAAGCGAGCTCGCGGGGCGCGCACACATGCCACGGCGAGCAGCGAGCGATGCCCGTCGATGCCGGTGACCTCGTAGCCGGCGCGCGCCAGCTCGGCCGATACGCAGCCGGCTCCGCATCCCAGCTCGAGAATGCGCGCACCGCGGCCCACGCCGAGCGCCTCGATCTTCTGACGAATGAATCGATTGCGAGCGCGGTGCCAGAAATGAACGTCCTCCGCGCGGAGCAGGGCGCGAACATCGGCCTCGTCGGAGATGTCGAACGCGGCATCGTCGGGACGCAGCTCCGAGGCCCGCGGCGCGGCCCGTTCCGGTGCAGCCGTCATCATCCCGGGGCGGTGGGGGGCCCGGCTTCGACGAACCCAGGAGCGGCGAGCGCGAGCCACTCGCGCCCCTTTTCGGCGGCGCGCGCCGCACGGTACGCGAGCACGATGCCCCCGGTGAGCAGAGCCACGCACCCCCACTGGGCCGGCGTGAGACCGCCGTAGCGAGGGTCCGCCTCTTTGCCGTATTCGCCTGCCTGAACGCGCAGGAAGTCGAGCGCGAATCGCGTCGGCGCGTAAGCGATGCACATGATGCCGAGGAAGAACCCCGGCGGGCGCGGGCGGCGCATGAGATAGAGGAAGGTCAGGGCCAGCGGGACGGTGAGGATCATCTCGTAGAGGCCCAGATCGAAGCGCCCGCCGCCCGGGTACTGCACGGCGAACCAGGCGTCGGAGAGCATGCCAGGGTGGTCGTGGGCAACGGAGCACCCCGTGCGCCCGAACACCCACGCCATGGGAAATACACTGGCCACCACGTCGGCATAGACGAGGGGACTCTTTTTGAATTTGTAGCGCCAATAAAGCAGGCCCAGAAATGCGCCCGTGAACCCGCCGAAGCTCGATTGCCCCGCCCAAATGAGAAAGAGCGATTCCGGCGATCGAACGAGTTGATCGGGGTGATAAAAGATCGTGTCGAGCACGTGACCGCCGATGAACCCGCCCACCAGGACGTAGAAGACGAACGAGGAGAGCGCCTTGGCGTCGAGCTTGAAGCGCTCCCCCTGGCGGCGCGCGAGCTCGGTTCCGAGGTAGACGCCGAGGGCGACGAGGGTGCCGAAAGGCTTGATCGAGATCTCGCCGATGCCGATGGGTCCGAGCTGCCCGGGACCGTAGATGTGCAGCGGGTGGATGTCGATGTAGGGGATGAGCGGAACGGTCATCGCGGCAGGTTATAGCTCGCCGGGTCCGCGAATGACCACCCGGTCTTCCGATTCGTCCAGCCCGGCCGCGTAGAGATCGAGGCGGCGACCATCGCATTCGCGCGCCAGCGCGGCGCGGGGTGCTCCGTCACGCGTGCAGCGCGAGCGCGGCAACCGGCGTTCGGCCGCTCCTGCGGTGAGCTCGATGGCCCACGCCCGCTCGCTGGCGCGCCCCTGGTCGTCGGCCGTGGCCGGGCGAGCGAGGTGCGCTTCGGCGAGCCGCGCGAAGAGTGCGGGGCCGGCGATGGTCACGTCGGCTACGCGCCCCTTGGTGAGGCGCAGCGTGATCTCGAGAAGGCACACGAACGTTTCGGGTTTGCCGGCGATCTCGAGCTCATAGGGAAGCGTGAGCAGCTTGGTGCAGCGCTCGGGGGTGCATTTCGGCTTCGGATCGGCCAGCCAGGCGGATGAAAAGGGCTCGCTCGCTTCGCCGGGTGGACGTCCCCAGGCATCGAAGTCGAGCGCGCGCCCTACCCAGGCGGTGTACGCCACGAGAACGTCGTCGCGCGCCTTGGCAGCGGCGGCCAGCCGGCGTTCGAACGCCGCCCCCTGCGCGGCGATGCCCTCACCGGACGTTACCCGGGCGGCGGCGCGAAAGGCGTCGCGAAGCTGCTCGGCGCTATTGGCGTGGGGGCCATGGGGCAGCGTATCCAGGTACTTTTCTACGCCGGCGAGGGTGTCCGACGAAGCTTCGAAAAAGAGCGGCTCGATGCGTCCGTACCAGCGCGCCACCGCGTCGCGAAAGGCGCCGTCCGGGTGTTGCTTCAGATAGCGGGCAGCAGCTTGCAGACGCTCGGGAACGGTGGGGGCCGCACGCGTGAGACGGTAATCGGCATAGTCGCTGGTCGGCGCGACCAGGGCGTTCAGCTTGCCGGCGCATCCCGCGCCGAGAAGTGAAAGCCCCAGCACCGCCCGGCCGCACATTTTCGATCGCAGGGACGTCATGGCAACGGGCAGAACTGACACTCGCTCGGAGCGGTGGGCCGCGACTCGTCGATGTACGACGCGTAGTCGTCGCACGACGCGTGGATCAATGCATGCAAACACACCTCACCGTCGTGCACGAGCGGGCGGCATCCGTGGGGAAACGAAGTCGGCGGCGGCGCGGAACAAGCCGTCTGGCACGCTTTGCCCGAAAAGCCGCACTCGCCGCAGCGCGTGCAGTCGATGCGCGCCTTGACCGCGAAGAAGGCCGCCGGATCGAGCGGGTCCACATCCTGGCTGCAGCTGCCGATGTCGCCCACGGTGGGCGCCATGCCGAACACGATGGCGAGGAAGATCGTCAAAGCGTGGGTCGCTTTGTGCCCGGTGGTGCGACGGGCTCGGCGCGCGGCGGTCGTCACGGCAGCACCTCGTAGTTGATGGAGATCCCGAGCTGCGCGGAGAGCACCGGATAGAACGCGGATCGCGTCTCGCGCGTTCCCGCGCCGTAGAAGGCATCCGCGACGAGCGCTGCGCAAACACCCACGCCCGCCCGCACGAAATACGTCCCCCCGACGGCGAGCTCGCCCCCCACGTTGAGGTCGGGCGCGGTGAGAAAAGGCACCCCCAGCCACGCGTAAACGAGCCAGTACCCGCTCGGACGCCAGGCAGCGAGGTACGCGGGGGTCACGACCCCTTGCGGCACGCCGCTCATGGCCGTCGACCAGCTCAACCGACCGCCGTGTACCAGGCGCGTGGGTGCCCCGGTGGCGACCACGACGGCGAGGTCGACGTACGGCGCGGTGAGCGACAGTGATTCTCCCCCCTGCCCGAGCTCGTGCGACAACCGGTAAGGATTATTGAAGCGAAGCCCCTCACCGAACATCAGCGTGCTGAACACATTGAGATAGCCGCCCGGCTCGGTGAGCCGTCGCAACTTCTGCCGTGACTTCTCGGGGTTCGGCTCCTCGGCAGTGGGCGCCTCGGTGCGGCTGCGCTCACGATCGGGTTCGGCGTGGAGCGGCCCGACAGCGAGCAGCAGCACGATGCCGCACTGAGCCGTCAGCGCGGCTCGCATTCGCAGCCGACCCGCTGGGCGGTGTCCCGCACGACGCTCGCGTTGTCTTCTGGCTCGAATGATCCGGCTCAATCCGGACAAGCTAGAAGAACTTTCTTCGCGAGCGAAGACATTGCGAGCGAGCCGAGCTCGGAGGTCCCTTTCCAGGCGAGGCAATCGTAGGCGGTTCCGCCGGGGACCACAGGGTCGTTCTCGATCACCGCCGTGGCGATGGTGATACGCAGCTTGCGGTGGGTGAGCACGTGGGTCTGCTCCGCCACCCGCTTCATTTCGCGGACGGCGACGCCCAGCATGGCCGTGAGCAACGCTTCGGCCTGGGTGTCGCCCCCCTCGACCATGGGCGGTTCCCACAAACCGCCGAAGAGACCGCCTGGCCGTCGCCGACCGAGGAGGACCCTTTTGCCCCGCCGGCTGACGAGCGCGAGCATGTTGACCTCGCGAGGAGGCTTCTTCTTCTTGGCATGGGGGAGCTCGTTCTCGATGCCCTCCCGACGCGCGGCGCAAAGATCGTGCACCGGGCAAGCATCGCAGCGCGGCTCGCGCGGCAAACATACCGTTGCGCCGAGCTCCATCAGACTCTCGTTGTGGCGCCCCGGTCGGTCAGCGGGGACGAGATCGGCGGCGAGCGCCCATACCTCGCGCGAGCCGGCCGGCGATCGCACGTCGCAATGCAGGGCGAAAAGGCGAGCGAGCACGCGGGCAACGTTGCCGTCGACGAGCGGTTCCTGGGCGCCGAAAGCAATGCTGGCGATGGCGCCGGCGGTATAGGGACCGATGCCGGAAATCGTTCGCAAGGCGACGGCATCGGCGGGAAGCTTTCCACCATATTTCGTCACCACCTCCCGAGCGCCGGCGTAGAGGGCGCGCGCGCGGCGGTAGTAACCGAGACCGCTCCACGCACCGAGGACGTCGGCGAGGTCAGCACGCGCGAGGTGACCCACGGTAGGATATGCCTCGAGAAAACGCGGGAAATAGCTCTCCACTGTTCTGACGCGCGTTTGCTGGAGCATCACCTCCGACAGCCAGATGGCGTAGGGATCGTGCGTGCGGCGCCAGGGCAGATCGCGCCGCTCGGCGTCGAACCACGCTCCGAGCCTACCGACGAGCTCGACGCGCCGCCCTCGCTTCATGACGGTCGCGCCGGTGAACGGCGGACGTCAGGCACAGGCACGTTCGATCTCGCTCACCGACTTGGGAATGTCGGCCGTGAGATTACGCTGGCCGTCGGCCGTAACGAGTACGTCGTCCTCGATGCGCACGCCGATCCCGCGGTATTCGGGAGGCACGGAGGTGTTGCCGACCGCGATGTAGATCCCCGGCTCGACCGTGATCACCATCCCCGCTTCGAGGGGTCGCGGCTTTTGATCGCGGAAATACGCACCGACGTCGTGTACGTCCATGCCGAGCCAGTGACTGGTTCGATGCATGTAGAACGGGCGATAGAGCTGCTCGTCGATGATCGTCTGGCGGTCGCCCGCGAGCAAGCCGAGCTCGAGCAGCCCGTCCACGATCACCGTGAGCGCCTGCTCATGGATCCGTTCCATCGTCGCGCCGGGGCGAGTGGCGCCGATGGCGGCGAGCTGAGCATCGAGAACGATGCGGTAGATCGCCTCCTGCGGCGCGCTGAACTTGCCATTCACTGGAAAGGTGCGGGTGACGTCGGAAGCGTAGTAACCGTATTCGCAGCCGGCATCGACGAGCAATAAATCCCCCGCTTCCATGCAGCGGTCATTTTGCCGATAGTGCAAAACGGTGGCGTTGGGGCCGGAGCCGACGATGGGCGCGTACGCCGGGCGCTCCGACCCGTTCTTGCGGAAGACCTGGCGAAGGGCGGCCTCGACCTCGTATTCGTGGCGCCCCGGCTTGGCCAGCTGCATGGCCGCGAGGTGGCCGTCGCGCGTGATGGCGGCGGCTTTCTGCATGGTGACGACCTCCTCCTTCGACTTGAAGAGGCGCATCTCGTGCAGGATCGACGCCGGGTCGACGATCTGCGTCGGCCAGCTGATGGCGCGGCGCGCGCGTCCACGCGTCGCTTCGAGCGCGGCCAGCATTCTTTCGTCGAACGCTCGATCCTTGCCGAGGCGATAGAGCAGCCGCTCGTGGTTCTGCAGGTAATCCGGGAGGCGCTGCGCCAGTTCGACCATCGGGAAGGCGGCATCGGCGCCGAAATCCTGCACCGCGCCGTCGACCCCGGCACGCGCGCCGTCCCATACCTCACGATCGGGGTCGCGGGGGCGCACGAAGAGCACGCAGGCATGATCGGAGTGCCCGGTGCAAAGGACGAGCACCGCTTCGGGCTCCGCGAAGCCGGTCAGATAATAAAAATCCGAGTCCTGCCGGTACTCGTGCTCCACGTCGTTGTTGCGAATGGCGACGGGCGCCGACGCGAATACGGCCACACCGCCCGGCAGCTTGGCCATGAGGTTCGTACGGCGCTCGGCGAAGGTGCTCACGCTTCCGTACGGGGTAGCGGTAGCTCCGCCAAGGGTCAAGGCCTCGCGCTTCCTCCAAGACTGATCAGTCGACTTAGGGCAAACGCCAGGCTTGCATGGCATATCGGCCTTTGCCGTGGAGCGCACGGACACGAACGGTGTAGGTGCCCGCATCGAAGAGGCAGAACGGCCCGTCGGGATTGAGCACGGGCCAGCGATCGCCGTTGCGATCCCAGGTAATGGCGTTGCCCCGCGGGTTGATGACCTCGACGCCGAGGTCGGTGACGAATGCATCGGCGACGGCAAAGATCCGGAAGCAGTCACCCGGCTCTGCCTGCAGACGGTGGTCCTCCGCGGCATCCACCGCTTCTCCACCCGCGATCGGACCGGCGGGAACCATACCGTTTTCCGGCCCGCACAAGGCTGCGAGGCGGGCCACATCGCGCTCGGGCGCGCCGGTCACTCGAAAGTTGGCGTAGCAGCCGACCCAACGACCGCCCACGGGCTCGCTCGGCCGCAGTGTGGAGGTGGCAGGTTCGGCGTCATTCGAAGGCGGTGCCGTCCGCGACCCGTGGCACGCCAGCAAAAGGCCGAGGAGCAGCAAATACCACCTTGCCGGCCCGGCATCGATCATGTGTCGTCACGGTATCATTGTGGCGGAACATGGCGACGGATTGACGCGCGTTGTCATGGGCGGTAGCAACTGAGAACGGCGGGGAAAAGATGGACGCGAACCGTACGGAGAGGGTGGCCGAGGACGATTTCTCGGGTCGCAAGAACATCGAGCGCATCATCCGTGACGCCATCCGCCGCCTCGTGGAGACCGGCGTAGAGAAGATCATCGAGGGCCCCGAGAGCGTGCGCAACTTCGTCTCCGACATCAAGTTGCCGAAGGAGATTGCCGGCTACATCTTTTCGCAGATCGACGAGACCAAGAATGGCCTCTATCGGGTCGTCGCCAAGGAGATCCGCGGATTTTTGCAGCAGAACGACCTCGGAGAGGAGCTCGCGCGAGCTCTTTCCCACCTGTCGGTCGAGATCAACACGCAGATCCGGTTCGTCCCTTCCGATGATCAAGCAGGGAGCGCCACGCTCGGTCGACCCGAAGTGCGCGCGTCGGTCCAGGTCAAGTCGGATCGCCCTCCCCCGCCCGATTCGAGCCGAAGCGGCAGCTGAACCGGCCGCCGGCGAAATCGCCGCGGCCTAAGAAGCAAGGACGCCGTCGGCGCGAATGCGCGGTGGTGGGACCCGCATCGTCGGCCAGAATCGCCAAGAACGTGCGGCGCCGGCGCTCGTTCGCATGCTAAGTTCCCCCCGCAAAAAACGAGATGCCGAAAACGCTCCGACCCGGTTCCGAAGTCGACGCTTGGTGCACCAAGTGCCGCATGGATTTGCTCCACCGCATCATCGCCATGGAAGGTCCCAAGATCGCGCGCGTCGAGTGCCGGACTTGCGGCGGTCATCACAACTATCGGCACCCCAAGAGCGGCCCCGCTCCCGCGGCGAGAAGCGACCGCGCCCCGGCGAAAGTCGCGGGCTCGCGCTCGCCCCCGGCGATGTCACAGCGCAAGGCGGCCGCCCACGAAGCGGAGCGGCAACGCGAGTCCACCTGGGAAAAGGCCGTTCTCGGCAAACCGGTGACCTCTTTCCGCGCCTACCGCGCATCGCAAACTTTCAGCTCCGGCGATCTCATTCGTCACGGAAAGTTCGGTGACGGATACATCGTTCGCATCATCGATCGGCAGAAGGTAGAGGTGATGTTCAAGGATGGACCTCGCACGCTGGCGCAAGCGCTCGACGCCTAGCCCACCTGCCGCCTTCATCGGGCAGTGCCGGCATCGAACGGCTTCTGCAGCGGCCGCGTCACGATGTCTCGCGGTGGTCCTCTTGACGGCGCTTCTTCTGGCAGCGGGGAGCGCCGCGGCCAACGAGGTCATGCTGGTTCCCCCGCCCAGCGGCCGACTCGGCGCGTGGCTCGCGCTCGGCCCCATCCACGCCAGCGCGAAGGGAAAGCGCGGTCAGCAACGTTCGCTCGATTCCAACATGCTGATGGACGCCGACGAAGCGAGCGTGGTCGGCAAGCTCGGCCGCGCGGTCACGGTGGGGTCGGCCGACGCAGAGGGGGACGCCTCCAGTACGAGCTGGCGCATCGTCAACTCCTCCGAGGGGCCCCTCGACATCGCCGCCGCCATGAATCCTCGCGGCGAAGCATTTGCCTACCTCTACGGCGTACTGCACCTGCCCACAGCGCTGAAGGGGGGCGCGCTCCTCATCGGTTCGAGCGACGGCGCGCGGGTCTGGGTGGGCCGTAAAGTCGTTTCCTCGAGCGACGACAACCGCCCCCAGCGGGACGACGAAGACATCGCCCGCATCGATCTTCCGCCGGGCGACCACGGCATCTTGGTCAAGCTCCATCACCGCGACGGCTACTGGGCGTTCCGCATGCGCGTGGTCGACGCGACATTCACCGCACCGCGCGGCGCCTTCTTTCGTCTGCCGGCCACGACGGACGCCGACGTGCGCTGGCTCTCGGCGAAGATGGCCTACATCGATGTCAATCGCGGGCTCGCGGCAGCTGGTTTTCAGCCGAGCGTGACCGTCTCGTTTCCGGAGGGAATCCTGCGTGGCACGGATCGCTCCGTTCGTGTCACCGCCGCGGCCCGGGCCGGTGATCGCAAGCGCGATCTCTTCGGCGTGGAGGGGGGAGAGGTCCCCCTCTCGGAAAGCGGACCGAGCGAGCTCAAAGTTCAGCTTCCCCCCATCCTGCCCGAGGAGCTCGCTGAGACCGAGGAAGGGGCGGAGCTCGTCCTATCGGCAGAAGTCGCGGGGCGAAAACTGGAGGCGGTCTCTCCGGTGCGGCCCTACATGCACCAAGCCATGGCCGCAGCGACGCGCGCCATCGCGCTCTGTCCGGCCGAGCCGAACTCGTTTTTATCCGAGCCGAGTGTCACGCGAACGACGATGATGCATCTGCGCGATCGCTTCGCTCATTACGTGAACGGCGGGGACAAAGATCTCGAAACGCTCGCCACCGATGCGCGCACCATCATCGAGTACGCCGCCGACATCGAAGCGCGGCGCGACCCGCTGCGCGTCCATTCCGGGATCCGGCGATTCGCCTACAAGTCGCCCCTCGACGGCGAGCCTTCGCCGTTCGGCATGTACGTCCCGGCGTCGTACGTCGACGCCCACGGCGCGCGCACCAAGACCTATCCGCTCATCGTCGTCTTACACGGCCTCAACGGCAGACCCAACTCGATGATGCGTCATTTCTTCGGGCACGACGACGAAGGCCGCGACCCGGAGTGGGAGGATCGCCACCCCGGCGAGGTCGAACCCATCGAGGCTTTCGTCCTTTCACCCAACGGGCATGGCAACGCGATGTACCGCGAGCTCGGGGAAAGCGACGTGGTCCGGGCGGTCGATTGGGCGACGAAATTTTATCCCATCGACCCCAATCGCGTCACCATCACCGGCGCGTCGATGGGGGGCACCGGAACAGCGTCGATCGCCTTCCGCTACCCCGACCGTTACGCCGCCGCCGAACCGCTGTGCGGCTACCACAGCTACTTCATCCGCGGCGACATCGTGGGCCGCGGGCTCCGCTCTTGGGAGCGCCTTCTCGTCGAGCAACGCTCGAATACGCACTGGGCCGACAACGGCCTCTACCTGCCGCTCTACGTATGGCACGGCAAACGTGATTACCCCGAAAAAAACTCGGGCGTACTGATCGACCGGTACAAGGCGCTCGGTTACAGCGTGGAGCACGAGCATCCCAACATCGGCCACAACGTCTGGACCAAGGCCTACGACGCGCTCGGTGGATACAATTGGCTCTCGCGCCAGACGCGCCCCGAGCACAAGAGGCGCGTCTTGTTCAGAACCAATTCGCTCCGCTATCCGGACAACGCGTGGGTGCACCTGCGGGACATCGGCGGTGACGTCGCGTTTGCCACCATCGACGCCAACGTCGTCGATCCCACACAAATCACGGTCAGCACCGAGCGGGTGGAAGCCTTCTCCCTCGACCGCGATAGCGAGCTCGTCTCCAACACCGCTCCGACGCACGTCACCGTCGACGGCGTTCTCCTGACGTTCGAGCCGGGGCTGCCGATTGCGGCCTACCGCGCCAGCGGCACGTGGGTAGCGGGGACCAAGCCCGAGAGCACGGGGCTCCAGAAGCGCGCCGGGCTCTCGGGACCAATGCGCGATGCCTTTTTCGAACCGCTCGCCTTCGTCTACGGAACGCAAGACCCAGCACAGACCCGCGCCAACCGCGACACGGCGCGCGCGTGGGCACGCATCAAATGGGGCGTCGACATCCGCTATCCGGTCTTGCCCGACCGTGAATACGAGGACGATCTCGGTGAAGAGCACTCCCTCGTGCTCATCGGCAATTCCGAATCGAATCAGGTCGTGCGCGACCTCGAATCGTCTCTCCCCTTCCGCGTCAGCGGCAAGTCCATCACCCTCGTCAATGAAGCGGGCACCGTGAAGGAGTGGAAGGGGAAAGAAGTCGGCGTCGCCTTCATCTACCCGAACCCCAAGCACCCCTCGCGCTACGTCCTCGTGCTGGCGGGGACCTCGGCTATGGGGACCTTCCGCGCCATAGCGCTGCCCGAGCTCATCCCCGATTACATGGTCTTCGACGCCAGGATTGCGGGCGCCCGGGGCCAAGTCGTCCTCGGCGGCGCACCCACGCTGGCCGGCGGCTTCTTCCGGCGAGACTGGACTTTGACGAAATCCGATCTCGGCCGTTAGCAGCCTCGGAAGGAAAACCGCCAAGACGCCAAAGCCACCAGGATCTTTGGTCGAGACTCGCTGCGCTCGATCCCCAAAATCTCTTGGCGACCCTTGGCGTCTTGGCGGTTGGATGCTCTCGCCTATCGTCGGGACACCTTCGTCGATGTGACGCCCCGCCCAACCCTGGCGCGAGGCTCTATTTGTTCGGCTGGGGCGTCATTCGGAGGTACGGACGCAGCTCTTTGTGCCCCTTGGGGAACTTCTCGGCGATGACCTTGGGATCGGTGATCGACGGGAGGATCACGCACTCGCCGCCGTCCTTCCAGTTGGCCGGGGTCGCGACGGAGTGCTTGTCGGTGAGCTGCAGCGAGTCGATGACGCGCAGGATCTCGTCGAAGTTGCGGCCCGTCGCGGCGGGATAGGTGAACGTGAGGCGCACCTTCTTGTTGGGGTCGATGACGAAGACCGAGCGCACGGTGAGCGTGTCGTTCGCTTCGGGGTGGATCATGTCGTAGAGCTTGGCGACCTTGCGATCGGAATCACCCAAGATGGGATAGTTCATCTTGGTCTTCTGCGTCTCTTCGATGTCCGAGAGCCATCGCTTGTGCGATGGGACGTCGTCGACGCTGACGGCGATCACCTTGACGCCGCGCTTGTCGAACTCGGACTTGATTTTCGCGACCATGCCGAGCTCGGTCGTGCACACGGGGGTGAAGTCTTTGGGGTGAGAGAACAGGACGGCCCAGCTGTTGCCGATCCAATCGTGGAACTTGATGGTCCCTTCGGTGGATTCCTGGGTGAAGTCCGGGGCAATGCTTCCGATATGAACAGTCATGCGTCCCTCCTCCAATGGTGGAGCCGGGTTATAGCGCCGCTTCCGGTGGAGCGCTCGTCTTCGTTCCCGGCGTGGCGTGCGAAAACATGAAGCTCGCACATCGAGCCGAGCAGGCACGTCAGGGCGACGCCGAAGCAGCGGAGGGAGGCGCGGAAAGTCGCGCCTTCAGCGAACGGATGGCGGTGCCGAGCGCCCGGCTCTCCTTGTAGCAACATGGATCGCGCCGGCCGCAGTCGGCATCGCGTTGCGCCACGAGCTCACCGAGCGCGCGCTCGTCCCCCTGCTCGGCCATGCGAGAAAAGAGATCGCGCCGTCCCACGCAGGATGCTTCGCGAAAATCGAAGAGCACCTTGAGAGCCGGCGACCCGCCCAGCATCACCTCCGGACGACGCAGGATCTCGGTCGCCCTTTTTCCGGCTTTGGTGCCCGCCCGAAAGCGCGCGACGTCGTACACGAGATCGAGCCCGTCGGACCCGGCCTGGGCGGAAAGCGTATCGAAGAACTTGTCCGACGCCGCGCCCCCCGTGTCCTCCAGACCGACGGCGGTGTTGCGCAGGGCAGCTTGAACGTCGTGATCACGAAACGCGGTCGGGTCGAGGCGAAGCAGCGTGAGCACGGCTTCGGAGGCTGCGGGCCATTCCTTGCGCCGAGCAGCGTTGCGCAGGTTCATGCGCCAGCCGGACGCATCGAGCCCCGCAACTTCCATCGTCACCTCGCGCGCCGCCGAATCCCCCGGGCGTGCCTCGGTGGAGGCGCTGTCTGCCGGGGCTTCGGTCGCGCTGTCCTCTGCGCTGGGAGAGGCTCGCGCGCTCAAAAGGACGAGAATCAGGACGAAAATGAGTCCGAGCGCAGGGAAGGCGACATAGGCCCAGCGCGGAAAGCGCCCGTCGGCGGGCAGCATCTCCACGAGTTTCGCCATGCCAGAAAGTGGTGCTGCTGCTCGATCGATCGCCGCCGCCCGGGTGTCGAAGGGCGCGGGCGCGCTCGTGGGCGCGACGGCTTCCTGCGACAGCGCTTCCGGAGGCGGCCCGGCCGCGATCTCGGGCACTGCGTCGAATCCGGCCGACAACATGGCGCCGTCGAGTGCCGAAATCACCTCCGCGGCGCTGGCGTAGCGGGACTGGGGGTCCTTCTCGAGAAGCTTGCGCACGACGCTCTCGAGCTCCGGCGGCACCGTGGCGCCGGGTGACCGGATGGCGATCGGCGGCGGGGGTTCGATGCGCTGCTGCAGAAAGAGCCGTACCGGCTCGGTCGCGTCGAAAGGATGAAGCCCCGCCAGTAGCTCGTAGAGAATGAGGCCGAGCGCATAAAGGTCGCTGCGTTGATCGACCGCGGACATTCCGAGAGCCGCTTCCGGTGCCAAGTAGGCAACCGTGCCGAGCACCACCCCCGCAGCGGTGAGCAGCCTCTCCGGGACCGCCGGCTCGTCCGCCGGCGGGGCCAAGGTCGGCACGTCGGAAAAGCGCAACTTCGCAAATCCGAAGTCGATCAGCTTGACCACATCGTCGGTCCCTTCGACGAGAATGACGTTCGACGGCTTCAGATCGCGATGGATGATGCCGACGTCGTGGGCAGCGCCGAGCGCAGAGGCGAGCTTTCGCGCGATGGCCACCGCTCGCAACGGGGGCAGCCGTCCGCCGGCGATGACACGGGTGAGCGTCTGCCCAGGCACGTACTCCTGGACCAGAAAGTAAGACCCGTCCTCGAGCTGACCGAAATCGGTCGCCGAAGCGATGTTGGGATGCTGCACGTGCGCCCCCGCCACCGCTTCCCGTCGAAAGCGCGACACGAACTCGGGCAGCTTCTCGGCGTTCGGGTCGAGCACCTTGATGGCCACGTGCTTGAGCATGTGCACGTGCTGCCCGAGGTAAACGCAGCTCACGCCGCCGGTCGCCAGCAGCTTCGTGACCCGGTAGCGTCCCGAAATGACCTCGCCGAGAAGTGGCCGCGGTGGCGCGCGCGTCGCCTCGCTCACGGGGGGGGTGTCCTCGCTCGGAGCGGGCATGGCACGTCCATGTTAGCCTCGCTCGGCGTTCGGCGCGACAAGGAGCATGGCTCCGCCGGATTCTGTAAACTCCAACGCTCGATGCCGACGCTCAACGAGGAGCCCCGCCCACTGGTTCGCCGGGCGTCGAGCCATACGGCTCGCCGCCGTGGAGCCCTCGGGCACGCGCTGTTCGTCGGTTTCGTGGTTCTCGTTTTCCAAGCGGCGGCTTGCAAACGCTCGCCGGCGCCATCCTTGGAGGCGACGAGGCCCGCGCCAGTGCCGGCGCCGGCGGGGCTCGTGGCGGAGATCATCGTCGCTCGCCCCGATCGAACCTGGGATACGGTTCGCGCCAAGCTGCGCGCCGCGACGTCGCTCGTACCGAGCTCTCCTGCCGTCTTCCTCGGCGGCGCCCTGGGGCTACCGCTCGGCGTGCTCGAACAGCTCGACTTCAACGTTCCCATCGTTGGCGCCGTCGTCGAAGACGGCGGCGCGCTCGCCGCCCTCGGCGCCATCCACGTCAAAGATGGGCAGCGCGTCGTGCAGCTGATGACCTCGAGCACCCCCCGCTACACGAAGGAGGCGAACCCGGGAGAAGAAACCGTCCATCTCGTCCCATCCGTCGCCGATCCGGAGGGGCCGTCCTTTGCCGTATCCGGCAACTATCTGGTCGTTGGCCGCGGCAAGGAGCTGCTCGAACGGTGGGCGCCATTCGTCACGCGCACCCTGCCGGCGCGGCCGCTGCCCATCGAAGACATCGCTGCGACGGCGACGCAGGGCGCGTTGGCCGGCCCGGTGGCGACCCGTCTCGCCCGACTCTGGCTCTCGTGGAAAAAGGATCGAGAGGCCGACGATGCCGCCATGCGCGCCAAGCACGGCGGAAGCGCGCCCGATTTCGGGGACCCCGCTGAAGCCCTCGCCGACATGGACGCCAGGGCGGCTCGTTTCTTCGCCATTCTCGGCGATTTCGAGGAAGCGCGCTTTGCGGTCACCGTCCATCCGAGCGAGCCCGAGGCCCCCGAGCGCTACCGGGCTATCGCCCACCTGAAGGCACGTTCCGCTGGGCCGGCGGCTGACGAGCTGGCCCTGATGACGGTGGCTCCCCTCGACCCCCTCTTGGCGCTGCCGGCGTCGGCGGGCATCGCTTTTTTGACGCGTGACAGCCGCGAGGTGCGCGAGCGCTCTGCGGTCGCGCAGGCGGAAGCGATGGCCAAGGTGTTCGGCGGCCGACTCGCCGCCAACGACAAGACCAAGATCGAAACCGCGCTGCGCGCGTTTGCCAAAGGGCGCGGCGATTGGCTGACGGGCGCCCTCGTCGCGGGGCCCACGCGCGCGGCGGTCGTGCGCGGGTCGGTGGCCGAGGCCGCCGAAATCGACCAAAGCGCCTTCGCCCTGCTCGATCTCCTCAGCGTGCGCGCCATTGCCGAGCCCATCAGCAACTGGATCGGCGATATGAAGATTTCCGGCGTCGAGGGGGCCCGCGCCGCGGGGGAAACCGAGATCCGCGCCGTGCGCGTCGCCCGCCGCCCCCCCAAGGTCAAGCTCCCACGCGACAAATCGGACAAGAACGAAAAACCCGAAAGACCGGGGGAGAGCGACACTTTCGATATCGTGTGGGCCATCGGCAAAGAGGTTTTTGTCGGCGCCGCGGGCCGCGACGCCAAACAGACGCTTGCTTCCCTGGAGAAGCCGGAAGAGGGCGCGACCCTCGCTCGAATCGTTCATCTGAAAAGCGCAGCCGCGCGGTTCGGACCGACCGTGGCATTTGCCCTGTTCGTCGATCCGGCTCGCCTGGGCGCCGCGCCTTCCGGCCCCGCCGCGGATTCGACCTTGCTCTTTACCTACGGCAAAGCCCCCGGACCAGAGGCCCGGGCCTTCGTCGAGCTCGAAGCACCGTCCGCTCTCGTGATGAGCTACGCTGGCGCGGTGAGCACCCTGCTCGGTTCGAGCCACTGATGCCCCGCCCCGGATACAACGAAGTCACCCTCCTCACGGGTTTTCCGTCTTTTTTGGCGCGCAAGCTGGCCGCGCACCTGCTCGACGAAGAGCCGGGCACGCTCATCTACGCCATTGTCCGGGCCAAGTTCGCGCAGGAGGCGGAACAGACGGTGGCGGCCTGGCCCAAGGGATGGCGCAGCCGTTTCGTCATGATCGAAGGGGACGCCGCGGCCATGGACCTCGGCCTCTCCGGCATCGAGTTTCGGGCCCTGGCAAGCGAGATCGACCGCATCCACCACGCCGCGCAGGTCACCTACCTCGGGGTCGACCCCCGCACGGCCAAGCAACTGAACGTCGACGGAACTTGCGAGGTGCTCGAGCTGGCGCGCGCTTGCTCCTCTTTGAAATGCCTGGTTTTGCATTCGACGGCCGAGGTCGCCGGTGATCGCACCGGCATCGTGCGCGAGGACGAGCTCGAGGCGGCGCAGCGATTTCCGACGTTCATCGGCGAAACGCGCGCCCGCGCCGAGAAGCTGGCGCGGCGCGCGATGTCCACGGTGCCCATCGTCGTCGTGCGGCCCGCCACCATCGTCGGCGATTCGCTGACTGGGGAGATCGATCGGTTCGACGGACCGTACCTGCTCATTTTGCTCATCGTGACAACGCCGGCAGAGATCGCGGTTCCCCTGCCCGGTCGCGGCGATGCGCCGCTCAACCTCGTGCCCATCGATTTCGTGGTGCGCGCTTCGCGCGCCCTCGGGCGTCATCCGCGTTCGACGGGGCGCACCTTCCATTTGGTCGATCCCAATCCGCTCACCGCCAAACGGGTGTTCGATCTCGTGGCGCGCGCCAGCGACAGGCCCGCGCCGCGCGGCTTCATTCCCACCAACCTCACCAAAGCCTTGCTGCGCACGCCGGGCCTCGAGCGTTTCGCCAAGAGCCCGCGGGCCTTCGTGGATCGCCTGGCCACACGCGTGCGCTTCGACGCTCGCAACGCCGACGAGATCCTGGCCGAATCGCGCATCGCCTGCCCCCCCTTCGAGAGCTATGTCGACAAGATCGTCGACTATGTCCGCGATCGCGTGCGCGAAAAGCGCGAACGGCGCGATTTCTCGGGCATGGAAGAGACCGACGCTAACCCCATCGAGCGCCGCATCCTCTGACCCATCGGCCGCCCGGGTGCCCACCGACCTCACCCGACCCCGGTTCGGCAAAGCGGCGCCAGCGGTGCTACCTTAAGTAGGTTCGGCGTGACATTCCAGCAGCTCGTCCTTCCCTTCGAAGACCTCATCGGCGGCGGCCAGGTCCTCGGGATCAAGCGAACCCGGCGCATCTTCGTCAACCGCGATCTTCGCCTGACCGGCGCGGCCTACATCGGCTTCGACATGGACTACACGCTGGCCATCTACGACCAGCCGGAGATGGACCAACTGTCCATCCAGGCCACCGCGCAAAAACTGGTCAAGCGCGGCTACCCCGAGCACATCCTCGATGTCCCCTGCGACACGCAGTTTCCCATCCGAGGCCTTCTCATCGACAAGCGCTTTGGGCACATCCTCAAGATGGACCGCTACAAGGGCGTGCAGCGTGGCTACCATGGCTTGCGTCAGCTCTCCAAAGAAGAGCTTCGCACCCTCTACCAGTCGAAGAAGCTGCGTCCCACGACGCCGCGCTATCACTGGATCGACACACTCTACGCGTTGAGCGAGGCGGCCCTTTACGCCGCCATCGTCGACTCGTTCGAAAGACGGGGGCTCGCCGTCGACTTCACCAGGCTCTTCATCGATATCCGCGAATGCATCGATGAAGCGCACGGCGATGGAACCATTCTCGACGCCGTACTCGCCGATTTGCCCCGCTTCGTCGTCAAAGACACGGAGCTTGCGCCCACGTTGCACAAGTTCCGCAGCGCCGGCCACAAGCTCTTTCTCCTCACCAACTCCCGCTGGTCGTACACCGACCGCATGATGACGTACCTCCTCGGCGGCTCGGTGCCCGAGTACCCGACCTGGCGTCATTTCTTCGACGTCGTCATCGTCGCCGCGCAGAAACCCGCCTTCTTTCAGCAGCGCCGCCCGCTCGAGGAGCGCGTGGGGGACGAGCTTCGACCGGCCACGTTTCCGCTCGAGCGCGGCAAAGTCTACCAGGGGGGCAACCTGCACGATCTCGAGCGCCTCCTCGGCGTCACCGGCGATCGCATCCTCTACGTCGGCGATCACATCTACGGCGACATTCTCCGCTCGAAGAAAGAGTCATCCTGGCGCACGGCGATGATCATCCAGGAAATGGAGGCCGAGGTGCTCGCGCACGACGCATGCGCCTCCGATCTGGCGCGCATCGACGAACTTCAGGGCAAGCGGGACAAGCTCGAAGACGAGCTTCGCTATTTCCAAGCGCGATACAAAGACCTGGCGCGTCAAATCGACGCGCATTCCGCGAAGGGTGAAAATGGTGTGACCCTGACGCACCTTTCCGCTGAACGCATACGCTCCAAGCGGGGCGTAGAACACATCCGAGCGCTGCTTCGCGAGGTCGAAAAGGAGAGCATTCTGCTGGGTGACCGTATCGACAAGCGTTTTCACTCGTATTGGGGATCTCTGCTCAAGGAAGAAACGGAAAAGTCGAGCTTTGGCGACCAAGTCGAGGAATATGCATGCCTTTACACGTCGCGCGTTTCGAACTTCCTCGCTTATTCACCCCTGCAATATTTCCGCAGTCCGCGCGATTTGATGCCGCACGAGCTGTAATCACACAGCGTGGTGGCACACATGCTGCAATGTGCCCAATGACCGCGCGTGTCGATGCACTTTTTCCTCTCGCTCGCGCCCGACCCGTCGTAGGAATGAGCAGTGCGGTTATCGAAGTCCGACTTGATGCTCCCGGTGACCGCTCTTCTGGCGACGCTCCTGCTCGCCGCCAAATCGACATCGCACGAGACACGCCACGGTCACGCCGCTGCAGCAGCAGCAGCTCGTAGACCCGGCCCGGCGAAGAGTCCCTGCCCCTCCGAAATGGAGTTTGTCCAAGGGCGCTATTGCGTCGATAGGTACGAGGCCAGCACGGTCGAAGTCCGCGCCGACGGCACCACCGAGCCGCACTCCCCTTACGTCGCAGTGACGGGCATTCGCGTTCGCGCGGTTTCGCGCAAAGGGGTCGTGCCCCAGGCCTACATCAGCCGCAACCAGGCCGAGGGCGCGTGCCGAGAAGCCGGCAAACGGCTCTGCAGTGACAAAGAATGGATCTCGGCATGCAAGGGCCCCACGGGGACCAGGTTCCCGTACGGCAACGAGCGCAGAGACGACTACTGCGTCGATACGAATCGCACAGCGCCGTTGAACAAGCTCTTCGGCGGTCTCGGCCGCGCGCGTTATTTCTCCAAGCCGATGAACGATCCACGACTCAACCAGCAGATGGGCACGGTCGCGCCGACCGGGTCGTTTGCCAACTGCACCAACGGATTTCACGTTTACGACATGGTCGGCAACGTGCACGAGTGGACCGCCGATCCCAAAGGTACTTTCCGCGGCGGTTACTATCTCGATACCCACATCAACGGGGACGGCTGCGACTATCGCACCGTGGCGCACGAACCGACTTACCACGACTATTCGACCGGTTTTCGCTGCTGCTCCGATTCAAAGTAGAAATCGCACGGCGAAACGCCGCGCGTTCTACTTTGTCCACGCCCAGCAGGGGAAGCCCCCGCCCCGCCGGGCAAGCCCGGAACAGGGCCCACCCCGCCGGGCACCGCCGGGCCTCCGGCCCGGCTTTAGAATGCAACGGCCGGTGCACAAAATGGCACGGCCGGTCCACGGGGCGCTTTCGTTCGTCTTCTCCCAGTGGCTCCGGCACGAAACATGTTTCACATTTCGATGCGCTCGACAAAAGAATGGTCTGGCCGAGTCAACGGAGAAGCCTTACCTCCTTGGTCCGCCGACGACACCGGCACCGAACCTCCCCGCTCCCTACCCACCGACCTCGTGAAGCCCGAAGCCACGTTCCGTAAGTCCGTCGACGACTTCATCGTCGACGAGATCCCCGCCTTCGACGCGAGCGGCGAGGGAGAGCACCTGTTTTTGCGCATCAAGAAGACCAACCTCACCACCAACGAAGCGGTGGGTCGCATTTGTCGCGCTCTCGGTGTCGACGAGCGCGGCGCCGGTTACGCCGGAATGAAGGACAAGCGGGCCGTCGCGACGCAGACCATCTCCGTACCGTTCGAAGTTGCGCGCTCGCCCGACGGAGCGCGGGAACTCGACATCGAAGGGGTGGCCATCGAAAGTGTGATCCGCCACCGCCACAAGCTCAAGCCTGGCCACCTCAAGGGCAACCGCTTCACCATCGTGCTGCGCGATCTACCGGTCGACGAGGTGCCCGGCGTCGTCGATGCGCTCGAATGCGCGGGCCGGCACGGCGTGCCCAATGCGTACGGACCGCAGCGTTTTGGCCGCGATGGTAACAACCCCGAGCGTGCGCTGGCGTGGCTCGCCGGTCACACGGCGGGACCCAAGGACCGCCGCGAGCGCCGCCTTCTTTTCTCGGCACTGCAGTCGGAGCTCTTCAACCGCGTGCTCGAGCGACGGCAGTCGGAAGGCACCTGGGATCGCCCCCTCGAAGGCGACGTGTTGAGAAAGAGTGATTCGGGCGGGATTTTTTTGTGCGTCGATGAAAAGACGGACGGCGATCGCGCCGCACGCGGTGAAGTTTCCCCTACCGGACCTATCTTCGGCGCCAAGATGAGGTGGCCCGAGGGCAAACCCGCGATGATAGAACGCGAAATTTTGGCGGCCGCGACCGGTAGCGACGACCCCTTCAGCCGCCATCACACCCTCGGTGAGGGCTCGCGACGCCCCTTCGTCCTTCGCGCGGTCGAGCTGACGGTCGAAAAAATCATCGCAGAGCAGACCGCCTTGCGAGTTCGTTTTGTGCTACCGAAGGGGGGCTACGCCACGACGCTGCTCGGCTTCGCCGTGCGCCTTCACGAAGAGAACGGTCATCCATGAATTGGGATCTGGTCGATCACGCCAAGCGGCTCATGACGAATTTCGGCGCAGCCTGGGTCATGTGGCTGCTCCTCGCGCTCTCCGTCGTTTCCGTCGCCATCATGCTCGAGCGAGGGTGGTTCTACTACTCACTCCGTGACGACCTGGCGGCACTTGCTCGCTCGCTCGGCGATTATCTGCGTCGCGGAGAGGTCGCGGAAGCGCGGCGCTTGCTGGAGAACTCGCCCTCTGCCGAAGCCGCCGTCGTGGTGGCGGGTCTCGTCGAATCCGAGCGCGGCGCGCAAGCAGCCGAGGAGGCGATGGCCGGCGCGGCCGCCCTCCAGCGCATGAAACTGGAGAAGCGCCTCGTGTACCTGGGCACGCTCGGCAACAACGCGCCGTTCGTCGGCCTTTTGGGCACGGTCATCGGCATCGTGCAGGCGTTCGACGAGCTCGGCAAAGCGGCGAAGATGCAGACCGCGCAAACGGCGTCGACGATCGCGCCGCAGACGGTCATGACGAGCATCGCCGAAGCGCTGGTGGCCACGGCCATCGGGCTCTTGGTGGCCATCCCGGCGGTGGCCGCCTACAACGCGTTCCAGCGTCTGACCAAGTCCACACTGGCCAACACCGAGGTGCTCTCCCGCATCCTTCTCGCGCATCTCAAAGCGGTGACCGTACCGGAGCAAGCTGGCTGATGGCGGGCGGAAATTTCGACACTGGCGACGAAGGCATCGTCGGCATCAATGTCACGCCGCTCGTCGACATCACGCTGGTGCTGCTCATCATCTTCATGGTCGTCGCCAAGATGGTCGTCTCCCAGTCGGTCCCCCTCGACCTGCCGAAGGCAGCGTCCGGCACCGACGTGCAGGTGGTCTTCGCCGTGGAGCTCTATGCCAGCGGCGACATCATGGTCGACCAGAAGAAGCTGGCCAATGACGACGCCCTGTTCCCCCTCGCGCGCGAGGGGCACGCCAAGACACCCGACCTTCGCGCCGTGATCAAGGCCGATGGTACCGTCCAGCACCAGCGCGTCATTCACGTGCTCGATCTCCTGAAACAAGCAGGCATCGCCAAGATTGCCTTCGGTGTCACCCCGGTCGCGCCCGAACCGGTGGCGGCCCCCGCATCGTCGAGGTAACCCGCTTTGCTCGCAACCCACGACGAAGATCCCTTGGAGCGCGCCTTCGAAGACCCCCTGGAGCGCGTCCTCGAGCTCGACTCGCGGTCGATGAAGTGGGGCGCGATCATCGGCATGTGCGGGGCGCTGGCGCTTCACATCGTCGGTGCGACCGAGGCGGCTCGCCTCGCCAACGGCCTCGGCAGATGGGCGCTCGACGCCCGCTCCCAGGTGAGCGCCTACCTGTCCCACTTTTACGACATCGAGATGATCAATCCTCCGCCGCCTCCGCCGCCGGAAGAGAAGCCCCCCGAAGAGGAGGCGCCGAAGCCGGTAGCGGCCATCAAGGCGCCCTCGCAGGAGCGCGAAGCGCCGCCGCCCGCTCCCGCGCAGGCAGGCAAAATCCTGACGCAGGAGCCGGATCCGAACGAGCCGGTCGATCTCACAGGACAAGGGTTCGTGACTGGTAACGCCGACGCGTACGCCGGCGGCGTCACCGCCAAAGATGGCACGTCGAAGACGGCTGTTCGTAACCTCAACGCCGTCGTCGGCGGCGTCCCCGGCGGCACCGGAACGAAGCTCGCCCCACCGAGCGGTCCCGATCAGTCGCGCGCGCCCTCCATCGTCGGTAGCTCGCAGTGGGATTGCCCCTTCCCCCCCGAAGCGGACGCGGAAGAGATCAATTACCAGCGCGTGAAGCTGCTCATCGTGGTTCGCCCCGATGGCACGCCGCAAGACGCCAAGGTGCTCAGTGATCCGGGCAACGGCTTCGGTCGAGAGGCGCGCAAATGCGCCCTCACCCGCCGCTACGAACCGGCGCTCGATCGCGAAGGGCGCCCGGTCGCCGGCACCATTTCGCAAGTCAACATCACCTTCCAGCGCTGAGCTCCGCTGTTCGAACCACCCTTTGTTTGACACGGGCACACATGTTCAGTAGGCTCGAAGTCTATGCAGGGGCTCACCGACAGACAGCACCAAGTGCTCGAGTACATTCGTTCGTCGATCACCCATCGCGGCTACCCGCCGACGCTCCGCGAAATCGGTGCCCACATGGGCATCCGTTCCACCAATGGCGTCAATGACCATCTGCGAGCGCTCGAGCGCAAGGGGTACCTGACCCGCGAGGACATGAAGTCCCGCGCGCTCCGCCCCTGCGATACCGAAACACTCCCCGCTTCGGTCCCCGCCAACGACGAAGAGGGTCTTGTCGAAGTGCAGATTCTCGGTCGCGTCGCGGCGGGCCTCCCTCTCCTCGCCGAAGAAAACGTTCTCGACACGGTCCGGATCGATCGAACGCTCGTCCGCGGGGGACGCGAAGTGTTCGGGCTGCGCGTCACAGGCGATTCGATGATCGAAGCCGGCATCTTCAGCGGCGACTATATCTTCGTGCGAAAACAGCTCACGGCCCAGCGGGGTGACGTCGTGGTCGCGCTCATCGGAGACGAAGCCACGGTCAAGTACTACTACCCCGAGCGCGACTACGTCCGTTTTCAGCCGGCCAATGCGCAGATGGCGCCCATCTTGGTACGGGCCACGGACTTCAAACCCACCATGCTGCTCGGTGTGGTTGTCGGCGTGTACCGACGTCTCTGACGCCGCAGCGATCGTCACGCGGCGACGCGGGTGGAAGGCGCGTACGCGAGGCCGGACCCTCGCACGAACGAGGGGATTTCGTTGGCCGTCGAACCGCCATCGCCGCTCTTACGCGGCAGTTGACGCAGTCTTCGCACGCTTGATAGCGTGCCCCGAGGGTATGAAAGCACGCTTCGGGGGTCTCGCTGCGGTGGCAACTCTGACCACGGCGATCTCGTCGGCGGGCTGCGGAGGAGCGCTCTACTCCGTACAGATCAACGGCGTGGCGAGCAAAGTTGCCGAAGCGAAAGAGCTCGGCGCCGAAAAGCTCGCGCCCTACGAATACTACTACGCGAACGAGCATCTTCAGAAAGCGATGTCCGAGGCGAGCGAAGGCGATTACTCCGACGCCATTCAGTTTGCCGACGTTGCCGAGGAATATGCCAACAAGGCGATCCAGCTTTCCAAGGAGGCCCATCGCGGGGCGGGGCGATGAGGCCAGTCGTAGCCGCCATCCTCGCCCTCGGACTCTGCGCGTGCGGGCAAGCGCCGGTGATGCGAGGACAGATCGAGGGGCTCACCAAGCTCGCGAGCCAGGCCGAGCGCAACGGCGCGATTCGCTGCGCGCCGCGCGAGCTCGCCCTCGCCAAATCCCAACTCGAGTTCGCGACAGTGGAGCTCGATCAAGGCTTCGTTTCGCGCGCCAACGCCCACCTCGCCATCGCCGAGCCCAACGCGCACGCCGCCTACGATCTCTCCCCTCCCGAAACGTGCGCCGAACGGCAGCTCGCGCTTCCCGCAGCGCCGGAGGATGTCGACGGCGATGGCATCGTCGACGCGCTCGACATGTGCGTGCTCGAGGCGGAAGACAAGGACGGCTACCTCGACGACGACGGATGCCCCGAGCTCGACAACGATCTCGACGGCGTTGCCGACGCGACCGACAAGTGTCCTAACGAGCCGGAGGATCCGGACGGTTTCGACGACCAGGACGGGTGCCCCGATCTCGACAACGACAAAGACACCCTGGCCGACGTCGACGACCAGTGTCCCAACGAAGCCGGTCCCACCGGCGGCGATCGCCCGGGCTGTCCGCGCAAGTCGCTCGTCGTCGTCACCGACAAAGAGATCAAGATCACGCAGCAGATCCATTTCGAGTTCGACAAGGACGTCATCCGGCGCGAAAGCTATCCGATCCTCGAAGCGGTGGCCGAGGTCCTGCAGCAGAACCCGAACATGCGCATCGAAATTCAGGGCCACACCGACAACAAGGGCGCGGCCGCCTACAACCTCAGACTATCGGACCGCCGAGCGGCGTCGGTCCGGAAATTCCTCGTCGGCAAGGGTGTCTCCGCCAATCGGCTCGTTTCTCACGGGTACGGCCTCACCCGCCCGCTGCTTCCGAACGACAGCGAGCAGAATCGGGCACTCAATCGCCGTGTGCAGTTCATGCGAACCGAGGGGGCCACGCCCTAGCACTCCTGTGTCAGCTCCTCGCCAAAACAGATCACCGTTGGCCCTTGCGGCCACGTCAGGCGCGATGGGGACGCCGCCAGCCGATTCAGCCGCGGGAGATCCCGTGGCGGCCGACCTCGCCGGCTTCGCGGAGAGGGAATTTTGCCTGCTCGGTCACATGGTTGAGTGTGGGCGAATGGCTTCTGCGATGATCGATCTGGTAGCGAGAATTTCGACAGAGTAGTGCTGGCTGCGAGCTCGTCGAGAGGAGAATCTCCGTGGATCGTCGCTTTCGTGGTTCGCTCAGCCTGGTCTTCGTTTCGATCGCCTTTCTTTTCTCGTCGCCAAATGCTGCTGCCGCTCCCAAAGACGCGGCGGCCATGAAGCTCGCCGACGAGGCCATCAACCGCGACTACCTCGCCGCCAATTTCACCGAGGCCGAGAAGAAGCTCCGCCAGGCGATTGCCATGTGCGCGGGGAGCCAATGCATTCCGATCGTCCTCGGACGGCTGCATCGCGATCTGGGCGTCGTCCTCATTGCCGGCTTGAACCGGCTCGAGGATGGCAAGCAAGAGCTGGCGGAAGCGATCCGCGCCGATCCCGACGTGGCCCTCGAGAAAGACCTGACCACGCCGGAGATCGATCAGGTCTTCAAGACGCTGAAGACCGGGGGGTTGCCGCCGCCCAAAGCGACCGCGGGCGCCGGCGGCGAATTGATCCACTCCCCGCCGGCCGAGCAGCGTGTTCTCACCGCCGTTCCCATCTACGTCGAGCTTGCCGCCGGCGTCGCCGCGGCGAAGGTCATCGCCCGCTACAAGCCCTACGGGACGCCCGACTGGAAGACGCTCGAGCTGCACAAGATGGGGACCGGCTACGGCGGCGAAGTGCCGTGCATGGACGTCGGAAGCACGACCGGCGACTTCGTCTACTACGTGCAGGCCACCGACGCCGGGGGCGAAGTGATCGCCACGAGCGGCACGCGTCAGGCGCCCAATAAAGTCGTCATCAAGAACGAGCCGGTGAGCGGAGAGCCGCCCCATTTGCCGGGACGCGCTCCCCCTTCGCGGTGCCGCGAAGCTGGCGACTGCCCGCCCGGCACGCCGGGGTGCGGTTCGAAAAGGATCTCCAGCGGGCGAGGTTGGGGCGCCACTTGTTCGACCGATCGCGAATGCGGGTCCGATCTTTGGTGCAAGCAGGGTGTCTGTGACAGCGGCCCCCGCGTAGAAACGGACGGCGAGCCGCCGGCATCGGGCAAATACTGCGATACGAGCACCGACTGCGATACCGGCGAGAAATGCAGTGCGGGGCGGGTCTGCGAGCACGCCCCGGAGAAACCGAAGAAAGTCTGGCTCAGCTTGAACGTGGGTCAGGACTTTTCGTTCATTGGCACGCAAGCCGACGTCTGCGGCACGAGCGAAACGCTGGCCGCCAAGCAGTACGCTTGCATCGACAAGGAAGACTATCTCTATAACGGTGTTCCCTTCGCCAGCGCATCGGGGACAGGCAACGCGATCAACGGGGGCCTCAATCCCGCCACCACGCGTTTCACGGCGGGCGTGGAGCTGCTCGCCGGCGAGAACGTGACGCTCGGAGCGCGACTCGGTTATGCGCACGGCACGGCGGGGGCCGTCGGGCGCTCACTGTCCCAGTTTCACGCCGAGGCACGGGTCGCGTTCTGGTTCGGCAAGGAGCCCTTCTCGCGTCGCAGAGTGCGTCCGTTCCTCGTCGTCGCAGGAGGGCTCGCCGAGGTGGACGACAAGTTCTCCGTGCCCATCATCGAGTCCGATCTCGCGAGAGGCGTTCACCCCACCCAGACGCTCACCGTCTGGCGCCAGAGCGGCAGCGCGTTCGCGGGAGGCGGCGCCGGGGTCATGATCCCCACCGGTGGGCCCGGGCAGGGCGTCACCGCTGAAGTGAAGATCATGGCGCTCTTTCCCGATTCTGGCATCGCACTATCACCCTCGATTGGGTACGCGTTAGGGCTCTGATTCATCTGGACCTGTCGCAAGGCAGACCAGGGAGGTTGCTCGAATGATGCAGACCGACCGTGGACTCGAATTCGCGCAGCCGCCGGGTGGACACGGGCCACCTCCTGGTGGAGCACCTCCGGGGGGCGGATGGGGGCCGCCGGGGGCACCTCCAGGGGGCGGATGGGGGCCGCCGGGCGGCGGACCTCCCGGTGGGGGATCGGGGCCTCCAGGCGGCGCGCCTCCCGGCGGCGGTGGACCTCCGCCAGGTGGCCCCCCCGGCGGCGGGCCTCCGGGCGGTTGGGGTCCCCCGGGTGGTGCGCCGCCAGGGGGATGGGGGCCTCCGGGTGGTGGTCCTCCGGGTGGACCTCCTGGTGGCGGACCTCCAGGCGGGCCCCCGGGTGGTGGACCTCCGGGCGGCTGGGGCCCCCCTGGTGGTGCGCCGCCAGGGGGATGGGGGCCGCCGGGCGGCGCTCCGCCGGGCGGTTGGGGACCGCCGGGTGGCGCACCTCCGGGCGGTTGGGGTCCCCCGGGAGGACCGCCGGGCGGCGCTCCGCCGGGTGTATGGGGCGCTCCTTCGGGAGGGTACGGTCCCCCAGCGGGTGGCTATGGCGGACCGCCCGGGCCTGGGTACCCCGGCGGGTATCCTCCCGGCGGCGGGTATCCGGGGGCTCCCCCTCAAGCGGGTGGCGCGCGCAACGCTTTCTCTCCCGGCGATGCGGTGACGTTCGCGTGGGAGCGCATCAAGGCCGACCCCGGGACGATCCTCGCGACGATCGTGGTGGGGGTGATCTTGGTTTGGGTCGTCGGCATCGTCACGCGCTTCATGGCAAGCATCGTGGGGGGGGTGGGTGGCGCGGTGACGAGCCGCCACCTCGGCTCTGCCTTCGACATGTTGACCCCGCTCTACGTCGGCATGCTCGGCCTGGGATCGATCATCAACGTCGTCGTCTCGTCCTTCATCATCGCCGGCATCATGAACTTCTCGCTGAAGGTTGCGCGGGGTGCTCCTTACACGTTCGGCGATCTCTTCAGCGGCACGCCCTTCTTCGTGTCGGTGCTGGTGGCCAACTTGGTCGTGGTCATCGGCGTCAGCATCGGCCTGCTGTTCCTCATCGTCCCCGGTGTCATCTTGGCCCTCGGCCTCAGCATGACGTTTCCTCTCATCATCGATCGCAACCTCGGTCCGATCGACGCGCTCACGGAGAGCTGGAAGCTCACCGACGGACACAAGGCCAACCTCTTCGTCTTCATGCTCATCGCCGTCGGCCTCGTCATCGCCGGCGTCTGCGCGTGCTTCGTGGGGGTGCTCCTGGTGATGCCCCTCCTTTACATTGCCCACATGTACATCTACCTCAAGTTGACCGGGCAGCCGGTGGCGGTGATCGGCCGAGCTGCTTGAGCACGGCCTGCAGATCGGACCACACTTCCCGCTTCGCCTCGGGGCTTCGCAAAAGATAGGCGGGGTGGAAAGTCGGCATCACTGGAATGGCTCGATAGAGCTTCCATTGACCGCGCAGACGGGTGATGCCGCCCCCTGCGCCGAGCAGACCTTCCACCGCGGTCGCCCCCAGCGCCACGATGACCTTCGGCGCGACGAGCTCGAGCTGCTCGCGCAAGTAGGGCATGCACTTTCCCATCTCGTCCGGCTCGGGCTTGCGGTTGTTGGGTGGCCGGCATTTGACGATGTTGCACACGTAGACGTCGTCGCGCAGATAGCCCATGGCGGCGATCATGCGATCGAGCAGCTGACCCGCTTTGCCGACGAAGGGAAAGCCGGCCGCGTCTTCGTCCGCTCCTGGGCCCTCGCCGACGAAGCAAAGCTC
>DATHES010000017.1:0-147797 GCA_035318465.1 Polyangiaceae bacterium
CCCGCCGAAGTCAGGAGCAACCCCCAGGTGATTCGCGCTTATCTCGGCGGCCCCCAATGAGCTTGCTGGTCGCACGAGCCTTGTCGGCAGGTTACGGGCAGGGCCGCGTTCTGCACGATGTCGATGTCGAAGTGAGCAGAGGCGGATTGACGGCCGTTCTAGGCGCCAATGGTGCCGGCAAGACGACGCTCCTTCGCGCGATATGTGGAATGGTCCCGCTTCAAGGTGAAATTCATTTCGAGGGAGCCCGCATCGACGGCCTCTCTCCCGATCAAATCGCGCGGCTCGGCGTCGCTCATGTGCCGGAGGGGCGCGGCACGTTCGCCTCGCTGACGACCGAAGAGAACCTCCGGCTCGGCGCTCATACGCGACGCACGTCGGATCGAGCTTCCCCCGAGTTCGCTCGCGTCTACGAGTACTTTCCGCGGCTGGGGGAGCGCCGGCGACAGCAGGCAGGCACGCTGTCCGGCGGCGAACAGCAGATGCTGGCGATCGGGCGGGCCTTGATGATGCAGCCCAAGCTTCTCGTTCTCGACGAGCCGTCGTTCGGGCTCGCGCCGCTCGTCGTCGAGGAAATCTTCAGAATCGTGCGCCGCGTCAACAAGGAAGAGCACGTCGGCGTGCTCCTGGTCGAAGCGAACGCCATCATCGCTCTCGATCTGGCCGACCGCGTGTGCCTGCTCGAAACAGGTCGGGTGGTCGTCGCCGGGCCGCCCGACGACCTGCGGCGCGACGAGTCCATTCGCCGCGCCTACCTGGGCTACTGAGAAGGTCGATGGAAGCGCTCCTGCACCAGATTCTGAGCGGCCTCGCCACCGGCGGCATCTACGCGAGCCTGGCCCTTGCGCTGGTCATGATTTATCAGACGACACACCTGGTCAATTTCGCGCAGGGGGAGCTCGCTACATGCTCGGCCTACGTTGCATGGAGCCTGATCGACGCCGGCGTGCCTTACTGGATGGCCTTCGTGCTGACGATCGCGATCTCGTTCGCCGTAGGCGTCGTGGTTGAACGGGTGGCGATTCGGCCCGTCGCCCACGGCTCGGTGTTGACGGTGGTGATCGTGTTCATTGGATTGATGCTGCTACTCAATAGCCTCTGCGGCTGGATATTCAGCTACACCATCAAGACCGTCCCCAGCCCTTTCCCTGCCCAACCGCTGTTCGGCAACACCTACGTCACCACCCACGAAGTGGGGGTGATCGGTGTCACATCGGTGGTGGTGCTCGTGCTGTACGCGTTCTTCCGGTACACGCGGACGGGACTCGCATTGCGCGGCGTAGCGGCGAACGCCGAATCGAGTCGGCTGGTCGGAATTCCGGTCGAGCGCATGCTCGGCCTCGGATGGGGGATGGCCGCAGCCGTTGGCGCGGTCGCCGGCATGATGGTGGCTCCCCTGGTGTTCCTCGATCCGAACATGATGTCGGGGGTGCTGCTGTACGCATTCGCGGCGGCGCTTCTGGGCGGTATCGACAGTCCGGGCGGGGCGGTGCTGGGCGGCTTCCTGGTGGGTGTGCTCGAAAACGTGCTCGGCGCCTATGTGATTGGCACCGAGCTGAAGCTGACGATTGCGCTCTTGCTCATCGTCGGCGTCCTGGTGATTCGACCTTCCGGTCTCTTCGGCAAGGTCGTGGTGGCGAGGGTCTGAAGAATGATGCCGGTCGCCTCCCTCCACGCCGTGAACGCTTCCCGCGACCGATTGTTGCGGCCGCCCCTCGCGCTCGCCCTGGCGTTGCTCTTCGCCTGTGCCCTCCCCTTTACCATCAGCAACTATCAAGTCTTTCAGGCGACGCTGGTAATCATCCAGGCCATCGCTCTTTTGGGGCTGAACCTGCTGACTGGCTACAACGGACAGGTATCGCTCGGGCACGGCGCGTTCTCCGCGATCGGCGCGTATACCGCGGCGATTCTCATGGATCGCTTGGGAGTGCCTTACTGGTTGACGGTACCTGCCGCGGGGACCGTCTGCTTCGGCGCCGGCTTTCTCTTTGGGTTACCCGCGTTGCGGCTCGAAGGCACTCATCTCGCGCTGGCAACGTTCGCGCTCGGAGTGAGCATGCCGCAGATCCTCAAGTACAAGCGCGTCGAGCATTGGACCGGCGGTGTACAGGGCATCACCTTGCAGAAGCCCGATGCGCCGTGGGGATTGCCGCTGGCGCCCGATCAATGGCTGTACTTCTTTTGCCTTGCCGTCATGCTGCTGCTCTTCGCGTGCGCTTGGAACTTCTTGCGCAGCCATTCGGGCCGAGCGATTGTCGCGATTCGCGAGCAACCCATTGCGGCGTCGTCGGTGGGCATCGATGTACCGATGTACAAAACACTGACGTTCGGCGTCAGCGCCATGTACACAGGAATCGCGGGGGCGCTCGGCGCCGTCGCGGTGCAATTCGTCAGTCCCGACAGCTTTTCGGTCTTCCTTTCCATCAGCTTGTTGGTCGGCATCGTCGTGGGCGGGCTTTCATCGATCTCAGGCGCGATCTACGGCGCCATCTTCATTCAATTCGTGCCGAAGCTCGCGGGCGACATCTCCAAGGCCGCGCCGGGCGCGATCTACGGCATGGTTTTGATTGCGTCGGTGTACCTGTTGCCCACCGGCATCGCCGGTGGATTCAAGACGCTTGCCCAGCATCTTCTCGTACGCGTTCTACGTTCGTCACGTCAACATCGGAGGAACCATGCATAAGCCGTGGTCATTGGTGGCAATACCGCTTGCTGTCGCGGCGGTTTTTATCGTTTCCTGCTCACGTTCTGGCAAGGAGGACAACAGCGCCGCTCGCGGATCGGATCCCGCGGCGAATGCGGAGATCAAGATCGGGCAGACCATGCCCTACAGCGGCCCGGCATCGGCCTACGGCACCATCGGCAAGCTTCAGACGGCCTTCTTCAAAAAGATCAACCGAGAAGGAGGCATCAACGGCAGGAAGGTGAACTTCATGAGCATCGACGATGCGTACAGCCCGCCCAAAGCGGTGGAGCAGGTTCGCAAGCTCGTCGAGGAGGATGGCGTTCTTTTGGTCTTTCAGCCGCTCGGCACACCTTCCAACACGGCCATTCACAAATACTTGAACGGCAAGAAAATTCCGCAGCTCTTTACTGCCAGCGGCGCGAGCGTCTGGAACGATCCCGCTAACTTCCCATGGACCATGGGCTTCAACGCGAACTATCAGATGGAGGCTCGTGTCTACGCCAAGCACATCCTGCAGACTCGGCCGAGTGCCAAGATCGCCGTTCTCTACCAAAATGACGACTACGGTAAGGACTATCTGAAGGGGCTGAAGGATGGCCTTGGTGACAACGCCAAGCTCATCGTGGCCGAGGCCACCTACGAGGTGAGCGATCCCACCGTGGATTCGCAAATCGCCACCCTGAAAGGGTCGGGAGCCGATACGTTCGTGAACGTCACTACGCCCAAATTCGCTGCCCAGGCCATCCGCCGAGCGTTCGACATTGGCTGGAAGCCGGGCCACTACGTGAACAACGTGTCCGCTTCGGTGGGATCGGTGCTGACGCCGGCTGGGCTCGAGAAGGCGGAGGGTCTCATGACCGTCGCCTACTACAAGGATCCGACCGACCCGCAGTGGAGCGAAGACGCCGGTATGAAGGAATGGCGCGAGTTCATGGCCAAGGAGTATCCGGAAGGGAACCTGAGCGATGGCACGAACATGTACGCTTACCTCGCGGCCCGAACACTGGTGCAGGTGCTCGAGCAGTGCGGTCGTGAGGTGACGTCCGAGAACGTGATGAAACAGGCAGCCAACCTCAAAGATTTTGCACCTGCGCAGCTGCTGCCCGGTATCAAGATGAATACCAGCCCGAACGATTACCTTTTGTTCGAGCAGATGCGACTGGCTCGGTTCAACGGAAAAACGTGGGTTGCCTTCGGGGACGTGCTCACCGCGGCGAAGTGATTCCTTCGCCCGACGCCGTCAACCGCGAAACGGCGGCCTCGCGCAGGGGCAAAACGAAAAGAGCGCGGCAGGGCCCGCGCGGAGGGAAATCGGTGCGCCCTGCCTGGCGGCGGTTGGAAACTCCCACGAAAGGGAGGTACGTTGGTTCATGCTCTTCGCCTTTGGCGAGTTCGAGCTCGACGTCGCTTTTTGCGAGCTCCGCCGGACCGGGGCACGGATCCAGCTGCAGCCCAAAGTCCTCGATACACTGCGGTATTTGATCGAGCATCGCGACCACGTCGTCAGCAAGCAGGAGCTGCTCGACGCGCTTTGGGACGGTCAGCAACTGAACGATATCGCAGTACCTTGGAGCGTCAGCCATGCCCGAAGGGCGCTCCAACAGCGGAGAAGCGACAAGCACCCCATCGAGACCGTCCGCGGCCGGGGCTACCGATTCGTGACCCCGGTGCGCGTCGTGGTCGATTCAGCTGCCGCGCAAACCAATGGGAGCCACGCGCGGCTGGGGGCAGAGTCGGTCCGACCGAGCCGCGGCGAGCCCTTCGTCGGGCGCGGCGAAATCATGGCGCAACTGACGGGGGCGCTGACGGCCGCTCGAAGCGGCGGCGGAAGCTTGTGGCTTCTGACGGGCGAGGCCGGGATCGGCAAAACGCGGTGCGCCACCGAATTCGCGCGAATGGTGCGGCGCTCGGGGCTCAGCGTGTGGACGGGCAGGTGTGTGGAGGCCGGCGGGGGACCCGCGTTCTGGCCCTGGATTCAGATTTTGCGGGAAAGTTCTGCGGACGCGAGCTTGGGGGACTCGGAACGCGCTGAAGTCGACTTGCTGCTACGGCGGCTCGTACCCACCGAGCTCGACTTGGCCGATGCGCCTCGCCCCGCCATGCTGGCTCCGTCCGACGCTTCGCGGTTCTGGCTCTTGGAGAGGCTGTGCCGCTGTCTCCGGAAAACGGCCGAAAAGCGAGCTCGCCTCGTGGTCCTCGACGATTTGCACTGCGCCGACGACGGTTCATTGGAAGCATTGGCGCTCCTTTCGACCGAGCTTTTGCAATCGAAGATGCTCGTGGTCGGAACCGCACGCGACCCCGTCGTCGCCGATGCCGACGGTAGCGAGAAGTCTCTGACCGGCCGCCTTCGCCGATGCGTGCGCGTCGCGCTTTCTGGGCTCGGCCCCACCGAAATCGAGTCCTACATGCTCGAGGTGACGGGACGAACGGGGACGCCCGAGCTGACCCGGGCTGTCCACTCGAAAACGGCGGGCAATCCGTTGTTTTTGCGCGAGGCCGTGAGCCTCGTCAGCGCGCACCAGAGCCGCGGCGGAGATATACGGCCCGAGGACGTGAAACTACCCGAAGTCGCCAAAGGCTTTCTGCGGGACCGTTTGGCCATCCTGGACGAGCCCACGCGTGAGATCCTCGACGCCGCGTGCGTCATCGGGGAAGAGTTCGACATGTTGGTGCTGGCGCGCGCCACCGGTCTCGCCCCCGACCAGCTCTTGGCCGGGCTCGATGGCGCCGTCCGCGCGCGCTTTCTGTCACGGCACCCGGACACCGGAAGATACGGCTTCGTACACGGGTTGATCCGGGAGATTCTTCATGACGCGCTCTCCAACGCGCGCCGGGTCGGCCTGCACGAAAAGATCGCTCTCGCCCTCGAGTCGCTCGCAGCGGTCGAACCGAGGCTGAACGAGCTCGCCTTCCATTTCCATCACGCCCTGCCGGCTCATTACGAACAGGCGTTGCATTACAGCAGGCTTGCAGGAAACGCTTCCATGCAGGTGTTTGCGCATCGCGAAGCAGCGCAGTTTTACGCCTGGGCCCTCGCCGCTCAGCGATGTGCTCCGCTAGCCGATGCGAGAACCACGTGCGAGCTGCTTCTGGCCAGCGCCATTGCCTTGCGCCGCCCCGGCCGGGTAGGCGAATCGCTAGAACAGTGCCGGCGCGCTCTCGAGCTGGCGCGGCGAGAAGGCTTCGCCGATCTCCTGGTCGAAGCGGCACAGCTCATGCGGCCCACCGTCTCGATGGCGCCATTGCCCGACCCCTTGGTTCTCGAAGCTCTCGAACATGCACTGCAGCTCTTGCCAAGCGAAGCGACGGCGGCGCGCGCGCAGACCTACGGTCAGCTGGCGTGCATTCCACCGTATTCCAACGACGTCCAGCGAAGCCAAGAGCTCAGCGAACGGGCCGTCTTCCTGGCGCGCGAAACGGGCCGCACGGACCTCCTGCTCGAGGCGCTCAGCTCCCGGTTTCATGGACTTTCCGGCCCGGATACCATCGACGAGCTGCTCGGCGTTTCGGACGAAGTTCTGCGCCTCGACGCGGCGTCGCGTTCGTGGTGGAGCGCAGATGCGTTCTATGCGCGCTATCACGCGCTCTTGCAGCGCGGCGATATGGTCGCTGCGCAACGCGCGCTCGAGGCATTTGGCCAAACGGCGCGCGTCCTTCGCGTCGGCGAAGCGGTCTGGCAATACGAGCGCCTGCGGGCGCAGCAGCGCTTTCAGGCGGGCGAGCTCGAACGAGCCGCCGTGAGGTTTCACGAGCTCGCCAGGGAAAGCCGCGAACTGTGTCTCGGATACGGACCGTTCTTCTATGGATCACAGTTGAATGAGCTGTCTCGCGAACGCACCGGCCGGCTTTTGGCGAGGATGTTCGACCACACCGACGCGGCGTGGAAACTGGTGGAGATCGTGCCGAGCTACCAGGCCGAAAGAATCATCTACTTGATCGAAGTGGCCAGTCTCGATGAAGCGCGCGTTGCATTCAGCGCGCTTGCCCAAAATGACTTCGCCGGCGTTACAGGCAATGGGTCTTATCTTTTTACGTTGTCGAAGCTCGCGATGGCAGCGGCGCTTCTCGCCAACAAGGAAGCAGCATCCGCGCTTTACGACCGCCTCCGCGCTTATCCTCACTACAATCCGGCCAACGGGCTGACCTTCTGCCTTGGCTCGGTGTCGTATTTTCTCGGCGTGCTCGCCCGATTCCTCGGCCGACCCGCACCGGCCGAAGCCCATTTCGAAGAAGCCCTCGTGATGAATGAGCGCATTGGCTACGAGCCGCAGCTCTTGCGAACACAATTGGCATTGGCGGGAATGCTCGCCCGAACGCCGTCCCGGGCGCGCCGCGAGCGGGCCGCGGAGCTCGTTTCCAATGTGCGGGCGCGGGCCGCCGAGCTGGGGATGAGCGCGCTTCAGTCGGAGGCCGAGGGCTTCGACCAGACGAACGCGATCGAGCTGCGGCCCAGCGTGAACGCGCGTGCAGGACGGTCGTGACGGGGCGGACGCCGACGTGGCGCGATTGGGCATAACCTCGAACTGACCCCAATCGTGAATGACAAACATCCGACAAACTCGGTGCGGACGATGATCGGGTAAATTTCCCGTCGTGAAAGCGCGAATTTGCAGTGACGCGCGCCGCCGGCGCGCGACCGGGCGGTGGACCGTGGCACGCTGGATGCTCTGCGGGGCGCTTGGCTGGGGCTGCAGTGACGGTCTTCCCGAGGGGCCCGCGGGCGACGCGGACAGTGGACCCAACAACCGAGGCGGGGCTTCGGGCGCAACCACGGGGTCGACGGGTGGCGGGGGCGCGAGCACCGGCGGGACCACGGGCTCCGGCGGAACCACGGGTGGCAGCGGAGGGACCGGCACCGGCGGGACCACAGGCGGTGGCGGCGGCAGTGGCGGAAGCACCGGCAGCGGTGGCACGACGGGAGGCGGCGGCGCCGGCGCTGCGGGACGAGCGGGCAACGGCGGACAAGCCGGCGGCGGCCAGAGCGGCAGCGGTGGTCAGGCCGGCAGCGCGGGCGGACCGGATGCCGGCGCCAGCGACGCAGGAACCCAGAGCGACGCCCCAGTGGGGGACGGATCGACGCCGACGAGCGATGCCGCACCGACCGACGGCGGCGCAACGTGTGGCACGGTGCGCGACTTCGCCGCGGCCGGTCCGTTCATGACCGCGCAAGAGGCGGGCGGCGCGACCTGCACGATCTATCGGCCGAACCCGATGGGAGCTACGTGCAAGCATCCCGTGATTGTTTGGGGCAACGGAACAGGCGCGAGCCCAGCTACGTACCAGGCCGTGCTCACGCACTGGGCAAGCCACGGCTTCATCGTGGCGGCAGCCAACACCTCCAGCGCCGGCACCGGCAACGAGATGGTCGCTTGCCTCGATTGGGTCATTCAGCAGAGCACCACCTCGGGGAGCGCTTTCTTCGGCAAGGTGGACGCGAGCCACGTCGGCGCGTCCGGCCATTCCCAGGGCGGCGGCGGGACCATCATGACGGGACGTGATGCACGCGTCACCGTGACCGCCCCCCTCCAGCCCTACACCACGGCTGGTTTCGGGGGGTTCAGCTCGGCGTCCATCGGCCAACAAAAGGGCGCCATGTTCCTCATGTCGGGCAGCTCGGATACCATCGCCTCCCCCACGCCCAATCAGAAGGTCGTCTACGACGGGATCAACGTCCCTGTGTTCTGGGGCACCCTGAAGGGCGCCGACCATCTCGTCACCGGCACCGGCAACATCGGCGGCTACCGCGGACCCTCCACTGCGTGGTTTCGCCTGCATTTGATGGGTGACGAGAGCGGGCGAAGCTTGTTCTACGGCGCGAGCTGCGGCCTTTGCTCCGACGCCATGTGGACGGTTCAACGCAAAGGTATTCAATAGCCGCGAGCGTCGAAGTAAGCGCCGATCCGATCAGGCCGACTCGTCCACGCCGTCATCGCGCGAGCGCACCACCACCATCGTCATCGCGCTCGACCACGAGACCATCGGCTGGATCGCTGATTTCCACGCCTCCGAGCACGTCGAGCGCGGGCGCTTGAAAATCATCACCGGCGGGCACCTCGTGCCTTCCACCAACGTCTGCGTTCCCATCGCCCTCGCGCCTGCGTTCCCATTGAAGCGATGCCAAACGTGGCCGGCCTTGTGCCGGCCCGAGCGGCGTCACGGAAGACGTCGCCGGCGCGGCAGCTTTTCTCGATTGCGGTATTGCCGCTCACCTGAGAGAATGATCGAGAATGCCGGCTTTACGGGGAAAGCTGAAACCGATGTTGGCAATGAAGGGGCGACGGGAGAAAGGAAAGCACGATGGGTGCTGGTGACTACGCTTTACGCGCTGGCGGGCAGCGCAGCGCCGGCCAATGGGCGGCGCTGGCTGTTTTCCTTGCCTCTCCGCTGGCCTTCCTGCTCGGCGCAGTGCCGCTTCCGCCCAAGGCAGTGACGCCACCACCCGCGGCGCCATCGCAGCTCACGAACGCGCAATCTTCGGCGCCGTCGAAAGACTGCGCGAGGCGGTTTTTGGCCCCCATCGAGGAGCTCTCTGCCTCGGGTCGCACCGGCGACGCGGCGAAACGTTCCCTCGTCCTCGAAGGCAAGGTCGAACCAGACGGCGCTCTCCATGCTCACAGCGCCTCCGACGAGCCACCACCGTGGAATGTCGATCAATGGATCGCTTCGGCGACGGAGGCGGTGAACAACCTCCGCCACGCTCTCGGCGCCGGCGAATCGGTCGATGCTCTCATCGCCACCGTCGCCGATCCAACCGACTCCGGGCTTGGCTATCAATTCGATACGTCGCTCCAGGCGCTGCGGCTCGGTCTCGAGCATGGCGGACCTCGAGAAGACGAAGATCCGGCGCTGTTTCGCGACCGGAGCTGGCTGCCTTGGCGTGACGCCGAAACATCCGGTGCTGAACGGGCGCATTCCGCCGAATGCCGGCAGACGACGCCGGGACTCATGCTGTTTCGGGGCGGCAGCACGACGGCACCGCGGGTGCGACTCCTCTTGCTCGTGGGTGAGACGCCGACGGCCGGCTTGCACAGCACCGCCATGGTCAATGCGCTCCGGCTGACTGGCGCGCTGAACCGGCCCTGCGCAGTTGCTCCGACGAAGGACGAGAAACCCGGGGCCGCACCGGCCTGTGCGACGACGATCATCGGCCCGACGTTCTCGGGAGGAGCCTTTTCGCTTCGCCTCGCGCTCGGCAAATGGGCCAAAGAGACCGATACGCGCCGCCCGGCGCCGATCCACATCGTGACCGGCTCGGCCACCGGCGCTGCGCTCCCGGCGACCCTCGGTGCGGAGTCCGGTTGGCCGGCGCCATTGCAAGTCTGGTTCGAAGGCACGACGGTTCCCGAGAACGCCGTCGAATGCGCGTACCTGCACCAGCTCAAACGCCTGGGAGCGGAGCCCATGCCCGCCAGCTCGTCCGAAGCGGGCAGCAATGCACCGGATCTTCTGGCGGGCGTTGCCATGCTGCACGAATCAGGGACCGAGTTCGGTGCCAACTCGCAGCAACGCACGGCTGCGGCGGGTGGTTCCTGTGACCTGCGCGCCGCCATCCAAATCTCCTTTCCCGCCAACATCGCGTCGCTGCGCGAAGCCTACGAAGACCTCGATCGCAAAGACGGACGCGCCAAAGAAACGATCGCCCGCCCGACGTCCCTCGAAGTTTCCCTGCGTGAAAGTCAGGCGCCGCTCGACGCCCAGGCCCGTCCATCGCCGAAGACGACGTTCGCGCGGGATATGGCCTTGGTTCAGACGCTGACGCGCATTTCGGTCGAGAAAGTACGTCATGTCGGCATTCACGCGACCGATATGGCCGACGCCATCTTCCTGGCTCGCAAGATTCGCGACGTAGCACCCGACGTGCGACTCGCCTTTTTCGAGGCCGACGCGCTGCTTTTGCATCCGGATTTTCGACGCGACCTTCTTGGATCGCTGGTGGTGAGCCCTTACCCATTTCTTGGCTCGAGCCACTTCGGCCCGGGAGACGAGCGCACCTATGCGCCCTTCGAGAACGCGGTGGCCGAAGGCACCTTCAATGCCGTGCTGGCGACGCGAGGGTGGCGATTCGACGAATTGTGGGAATATACGCTTCCATCCTCGTCGATGGCGCTCCCCATCTGGCGCGCGACCATCGGTCGCAACGGTATGGTGCCGCTCGGCGTTTCGCCCGCTGTGGACTGCAATCGAACCATCTACGGCAAAGGCGCCGTTTCAACGTCCCCCGATCTCCTGGCAAGACTTTGCCAAGGCGACAAAGAAGGGCGGGCCAGCGCGTGGCGAGAATTCGACAGCTTGAGCACGCTGGCCGTGCGAGCCGCTGTTCCCTTGCCGCGGGCATGGCAATTTCTCTTCGCCCTCCTGACGCTGGGGTTCATCGTCGACCAGCTCGCCTTGCGACGGACACGGCTTTCGCTCGCCCGCGATGCAATGCCGTTTGCGATCGCCCGCAGCACCGATCGCGCGGCTGACCTGGCGATTGGTCGAACCAAATGGCTCCTCTATGCCGCGATCCGCACCTTTCTCTTTACGCTCGCGTTCCTTTATATGGCCATTGTCTACGCGTTCTCCTGGACGGCCACGGAAAGGTGGGGCGTCGTGGAATGGCTCCAAGCGGCGGTTCTCGCTTCGACGCTGTGGGCCTCGGGAAGACTGACGCTGCGCGCACAGGCACGATTTGCAAAAGACTACGAACGCTTTGCTGTCGCCGTCGGCAAGCGCTCGCTCATCGGTTGGCTCTACCGAAAAACGCGCCGCTTCGGCCGCTGGCTCGATTCTGCGAGCCAATGGGCGCTCAACCGCATGGGAATTGCGTATCTCGACGGCTCGGGAATGCCCTCCAGCCCCGCGGCGCGCGATGGTAGCGCAAACGAAGAAGAGTCTGCTCGCGCCTGGTCGGACGGCAATGTCCTCGACCGTATCTCGGATGCCGTCGGATTCACCCATCCGCAGTCGCGCGGAGCGACTGCGCGCACGTCGTTTGCCCAATTGCGACTGATCGTCCTTTTGGCGGTGGGGCTGTCCCTCGCTTTCACCGCGCTCCTGTTGGCCGCGACGTTCGAGGCATCGCGGGGCTGGTGGGCCCTCACGAACGGCATTCCCGTTCCAGCGCTGACCCTCCTGGTTCTGCGCACCGTATCGCTCGGCAGCGGTGTTTCGCCGGCTGCCCCTGCGCTCTTTTGTCTGGTGGGCGTCTACGCGTGGGCAACGGGACGAATGGCACGCCTCGCCGGTGCCCACGCCATCTCCCGCCTGTCACCGGACGACGGCGAGGACGACCTCGTCAGCACGCCGCTCGCTGTCGTGCTCTATCCGAACCACGACCCCTGCCCGCCTCCGGTCCAGGCCAACGTGTCCTCGACCGCTGACGGAGGCTTCAGCAAAGTCGAGCGAGCGGTGGCCAATGCGATCTGGCGCCCCATCACCGGCCCCATGTACATGTTTGCCGTCATCGTGGTGATTCTCGTGCCGCTGGTGCTATTCGCATTGAAGCCGCTCGCCACCGTCGAGTCGCGGTGGGGCACTTGGCTCTTGGGCAGCGGCTTGGCACTCTCCGCGACTCTCATCTGCATCACGTTGATTCAGGTCGTGCGTTACTGGCTTGCGCTGCAGGTCGTGCTCAAGCGGACCATGAACCATCGCATAGGAACCGCGCTAACAAGCGCACGTCCGTTCATCCGCGAGTCGGTCGACGAGCAGCTCTCGCGATCGCCCAACGATCTCCTGCGGCTCGCCGCCTGCAGCCATCAATTCGACGAGATCCTCCTCGCGGCCGGCGCGCGGGAGCATGCTGGCTTCGCGAGCGATTCCATCGACGGCTTCCGCAAGCTACAGGGCGAGATTGAACGCGCACGAAACGACGCCCTTTCGGCCGCCAGCACCGGTGCCACTGCGAGCTTGGCGGACAAGTCGGCCATCCTGGGACAACACGTGCTCCAGGCAGCGCGCGAAGTGACGAGGTTGCTCGAGCAAGCCTGGACCGGAGACCCGAGTCTATTCTGGGTAGATCAAGAGCAGGCCGTGGCGGAGGCGATTCCCCAAGAACAAGCGGTCGCCGCGGGGGGGAGCCCGGAGGCCGGGAGGCTCGATGGGCCAGACGATGGGCGCTCGTCCAGCCGGGCTTCGGGCCGGATGCGGTCCGGAACACAAACGGTGCCCAGTGCGGGGGGCGTGGTCGACGTCGCGCCCCATCCGATCGCGGCTGTGCAGATGGCGACAGGAGCCAACGCACGCCCTCCGGCCAGGGAGAACGGCGGAAAGCATGCCCGTCTGCCGACCGACGAAGACGCAGACGGCCTTTCGCCGATGGCTTGGCGGCTGGAGCCCGGAGAGCTCGAGTGGCTCCGCCGATGCCAGGCGTTCGTCGCCACGGTCGTCGCACTCCTGATTTCACGCTACGTACGGCAATTCCGCTATTTCCTCTACGCCATGACCGCGTCGGTGCTGGTCCTTCTTCTGGCGTTGACGAGCTACCCGTTCGAGCCCCATCGCCTCCTCCTGTCGTGCAGTTGGGGCATCGTCGGATCGGTGGTCGGCGCGGGGATCTGGATCTTCGTGGAGCTCGATCGCAATACCGTCATTAGCCACATCGCCGGCACCGCGCCGGGCAAGCTCACTGTCAATGGCGCTTTGGCCGTTCGCGTGGTCGCTTGGGCCGTGCTGCCCATCCTCGGCGTGGCGGCAACGACCTATCCAGAAGTCGCCAGCGCGCTCTACGGTCTCGTCGAGCCTTTCGTGCGCGCGCTGCGATAGCTTCAATCTGGGCTGGCTCCTGCAGCCAACAGCAGCAGCGTAGCCCGACCTTGCGCGCAGCTTTCGACGCCGGCAGGGTACCGTTCGCCGTGCGGCTACACGTGCTCCGGCCTCGACGCGTCACCTTGACAGTGGACCGCCCGCATGAGATGAGCGCGTGATGATCGAGCCTGAGCTCCGCATCCAAGCTCTCGCCGCCCGACTGCAGAAATATGCCCTCGGGCCTCACTTGCTGGCGATGATTGCCGAAACGGAGCACGGTCTTTTTGCGGTAGACCCCGAAGACCGCGTGGTCGGCCGACAGCTCGTGAATCAGGGAAGCTACGCGGCGGAAGAGCTAAAGAGACTGAAAGCGTCTCTTTCTCCGGAAAGCAATGTACTCGTGGTCGGTGCACATATCGGGGCGCTCGTCGTTCCGCTGTGCAAGCACTGCCGCACCGTCGTCGCCTTCGAGGCGAATCCGGCCACCTACCGTCTGCTGAAGCTCAATCTCCTTCTGAACGAGGTATCCAACTGTCGAGCGTTCAACCTCGCGGCGAGCGACGAGGATGGATCGCTCGACTTTCTCCTCAGTCGAGCGAATTCGGGAGGAAGTAAGCGGGTGCCGTTGATTCGGAAATTCAAATACTATTATGACAATCCCAAAACGGTGGTCGTGGATGCCCGGCGTCTCGATGATTGCGTGGGAGACACGCGGTTCGATCTCATCGTGATGGATATCGAAGGGTCCGAATACTTCGCCCTCCGAGGGATGCAAAAGACACTTGGTTCTTCCAAGAGGTTGGCCGTCGAGTTTTTGCCGCACCATCTCCGGAACGTCAGCGGTGCTAGCGTCGGCGATTTCGTGGCGCTCATCGAACCGCACTTCTCGACATTGACCATTCCTTCCAAGAAGCTGAGCGTATCGAGGCCAGATTTCCGGCGAACGCTGCAGGAAATGTACGACCGCGACGAAGGCGACGACGGGATCATTTTCGAAAAGAGCGAGTAGCCGAAAAGGTCTCGGCCTGTTTCTACGGCAAGCTGGCTGGCGCCTTACACGGAACATCGATGGAAATGCTGCTGCCGCTCTCTTGTGCCAGCGGCTCGCAGGCCGCTGGACAGAGCGTCACGGATGTCGGCTGTGCGATGTCATCGAAGTACCACCCGTCGGCCATCCCCTCGCAGTCCGAGTAGTTGGTGATCCGGTTTCCAACGCGAGGCGCACCGGCAGCCCCAACGCTCGTCGCGATCGTGGCGGCCTCGTAATCGAGCGTCGAGAGAGCGGCAGGAAGGGGATACGTACACGAGACCGACGTCGTCATTTGTGCTCGGATGCTGTTCAAGGCTTTGCTCAGCTCGTCGGCCGAGCTGGAAGTGGCCATGAATGCCTTCCAAGTCCCGCCGGCGGCGGCAATCGCGTCGAGGTTTCCGGTGCTGGGACCGACGCCAAGCACGAAGGTGCGAAGGCGAGGGGTCTGTGCGAAGGCGGCCGCCGCCACCTGGCTCGCCTTGACGATGGTGTTGCCCGGGCAGCCGGTGGGCTCACCATCCGTGACGAGGACGATGGCCACCGTACGCTCCGGGTGGGCGCTCATTCTCGCGGTGCCGTACTGAACCGCGCCTTCTACCGCGGGAGCCGTCGGCGTGCCTCCCAAGGGGTCTGATGCAGCGATGGCGTCCCTGATGGGTTGCGCATTTGCCGGGAGATCACCGATCTCGACAATCGAACGGGCGTAGTCGGCCACCTCACAGGATGACAATGGCTCCCCGCCGTCTTCGGTGCTGGCAAGAAAGGGAAAAAATGCGATGCCGGCCCCGAACCAAGCGCTCGCCGGCGCCTGAAGAAATGCCTCGAGCGCGGTCCGTACGGCGACCATGCGCGTGCTCGTGTTGCCGGGATCGACTACTGCCATGGACCCTGACCGATCGAACATGAAATAAAGGTCGATGGGCAGTCGGACGAACGGCTCGTGTTGCTGGATCGCGGTGCAGATTGGGCCGCCGCCTCCTTGGCCGTCGATGTCGGGGGGCACCGGACCCGCTGCATCCGTGGTGCTCGCACCGTCTGGCGTGCTCGGACCGCCGGTCGTCACGCCTGCACCGGCCTGCCCCTTCGCGCCGGATCCGCTGTCGCCGTCATCGCGCGTGTCGCCGAAATGCAGCGTGCTGCTGCTACAGCTCAGGGCCAAAAGGAGGCTCAACCGCCATGGCGACAGCATATGGATGTTCATTTCGACCTCCGAGGCTGCAGTGCCTCTCTGTTCGCGAAGAGCGACCGAATTCGTGAGCGGTGACTGTCGTTGGGAAACCTTCTGTCGAATTGCTCTGCGACCGCCCGTGCCGATGGTTCATCGTTCAGCCGGAGGAGCGCATCGATCCGCAAGACGGCCGCCTCGGGCCCCAGATTCCCCGGCTGGAACTCACGTGCGTGTCGCTCCAAGATACGCATGGCCTCCGATGGATCGCCGACGGCAAGTGCGCCCCGAGCCAGGTCGACCAGCGCAACCTCCAACCGGAGTGACGATCGTTTCGACGGGCTCGGTCCCATGACATTCAGGTCGGCTGGGGGAATCTCCGCGGACTGGCTGCTCGCCATGAATTCGGGCGCCGGGAGCGCGACGCCAGCCGACGGAGGCGACATCGGGCCCGATTTCAAGGGGGCAACCTTGCGGCCATCGACCTCTTCCGGCCCGCGCTGCGGGGCGACCGCCATGGCGGCGACCGGCGCAGGCACCGCGTGGGTGCCGACCTCCGGTGCGCCTTCGTGCTCGGTCGGGTTTGCCAGGTCCGTCATCGGCAACGATTTGCGCGGCGAGGATGGGATTGCGAAAGGCGCCGGGGAAGCCACCGTCGTGATCGCTGCCACCTTTGCTCGGGCATCATCCTTTTGCACATAGGAGCTCACACCTACCGCGACCATCCCCGCCAGTGCGCCGCCGGCGACGGCTTTTGCGATCGCCATCGTCCCCACCTTCGCCGTTACGACCAAGGCCGACGAAGAAGTGGCCGCCGCCGTGGCCGTCACGCCGATGCCCAGGGCCGTCAGCGTCGCGTTTTTGGAATGCGCCGGCGCGACGTCGCCACGAAGGGAGTGAAGGAGCCGTCGCGTCATCTCGGCGATTTCGGGATCGTGCTCTTGGAGAGGTGATTTCATGTGTTCGATGCTGCCTTCGTCATCGCTCTTTTCCAGCGCTCGACCCGCCGCGTGAGGGCTTCGCGTCCGCGACGAAGACGCGAGTTGACAGTGCCTTCGGCGATTCCCAAGAGGCTCGCGACTTCGGTCCCGGTTAGCCCCTCTCCTTCAACGAGAACGAGCACCGTACGCAGATCCATCGGAATGTCTTCGAGCAAGGAGTCGAGAATCTCTCGCGCGCGTTTCTGATCGAGCAGTTCTTCGGGGCTCGCGACGGGATGTGCGGCGCCGTCGATCGCGTCCGGTTCGGAGATTTCGTGGCGGCGCGACCGGGCACGCCGAGCATCGGACGCCACCCGCACCGCGACGCTGAAAAGGAAAGCCCGCTCGCGCTCGACCGCGATCTGCGGAAGATTCTTGGCGGTGACCAAAAACACACGTTGTGTGGCGTCATCCACCGAGTCGGGGGGCACGCCCAGGCGCCGCAGTGAGCGCCAGATGAAGTCGAAATGCCCTTCGACCATGGCCCGCAGTCGCTGTTCGTCACTCCTGCACAGCATCCGAGTTGCGGCGACCGGGCGCTCTCCGGGTGCGTCCGGCTCCTCTGCCTCGCCGTCTTCGGCGAAAGAGAACTCGCGCAGGGAGAAGACGGTCTGGCTCATCGCGCATCTCTCGAATGGCCGGCAACTGCGAAAGCCATCACAAAAACTGCGCTTGCAACCCCATCGTAGCGCGCCAGGTCCACGGCCGGACCTGTCCGAGCGGGATATTCGGGTCGAGCTGGAAATCGTAGCGCAGGAGAGACGCGCCGAACCCTAGCTGCGCATCGACGAGAAAAGGGCCCCAGAGCTTGAGCGTTGCTCGCCCGGAAAGATCGAGCGCCCACCAAGGTCCTCCGTCCGACGCTGGCTGCACCACGTTTCGTCCTTTGCCTTCGAGCGCCCCCGCCTCCACTCTGACGCAGGGACTCGCGCGAGCGGGACCCGAGGTCCACGCTATTGGACACGCCAGCACGAAACCACGAATCAAGACGAAATCGGCATCGGCTTGTTCTCCGTTCAGCGTAGCGGTGAAGCTCCGCTCGAAGCCGATGGCCAACGAAGGCGACAGCAACGCCGGCGACGCTCGCAATAACTCGAGATGAACGGGAATGCCCGTGAGGACCATGGAGGCGATGACGCCGGTCAAATTCACGTGGGCTCCAGCGAGGACGTGCCAGCTCCCCTGCGGCGCAAGCGCTGGCACCGTGGCCCACGGCTGGCGAGCGTCAGGGCTCGGGGGCGGCGGGCCCACGGGAGCAGGAGCAACCGCCGTCACCTTCTCGGCGTCGGGATCAACATCGAGAGCCGTGATGAGTGCGAGCGCATCGACGATCTCGGCGCACGATTCACCTTCCACATCGCGCGCGCTGGAGCGTCCGTCCGGGTACACGACACGCAGATAGCCTCGCAGCGGGGACACGGAAGCATCCACGCCGATGATGAAAGTTCGCGCCGGCTCACCGGCGTGCGCCTGGCGCGCGCCCGGCGCACGCGCACGAACGCGTCCCCAGAAATCCTCCGCGCTCGAACAAGAAAGGGAGCCCTCGGCGCGCACCACGATGGCGTCCGAAGTCTCCGCTCGAACCATGCGCGGTGCCAGCATGAACAGCAGCAGTCCAATGAGCCCGAAGGCGCAAGGCTCGGAGCCAGGCAGTGTTCGCGGGCGGATCGAAGCGTCGGAGATCATCCCGTCCTCTCGGATGCTAGCTCAGCGGCACGCGACAGTGTCCGCTACTTGGTATCGAAGCCGAGCGGCTCGATTGCCTTGGTGAGCGCCGACAGGAGCACCCGAACACGGGGAGACCACGCGCATCCCGGACTTTCGACCCGTAACGAATCTTCGCCGCCGAACTCTGTGTGGGAAAAGGAGCTCTCTCCCATGCTCAGATTGGCCGCCGCACCCTCCTCCCTCGCTCTTGTCGCCGGCATCGTCGCGGCGTCGCTCCACGGCTGCACGAGCGAATCCCCCGCTCCCAAAGGGTCCGACCCGCTCGATGCGTCTTGCGTTGGGCCGACGTCGCCCGATACGGCAATGACATCGCCCGACGCGCCGGCAACGCCCGACGCGCCGTCCACCCCCGACGCGCCGCCCACCCCCGACGCGGGCGCGCCACCGGAAGATCCATTTTTTTCGGCGGCCAAATCGATGTTGGAGGAAGGCCGCCGAACGTTTCGGAAGGATACGTTTGGAGACGAAGCGTTTTGGGGCGATACGTTGCAGCTCCACAAGGCCATCCTGGGCGCGACGCTGGGAGGCGTGGGGCCGGGCGTCTCCCCCAAAACGGCGCTTGCCGTCGGGCTCAAGGTCGACGCCGAAAGTCTTCCCGCTTCGCTCGTGGCGATGATCGAGGCCGGCCAGGTCAATCTCGACGATCCGGCCACCACCGTCGCGCTGCTCAAGCTCGACGCGGTCATCGGCGTCACCGGCAAGTTCGACCCGAGCGGCAACATGACGAGTATCGGCATTCAGTGTGCATTTTGTCACTCGACTGTCGACGATTCGTTCGCGCCGGGGATCGGTCGTCGTCTCGACGGCTGGGCCAATCGCGATCTCGATGTGGGGGCGATCGTCTCCTTGGCCCCCAATCTGACGCCTGTCGAAATGATGCTCGGTGTCGACAATGCAACACTCAAGGCCGTCCTTGCTGCGTGGGGACCCGGCAAGTTCGACGCCGCCGTCTTCCTCGACGGCAAGGCGTTTCAGCCCGATGGAAAGACCACCGCGGCCACCTTGATCCCGCCAGCTTTCGGTCTGGCCGGCGTGAACCTCCACACCTTCACTGGTTGGGGATCGGTCACCTACTGGAACGCGTTCGTCGCCAACCTGGAGATGCACGGCCAGGGAACGTTCTTCGATCCGCGCCTCCAGGCGGGAGCCGATGCCGGCGCGCCGCAGTTTCCGATTGCCGTCAAAACGGGTGCCGGCAATGTTCGCAAGACGCCTGACTTGATTACATCCAAGCTGGCGAATCTCCAGCTCTACCAGCTTGCGATCCCGGCACCTACGCCGCCCGCGGGCAGTTTCGACGCCGCCGCGGCGGGTCGAGGCAAAGCGCTGTTCGAGGGAACGGCGAAGTGCGCGACCTGTCACGTACCGCCACTCTTCACCGAACCTGGTTACAACATGCACACCCCTGCCGAGATCGGAATCGACGATTTTCAGGCCAAACGGTCCCCCGATCAACGCTATCGGACGACGCCGCTCCGCGGCCTTTTCAGCCACGTGAAGGGCGGCTTTTATCATGACGGGCGCTTTCCCACGCTGGGCGCCGTGGTCGATCACTACGACACCGTTGGCTCCCTCGGCCTGACCGCCATGCAGAAGGGGGACCTCGTCGAATACCTGAAATCGCTGTAACCTATGGGGCTCGCCAGGAGTCTAAAGGAGGTGCCTATCCTCAGCTCGATGTCCGAAGAACCGGCCGCCAGCGGTTCGCCGTCCGGCAAGGCTCGAACCGCGCTGTCGGACGAGGAGGTCATCATCCGGGTCGCGTCGGGGGAAGCCGACCTCTTCGAGGTCATCATGCGACGCTATAACCAGCGGCTCTTTCGGGTGACGCGCTCGATCCTCGGCGAAGACAACGAGTCCGAAGACGCCGTGCAGGAGACCTATCTGTCAGCGTACGCGCACCTCGGCCAATTTGGCGCCCAGGCGCAATTCTCGACGTGGCTGACCCGTATCGCGATCAACGAAGCTTTGGCGCGCCGGCGGCGGCGCGTCAGAGGCCCCGCGCTCGATTTCAAAGAGGATGACGACGCCATGGAATCCATCTCGGCTCATAGTCCCGAAGACGAAGCTGGTCGATGCGAGATGCGCCGGATGCTCGAAGCAGCGATCGACGAGCTGCCCCCCATCTACCGCATCGTCTTCGTGATGCGCGAGCTCGAGCAGATGAGCACTGCCGAAACGGCGTCGGCACTCGAGATCGCCGAAGAGGCGACCAAGGTGCGGCTGCATCGTGCCAAGGGGCTCCTGCGCGACGCCATGTCCTCACGCATGCAGGCATCTTTCGCCGAGGCCTACCCTTTCCTCGGTCACCGCTGCGACCGGATCGTCGGCGCGGTCATCAAAGCGCTTGGCTCGACCCCGCCCCCCCTCGTTGTCCGGTGACGGCGTCGGCCGCCACGAGCCCCATCTGAATGGCGCGCCGCGGGCGATTGCTGCCGTTCCGCCGCCCCGAATGCCAGATGACCGTTGAAAATGAGCAGGCTGCCGGCGCGGCTGGTGACGACCTTCTCGTGCAACGGGGCCCTTCTTTCGCCCGACTCGCCTCCGCCGTGAGCATCAGCGACGCTAGGTTCCGTTCCGGAGACAGGCCCTGCCATTCACTGCCGAGCACAAAGCCCTAACGCGCACGCGAAAGCACGGGAGAAACCCATGAAAAAATTCCTCGCCATCTACATCGGCACAGCGTCGGCGCTCGAGAAATCAGAATGGAACAAGATGGACGATAAAAAGCGCAAGAAGATCGACGACGCGGGCATGAAAGCGTGGATGCAATGGGCGGTGGCGCATGCGGACGGCATCTGCGATGAGGGCAGTCCTCTCGGCAAAACGAAACGCGCAGCCAGAGAAGGCATCACGGACATCACGAACAGCATGACGGCGTATGTGATCGTGCAGGCCGAGTCTCACGAAGCCGCTGCCAAGATGTTCGAGAATCACCCGCATTTCGCGATCTTTCCCGGCGACTCGGTGGAGATCATGGAGTGCCTGCCTTTACCGCGGCAGTGACTCGTCCTTGCGAGGCCGCGCCTGGCCCTCAGATACCCGCTCGTGGTGCGCAAGGGGCCGCGGCATCGTTCCGAGGGACCCGTGCCCGTTCACACGGTCACGATGGCCCTCTGCCGGCACGAGCGCACGCACGCCGATCCCGCGATGTCGGAGTTTCGCGCGCTGGTGCGCCGTGCCATCCTCGGCGGGGCCGCGCCGAAGGCGCGTCGATAACCTGCATCGCGAGATCAAATGACCGACCCGACTCCACGCCCCTTCGATGCGCTGCGCCTGCCGGGCTTTCGCGCATTTCTCGTGACTTTCATGCTCACGATGATGGCTGACAACATCGAGCACGTCATCAGCTACTGGGTCGCATTTCAGAAGTTCCACTCGTCGGCCCTCGGCGGCTTCGCGGTGGTCTCCCACTGGCTGCCGTATTTGCTGTTCTCGGTGCCGGTCGGAGCGCTCAACGATCGGTTCGACTCGCGGCGCCTCATCCAGGCGGGAGTGGCGCTCTTCATGATGGTGTCCCTCGGCTGGGGCTACTTCTTCATCACGGGCACGCTCCAAGTGTGGCACGCGATGGTGCTGCTGGTGATGCACGGCTGCGCGGGCGTGTTCTGGCTGACGTCGAGCCAGGTGCTGCTCTACGATATCGTCGGCGCGGACGCGATCGCCAGCGCCGTGCGGCTGAACGCGACCGCGCGCTATCTCGGCATGCTCGCTGGTCCCGGCGTCGGCAGCATGATCATGCGCACGGTCGGGCCGACGCGGGGAATGTTCTTGAACGCCGCGTTCTACCTTCCCCTCATGCTCTGGCTCGTGCGCGCGCCGTTCGGACCGAAGTTTCGCCGGGCAGAGGGGCCGCGCCGGGCGGTGCGTGGCATTGCCGACATCATCGACACGATCCGTGACGTGCGGGGCGTTCCGGTGCTCTTCGGCATGATCATCCTCGCGGGCGGTGCCTCGTTCTTCATTGGCAACAGCTACCAGGCCCAGATGCCCGCCTTCGCCAGCGACCTCGGTCACGGCAATCCCGGCGCTGCCTACACGGCGCTGCTCGGTGCCGATGCCGCGGGCGCGCTCCTGGCCGGGCTCTTGCTCGAGACCACTCGTGGCTTCCTTCGGACGGAAACGTCTTCCGCCTTGAAGCTGGGAACGCTCTGGGCCGGTTCGCTGGGGGCGTTCGCGCTCACGCGCTCCTATCCGCTTGCGCTCGGATTCCTGTTCCTGGCAGGTTTTTTCGAGCTTTCGTTCAGCAGCATCACCCAGACGCTGGTGCAGATCCATGCGCCGCCCTCCATTCGTGGCCGCGTGCTCGGTCTGTTCAATATGTCGTCCGGCGGTCTTCGCGCGTTCAGCGGCCTGACGGTAGGAATCGTGGGAAGCATCGCGACGGTACACACCTCGCTCGCGCTCGCCGCGGGCGCTTTCATGACCGTCGCCCTCACGCTGTTGGGGTGGTTCCATGCCCGTCAAGACGATCGGCGCTCCCCCAGTGCATAGCTGACTGCGCTCGCACGGCGTCCGCCTAGCGCGCATCGCCGGAGGTTCTATGCTGATTGTCGATGGGACAAATGGCGCTCTTCGGTCGGACGGAGCCTTCGCGCTGCGATCGGACGTTCTCTTGCTTGGAACGGGTCGCTCTGCGTGACGGCGCGTGGATCGAGATGGCGCGCGGGTGGCTCGCCGGAGATGCACAGGTGTTCGACGAGCTCTTGCGCGGTCTCCCTTGGCGCGCCGAACGGCGGGTGATGTACGAGCGAGAGGTCGACGTGCCACGCCTCTACGCAGAGCTCTCCAGCGGCAAAGAATCGCTACCTATCATCGAACAAATGCGAGCCGCGCTCGACGCGCAGTACCGATGCTCGTTTGCACGTACGAGCTTCGCCTTGTATCGCGATGGGAACGACAGCGTTGCATGGCATGGCGACTATGTCGCGCGCGAGATGCAGGAGGCGCTGGTGGCGACGATTTCTGTCGGAGCGCCTCGAAAATTTCTCCTCCGGCCCACCGCAGGTGGACGCTCGATGGCGCTCTCGCTCGGGTGGGGTGACCTCTTGGTCATGGGCGGGACATGTCAGCGTACCTATCGGCACGCGATTCCCAAAGTTCGACAGGCCGATCCTCGCATCTCGATCATGCTGCGACCCGTCTGGTAAGCGCCATCGTGGTCGTTCTATTCCGAGGCAACGTCGAGGGGGGCACGCGCTGGAGGACGCCCTCTCGAGCTAGTCCGAACCGGTTAGGCGCGATTCGAGATCAGCGATTGCAGCTCGCGTTTGGGCGACCGTCTTCTCGGCCTGCGCGAGCTCGTTGTGCAGTCGATCGACTTGCTGCGTATGTGCTTTGAGCTCCGCCTTCGCGCTACGTAGCGCTATTTGGAGACGTTCCCGCTCGGCGCGCTTCTTGGCCCGCTCCTCTTCCGCCTTCCGCCGCTCTTGCTCGAGTCGTTCGCGCTCTTGCCGCGCGCGCGCCGCGTGCTCCTTTCCATCGGGGCTCGGGCGCACGTGGTGGGGGTGCGCATGGTCGTCGGTCCGTGGAGCAGCGTCGGGTGCGGCCATGCCGATGGCGTCGAACCCCGGCGGCTCGCGATCGCCGGCGAGAGCGCCTGGCGGATCGGGGTCGAAGCTGCCCACGGCCGCGAGCGCGGACAAGTCCGTCAAGATGCGGCGGAGCATCGCTTCCGTGGTTGCGTGACCTGCCGCGCCGAGCACTTTCTCGGCACGGGCGCGCAGCTTCGCCATGGCTTCGCGATGTGCGCTCCGGCCGGCGAGGTCTCCTGCACGAAGGCGCTCGCCGGCCGCGAACAGCTCGTCGAATGCTTCGCGTGCGTCCCACCAGAGCTGGTTCACCGTCCACGCCGAGATCGGCGGGCGTCCGAGCCCGGCAAGGCGGGTGGCACCGGCCTTGTCACCCCCGGTCTTCAGCTCGGAAGAAAGCCGCTTGCGTTCCGCGACGAACTTGTCGAGCGGCGCCCGGTAAAGTGCGATGACCGCGTCGTCGTACTTCGTGCTCATCCCGGCATATTACGGATCACGCACGCGTGCGCCAGGAGCGCCTGGCCGACGCCACCCGGCTAAGGCTACGAATGGCGGCATCCTCTGCTCCTTGGTGACGCGCTCGTCGAGCGACGTACAGTGAACCTAGGCCCCGGCGCCGGCGGCGCAGTTCGTTCACATCCTCGGATCGAGCCCAGCGCGTTCGACGAAGGGCCGCTCCATTTCGAGCACCGGCGCGAGCGCATCGCAGTGTGCCGCGAAATACGCGGCGAGCCGGGGGAATCGTCCGGCGTCGATGCGATGGCCCAGGTAGTGGAACGTGATCAGGTTCGAGACGACCGCAAGATCGGCGATCGAGAGCGAATCGCCGACGAGGAACCGCTCTGGCTTGCGTTGCTCGAGGTACGCAAAAGCTTCCGGCGCGCGGCGGTTCCGCGCCGTCTCGATCGCTGCCGGGTCACCCGGCGTTTTTCGAATGTTGGGGTTGACGATCTGGTTGTGAAACAGGGGATGAACGACGTCGTGAAAGAACCGTCCCGACCAGGCGTCGAGGAAGAGCGCGGTGCCATGGTCCTTCGGTTCCGGCGGAAGTAGCGCCGGGTGAGGATGCTTGCGTTCGAGGTAGAGCACGATCGCCGTCGAGTCGGCGAGGATGTATCCATCGTCGTCGACCGCGGGGATGAGTCCCGTTGGGCTCATTGATCGCCAGTTGGGCGGAGGGTTGTCGGGGATCACCGGAACCACGGGCGTGATTTCGTAGGGAAGCGACTTGAACCGCGCCGCGACGATGACCTTCCGCGTGTGGACCGAAAACGGCACGCCGTAAATCTTGAGAGGCTTGTTGGACATTGGAATGTCTCCTTGGCTGACGACCTCCGCGAGTATTGGCGGCGCGAGGCGCGCTCTCAATTCCCTCTCAGGTAACCGACCAGGGATGGAGTTCCGATCTCATCGGCGCTTACCTGGGAGGTCATTGAATCATTTCTCGAGTCGAAGGATGCTTCGGTCATGACCGAAGCTCTTGGGACAAAGCGACGAGAGCCCTCCGTGGGCGCGCTCCTCCAATCGTGGAGAAAAGCTCGTAACCTCAGTCAGCTCGGCCTCGCCACGCAAGCCGACGTCTCGTCGCGGCATCTTTGCTTCGTCGAGACGGGACGGGCGAACCCGAGCCGCGAGATGGTGCTCCGTCTCGCGATGGTGCTCGATGTTCCGCTCCGCGAGCGCAACGCGCTCCTCCTCGCGGCCGGCTTTGCGCCCGTTTACACGGAGTCCAGGCTCGAGGCTCCCGTGCTGGCGGCGGTGAACGGGGCGCTCAACGCCATCCTCGGTCAGCAGGAGCCGTTCCCGGCGGTGGTGATGAATCGCCATTGGGACATCATTCGAACGAATGAAGCGGCGACGCGATTTTTTGGTTTCTTGCTAGAGAAGCGCAAGACGTCGGGGCCCGCCAACGTCCTTCGCATGATGTTCCATCCCCATGCGCTCAGGCCGTTCGTGAGAAATTGGAATGCCGTCGCAGAATCGCTCGTGCAGCGGGTTCGTCGCGAAGCGGTCGGCGGTATTCAAGACGAAGTCACGCAGAAGCTACTGGCAGAGGTTCTCGACTATCCCGACGTGCCACGATCGCTCCGCGACGCGAGAGGCGATTCACCAGTCTCGCCCGTCGTCCCTGTAGTTTTCGAGAAGGCCGGCGATCGGTTCGACTTCTTCTCGGCGGTGACGACGCTGGGGACGCCTCAGGACATCACGGTGCAGGAGGTCCGCATCGAGAGCTTCTTTCCTGTCGACGACGCGACGGCGCGCGCCGCGCGCCGTCTGGCGACGAAAGGCAGCTGACGACGACCACCCTCCGCCATTTGCCAAACACTCACTTACCGAGTAAGTGCCGCTCACGACGTGCCTGAGCCAAGGTGCTTGCGAATATTTGAACGTCAACCGCGCGCCGCGAGCAGCGGTCGGTACGCACGGCGGTGCGTCCACGCCAGGAAGAGCTGCAAGGCGACGAGCACGATGGCCATCGCGATTCCCTCGGGCGCGAGGAAAGCGTGGAAGAGGACGATGTTCACGATCACCGGCGCCAAAAGCACGAGCGCAAGCGGGACGAAGCGGTTGGTGAGCAAGAGCGCGCCGACGATCACCTCGGTGCCCTTGATGAGCGGGAACATGTAGCCGCTGGCCATGAGCGCGCCGGCCAAGGCAACGGAGCCCGGAGGCATCGTGCTCGGGTCCGGCTGCGGTACGAAGTGGAGGAACCCATCGAGTCCGAACGCGAAGAAGACGAGTCCGAGCAGGACGCGCGCGCCGGTCGCGCCATGGCGCGCGATGGCGCGCGGACGGGGCGCTTCGAGAGTCGATGCAGCGAGCACGGTGGTGGTGGCTTCCATGGGCATTTCTCCGTTCGTTTTGGGCCGTGGCTTCGGCCTTCCAACTGGCGACGAACAACGGAGCACTGGATCGACAAGCGCGATGCATTTTTCCGACGAATGCCTCAAGCCTCTAAACTCATTGATGTTTAGCTGGTCGCACCCAACCGCTCGGCTCTTACCCGCCGCGAGCACCTTGGGGAGCCGCGCTCGTCATCAATTGGGGGCCAATGTAACCGTGGGCCGGCCTAACGCGTACTGCGAAGCATGTTCGAGGAGACGTTTCCGGCTGCGCCAGAGGTAACGCCCGCCGTCGCGCCCGTACCATTGGCAGCACCTCTGCAGATCGAATCGACCGCCAAGGCGACACGTCTCGTGCCGCTCGACTGGATGCGCGGCATCGTCATGCTGCTCATGGCCATCGATCACAGCTCGAAGGCATTCAACGCCGGCCGACTCGTTACCGACGGCGTCTTCTCTTACCATCCAGGCGCGCCGTTGCCGGTGGTCCAGTTCCTCACCCGCTTCATCACGCACCTCTGCGCGCCGACCTTCGTCTTTCTTGCCGGCACTGGGCTCGCGTTCACCGTGCAGCGCCAGATCGCAAAAGGTGAAAGCCCCTGGACCATCGACCGCTCGATCGTTACGCGCGGACTCGCCATCGCTGCCTTCGAGTTTTGGATTTCGTGGTTCGCCCAGCCGCCCCATACGTGGATGCTGCAAGTGCTCTACGCCATCGGCATGAGCTTTCTCTTCATGGTTCCGTTGCGCCGGCTGTCGACTGGCGTCGCTTTCGGCCTGGTGCTTCTCCTCGTCGCCGGTGGGGAAGCACTGGTGAACCTTGGCATCGGGACCGACCGGTCCCAGGCGCCGCTTCTCGTCGCGCTCCTCGTCGTGGGGGGCGAGCGACCGCCTTTCATCATCAGCTATCCGCCCATCCACTGGCTGGCGATGCTTTTGCTCGGGTGGGTTTGGGGCAGGATGCTCATCACCAAGAAGCCCTCGACAGCGCGCATCGCTCGGCAGCTCGCCCTTTGGGGCGCGGGGGCGCTGCTGATGTTCGCTCTGATCCGAGGTGCCAACGGCTACGGCAACATGCTGCTCTATCGCGAGGACCACTCGCTGGTTCAGTGGCTGCACGTCAGCAAATACCCGCCTAGCCTTGCGTACACGATGCTCGAGCTCGGCATCATGGCGATCGTCCTGGCCGGGCTCTTTCAGCTATCGCTGATGCGCACGCCGCGTTCAGCGGGTCTCCTCATCACGCTCGGGCAGACGCCAATGTTTTTTTATTTGCTGCACTACCCGCTCCTCGTCACGGCGAGTCGCCTTTTCGGCGTGGAGCACCAGCTGGGGCTCTTGGCCACCTATGCCGGCGCGGCGGGCGTCGTCGCCATTCTCTATCCTTTCTGTCGCTGGTACCGGCCGTTCAGAGCGACAGGACAGCACGCTTGGACTCGGTACGTCTGAGCGGGTCAGGCGAGATCGACGCGAGCGCACACGGGCGTTAGTTGACGATATGAATCGTGCCCTGCATCGGTCCGTGAATCGAGCAGACGTAGAAGAGCGGGTCGGGCGCACTCGTTGGGACGACGAAAACCACGTTGCCGGCGGCGGCGCCATTGCCGGTCACGCCCGTGTTGTAGGCGTTGGTCGTGCCCGTCGATTGCACCGTCTTGATGTAGAAGGGATGGCCGGGCGTGTTGACCGAGAACGTGTAGGTCGATCCGCGACAAAGCGTCAGCGTCGGATTCGAGACGCCATCGATGACGTACGCCGACGAACCCTGATTCGTCACCACGATCGTGCCCGCGGCGCGGCACGGAGCAGCGTCGCTACCGCTGTCCATGGTGGGGGGCATTGCATCGCTCGTGCTGTCCCGCGGCGCGGCGTCACCACCGGCCGTACCGCCGGTACCGCTCATCCCAGCGCCGCCGCCGCCAGCGCTGCCGCCCGCGCCCCCCGTCGTCCCCGCGTCTTCGGTGCCGCCGTCGGCGGTGCCTCCAGAACCACTCGAACCGGCTGACCCGGCCGATCCTCCAGCCGCTCCACCTGTTCCAACGGCACCTGCGGTTCCCGCGGCTCCACCTTGCCCGCCCGATCCGCCCTGCCCCGCAGCTCCACCTTGCCCGCCCGATCCGCCCTGCCCCGCGGCCCCACCTTGCCCGCCCGATCCGCCCGCTCCGCCTTGCCCGCTCGAGCCACCGGTGGCGCCTCCTGATCCGCCCGCCGACGAACCACCGGCCCCCGCCGATGCACCGGCTCCGCTTGCGCCCGCTGAGCCACTCGAGCCGCCCTTCCCCGACGAACCGCTCGAGCCGCCCGATCCTCCCGTTGTCGAACCGCCCGATCCGGCAAATCCCCCTAGGCCCTCAGAATCGTCGCCCGAACACGCGACAACCCCGACCGCCACGACCATCGACATCAGGACGTTGAGAGCCGACTTGAGGCAGTCCATGATTTCATTCTCCGAACGAGTCAGCTGTTTCTTGCTCGAGCGGTATGCCGGTATGCCCCACGGTTGGAGCGGAAAGCCGAGGCTGCATCGCTTCCCACACGCCCGAAAGGCGGGGAGCAACTCGTTTCCGCGCCGACTAAGACTTCGCCGTCGAGCGATCCATCACGCGGAGGGTGGTTTCGATTTCAACGCGGCCCTCGACGTCACCGGTGAGCACGAGTATCGCCTCCGTCATGCCGTCGGGTAGGGGCTGGCCCGCCGCCAATCGATGGACGACGAACGAGCTTTCTTCCATCGAACCCGCCAACGCAACACGAACCGAACCGATGCGCACCTTGCGCTCCGGCACGCGATCTTCGACCAAGGTCGGCTGCGAACGCAGCGGAGACGTGGATACGGTGGCCCATGGCACGGGGCCGACCGCGTTCGTCAAGTCCGCGGCGGCGCGCGCCAGCACGAGAACGCGCGCGTCGGTGCCTTGCCTCTCGGCGGCATCTGCGGCGCGCCGCAGGCACCTCACCGCCTCGTGGATCTTTCCGCGCGCCTCCAGGTCCCGCGCTCTCTCGAGGCCTCGCAGCACCTCCTCCGAATCGGAAGGGTCCGGCCACGGCGTGAGCAACGTGTCGGAGAACATCTCGCGATTCACCTGTGCCACCATGATGAAGCTCCTATTCTGATGCTAAGGCTGAGTGACCCGCACCGGCGATCGCGCCGTGGGCCTGCGGAAATGCAAGCAAGAGGTCAGCCAGCGCACCGAGCGGCGGCCGATTCCGAGTACGGATCAAACATTCATCCGCGGTGGAATCGAAGCCCGTCGACCGAGGAATTTCACGCCCAAGGCGCAGTCGGCTCGCCCACTGCCTCGCAAAGGCGGAAAGTAGGACAAGCAGGATGTGACAGAGCTGCCCGTGGCGCGCACGCAGCACTGGCGTTCCCGAGGTGAAGGGCTCGTCTACGGTGGACCGCTCGTGGCTGTCCATCCGTAGAGCAGCCGGTGATCCTCGAGCGCGGTCGACCGGTAAATGGAGACGTGGGTCCACGTATCGTGGCCCTCTCCCGTATAGGCGCGGCCATCGGTACTCCAGCCGCTCTCGTCCGACCAGTAGCGCACGTTCTGGCCGTCGTACGAGCCAATCACCTCGGCGACGTTCTTGATGGTGTCTTCTCTTATCTTCTGAATGAGCCAGCGCAGCCATTGCCGCGACACGGTCCAGTTCATACCGATGTCGATGGCGGCAGCGTGCCACTGGCAGACGGGACGGTTGAGGGCGCCTTCCATCGAGTAGTCCGTGGCGGGAAGACGGGCGGCGGGCACGTGATAACCGTACGTGTGGCTCGCGTCGCCGCAGATCCCGAGAAACGATCCGCCGATGGCTGCGAGCCGCTGCCTTTCCACGACCAGCGCCGGAGCGAAGGTACAGGGCGAAACGCAGTCGCCCGGGTCGAGCCGCCGCCCGCACGCGCCAGAGAGGCAGAGCAGATCACCACAGCAGTCTTCTCCGTTCGCCGTGGTGCAGACTGCGCCCTCGTTGCCGCAACAGACGCGTCCGAGCGAGGTCATGCCACAGGTCAAGGTCGCGCAGCACTCGGTGGCCGCCTGGCACGGCCGAGTGGCGGCAAAACATTGCCCCGGCCCGTCGACGGACGCGTCCACTCCCCGCGCCTCCGTGAAGGCGTCTCGCGCGTCGTTGGGCGGAACCGCCGTCTCGGTCTGCAAGGCGTCTCGCGCGTCGTTGGGCGGCACCGCCGTCTCGGTCTGCGGTGCATCGCGGCTCGTGTCCGTCGATTTCACGTCGGCTTGGCCCGTTCCAAGGTCGACCCGCGCGTCGGCCTGCGCTGCGTCAGACGCCAAGCCAGCGTCGTCGAACTCCGTGCCGTCGGCCCCGCTCAGCGCGCAACCGGCGACCAGCGCCAGCGTCGATAGCACCGGTAGCGCGAACATGACTCGGGTGCGTGCCGTCATCTGCTGCTCCTCTCTGCCTTCGAGGGGACGACGTCGACGCCACGGCGACGGCCCGCTTTTCGACGATACACGCCGTTAGCGGGCGAGATCAACAGTGGTTGGACCATTCCACTCCGCACGAGTCCGGGCCGGCGTGCTTCGGCTTGCCTGCACTGATTCGGACACGCGCTCTCCGCTGTGGTCAGATAGCGACTGGCACAGTCCTGGCTGCGGTGTGCCAAATTTCGCGACAGACAAGTCCGGGACAGGCTCGTGTCACCGCCTTTGCCCGCGCGAACGGCGAGCGTGCGATGGCCCGTCGCTTGCTCTGCCATTCAATGCACGCCACGTCGGCGCGCCAGCTCACGAGAAACGGCGATGACAATCCGACACCATGGCTCGACATTCTTTTTGACCTGCGTCCTGGCTCTCAGCGCCTGCGGTGGTGAGCCATCGCCGGGTGGGCCCGGCGGTTCATCCGGGGGCGCGGGCGGGCGCGGCGGTTCCGGAGCCGCAGACAGCGGCAACGCAGGCGGAAGTGCCGGCCAAGGCGGTACCAGCGGAAGCGCTGGCACCGGCGGTTGTAGCGACCCGGCCGACCTCGACGCTGGCGCGGACGGCGGAGCCGCCGAGATCCCGCTGCTCGATCGACCGGCGGAGGACGGGTACGCGTGCACGCTGACGCGGACCATGAGCAAACTCGGCATCAACCCGTGGGGGGGGTCCGCGCTGCTGCCCGCGGACGAAGGTGCTTACCTGGCGCGCATCGAGGGCCCATCAGGCGCGAAAATCGTAGGCTCCACGCTCTTTGCCGATGGAACACTCGGCCCCGCGAAAACCCTGCACGAAGCGGCGCAGAGCCGCTCCTTCGGACTCGTCGGCGCGAAAGCGGGAGATCGCTTCACGCTCGTGTGGACGGCATCCTCCGCCTCGGGTCCTCCATCGTCCCCGGCGAGCGCCCGCCTCCATGTGACGCAAGTCGACGCGGCCGGATCGGTCGTGACCGCGGCGCGAGAGCTCGGGGGAATGGCGACGCGCGAGGACCAAACGCAGATCGTCGTCTCGGGCACCGGCTACGGTGTCGCTTGGGTGCAATCGAACCAGACGACCTCGCAACAACTCATGTTCGCGCGGCTCGACGAGAACGCCGTACTCTCGGGTGCACCGGTCGTGCTCGTCGACGCGTCGTCCGCCCTTTTGCTTTCGAGCCTGGTCGCCGTGGACGACGGCTACGCCGTTGCGTACGCCCAGCTCCGAGAGGCCAAGTATCAAGTAAGTTATTTGGCGCTGGACAGCGAGGGCAAGTCCTACCGTGCTCCGGTCGAGCTCAGCTCCAACGGGCGCCCGGGTAACCTGGTGAAGCATGGCGAAGAGGTGTTGGCCGCGTGGATGGAAAAGCACGGGAGCTTCAGCTACGACGATCAGTCAGCGTCCATCACCATCCGCGTCGGTCGGTTCGATAGGCAAGGCAATCCTATCGGCTGCTCGTACCCGCTCCAGACGGAGGTCTTGCATCAAGAGAACGTGGACCCGCGCTGGTTCAAGATAGGGAACGACCTCGGCCTTTTCTGGGCGCAGGGAAAGATCATCTACATCTGCGCCGGCTGCGTTCCGGACGATCGCATCAAGTTCGTCATCCTGAGCGGAGCGAACCTCGCGAGGAGAAGCGAAGTTCTCGAGCTCCCGAGCCCGACGACCGCCGGCGGCTTGTTGCAGCCACAAGCCATGGGACCGTTGTCGAGCCTCTTGCTCGTTTCCAACGTCACGTATCACGTCAGTGCCGAAGGCGCGTCGGCCACGATATCGTGCCAGGAGCGGAGCCGGTGAGCGCTTTCACGGCGCTGCGACCAGGTATCGCCGCTCTGCCGTTGTTGTGGGCGCTCGGCTGCGGAGCCGATCCGGATCGCGCGGCGATCCATATCGACGTTCGATCGCTCGACGGAACGCTGCCGCCTCGTTATCGCATCGTCTTCGGCACGGAGGGCTCCGAACTCTGGCGGGTGACCTGTCCCGAGGGGGAATCGGCAGGTCCCCTGCATTGCGCCGCCGCCGGGGCAACGGTGGAGCGCGTCCCGCCGGATGCCGTGCTGACGGTCAAGGCGCCGGGATATTCCTTCGTGACCACGTCTCTCTCCGCCGAGCAAAGGGCCGCCGGTCGCGTCACGGTGGAGCTCGCATCCTTGCCTCCGTTCGAGCGAACCGACGACTTTCGCACGGGAATAGAGGTCGATGACGGCGAGCGCACGTTCTTGGATTTCGCTGTGCCGAGCCATACCGAGCTCGGCCAGGCGCACTCCGTCAAATTTTATATCGCCGGTCTTCCGGACCAACCCAAAGTGTACTTTCAGAATACGCGCCGTCATCCCGCGCACTATGACTTCGTGCATCTCGCGTTGGGACTTCCCCTGTCGCGCGCCGAGTTCGAGCAGCAGACGTACCGAGGCGAAGGACGCCCGGCAATGGCCGGCACTTTGATGTACTACCCCTCGCTCCGTTTTCCCAGCGACGCGCACGGTGCGCAGCTCACCGGACCCATTGCGCTCGAATTTTTTCCCAGTGACGACTTGACGGCAAGCCAGGCGCTCACCATCCACCGCTTGCTCGAAGAGCGCCTCCTCTGGCTGGGGTTGGGGGGCCCGGAGCGCCGGCTCGTTTACCTGCCGGCGGGCAGCGTTCAGGAGAGGGAGCTCCGTGCAGCGCAAGGCCACTTCGCGCGGGCGGACGCTCTCTTTGGCGATCGCGTACAATTCTACGCTGGCGTCGAGCAACAGGTCCTCAATGCGGGGCTCGCGTATGGAACACTCCGGCTATTCACGCCCGAGCAACTCGCGCGCGCGGTCGTGTCGTTCCGCGACATCGCGGTGCTCACGCGTCTGCCCAATGACCTCCCGCTGGTCGGTGGCACCATCACCGAAGAATTGCAGACGCCGCTCGCACACGTGAACTTGGCTGCCCGCGCGCGAGGAACGCCCAATCTCGGGCTCCGTTCGGCGTCCGTGGACGGGCGAATCGCGCCGCTCCTCGAACAACTCGTCCGCTTCGAGGTTACGTCCGATGGATTCTCCCTCGCGCCGACCACCCTGGAACAAGCACAGGCGTTTTGGCAATCGCGAACACGCGAACCGCTGCTACCTGCGAGCGACGTCGAGTTCGTGGGGCTTCCGAGCTTCGGCGACATTCCGTTTACCGACTCCCTGCGGTTCGGTGTCAAAGCCGCGAACTTGTCGGAGCTGAGAAAGGTGCTGGGGGACCTCGCGCCTGCGGGGTTCGGTGTGCCGTTCTCGGCTTACCACCAGTACATGTCGAACAATCGGGTCACCGAGACCTTGTGCGATGCGGCACGCCTGGACTGCGAGCGTGAAGGGCGCACTGCCGACCTTTGCGATCGGGCGCGCGCCCACTGCGCGACAGGCACCACCGGGGACGCGTCGTTCTACACCTACGTCGATCAACTTTTGCGCGACGATGGATTTCTCACCGACACGGCGCTCCGTGAGGCGTGCCTCGATGGCCTCAAGTATCTGGCGGGACACGGCACCGTGGACGCCGTGTTCGGCGCCGCGCTCGACGCGCGCATCGGCGAAGTTTTCGGCACCGGCAAGGTGCGCCTTCGTTCGAGCACGAACGCCGAAGACCTGCCGGGGTTCAGCGGCGCCGGGCTCTACGAATCTCTTTCCGCCTACGCATCGGGGAGCGACCGCGCGTCGCTGCGTGTCCGCGAAGTCTGGGCTTCGGTGTGGGAGTTTCGTGCCTTCGAAGAGCGACAATTTTGGAACATCGACCACCGTGCCATTCGCATGGCGCTGGCGGTCAACCTCGCCATCGACGATGAAGCGGCCAATGGCGTTCTCATCACGCGAGACCTCGCCCATCCAGAGGCGCCGGGACTCTACGTCAATGTGCAGGCGGGCGAGGTGGAGGTGACGAATCCGGAGAACGGCGCCATACCGGAGGTCTTTTCTATCGTTCCGGCTCCCAACGAGAGCCTTCAGGTCGTGCGCCAGCGCTTCTCGTCGCTGTCATCCGGCAAGCCGCTCCTCGAGGACGCCGAAATCGTGAAGCTCGCTCAGGCTGCCGAACTCGTTCAACTGCACTTCACGCCGCTTTATGACGATCGCGCCGATCGGCTGGTATTGGACCTGGAATTCAAGTTTCACGGCCCCGAGCGCCGCCTCCTCATCAAACAAGCACGTCCCTATTTCAGCTCAAAAGGGAGTCCGGCGAGGTGATGGGCGACGACGAAGAGCCTACCGGCCGCGTGCCCGCTGGATATCCGTCGTGTAGAGTCGCGACATGCTGCGCCGAATCGCACTCGTTCTCGCGACCCTGGCCGTCGCTTGCGCCCCGCGGGGTCGAGCTGGCACATCAGCCGCAGAAGCAGCGAAGACCGAACCGCAAGCGCCGGCCCGAGCCTACGGCAGCTGGGACCCTCCGCACCTGGACGCCGATCGGCGCGCTCGATTCGCAGAATTGATCCCCGAGCTCGACAAGCTCTTGGCGGAGGATCATCGAGCGAGCCGGGGGCCGGGCATGGCCTTCGGCATCGTCATCGGGGGCGAGACGGTCTACGCGAAGGGGTTCGGCTTTCGCGATGCCGAGAAGAAGACGCCGTTTACCGCGGACACGCCCTTTCCGATCGCCTCGGTGACGAAAGGGTTTACCGCCATGGCGATCCTGAAGCTTCGTGACGAGGGAAAGCTCGATCTCGAAGGGCCGGCGGCGCGTTACTACCCTCCGCTCGCCAAGCTGGCCCCGGCGACGCGCGACGCGCCGCCGGTGACCTTGCGCCATTTGCTGACGCATGCGAGCGGAATGCCGGAAGACAATCCCTGGGCGGACGTCACCGAGAACCTGACCGAACAGGACCTCGCCAGGCTGCTGGATGGTGGGGTCACGTCGCGTGTGCCCGGTGTGCAGTACGAATATTCGAACATCGGATACACCGTGCTCGGTCGCGTGATCGAGCGCGTGAGCGGGCTGCCGACCCGCGAGTACATCCGCCGTGAAATTCTGGGACCGCTCGGAATGACCCACAGCGGATGGCAGCCCGAAGACTTTGCGGCGGGTGCCGTTGCCATCGGTTACCGCGGTCGCGAGGGATCGCGCGACATGAACGCGCCTGCCGTCGTGGCTCCGGCCGAGAACCTCGGCGTCATGGAGACGGCGGGGGGCTTGTACACTTCGGTGCAAGATCTGGCGCGGTATGTCTCCTTTCAGCTCGCCGCGTGGCCACCTCGTGACGATCCCGAGACCGGGCCGCTCAAAAGAAGCAGCGTCCGGGAGATGCAGCAGGGAGTGAGAACCGCGAGCGTCTCCGATTTCACGCCACGGCTCGTCGAGCGCGCGCCCCCTCCCCTGGCGCGCGTCACGGACGATGGTCTCGCGGTCGATGCGCTTTCGTACGGATTCGGCTTGATGTCGCGCCGGACCTGCGAAACGGACTTCCAGGTGGAGCACTCGGGAGGTCTGCCCGGTTACAAGACTTTCCTTACGATGCTGCCCGAGGCCGGCGTGGGGATGGTCTTGTTCCTCAACGACGAACGTGCGCGATCGAAAGCCAACGCGGCCATGAAGCTGCTTCGCAAAGCAGGGTTATTGGACCAGCGGCCCATCGAACCCCTACCCGCGCTCGATGCCGCGCGCGGCGCAATCGAGGAGCTCATGGTTCGATGGGAAGACGGGAACGCGCGGTCGCTATTCGAACCAAGCTTCTTTCGCTACCAGACGATCGGTGCTTTGAAGGAGCGGTTCGTCGGTCTCGCGCGCGATCACGGCAGCTGCCGCCTGGACGGCGAACCTAGGTTCGTGAACCGGCTTCGCGGAAGCTGGCGTGAGACCTGTGAACACGGCGCGATCGTGTTTGCCGCGGCGCTCGCACCCGGGCCGAAACCGCGCCTGCAGTCATTGGAGCTACGAGAGGAAATGCCTCCCGGTTCGGTCCTCGAAACCGCGGCGGCGGGAGTGGTCGCGCTCTTGGACCATTGGGATGCGCGGGCCGCTTCCGCGCTCTTGGCCAGTTCTACAGACGCATCGAAGCTCGAGCGAACCTTCGCCAAGCTCTCGGCGGCCCAGGGCAAGTGCAAGCTGGGAGGCGCGATGGATAGTGACGGCAAATCGCGGGCGACTTTCGCCCTTTCGTGCCGCGAGCGGCCTCTCGAGTTGACGGTCACGCTGGACGCGAGCGGGCGCGTCACGAGCGCGACCGGGCACCCACCGCGCCCGGCGGCGACGCCGAACTGCGCCGAGTGACCCTTTCCGAGCCGATGGGCGGGCCACGATAGGCTCGGCCGGCGCATTCTCGCCCGGCCGAGCCGTCTCGTTTCTCTCACGAACGGTACGCCTTCTCGAGTGTCGCGATGTCGAGCTTGACCATCTTCAGCATGGCGTCCGTGACCTTTTTCGAGCGCGACTTGTCTTGGTCGCGCATCAGCTCGTCCATCCTGGAAGGGACGATTTGCCATCTGAGACCGAACTTGTCGATCAGCCAACCGCACGCCTGCGGCTTGCCGCCCCCCTCGAGAAGCGCGTTCCAGTAACGATCCAGCTCGGCCTGATCGTCGCACAGCACGACCATCGAGATGGCATCGTTGAACTCGTGGTGAGGACCTGCGCTGATGGCCTGGAAACGCTGGCCGAACAACGTAAAGTCCACCACCTTCACGGATCCGGCCGGCCCGCTCGGCGACTCGCTGAGCAGCGGCGTGACCCGGTCGACCCGAGAATCCGGGAAGATAGCAGCATAGAATTTCGCCGCCTCTTCCGCTTCTTTTGCGTACCAGAGGTGCGTGAAAATTTTCGAGCGTCCTTGCAGTGCCATGACGTGCCTCCTTCCGATGTTTTCCGCTGGGCCTACGACTTTCGCTGCCGCTCGACCTCGGCGCGCAGACGATCCTCCTGCGAGCGAAGCTCCGGCGTGAGCTCCTTGCCGAAGTCTTCGGCCTCGAACACAGGGCGGATCTCGATGTCCGACTCCTCTCCCGGCATCGGATCCGGACAGCGCCTCACCCACTCGACCGCTTCCTCGATCGACTTCACCTGCCAGATCCAATAGCCGGCGACGAGCTCCTTCGCCTCGGCGAAAGGGCCGTCGGAGACGGTCTTCTTTCCCCCGCCGAAGTGCACGCGCTTACCCTTGTTGCTGGGGTGGAGGCCATCCCCCGCCAGCATGATGCCAGCTTTCACGAGCTCCTCGTTGTACTTGCCCATGTCAGTGAGAAGTTTCTCGCTCGGCATGACGCCCGCCTCGGAATTCTTCGTTGCCTTTACAATCACCATGACGCGCATTGTTCTGCTCCTTTGGTTCGGGCAGGCCGTCCGGTCGGAAGTGGCCGTCGTACCTGCCTCTGGAATGGCGACGAACGGTACCGGGTCGGATCGACACGACCCATGTCTTTTTTTTTCGCCCGGGTAACGAGCGTACCGATCGACGGTTCTCCACGAGGGGGCACGAATCGTGCTGTTCTCACAGACGGCCTTGACCATCGACGTTTCGATGTATAGATATGCGTCGATGCGACAAAATGCTTGCGGAGGCGCCGATGGATGACCGCGCGCTCGTCCGCGCATTGAAAGCACTGGCCGACCCGACCCGGTTCCGTATGGTCCAGGAAATTGCCGCGGCCGGCGAGCTGTCCTGCGGGCAGATCGCCGAGCACTTCGATGTCTCACAGCCGACGATCTCGCATCACCTCAAGATTTTGAGCGACGCCGATATCCTCCTTCGTCGTTCGGAGGGAAAACACCACTTCACCTCGGTGAACGAGGTGCTCTTGAAACAGCTGGTCACGCTCTTGCCCGCCCGTCTTTCGCCCAGCGCGAAGCGAGAGTCCCGGAAGAAGTCGCCGATGAAGGTTACGGAAGGACGGTAGCGCTACGGCGCCCGTGGCCGGTGGGCTCGGCCGAACAAACGTATCGATATATGTATAAACATCAAAATGATGGAGGGCTGTTATGACCGCTCAGACAATTCCCGTTAGCCACGAATCGGACGGCTCGACTGCGAAGCCGCTCCGTCGTCATTTGATCACCGCCAGCCGGGTCCTGCTCGGATGCATCTTCCTCGTGTTCGGGCTCAATGGTTTTCTCAACTTCCTGCCTCAGCCAGCGAACGTGCCCGAGGGCGCGCTCGCGTTCGGGGGTGCCCTCTTCAAGACCGGGTACATGTTCCCACTCATCAAGGGCACGGAGATTGTCGTAGGCGCGCTGCTTCTCTCGAATCGCTTCGTGCCGCTGGCTCTCGCTCTGGTTGCGCCCATCGTGGTCAACATTTTCGCCTTCCACGCGTTTCTCGCCCCGGCCGGGGTCGGGCTCGCGGCGGTCATCGTGGCCCTGGAGGCTTACCTCGCCTGGACCTACCGCGACGCTTATCAGCCGATGCTCGCCGGCCGCTTCAAGTCTTGAAAAGGCTCCGCAGTCCGTGCGCCGTGACGCGGATGGCGCGTCTTTCTCGACGACACCCGAATCGTACACATCCGTTGTCGGGCCGATGAGCCCGAACCGCATTCCTTCGCCGCTCGCAGCTGGGTTCTCACAGCTGCTTGTAGAAGTACGTGGTTGCGTCGAGCTGGCCAGTGGCGTTCAAGGCGTAGTCGGGAATTTGGCCGGCTTCGATGTACCCGCACTTCCGATACAAAGCAGAAGCGGCATCGCCGCTGCGCGTATCCAGCACCAGGAGCTTGCGGTCGTACTTTTTGGCGAGCTGCTCGATTCCATCCATCAAGGCTCGCCCGAGACCAGCACGGCGATGTCCGGTATGCACCATCAGCTTTTCCACCTCGGCGCGGTGCAAGCCGTTCTTCTTTGTGCAGAGCGCTAGCTGGACTGCTCCGGCGACACGGTGATCGACCAGAACGACCAGCAGCAACCTGCAACTGGATTGTAGGTCGGGCGCGAGCCCATCCCAATATTGCAGCGCTTGAGACACGGGCAACGGGGGAATGAAGCCGACCGAAGCACCGCTCTCTACGCAATTGGTCAGCAAGGCCGCCAGCTCCTCGCGCTTTTCTTCGACGGTACTCAGCAGTTGTAGATTCATGGTTGGTGGATTCCCAGCGGGCATACCCGCTTGCTCGGCTTTCGTCACCCACATGGGCGCTCAAGTGGAGCGCCGCAAACGCCGTAGAACACGTCGCCGGTTGCCCATGGCTGCATGGAAGTATTCGCAAGCGTGCGATTCCATTCAGAGCTCGGGCGGGGGACCTCGATGGCTGTAACCGATAGGCGTCGTTCACGCGCGGAGGGTGGTGATGCTCCGCGCCCACGGCTGCCGGCCTTCCTCTGGGCCGATATTTTCGTTTTGGTGGACCACGGTCATGCAGCAGCGGACGACTATCCGATCCTGGAACGCATGGTGCTCGAGCAAGGGGAAAAGCACCCTGGGGGACTGGGGGGCCTCGTCATTATTCCCTCCGGCGCGAGCCCGCCGCCGGAGGAGGTTCGCCGCGCGATTCGGGAAGTGATCACGAACGTGAGCACCCGGTTACGCTGCCTCTGCTGGCTGGTGGAGGGCGCGGGGTTTCGTGCGGCGGCCGTCCGCGCCACGCTCATCGGCCTGCGGGTCTTCGGTCGCCAGAGCTACGCAACCCACGTCGCGAGCGACATCACCGAAGCCGTCGGTTGGATTCTGAGAAACCTGGAGGACGGCATGTCACGCGAGCAAGACCTGGGCATCGCTTTGGACGCCATTCAGCGTGCTCGTGAAAGCATGCCTGCGGCGGGCTCGTCTCCTCGCCTCCCCCTCCCTGAAACGTGAGCCGCCGAAGCGCATCCGAAAGCGCCTTTCGGTCCCCGCGGCGAAAAAACGCACCCTCGCATGCTCGCAAATTTCCCTTTCCCCGCGGGACCGATAGGCTGGAGGTGGGAGGTAGTGGAGAATGCGCATGATTGGGCTCAAGCGGATGCCGAATCGCATCCGAGTCACGTCGGATCAAGGAGAGTTCGATGTCGTGTTCAGCGGCGTCCCAGCTGGGCAGCCCGGCGCCGATCCTTTCGTCGAGCTCTTGCCGGGTAGCAGCGTGGACAAGCAGGCGGCCGAAGAGCTGATGCTCGAACTGTTGAGGGAGGGCAAGCTCCGCCGCCCCTAGCAACGGCAACGCCCAACGATCGCCGGCGACTCGGTGCCGCCTCGGTCTCACGGCCGGGAAGCGCGATCGCCGTGAGAACGCGCTCGATGCGTTCCGTCCCAACCGGCTCGAGGAGGTGACCGTCAAACCCCGCTTCGCGAGAGCGGGGCTTGCGCCCGCAGCCGTCATCACCTTGGCGCTCTCCTGTCCGCAAGTGACAGATGATTGGGTGGGTTTCCCGATGGCGTCGACCCGAGCATCGTGCTGCACGTGCCCGCGTCAGGGCCACTGGCGTGCGCAGGTGGGCCGACACTGGCCCCGGGGCGAATTGCCAGATGCTGAAATACGCAAGAAAAGCGGGACGAAGCATGGCAAGCTCTACACGGGGAAAGGCGCCGGCCAAAGCTCTCCGCCAAAGAGCCACTCGCCAACGTGCGGTGCTTTGCCGTGCCAGCCGCTTTCGCCCCGGGGGGTTTTCATGCGCGATGCATTTCTTTTGCGACTTTTGGTTCCGTTGGTTCCGTTGGTCCTGGTTGCCTGCGCCGCAACCAGTGAGGAGCCGGCCGCTCAATGGGAAGGCGCCACACCTCACTTTCACCTTCGTGGAGCCTTGAACAAAGAAACGCTCGACTTCGCAACGACGGGTAGCGAGGCGGCAAGCGGCTCACGGGTGTGGTGCGCTATCGAGTACATCGTCCCGCGCCTTGCGGATGGCAGCATGGATCTGGCTCGAGCGCGTCACAACAAGACCGAGATCGACGGGTATGCCACGATCAAAGGACAGGAGCGGACCTTCGAGTTCGAGCTGATGAATCACTCGCTCCAAGCCGACACGACCGGAGCGAAGGTGAAGATCGTGCCCCGGGTCGACGGCGCAGTTCCGCCCGCGGACTCCATGTGGGCCGATTGGGAGTGGCACTCCGAGGAGGTCGCCGATATCTACGAGGGATCGGCGCAGGACGGGACGTTCGAGCTCCGACAGTTCCTGGGGACGCCGGGGGCGGGCGGCGTCGTCATCCCGTCGGGAAGCGGATCGGTCGGAGGATTCTTCCAGGCGCGCTGGTCGATCAACGAATCATTGACGATTAGCTTCACCGTTCCGTGTCTAGAGACCAGTATCGAGGAAGAATGACCGCGCCGCCCAGGTCGGGGCCGGCGTTCTGGCTGTGCGCCGCGATGGCCCTCGTCGTGGAAGGCTGCGCGTCGCCCCTCGATGCCCCGTCGGTATACGAGTCCGAGGTGTTCCTCTGCGCTCCGGATCAAGCAGATCGCTTCAACGTCGAGCTCGAGCGTTGTCGAAACGAGTACGATCGTGACGGTTCTTGCGGCGGACTCGTGAGTTTCACGGGACGCCTCTACAACCAGCCGCTGGTCGTCGACTCCCGGATCGATGTCTCGCGGTTCGAGGACCTTCTACGAGCCGACGGCGTGCGCATACGCGACCAAGTGAAGCTAAGTGGCATCAGCCCCTACTTCAGATTTCGAGTTCGCTTCTGGGAGATGGGCGGTGACATGCTCGGCGACGAGCGAAGCCTCGACGTCATCGCGAGCGTGGCACCGGGCGCGCAACCATTCCTGGACAGGTTCGTGCACGCTTCGATCCGCCTTTCGGCAAGCGGGCAGAGCGTAGAGTCGCCAGCCCTTAACGGGAACGTGTCGCTGTCGGTTCAGACGGTCAATGAGGAAGCGGGAACGTTCCATCTCGGGTTCGGAGAAGATGCCATCGATGGATGCTTCCATGCGTTCCTCACCGAATACAGTCTCCTGCCGGGCAATGCGATGTGATCGCATCGCCCAGTCGAACCCGCCTTCCGCGACCGCTTGCCGAGCGCGTGGAGCGCCCTCGCTGCCTCACGTAGGAGATTGCTCTAGCGCGCACGGTTCGAGAGCACGTATGCTTCTCGATGGGGGGCGGGTACATTGAGACGCTGGCTCGCGTTGACGATCGCGATCGTAGGTTTGTGCCGTGCCGGACCGAGTCGCGCGGCGGAGCCGCCCCCGGCGGCGAGCCCGGACGACACGAGCGGCAAGAGCGAAGCGGTCGCCCCTTCCGATAAAACGTCGGACATCGAGGACTCAGCGCTCGAAGGTCTCTTGGGCATGAGCCTCGAAGACAAGCTGGGGACCACCGAGGCCGTTTCTCGCACGAACGAGAGCGTCTTGCGCGCTCCAGCTACGATCACCACCCTCGATTCCAAGCAGATCCGGTTGTCAGGGGCGACCACGGTCCCCGAAGTGCTGCGCTTCGTTCCCGGGGTTGCGGTGTACCGCAGCGCCGCCAACAACTACATCGTCGCGTTGCGGGGCACGGGCGGGCTTTCTGGCAATAACGTCGTTCTTCTCATTGACGGCATCGCCATCAACAGCCCTCTGGATGGGAACGTGAGCTGGGATTTGATTCCTCTCCACGTGGAAGACATCGAACGCATCGAGGTGGTGCGCGGTCCGGTGAGCCCGACCTATGGAGCCAATGCCTATACCGGCGTGATCAACATCGTCACGCGGACGAGCGTAGGTCTGACGCCGAGCTACGCCGCCCGAATCCGCGCGGGGGCGGACCTGGCCGGCAATCCCATTGGCTCGGTGTCCGGGCGTTTCATGCATGTCGAAAAAAAGCTGGAGTTCAAGTGGTTCATGAACGCGGAGCACGACGGCACCTCCCCTCGCCCCGTGGTTTCGACGACGGGCCTGCACGAGCACGAGACGCCAGCCGATCGCTTTTCCTTGATGTCCGCTCTCAGCTACATCCCCACGAAACAGAGCCGCGTCTCGGTCGAAGTGGGTCAGGCGTGGTCTCGGCGAAGCAGCATGGAGGACTTGGTCCTCGATTCGGTTCCTCAAGCGCAGCGCTTGATCTTCGGGCGGGCTCTCTACGAGCTCCGCGAGCTACGCGGACCTCTCACGAGCGCGAGGTTCTGGTTGCAAGGCACCTCTCAGCGAATCACTTCCCAGAAGGACGAGGACATTGGCCTTTCCTATGACGGTACGCACAGCCTGCGGGGAATCGCAGGAACCGACTTGGTGTTCGCGCTGCACGACACGCTGAGCGCCATGGTGGGTGGACAGGGCTCGCTCGAGCGCATGGATGCCAGCTATCTGCACCCCAACGCCAACGATGCAGTTCGTGGGGCTTACGGGTTCTACGGCGGGATCAAAGCCTCTCCCTTGAGTTCGCTGGACGTGATCCTGACCGGTCGCGGCGACATGGCACCCATCTCGGCAAAGCTCGAGTATTCCTACCGCGCGTCGGCCATTTACCATACCGACAGCTGGGCACTGCGATTGACGGGAGCCAGCGCCTTTCGTGCGCCGAGCTACGTGGAGGCAGCTGGACGCTTCGTCGATCCCACGAGTCGGGTGATCTTGTTGGAAGGGTTCAACTCGATCGGTGCCCCCCGCAATACGTCGGTCGAGCTCGGCGCCACGTTTTCGCCTTTGACGACGCTCACCGTGTCACCAACGGTGTACCTGTCGCGGCTCACCAACCTCATGGTCGAAGACTTCGAGTCCCTGGTGCGCCGAACGTTCCGCAACGACCGCGAACCTCGCTGGTACACGGGGGGCGAGCTCGAGGCTAGCTGGCGCGTCACCGATACCGTATCCCTGCTGCCTTCCTTCAGCATCCTCCACTGGCTGGACACGTCGACGCCTTTCGAAACCAACGTCGGGGTACCCGAGCAGAATTCGCGATACTCGGGTGGCTTGCGGGTCCAGGGAGTGTTCGGCAATGACCGCTGGGGTTACGGCGTGGGAGCGATGGTCGTGTCCCCACGCAACTACAACATCCGCGCCGGAGTACCGGTCGTCATTCTCTCCAAGAGAATCCCCACGAGTGCGTATCTCACCGCCATGATCGAGCGCCAGCTCGCTAGCGCGCCGTCCGTCTGGATCTCCCTGCGCCTTTCCGCCGGCATCCCCACCAACGTGCCGGAATCACCACAGCCCCTCGCATCGCCTCTCGGTCAAAGTGCGATCTTGGGCTTCCAGGTTCGCACGGATTAGCGATGGGCCCTTCGGTGTTTCGCTCCCGCTTGCAACCCGCCGCGATGGCGGGCCTCATCATGCTCTTTTTGACGGGCGCGAAAGGCGACTCGACCAAGAAACGGCCGGCCGTCATCCTCGGGCGGGTCTTGTCGTACGAGCTCACCCTGGAAGACCGGGTGGGGGACTCGGTGGGCATCGCCGTCGTCTACCGCCGCGACGACCAGACGTCGGAAGCCAATGCCGACGATTGGATACAGGGACTCGCCGAGCTTTCCTCGGTGAAGGTCAAGGATCGACGGATATTCGCATTCAAAGTTCCCTACGCCGTCGGCGAAATGAGCTCTGCCGTCGACAAGGGGGCGGACGTGCTCCTCGTGGCGGATGGGCTCCACGCCGAGTCACCTTCGATCGCCCAGTTCGCTCGTTCGAGACATCTGCTCACGATGGGCAATGCGGTGTCGTACCTGGATACGGATCTCACGCTGTGCGTGACCGAAGAAGGTGAGAAGCCGAAAATTTTCATCAATTTGAAGATCGCGCATCTCGAAGGCATCCGCTTTGGGAGCCGATTGCTCGAGCTGGCGACGCTGATTCGCTAGCGCCGTGAAAAGAGGGCGGGCACGTGGCACTGCGCCGTCCGATTTTGGCCGATCGCGATCGGGTATGGCGAAGAACTGTCAACGGCCACGAAGAACTGACAGCGGCGTGGTAGAGGGGCGCAAAGTGGCGCGCGTTCAGATGGAGCGGAGGGGCGCCACTTTGACCACGGTGCGGGTGGGAGGCAGCGAATCCCAGCGCGGCGCCATCGTCGACCGCGATGTACGCGCGGCGGGGTCGTCGAACAGCATCGACTGCGGCATGAGAAAGCGAAGCTGCGTACCCTTACCGGGCTGGGAGGTAAGTTCGATGGTTCCGCCGAGCTTCGCCATCATCTCGCGAACCGCGCTCAAGCCCACGCCTCGCCCCGACGTGCTCGTGGCCTCGGCGCGCGAGGAGATGCCATCGGTAAAAAGGGCACTCTCGAGATCGGCCTGGGTCACGTGCGGCAGTCCGCACTCCTCCGCGCGTTCTCGCATTTTGGCCCAGTCAACCCCCGGTCCGTCGTCACGAACACTGACGACGACCAGCGGGGCCTCGTGCGTCACACCGATTTCGACCCGGGCCCGCGCCGACTTGCCTGCTTTGGCACGCTCTTCGGTCGTTTCCACGCCGTGATCGACGGCGTTGCGAATGACGTGGGCGAAAGCCGACCAAAAAGGGCCCCATTTCGAAGGAGGAAGACGAAGCTTGGTCGGCTTGCAGATCACGTCGATGGCCGATTTGCCGAGCCGCGCCGAAAGCCGCTCGATTTGATCTCTCACCAGGGCGAGACGCTTGGCAGCGGGCTCGAAGCTCCACGAGTTGCACGTCGCCGCAAGGACGTTGTAGTCGACCCGCCGTCGCACTTCGTCGACGAACGCGTCGTGCTCTTCGTGGCTCAGCTCGATCCCGCCTCCCTGAGCGAACCGGGAGTGGAGCTGGGCGATGTTCTCCCAGAGGTCACGTAGCGTTTGCTTGTCATTTTCGTCGACCGCATCGGGCGACTCTCGTAGTTTGTCCTCGAGGTTGTGGCAGAAGGCGGCCACGCTTTCGATCCCCATGAGCGCGCAAGTGCCTTTCAAGGTGTGTATCTGACGAGTGAGCGTGATGAGGTTGGAGCAATCCGATCGCAGCACTTCCGCGATGAGCCCGCTGCCTTCCGAGAAAAACTCGTCGAACGCCTGGCGATCGGAGACGATACGGCTAAAGACGCTCGTCATCTCGCGCTGCGCCTGCTCGGCGCGCTCGCGCTCGATACGAGCCGTGACGTCGGTGATGACGACCACGGCTTTGTCCATCTGCTCGCCCTTCATGATGGGACGATAGCTGAGCTCGAACGTGCGCGAGTCGCACCGCGCGACTTGGGGCAGCTGCACCAGGCAGATCTCGAGCGGCATGATGTCCTCTCGGATCGACGCCCAGCCGAGTTCGAACCATTGCGCCGTCGCCTCATCGATGCGCTGCAAAAAGTCGACGAACGACATCGAGGGATCGGGGGCACCGAACCACTCGTCGACGATGCGTGACCGCTCGGGCGACATCTTGGCATCGATATCGAGGGTGACGAAGCCTTGCCCGACGTTGTCGAGAACCATGCGCATGTCGCTGTTGCGAGCATTGATGTGCTCCTCGCGATTTTGGATAGCGGTGGCCGTGCTGCGAAAGGCCGCAGCGAGCCGGCCTATCTCGTCGTTCGAGCGAAACTCCAATTCGCAGGTCTCGCCCTTTTCGAGCTTCCTGGCGGCCACGACGACCTTGCCGAGGGGCCGAACGATCATGAGGCGGGTCATCGCCAAAAGCAGAGCCGTCAAGCTGGCGGCGATGGCGGCCGACATCCAGAGCGTCTTGCGACCCACTTCGGCAATGGCGGCGTTCTCGTGCGCCAATGAAAAGGCGATGACGGCGACGGCGACGGTCTGGCCGGCCTGGTCCTGCACCGGCGACGTGAGAACGACGCGATCGGCCCGCCGCTCGAGGAGAACCGCATCCGGCGCCCGAGACAACCTTTCCGCCGGACCACGCGCCAGCTGCCCCAGCTGTGTACCGACGGCGCCGCTGGCGTTGACCTGCCACACGCCTGCGTACTCGACCTCGGTGTTGCGACCGAGACCGTTGAGCGTCTTGGTCAGCGCGGCGTCGTCTTCGAATTCGACTGGAGCCGCACACGACTCGGTAAAAAGCTGCGTGACGGCGCCCGCTGCCAATTCCTTGGCATGCAAGAGGCTCTCGCGCTGGTGACGGCTCAAAACAACGTAGACGCCAGCAGTGAAGAGCAGAATCAGCGCGATGGTGGCGGCGCTGAACTTGGTGCCCACCGAAACCATACGCCCAAGCTCGACCTTGGTGTTCCCTGGAGGTCGCTGGACCATGGCTGGGAGCCTTTCTCGACGACGCCTTGCAGAGCTGTCGTCTGCATGTTCTTACGGGCTCTTTGCGCCGGCGCTTGAGCCCGGGGATCCCCATCCCCCCCGCATTATGATGTAGGCAAGAGTGATCCAGACTTTAGGCGTACCGGCATGGGCGGACCGGCGGAGCGTCGCCGCCGCCAACCCGCGCATGGGGTCGTTGCAGTAGGCAACCGACGCGGGTATGACGGCCAACGTCCCTGCAGCTATTTCTCCGTCAATCGCCTCTTCGCCCTTGCGCACACCCTCATGTTCCCACGCTGCTCGCGGAACGATGACTCATGACGCCCGATCAGACGCGGGGCAGTGACCTTCCCCGACGGACGGACGTGCTCGTCGTGGGCGCGGGCCCGACGGGGTTGAGCCTTGCCTGTGGGCTTGCCCGACGGGGCGTCGATCACGTCGTGATCGATCACGCGCCCCTGGTTGCTGCCAACTCCCAGGCCGCCCTCATCGATGCGCGCACGTTGGAAGCCCTGGACACCATCGACGCCGGCAGTCCTCTCGTCCGTCGAGGTGTCATCCTCACGCGTTTCACGCTTTGCGACCGGGATGAACAGCTCCTCGCCGTCCATTTTTCCGAGTTGCCCTCGAGGCATCCCTATATGTTGATGGTGCCGGAGAACACGGCCGAGGGCCTCCTCGCGGAGCGACTCGCCTCCTACGGGTCACCCATACGGCGACCAGTGACGGCCGTGGCGCTGCAGCAAAATGCCGACGGAGTCACGGTCGAGCTCTGGGACGGAAGCACGTCGCGTTCAGGAAGCCCCACGCGGCGATCCATCGTCGCGCGTTACGTCGTCGGATGCGACGGCATGCACAGCCAGATACGCAGGGCGCTCGAGATACCCTTCATCGGCCCGTCTCGCACCGAGTGCTTCGTGATGGCGGACGTTCGGATGACTTGGTCGTTGCCCCGTTCGGAGGCCCAGCTCTTTTTTTCCGCGGAAGGGTTCCTCATCGTCGCACCCCTTCCGGATGATCGGTATCGGATCCTGGCCACGGTCGATCGCAATAACGAGTATCCGGAGCTCGACGACGTGCAGAAGATCCTCGCCTCGCGCGGACCGCGGTCATCGCCTGCGCTCGTCCGTGACGTCGCCTGGAGCGCAGGCTTCCAGGTCCATCATCGGCTCGCCACCCACTACCGATCCGGCCGCGTTTTTCTGGCCGGCGACGCGGCCCACGTCCACAGTCCGGCCAGCGGACAGGGGATGATCTCGGGAATTCAAGACGCGCTGCACCTCGCCGACAAGCTCTCCGACGTTCTCGTCGAGCTCGCCGATGGCTCGGTGCTGAACGACTACGAGGACGAGCGCCGGCCCGTGGCGGAGTCCGCGCTCCGATTGACGCGCCGGCTCAGTCGTATCGCGACCATGCAAGGGCGCGTGGGGCCGAGTATTCGCAATCGGTCCCTGCGCGTCGTCGGTCTCCTCCCGGCATTGCGCCGAAGTTTCGCCTATCAGCTCTCGGGCTTCGACGGATCGAGGGGACTCCGCGGCGGACCGCGTGACAGAAAATTGCTGCTTGCCTCCAACCGGCGTTGAATGCCGCTCACCGGCCGTCCCCGATCGACGATGGCATCCTTGGGCACGACGGTCCCACGTGCGTTCAGCGCCACCATGAGGCATCCTTCCAGGCGTTCGCGCTCGTGCATGATGCGCAACATCAGGGATGTCACGGCTTAACCCCTCACGGAACGAGGTAGAATATGAAAACCGCACAGCGAAACGCAGCGAGGAGCAGCGACTCCGCGAGCGGCACGGACAAGGCAAGCACCCGATGAGCGCCCCCAAGGAAGCCCGGGCACGTCTCAGCGCGATCCTCGCTGAAATCGATACCTTGATCGGTGAGTTCGACGAGCTTCGGTTGGCGCACGCCTACCCCTTCGATGATGAGAGCGCAGCTCGTGTCGTGGACGCTCTCGACGCGGCGTCTGGCGAGGCCCGGGAGGCCATTGGTGACGTGTTCGAGGACGGTGAGTGGCAGGTCGGCAAGGCTTCTGCGGTGGAGCCGATGCCATGACGGCACGGCGACCAGCACCCGCGTCGCCTCTCACGCCCAGCGCAAGACGACCACGAGCGCCGCGTCACGCACGGCGTGCGCGGCCCTGACGTCCTTCGCCCGCGTCAGGCTCACGACGTGACGAAAGACTTCCGCGATGACATACCGCATGAGGGGACTCTCGATGTAGGGGTGGTCCGTGAGCGTCAGGTGGACACTCCGTTCTTCGATCGAGATCGCCTGGAGTCGACCCGTCGAGTATTCTTCACCCCACAGGGAGGCGACGCGCGGTGCCAGCGTCAGCGGCGTCGACGTGGAGATCAGGAATCGCTTCACCCGTCCGAAACCTTCGTCGACCGTCGCGTGAATGTGCTTCGTCATGAGCTGCTCGTCGCGCTTGGCCGGACCGTTCCAAACCGCCTCGTGCCAGGCGATCAGGTCGTCGAGAAGGATCCATTCCGGAAGAGGCTGCAAGCCAGCCGTCCGATCGCGGACGTCCGCAGGCAAAGCGCTGCAGAGGGCCTGGTAGACGATCGGGCCCCACATCTGTTGGCAGGCCAAACGAAAACCGATGAGGCTTTTCCTGCGTACCAAAGCCGTAGCCCGAGGCCGCGCCGACGGCCTGACCGATCCCGCCATGTCGGCCATGGTACGCTTTCTGGCTGGCAAACCGTAGTCGGTTCGAGGCGAGCACCAGGGCTGGTCGCATCGCTCCCGCCGGCGATTGTGGCCTCAGCCTCCGTCCATCAGCCACCCTCCGGAGCGTCGCCCGAGTCGGACGCGTCGGCGGCGTCGCTCGAGTCGGACGCCTCGCTTGCGTCGGCGGCGTCGCTTGCGTCGGACACGTCGAGTCCGGCGTCGATCGCGTCGGACACGTCGATCGCGTCGGACACGTCGATCGCATCGGACACGTCGATCGCGTCGAGTCCGGCATCACCGATCGATCCGCCGCAGGTCGTAAAGGCGACCGCATTGGTGTCGAGGGTCACGGCACCGGTGCTGGCGAGCGCACGCCCCGACACGGCGGAGCCGGTCTGGACGGTGATGCTGGCGGCGGCGACGATGTTGCCCCCGAAGATGTTGGTCGAACCGATCGTTGCCGAGCTGCCGACCTGCCAGAAGACGTTGCACGCCGAGCCGCCGTTGATGACGTTGACCGCCGAACCGTTGGATGTGGTGAGCGTGGTGCCGACCTGAAAAATCCACACCGCGTTGGGATTGCCGCCGGCGTCCAGGGTAAGCGTGCCGACGGTCGTGATCGCGGCCGAGGAAGAGAAGCAGTAGACGCCGGGCCCAAGCGTCTTTCCGCTCAGATCGATGCTGCTCATGTCGGTGTCGCAAGCGGTGTCCCGCAGCGCGTTGAAGAGAATGGTCAGCGAGGCTTGTGCGGCCGCGGAGGTCGCCCCGCCGTTGTCGATGGTGCCTCCGATCACGACGCCGGGCGGAAACCCGTTGACGGCGAGACCGGGCCAGACGCCGAGATTGCCGTTGACGACCGAGAGCCCGGTGTTCGTTACCGTCGAGCCGCCGAGCACCGAAAAGGACGCCGCGGCCCCGAGCGGAGGACCCACGGTCGACCCGTCGCCGGCGTCGCGAACGTCGCTCGCGTCGCTCGCGTCGGGAGCGTCGGGAGCGTCGGGAGCGTCGGGAGCGCCGACTTCGACGTCGAACCGTACGTCGGAGGCGTCGAGTCCGGCGTCCGCCACGTCGATCACGTCGAGTCGGACGTCGAGTGGGACGTCGGGCGGGACACTCATATCGAGGCTAGCGTCCGGCGCGTCGACCCCGGCGTCGGGGGGCACACTGAGGTCCATTCTCCCCGTATCGGGCGTGACGACGGGCTCGTCTGCGCTGTCCACGGTGGCCGGCTCCTCCGCGGCGTCGACCGCGGTGCCGGCATCATCGTCGATGGTATCGTTGCCACCGCAACCGATCACCGCCAGCGCGGAAACGGTGGTCACGCCGGCGCATGCGGCCAGCGGCGCGAGCAGAGCGAGTATCGTACGTCGGCGGTGGTTCGGCACTGAGCTCATCGTCTTGTCTCCGGTGCTCATTTCTTGCTCGCAGCTTCTTCGATGTGGAACTCGACGCGGCGGTTGGCCGCGCGGCCTTCCTCGGTGCTGTTGTCCTCGATCGGCTTCTCGAGACCGAAGCCCTCGCTGCTGAGGAACGCCTTGGGAATGCCTGCCCTGACCAGCGCCGCGGCGACCGATGCCGCTCGCTTGCGGCTGAGCTCCTTGTTGTAGGCGGCCTTGCCGACGTTGTCGGTATGCCCCTGCACACGGAGATGCTGGATTTCGGGGTGGGCTTTGAGCGTCTTGGCGACTTCGTCGATGATGTTCTGACTTCCGACAATCTCCGCACTGTTGGTCTTGAACTTGATCTGCTCGGTGATCCTCACCTGGCCCTTGTCGATGTAAACGAGCGGACAGCCGTTGCGTTTGGGGTCGCTCGACTTGGGTCCTGGCGCGTCGGGGCAGGCGTCTTCTGGATCGATGATGCCGTCCTTGTCACGATCGGGCGGACAACCGTTGGTCTTGGGATCATCGGTCTTCACGCCGGCCACGGCCGGACACGCGTCGTCCTTGTCGTAAACGCCGTCCTTGTCGCCGTCGGGTGGGCACCCGTTGGTCTTGGGATCCTCGGTCTTCATCCCCGCGACATCGGGGCACGCGTCGACGCCGTCGGTCACGCCGTCGCCGTCGCGATCGGCCGGGCAACCGTTGGTCTTGGGATCGTTGGTCTTGACGCCGGCGACGGCGGGACACGCGTCGTCGTTGTCGATGATGCCGTCGGCATCGCGGTCGGCCGGGCAACCGTTGGTCCGCGGGTCTATCGAGCGTATGCCGGGGATGTCGATGCAGGCATCATCGCTGTCGATGATGCCGTCGCCGTCACGATCGGCGGGCGTCAACACCACGGTGGTGGGCCCTTTTTCGATCTCGGGGATGTAATCGACCGAAATGAGCCCACGAAATACGGGGGTGCCGATCGTCTTGGAGAGGCCTGGACCGGCACCGATGCCGAGCAGCATGGGGCCAGCCGTGTAGTGCAGGCTCACCACCATCCCCATCGGCGTGGTGTACGCACCGAACACGGCGTCGCCTTCGCTGACCACCGTGCTTCCGTACAACTCCGGCCCGAGGATGAGCTTCCTGTCGGCAACCCGCAAGCCGATGGCGGCGCTGAAGGTCGCTTCGGTGCCGTTGGGATGCCCGTTGAGCGGCGTGTCATCGGCGCGCCAGACGGCGCCAATTCCGCCCGAGTAGACGAACGTTCCGATGTCGCCCGCGAAGGTGAGGCGCGGACCGATGCGAACCTTGTTGTCGCCGATGTACTGGCTGTCCACGCTGGTGGGCACCCACAATCGCCCGCCGAGCGCCACGGTGAAAGGATCGCCGTATTCGCCGGCGAGCCGCAGATCGGCGGCGATGCGTAGATCGCCGACGCCGCCCCGGCTGGGAGCCCTGAAGACGCGACTGCCGACGGTCTTGTCGGTACCGTCTTGGGCGACGGCGACGGGAAGGTGCAAGCCGAGACGCAGGCGCTGGACGAACACGAATGCCACGCCGAGATGCAGGTACATCGCGTTTTGAATCACCACGGTGTTTTCGGTTCCGTCGGGATTCAGAAGCGTATAAGGCGCGTGTCCGTAGTCGCCGATGGCGCCGAAGGCAGGCCGGAAATCGCCGCGAAAGTCGAGTGACTCGTTGGCGAACCACTCGCTGCCACGCTCGGCAGGCTCGTAGCGATTGAGCGCCACGTCGGGGATGGCCGCCTGGCCATGGGCCAGCACGCTGAAGGCAAGGACAAGGGCAAAGGCAAGGGCAAAGACACCACGTTGATTCGAGGTCTTCATTTTCATGGGTGTCCCCCCCGGGGACGATGGCGGCGGGCGGCTCGAACGCAAAGAGGAGAGGAGGGAGTTCATTCGCGAGTCATCTCCAACGCGTGCACCATCATTGCGGCCGAATGTTTTCTTCCGCTCGGCCGGTGGGCAACCGCATCCTGCACGCGTCGACAGGTGCTGGAGAGCACGTGCGAACCACGGCGTTGGAACCATGTGCGCGCTCCCCCCGGTTGCACGGGGAGAGAATACTGTCCCGCATCACGGCGGGTCAATTCAATTGCTGGCATGGATGGTATGCCGCACGTCGATGCTCGAACCTGGCCCTCGCTCGAACCCGCCCTCGGTTGACAAGGATGGCTCCGCATCCGAGCATTGGGGGTCGGGAGCGCGGCATCCGAGCATTGGGCTCGGGACACGCGACACGCGACACGGGGCTCGGGCAATGTCCACTTACGAAGGGGTGCGCGTTCTCGTTGTGGACGATGATCCGTACGTTCTTCGTGCCACCGAAAGCGTGCTCAAACGTCAAGGATGGACCGTCGAGACCGCGCGGGACGGCTTGGATGCGAGAAAGCAGCTCCTCAACGGGCCGTTCGATGTGATCGTCAGCGACGTCAACATGCCGGGCTGTGGTGGACTCGAGTTTCTCCGCAGCGTTCGCGAGCGAGATCTCGATGTGCCCGTCATTCTCATGACGGGCACGCCGGCCGTTGATTCGTCGATCCGAGCGATCGAGTACGGTGCGTTCCGCTATCTGATCAAGCCGGTTCCGAACGACAAACTCGTGGAAGGGATCCGTCATGCCGTCCGGCTACACAAGCTGGCGCGGCTCAAACGTGAGGCGTTGGAGCTGCATGGAGGCGCGGACCGGCTCGGCGAACGGGCAGCGCTGGAAGGTCGCTTTACCAATAGCCTCGATCGCATCTGGGTGGCCTTCCAACCCGTCGTTGCGTGGCGCGCTCGCCACGTGTTCGGTTACGAGGCGTTGCTCCGTTCGGACGAACCGTTGATGAAGAATCCTGCTGACATGCTCGACGCGGCCGAGCGGCTCGCGCGCATTCGCGACCTTGGACGAGTCGTCCGAGCCAAGGTGGCCGCGATGGCTGGTGATCCGGCGGTGGCCGGAACCCTGCTCTTCGTGAACCTGCACTCGTCCGACCTGAACGACAACCAGCTCTATTCGGCGGACTCGCCGCTCTCCGAGTTCGCGAGTCGGGTAGTGTTGGAGATCACCGAGCGCGAGTCACTCTACGGAGTCGAAGACATGCCCGCTCGTCTGGTGAAATTGCGAGCGATGGGGTTTCGGCTGGCAGTCGACGATCTCGGCGTCGGGTACGCAGGGCTCACGAGCTTCACCCTCCTCGAGCCCGAGATCGTCAAGCTGGACATGTCGCTCGTGCGGGGCGTCGATATGGACTCGAAGCGACAAAGCATCATCCGCTCGATCAAGGTACTGTGCGACGAATTGAACATCCTCGTCGTGGCCGAGGGGATCGAGACGGCCGGCGAGCGCGACATGCTCGTGGAGCTCGGTTGCGATCTGCTTCAAGGCTATCTGTTCGCCAAGCCGGAGCGCGGGTTCCCGGTGCCGATATGGTGAGATCGCTGTAACGCCGGAGGAGGGTCGTGGCGGCGCGGCCGAGAGCGAGGGTCAACCGAGAAGGCTCCGCCGCGAGCGCCGCAGGCGTTGCCGAAGCGACGCCCGACCGGCTATACTGCCCGGAGAAACCTTCCTTCGCGAGGATATTGGTCATGCCCATCCGCGGCCTCGACGCTCGTGGCCAGCTTCCCGATGGTCCGGCGAACCTCGGACGAGCGAGAAGCGCGCCGGCTTCTCGGTCGCGCGTGCTTTGGGCAGCAGCGTTGTTGCTAGGCTTCGCCTGCAGCCCAGAAGACGTCGGACAGCCGATCGCGACGCCTCCCGAAGGAGGGAGCGCAGGAGCCGGTGGACAAGGAGGCAGAGAATCCGGGGCCGAGCCGGAAAGGGACGGTCCCTCCGACCAGTCCGATTCGCTCGCGCCCGACGCGACGAGTGACGGGCGCTCGGTGGCGGACGCGTCGCTCGGCGACACGCGGGACACATCGTCGGTGGCCGACGCGTCGCCCGGCGACGCGCGAGATGCATCATCGGTCGATGGGAACACGGAAGCCGATTCACCAGAGAGCCCTGGGGACGGAGCCTTGGAACCTTCGGACATTCGATCGTCCGACGCCACCACCGTGCCGGGCTGTGACGTCGTTACCTCGCACGCGCGCGCCGACCGTGCGCTTGCCGATTTCCTGCTCGGTTTCTGGAATGGTGGAAACCAGTACCTCGATGCTGCCGAACCGCCGAACGGCCAATCGACCGGCTATTGGACCTACGCACAGGCATTCGACGCCCTGCTCGACGGAGTCGAGCGCACCGGCGCACGCCATTTCGGCGGCCTCGTACGCAGCTTCTATTTGGGGCAGGAGGCGCGGACCTGGTCGTCGGACTATTACGACGACGAGAATTGGATGGCGATCACGCTGATGCGCGCTTTCGAATGGACCAAGGACCGAGCCTACCTGGATCGCGCGGTTACCTTGTTTCAAGACATCACCAGTGCATGGGACAGCACGAGCACCCGTCCCGGCGGCATCTGGTGGGATCGGGCACATACCCAGAAGGCCACCGCGTCCAATGCCGGGCCCGTGATCACCGGCGCGCGACTCGCCAGCAAGACTGGCGACGCGACGCACCTCGCTTTCGCGCGCAAAGCCTACGACTACTGGCTGGCCACGATGGTCGACCCGACGACGCACCAGGTTTCCGATCACATCAATCCCGACGGCACGATCGTGCGCTGGCAGTTCACCTACAACGAAGGGCTCATGATCGGAGCAGCCGTCGAGCTCTACCTGACCACGGGCGAAGCGCGCTACTTGAGCGACGCGCACGCCATCGCAGCGGCCATGATCCAAAACGAGACTCGCCCCACGGCGGGCGGTTCCATTCTCTTCGACGGCACCAACACCGGCTGCGCCGGCGACTGCGCTCAATTCAAGGGAATCGGTTATCGCTATCTGGCCGCGCTTTTTCGCCTGGATCCGAGCCATAGCGAATATCGTCCCGTCATCGAAGGGAGCGCGGCAGCTCTCTGGACGCTCGCGCGCAATCCGAATACCGGCTTGTTTTCGATCGACTGGGCGGGTCCCCCGCTGCCGACAGCCATCACGGGTCAACAGAGTTCAGCGGTCATGGCGCTCAATCTTTTCGCCGCGCTGTGCGGCGCGTATCCGGGTGACGCCTCGGTTGGGTACGAAGCCGAGGATGCGTTGATCGACCACGTTGCGCTCGAGGCGACGCACCTGGGTTTTTCCGGCTGGGCCTACGTGGCGGCGTGGTCGGGCGATAGGCAAGCGGTGGAGTTTACGGTGCAAGTCCCGGCGGCAGGCAACTACCGCATGCATTTCGACTATGCGGCAGCGGACGGCGACGCCACGCGGGCCGTTCTGGTGAACGGCGTCGCTCTTTCGCCTCGGCTTCTCTTCCCGTCCACCGGATCTTGGGACGTCTGGGCCGAGGTCGGCCCGACCGTGGCCCTCGCCGCCGGCGTCAATAGCATCCGAGTCGTCTATGACGCGGCCGGCGGAAGCGCGAGATACCTCAACCTCGATCGACTCCGGCTTTCCGCGGCGCCCTAGCCTCACGCCGTCAGTTCTTCGCCATACGCGATCGCGATCGGCCAATCAGCGGGGCGGCCACGCACGATGCGGCGACCGCCGCGAAGGGGGCTCCCACGGCCATGGCCGTCGAGGGGTGCCCATTTACTGAACATAAGATCAGCTCTACACTCGCTCTCCTCAGATGGCTCTCGAGGCTCCCCGCCTTTGCTGTTTGGACCTCGACACGTTCTTCGTGTCGGTCGAGCGGCTCCTCGATCCGAGTTTGTTGGGCAGGCCAGTCGTCGTCGGCGGGCGCCCCGGGCAGCGCGGCGTCGTCACCTCGGCGAGCTACGAGGTTCGCGCTCTCGGCGTACGGTCAGGCATGTCGCTAAAGCGCGCATTCGAGCTCGCGCCGAAGGCGGTGTACCTGCCGACGCGACACGGATTGTACGGGGAGTACGCTGCCCGCGTACGTCGCATTGCCGAGGGGTACACACCCGTTTCGCAAGTCGCCAGCATCGACGAGATGTTCCTGGATTTCTCCGGCTGCGAAAGCCTCTATTTTGCACCGGGCGACGCGGGGCCGGATTTCACCATCGAGCGCATCGTCCGCAAGCTGACCGACGAAATCGAAGCGCGAGTCGGCTTGCCGTCCAGCGCCGGCATCGCGACGAGCCGTTCCGTTGCGAAGGTGGCGAGCGGCGTCGCGAAGCCGCGCGGCGTGCTGCTCGTCCGAGCCGGCGGAGAGCCGGACTTTCTCGGCCCGCTCCCGGTACGGAAATTACCGGGCATCGGACCGGTGGCCGAGCAAAAGCTGCATGCGATCGGGCTGACGACGCTCGCCGACGTCGCGACGGCCCCGCTGCCGACACTGCGACGCATTTTCGGAGCGTGGGCCAAGTCGATCCAGCAGAGTTGCCGAGGTGAAGGCGTGCACGAGCTGGGTCGCGAACGTCCGGCCTTCCAAGAGCACGACCCTGCCGGCGTCGCGGTCGGCACCATCTCCAACGAGCGCACCTTTCGTGAAGACGTACGCGACCCAGCCTGCCTCGAATCCATGTTGTGCTCGCTCTGCGAGCGGGTGTGCTGGCGAGCCCGAAAGCGCGGCATGAAAGCGCGAACCGTCACCCTCAAACTCCGCTACGCAGATTTCCAGACCCTGCAGCGCTCGCGCACCATCATCCCCACCTGCTCGGAGCTCGAGCTCTATCCGATCATTCACGACCTCTTCGAATGCGCGCGAAAGCGTCGCACGCCCATTCGACTTCTCGGCATCTGCCTCTCCAACCTCCGGCGTTGCGACGAACAACTCTCCCTCTTCGACCATGGCGAGCCACTCCATCGCGCCATGGACGCCATCCGCCAGCGCTACGGGTACGATGCGCTGCGCATCGCGCTGGCAGAGTCGCGGCGAGACGAATGAACATCCTGGGACGAGGGCTGATCGCGGCACGCGTCCCGCGACGCGGGGTCAAAACGAGGAAAAGAACTGCCACATACCCGGGCCGGAGATGGTGCCCTGAACGGCATGGCCTGCTCCTGTCGTTTCGCACCAAACAACGGAGTATCCAGGACGGCAGCCCTCATAGCGCACGCAGGGAGGAGGCATGTCCGGCATCGTCGTCATCGCGCAGCCGTTGGCGGTGAGCAGCCGCGTGCGACTGGTGATATTGCCCGCGATCGGGTTTTCCGTGTCGCTAGCATCGTGCAAAAACCAGGCAGCGATTCCCCCTGCCGTGCACATGAGCCGATTGCCCCCGGGCATGCCCCCGGCGACGACGCCATAGGCGCGCAGCACGTTCCCGCGCACGCACCCGAGGAGGTTCGCGAACCATGCGCCGCTCGAGAATCCGGCGCTGAACAGACGAGAGCGATCGACGCAGTAGAGGCCCGTCACCTCGGTGACCAAGGCATCGAAGAAAGCGACGTCGGGGCTATCGGCGTTGTTGAATTGCCACTGCGTTCGCATTTCGGTGGCATTCACGAGCGCGGTGCCGCCCACGACGATGGCGTTCGCGCCCGACGACTGCTGGATGGGCACGTTGTTGCTCATGCCCGTGCCGCCAGCGCCGTGCCACACGAAAATCAGCGGATACGCGCGATTGGGGTCGTACATGGGCGGCAAGCGCACGTAATATTCGCGGCTGGTCGCCGCCACGCTGAGCATGTGGCGGACGAACATAGCGGGAGTGTCCGTGCTCGGCAGTCCACAACCCGGGGTGCGCGTGGGCCCTCCACCGTCGCTGTTTCCACCCGTCGAGCCATCGGTGGAAGCGCCGTCACCCGAGCTCGCGTCGCGTCCTCCGTCCGATCCTCCCGAGCTCGTCCCGGCGGCGCCGGATGCTCCCGAGCTCGCTCCACTGGCGCCAGATGCTCCCGAGCTGGCTCCCCCCACGCCCGATCCTCCGCCACTGGTTCCGCCGACGCCTGATCCCCCCGTGCCTGATCCCCCCGTGCCTGATCCCCCCGCGTCACCCGCCTGGCCGCCAGAGCCGCCAGAGCCACCGCTGCCCGTCGACGTCGTGCCGCCGCTCCCCGTCGTGCCGCCGCTTCCCGTCGTGCCGCCGCCGGTCGTGGAGGCATCCGCCTGGGTCGAAGCATCCTTGCTGCGCGGCCCATCGTCGGGAAGGGTCGCGGAGCAGGCGACCGCTAGACTTGCGCTGAAAAAACCAGCGCGAGCAACGGGCAACCGCTTCACAGACCGGCCAGCGGGCCCGTGCTGTCGCCTACCGTCGGCGTGGGGACGCCGGCCGTGCCCAGCATCGTCACGAGGAGATTGGACACCTTTTGTTTCATGTTGGTGGGGAACGACAGGTGTTTCCCGGGAGTGAGCGCCCCTCCGCCATTTCCCGCCACGATGATGGGCATGTCGTCGTGGTTGTGACGATTGCCGTCCGAGATGTCGCTAGAGAAAAAGATGGTGGAGTTATAGAGGAGGTTCGAGCTCCCACCGGGACCCTCGGTGACGGACTTCATCTTGTTCATCAAATAGGCAAGCTGCGTTATCTCCCAAAGCCCGATGCTCGCCAATTGACTGAGCTTCGTCGGGTCGTTGGCGTGGTGAGAGATATCGTGATGTCCGCCCGTGATGCCGAGGGCCGGATACGTCTGGCCGCTGATGGCATTTCCCAGCATGAAGGTGATGATCCGCGTCGCGTCGCATTGCATCGCCAGCACCATGAGATCGCTCATGATCGTGACCTTGGTGGGAAAGTCCGTGGTCGCGGCCGGCTTCGTTCCGGGCGTGCACTGGCTGACGGGCGTCATCGACATCAGCTTGGTTTCCAGGGCGCGAACGCTGGTCATGTACTGATCCAGCTTCACGTTGTCGCTCTTTCCCAACTTGAGGGTCAGACCCTTGGCGTCACCGGTCACCGCGTCGAGCACGCTCTTGTCATAGGCCCGGCGTTTTGCCGCCGCCGTGGCCGTTTCGGTGGGATTCGCGCCGGCAAAGATCTGATCGAATACCTTGACCGGATCGATGACCTTCGGCAGGGGCGTCGTCACATCGGCCCAAGAGATGTTGCGCGCATAGGCACATCCGTAGCCGCTGTCGCAGTTTCCGGCCGTGCTGCCGCCGCTCATCCCGAGCTGCATCGACGGGATCCGGGTGGCGGTACCAATCGCCTTGGCCGCCACTTGATCCGCCGAGATCCCGAGCTGAATGGTCGTTTCCGACTTGAGCGCGTGCACGCAGGTGATGAACGACGAGGTGCCCGACGCGTGGTCGCCCGCGCCGTCCGGTTTCGCCGGCGCGTTTTCCAACCCCGTGACCACCGTAAAATCGGCCTTGAGCGACTCGAGCGGCATCAACATGGCTGGCGTCGGATACCCGGGGCCAGCGGCGGTCGGCTTGAACGTGGCCATGTGAATGCCGTTGGGCACGTAGTAATAGAGGAGGCGCTTCGGCAGAGGGACGGCCTGTGCCTGCGCCGTTCGTAGCTCGAGCGACTCCAAGAAGGGCAGCGCCACGATGGCGGCTCCGCCGGCCAGGAATGCGCGCCGACCTGCGACTCGATGGATGCTCATGGCTCTCCTCGTCGGTTAAGGAACGTCGGGCTGGTCGCGATTTGCGTGACCAGGTCCTTGAAGTTGTAACCGTTGCCTCTGAAGGATTGGGTAATGCCGTAGAGGACAGCGGGGTCCATGTGCCCAGCGGCGACGATCTCCGGTGCCCGACCCAAGGCGTAGGTGTAAAGCTGCTCCGCCAGGCAGCGTCCGAAGTTGGCGTCCGCTGCCACCAAACCCGCGAGCTGCGGTACGCCGCTGAACTTTCGACCATCGGGCAACTCGCCGCTCGCGTCGATGGCCAACCCGTTATCGGTGGTGCGGTAGGTGCCGATCGCGTCGTAGTTCTCGAGCCCGAGACCAATGGGGTCCATCTGCTTGTGGCAACTGGCGCAAGCAGGATTGGCGCGGTGCGCCTCCAGTTGCTGGCGCAGCGTCCCCATCACTTTGGTCGGGTCGATCGAGGTATCGACATCCGGCGGCGGTGGCGGAACGGTGAGACACAGAAGCTGGTTCATGATCCATTTACCGCGGACGGTGGGCGAAGTCCGGTTCTGGTGCGATGTCACGGTCAAGAACCCGCCTTGCGACAAGATTCCTCCCCGCGCGGTCCCGGTCAGGCTGACTTTGACCGGCGTTGCCGATCCCACAGCCGGCAGACCGTAGTGCTTCGCCAGGCGATCGTTGGCGAACGTGAAGTCAGCGGTCAACAGTTTGTCTGCCGCCATCCCGTTGACGACCACCTCCTTGAACATCGCTTCCATCTCCAACTTCATCGCCGCCCGGAGGCTGACGTCGAACGCTGGAAAGAGCTTGGGATCGGGGGTGGCATCCTCGATCTGCCGCGTGTAAAGCCACTGGCCCGCGAAGTTGTCGCTGAGCGCTGCGGCCTTGGGACTCGCCAGCATCCGCGTCACCTGCACCTGAAGCGCAGCGGTCTGGCTGAGGCCGCCGGCCTTCGCGGCCGCGAAAAGCTCGGCATCCGGCATGCTGCTCCAGAGGAAGTACGAGAGGCGTGACGCGATCTCGTATTGCTGGAGCGGATGGGGAGTCGCCGCCGTGGGGGTGGCGTCGGTTTCCACTCGAAAGATGAAGTGGGGTGACATCAGCACCGAGCGGAGCGCAATCTTCAACCCCTGCTCGACGGGATCGGTCTGCGTGCCGGCCAGGGTGACGGCGCTCATCAGAGCATCGATTTCTGCACTGGTCACCGGACGCCTCCAGGCGAGCGGGACGAAGGCGTCGAGGACCGTGCGCGCGCAGGTGGCGCCCTGCGCAACCAAATCGCAGGTGACGAGTTTCGACCGTTGCGACGCCGTGGCCAGTGCCTCGTCCACCAGAGCCACCGCGGCGGCGTAATAGTTTTCGACATGCAGTGGCGATAGCGTCAAGACGTCGGCGATATTGTCAAAACCGTTGCCCCGATCGTCGACGGGGAAATCATCGGCAGGTGTGCGCACAGTCGCCAGAAGATCGCGAACCGTGTTGTTGTATTCGACCCGATTCAGCCGATGCAGCGTGACGCGGCCGGGATCGGTTCCAGCGGGGGGAGGAGTTCCAGTGCCACCCTGCCCACCCGTACCCGACGCGCCGCCTGCTCCACCGGTCGCGCCGCCTGTACCGGTCGCGCCGCCTGTACCGGTCGTCCCGGTCGTTGTTCCGGGGCCGGTCCCGCCGGTGCCAGTGCCGGCGCCCGTGCCGGAACCGTTACCGGCACCGGTGCCGGTAGTCCCTGTCGTACCCGTCGTGCCGGAGCCGTCATTCCCACCAGCGCCTCCCGTGCGGGACGAGTTTCGACCGGGAGCCTCTGCGATGGTCCCGGTGCACGCCAAAGAAAGGGCCGCGATAGTCGCTGCGCCACGGAGCACTCTCATGATGACCTCCCAGAGTAATGTCGACCGAAGGGGGGTTGCTGCCGCTTTCTCACGTTTTTTTTCTCCGAGGCGGCGAGGCCAGACGCGACGATCACCGAACTAAGTGAAGACCCTTGAGCGTAGCGCGATGGCTCAAAAAACGGACAAGCCTCCCCGACGCGCGACGCGGAGGGGACGACGCGCCGGGATTCTGGCCCATCAACCCTGGAGAATTCCTGGTGATTCGACAACAGTCGTCTTCGAGAGCGAGGTCGGGAACAGGTTCCCCGTGCGCGTTCTCTTGAGGAGTGAGCGCAGCAGCGTCCGCGGAATATGAGAATGACAGTGGAATTCGCGCACAGGAGCGGACACCCGGACGCGGGGGCTGGGTTCCATCATTTAGCTTGGCTCGGATCGAAAAAACTTTGATCGAAGGATCACGGCTTTGCGAGCGGGCGGTCGCGCAGCTCTTCTTCGTATTTGCCCGGCGACCAGAAGCGCGACGAGATCCGCCTGCTCATTGGCCGCGAGGTCGAGCGGTGCCATCAGGGGATCCTTCGTGCCCGCGAAACCTTCCGCGCCTCCACCCTGGCTGTCGAAGGCCACGACTTCCGCGAGGCTCGTCATGCTGCTGTGCATGTACGGGCTTGTGCGGGCCCGTCACCCAGATTTGACATGGTTATGAAACTTGCGCCCCCGTTTGCGCTAGCCAATAGTTGTTCCTTAAGGGTCGCGTGTGTTCGCGACCAGGGGGGGGAAAAAAACGGGAAGTGGGAGGTCTATTCGATGAAACATCACATTGAGTTGCTCCTGGAACGTGCTGGTCGGCTGGCAGCGAAAAGCAGCAACGCACTGCTCCTCACCACGCTGATGGGAGCAGGCGCGCTGGCCTGCAGTGATGCCGCACCCCTTGCCGAGGATCTCGGCGAAGCGACGCAGCATGTCCGTGGGCGGCTCAACAACAACCATCCCTTCGCGAACGAAGGCGGCGCCGCCGCCACCTTCAGCACCGCGGGGTTCGTCGACCTCCAGAATGAGTTTCACACGCCGCAGGGCACGAACGGCCGCTCTTGTGGCACCTGTCACTTGCCGGAGTCGGGTTGGAGCATCAATCCCTGTCAGATTGAGGCTCTTTTCGCGAAGACGGCCGGGACGGCTCCTCTCTTCAATCCGCTCGACGCGAACAGTGCTACCGCGGATGTCTCCACGCCAGCGGCGCGCCGTGCGTCCTACAGCATGCTCCGGTCCGGCCTCTTTCGCCGTGGCGCGAACCTCCCGGCAACGGCCGAGTACACCATCGTCGCGGTCGACGATCCGCTGCATGCCGGGGGAAGCTCGACGCGCTTCGAATTCTTCCGCCGTCCTTTGGCCACTGCCAATTTCCACCTCGCACTGAATGTCGGATGGCATTCTCAGAACGGTCAAACGGCGACTCCTCCTCCCACCGCTGGGCTGACGGCACAGGCGGTCGGCAACGTCACCGGCGCTCAGCAGGGCGCGCCTGCGTCGGCGGAGGTCATCGACGCCATCGTGACCTACGAAAGCCAGCTCTCCTTTGCCCAGCTCATCGCTCCCCGCGCAGGGCGCCTCGACAAATGCGGAGGACGCGGCGGCCCCGAGCTGCTCGCCAGCCAGTCGTTCGTCGACGCTCCGTTCGATCTCTTCGACGCGTGGGCCGCCCCTTCGCACGGGTGCGGCTCGAGCCCGCACCGCCGCCAAATCGCCCGAGGCCAGGCGCTCTTCAATGCGACCAACCCCGGCGGCGGATCCTGCCGAGGCTGTCACAACGCGGCGAACAACGGAAGCAATGTGAACGGCACGCTCTTCGACATCGGAGCTTCCGACGCCGACAAGCGCGAGCCCGGTATGCCGCTTTACACACTCCTGCGGACTTCCACCGGCGAGATCAAGCAGACGACCGATCCCGGTCGGGCGGCAGCCGGTACCGGTACCTGGGCGACGCTCAACAGGTTCAAGGTACCGTCCATGCGGGGCTTGGCGGCCCGCGCGCCCTACTTCCACAACGGTATCGCGAAGACGCTGCTCGATGTCGTCAAGCACTACGAAGAGAAGCTCGGCTTCGTCTACACGCCGCAAGAGGAAGAGGACCTCGTCGCCTTCTTGAACGCGCTCTGACGCTACTGCGCCCAAGTTTCTTCGCCATACCAGATCGGGATCGGCCCATTCGACGGGGAGGCCACGTAACATGCGGCAAGGCCGCCGCAAGATGAGCTCGGACGCCGCGCCTCGCCGGCAGCTTTCGTCGCATGGGCCCGACGGACGCGCTGCTCGACGAGGTAGAGGGGGCGATGGGCACGCTTGCCCTGCTGCTCTCTCATGGCCGCGAGCTGGGCGCGCCGGTGACGCTGGCCATCCGCGCTGCGCTCGCCGAAGTGTCGGTCAAACTCGTCGCGCCGCCGGGTTCGCCGACCTCAGCTGCCGAGCCACGCGTCGACTCGCGCTTTGACGGTGGCCGGTAGTACGCCACCGAGCGACGCGTAAGCGTCGAGGAGGTCGCACAGCGCCAGACGTTCGGAGGAATTTTCGATATCCGCTTCGGACGCGGCGATGACGGTCAGCATCGCTGGGCAGGCCGCTTCGTCGCCGTAGTCGGCAAGGTACATGGCTGCCGCTCGGGGATTCACGGTCAACAGATCCAGAAGCGCCCGCAAGATGCGCTCGTCATGCAGGCCGAGGACCGACAGGATGCAGCACAGCGACTCGAAGGTTTCTGCATCTTTCGTCGTCCGCGAAAGAGCGGCCAGCGTGGGCTCGAGCGCGGCGCCGCCGAAGTCGGGCAGGCGCTCCACAATCTTGTCGTGGATGGGTTCGTCGGAACTCGTGGCTTCGAGGACCTTGAGCGCCGTTTCGATGGCGGCTACCTCGCGAAGCTCGGTCAACAGATCGACCGCGTGCAGGCGGGCCCATTCACGGCTGTCATGCAGCTGGCCGCAATCCGCGCAGCCGTCCGGCGCGTCTGCCTCTTCGTTTCCTTCGACTACCGGGCGTTGATCGAGCAGGGGGAGAAGAAGAGGCGTAGCGTCGCCGCCCAACGCCACGATCTGCGCTGCGAGAGAGCTGGGCAAGTCGCTCCCGACCGTATGCAGACGCTGGACGAGCTTGGAGGCGGTCGTCTTCGCCATGCTTCGTCACCCTTTTCGAGATTGCAGGATGTCCCGCGTCGCTGAGCTGAGCGTCAGTCCGGCCTCGTCGGCGGTCGCGATGCACCAGTCCAAGGCCTCTCTCCTCGTGGTCGGATAGTGCTGCTTGAGGACGGGCTCGTGCACCCAATTCATGGCGGTGAGCGCGCCGCGCACGAGCCTCGACGAGATGCATATCGTCGCTCCCACGCACCACGTTTTCGTTTCTTCCTCGTGCTCATTCTGCCATTTGCCGATGATGTGGCGCATGGGTCCCGCCGGTATGGTGGTGAGCGTCGTCGTATCCATCAAGAACAAGTATCGCTGGCGTCGCGCGAACAGCCCTTCGAACTGCCGTAGCAGCCAGATGAAGCGATCGTCTTTTCCGTCCTCGAGCATGATCCGTACCACCGGCCACGCGGCCTCGTTCCAATCGACACCTTCCGGAGGAGGAGCGTTCATCGCTTGCAACGAAATCGGCACGAAAACAAGATAGCCGATCCGGCGACGAAATGCCTCCTCGCGCCTCCGCGGATAGCAGCCTGCCAACTCGACGCAAGGTGGCGAGACAACACGGCAAAGTGGTCAGACCAGTTGCGTGATGCAGTTCCGATGAACGCAGGGCCATGTTACACTCTCGTTTCGTCGAGGCCACTCCCCATGCGAGATCAAACGAAGGGAGCCACGTCATGCAGTTTTCCTTGCCTTGTTTTTCCGTTCGAACAATCGCTCTTGCCTCGCTGCTCGTCGGAGCCGGTTGCGCCCAGGCCGAGGAGCTAGGACCGAGGGGCGGATCCTCGGGAAGGGCCGGAAGCGGCGGCGAGGATGGCGGCGGCTCGGGTGGCGCGGCGGGGTCGGGTGGGACGGAAACCGGCGGTTCGGGCGGGACAGGCGCGACGGGCTCTGGCGGTGCGGCCGCCACGGGTGGTGTCGGCGGCGGGCGTGGCGGAAGCGGAGGATCGAGTGGCGCCGCGGACGCGGGCGGCGGAAAGGGTGGTTCGGGCGGCTCGACTGGCGGCACTGGCGGTAAAGGCGGCAGTGGCGGCGCAACGGGCGGCACGGGTGGCGCAACGGGCGGGAGCGGCGGCGCGACCGGGGGGACCGGTGGCGTCACCGGGGGAAGTGGCGGCGTGGGCGGGACGGGTGCTGGCGGTTCGGATGCAGGTGGCGGCGTCGAAGGCGGCCTCGGGTCGTGCCCCGCCGGCGTCAGTTATTGCAACGATTTCGAGCGCGACACGGCAGGCATCATGCCTGTCGGATGGACGCGGGTGGGAGGCAGCGACGGCGATTGGCAAGTGTTCTTCGACACGAGCAACGTGTTTGCGCAGAACCACGCCTCGAGCTCGACGTTCCGCCTCTGTTATCCCAATGGCGCTCCCGGCGGCCCGTGGAGCGGCGCCACCACCGTTTCGGCGCGCGTCAAAATCCTGGCTGCCGGTTCGTCGGGGACCACGATGGCCTTTCTGTGTCTGGGGTATGCACCCGGCAGCAACTACGGGTGTCTTGCGCTGGACCCAAGCGGAGCGCGCATTCGGATGAACGCAGGAAGTAGCTCCACCGACGGACCGCTCTGGCCCACGGCCATCGCGACGGGCACCTGGTACGACGTCAAGATCAGCATGGACGCCACGGGAGCTCTGAGCGCGTACTTGAACGGCACGATGTTGGGCTCGTACATGCCGCCGAGCGCGATCGCGGGCGGCTACGTGGCCGTGGCTACCCAGAGCTCCCAGGCGGCCTTCGATACCGTGACGGTCACGCAGCCTTGACGTCGTCGTTCAGAGCAGCCGACGTCGGCGGATAAGCGCCTGGTAACCGACCACCAGAAGAACCGCGCCGAGGACCGCCATGATGAACCCGGCGGATTCCCCTTCGCGATAGAGGCCCACCGCGCGTCCGACCAGACCACCGACGAAGGCGCCGGCGACCCCGAGCAGCAAGGACACGCCCCATCCGCCAGACTGGCGCCCCGGCACGAGGAGCCGCGCTACCGCGCCGACCAGAAGTCCAAAAATCAGAAAAACAATCAGGTCCATGAGTCGTTCCTCCTCGTCGATTTCGTTCGCGCTCGGCCGTTCTTCCCGCAGTTGAACTGCGGGCAACGACGTTTGCGCTGTCAGTCTCTTCGTTCACCGAGTGATTAGGCAATGGGCGTGCCGTCGTGCAGTGGCTTGAAGTGCGTCCGGCGCCGCGGTTCTTTTGCGCACGGTGCGGCGATTGCACACACCGCACTGCAAACGAAGGGGGCGCGCAACGCCAGGATGCCACCAAGCCGCGATAGGATCGGTCGATAGTCCCACGCACGACAGAGCCCCCCACGAACTTCTTCCTAGGCGGACGCGGGGGGCACGTGCCGCGAGTTTTTCCTCAGGCCCTGTCGAGCTTGTGGAGGTACACGTTCGACGCGATGAGGACCAACAAGAAGCAGAGAGGGTCCACCACGTTCCCAATCGGGTCGTGGCTCACGAAATGCGCCAACGAGGCCGAAATAAGGACGATGCCGAAACCTGCGTAAGCCCATTCCTTCACGCGCAATGGAACTCGAGGAACGAGCAACACGACGACGCCGATGATTTTGGCGACCCCGAGTTCGACTCGGAAATACGATGGAAACCCGAGATGCGCGAAAGCCTCTTTCATCTGCGGGCTGAACAAATGATAGTACGCGCCCAGCAACATCAGCGCGCTGATGATTCCTGTCGTCACCCAGTAGATGATGGTCGTTTTTTTGGGTGTGTTGATACTCTTGCCCACGCCGGAAATGGCGTCGTGGATGGCAACCGCGGCTGTGTTCGTCATGCGTCATCCTTTCGTGCCACTGATCCGTCGGCATTGCGATGGGGCTTGTTGCGCGGGTCGAGCCGATCGAGTGCTTCAGCATCAATGCCCACATGGAGCAAACGCAGGCCGGGCAGTAGGTCCTCGCCCGACAGGTGGCACGGCAAATCGGTCCCTACCGGAAAGACGACGCAGCTCGTCAACACGTGACTCGAGCGGCCCAAAAGAGGGAGGAACCTCGCATCAGCCAATCCGCCTACGAAAAGACAAGCGAGACGGGTCCGGGCCGGTGGCCGTCAGACGTCGTTCGGCGGGCCCTTTCGCGAAGGGAAAGACGGCCCTCGGGTGAACAGCGGACCGCCATGGCTCGCCCGAGGGCGGCGAAGGATCACCGAACGCAGCGTGTCCAAGCCGTCGGGAAATAGTTCCAATCGCTCGCGGTCGCCCCGGCGTTGAAACCGGTGAAGCCGTCGTCGAAATTGATGGCCCATCCGGCGGCCGCATTGCCGGCAGCGGTATGCGATGCCCAATACCAGTTGATACTGCGAGACCCGTACTTGGTGTTCGGAAACATCGTTCGATTGATCGATGGAGCGACCAAGGCTTCATCCACGAGTGTCGATAGTTCTCTGATACTGGGCAACCGCCAAGCATTTCCATTCAACGCGAGCGTCGAGCAATACGCCGCAGCATCGGCCCAGGGCATCGTCGCGGGCGAGTAACCTTGTTGCCAAATCAAGTGCGTGTAGTTGTCTCGCACTTCGCCGGCGGCAGAAAGCACGTATTGGTTGCCGGGCGGGACGGCAATGGCGCCAGTCGCGGCGTCGAGCTCGGAGTCGCCGCCGCCGCGTACACAGCGAACGCGATCGACGGTGGCCCCCGAGCGCGCATTGCTGGTAATTCCGTCGGAAAAGTTGAACGCCCAGCCGAAATCGGTTCCCGCTCCGGCGCCCGTTTGCTTGGTCGTGAGAACCCACTCCGAGCCGCTCTTGAAGAAGGCTCGCGCCGTGCCGGGAAAAGCAACGGCGTCGACCTTGGCTGCACTTTGTGTGAAATCCATGATCGAAGTAAGCTCGATCCGAGTGGCCATTCGCCACCCCGCGCCCAGGCTTGCGCAGTACGCTTTGCCATCCGTGACGGTGTAGCTCGAGGCGGAAATCTGCTTTTGCCAGACGAGGCACGTGACCTCGTCGCGGACCGTGGCATCGGGCAAATCGGTGTAGCGCGCGGGATTGGGCAAACCGCTCGTGGGCGGATTCGGCATGGGCCAGCATGCCCAGCGGTGCGTCCCGCAACTAGCCGGCGTGCCGCACGTGGTCGTTCCGCTGTCGCTCGAGACGTCGCTACCGACGGCAGCGTCGGAGCTCGTGTTGCCCGCGCGCCCCGCCGATCCGTCGTTGCTCGTCGATCCATCGGGGGTCGTCGTCCCGCCGCGACCGGCGGACCCTGCCGTACCGGCGACTCCGCCCGTGCTCGTCGTCCCGGCCGCCCCACCGGTTCCCGTCGTTCCGCCGGCGCTCGTCGTACCCGCCCCACCGCCGCTATTCGGCGTGCCCGCCGCACCGCCGCTGTTCGTATTGCCGCCCGTCCCGCCGCTGGTCGTCGTGCCAGCCGCCCCACCGCGGTCGTTCGTGCCGCCCAAACCGGCACCACCCACCGAGCTGCCGCCATTCGAGGCGTCGATATCCGAAGAGCCGCCCGAGCCACCGACTCGGCCCGCCGTGCCGCCCCTTCCACCGTTCGTGCCGTCGTCTGCACAATGCAGGAGCGCGAACGCGAAACTACCTGCCGTCCAGCCAACCAGCGCCGCGCGTCTCATGGGCGTTACCTTGCTCCTGGTGGCGCGCGGACGCAAAGGCTTAACCTGCTCTGAATCGTTTACCTATGCTAAGACGCGGCCATGATCGATCACACGGGTCTCGCGATGAGTGATCCTGTCCGCAGCCGAAGCTTCTACGAGCAGGCGCTGGCCCCCCTCGGATACAAGCTGATCATGGAGGTCCCCACCGAGTTCACCGGCGGCGTCGTGGTGCTCGGGTATGGCGTGCCACCCAAGCCGGACTTCTGGCTGCACCAGGCCACCCCCAACCAACCACGCCTGCACGTTGCCTTTCGAGCCGACAACCGCGCCCAGGTGGATGCGTTCTACAGGGCCGCATTGGCGGCAGGCGGCAAAGACAACGGGCCCCCCGGCCCGCGCCCGCAGTACCACAAGGACTACTACGGAGCCTTCGTGCTCGATCCCGACGGCCACAACATCGAGACCGTCTGTCACACGCCCGAGTCCCGCTAACCCAAGGCCCACCGCGCATTGGCGCGTGCACCCTGGCCTCCGAAGGGTTGTTGGCGCTGTTTCTCCCCCGGCCCCCTCACTTCCTGGGGGGGTGCCGATAGGCGGGGGAGAACGAGCGATCGGAAACTACTCGACCCGCGTCAGCTGCGTGATCCAATTGGGCTCCCAGGTCTTGCCGCCGTCCGGCGAAAACGATTGTTCGAAGTGGCACGACTTCGGCGTGATGTTCGACCATACGTAGCGAACCAGGATGCTTCTGCCTTCGTGCATCTCTTGATCGAAGAACTCGCCGCGACCGTCCTTGAACTCGCCGATGGTCGGTACGTCCATGTGGCCGATCTTCTGGTTGGCCCAGTACAGGCTCCATTGCCGTGTCGTGGTCGAGTAGAGGCGGAGCGTCAGGCCGTCGATATGCCCTTGCGGGGTATCGCCCTCGAATTCTTCGATTTGTGCTTTGCCGTTCCAGAGCGGGCGCGCGAAGGACGTTCCGGTGCCCTCGTACCACTCGGTTGACCCGTGCAAGGGGTTCTTCAGTCGGCGAAGGTGCACCTTCCAGCGGCCGAGCAGAAAATCGAAATCGTGCTGGCCATCGCGTGGCTCGCCGGCGGAGCGCGGCGGATCGGCCGTGCGCGGCGGATCGGCATGACCTGACAGCGGCGGAGCGGTGACCGCGACCGCGATGGCCGCCGCCAGGAAAATTCGCGGGACATGGCTGAGGATTGGGTTCTGCATGGCGAGAATGTGTCATTCCAAGCGGTCGCAAGAAATGGCCACTTACGCCAGTTTCGATAAGACCATTATGATGGTGGCGTGAAACGCCCCCCGGACGGACTCGGTCCGATCATCGCGCTCGATCGCCGCCTCGCCAAACCGCTGTATCGCCAGCTCTACGACGGCTACCGGGATGCGATTCTCGACGGCCGCCTGCGTCCAGGCCAGCGCCTGCCGTCGACCCGCACGCTGGCCCATGACCTCCAAATCTCGCGGATCCCGGTGGTCACTGCTTTCGAACAGCTGATTGCGGAGGGCTACCTCGATAGCCGGGTCGGCGCGGGCAGCTTCGTGTCCTCTGCGCTGCCCGAGCAAGCGTGGTCCCGCGCCGAACACCCGCCGGGCACCGGCGCTGCGCCGCGCGCTGGGCCAAGGCGCCTGCCGCGCGATCGATTGCCCCGCCTCGCGGCGCCCTGGCATGACCATTCTGGAGCGTTTCGGGTCTCCCAACCAGCGCTGGACGAGTTCCCTGCCGAGGTGTGGGCGCGCTTGGTCGCGCGGCGCGCGCGCTTGCTGCCGCGCCGCCAGATGACCTACAGCGACCCGATGGGCTTCGCCCCGCTGCGCGAGGCGCTCGCCGACTACCTGGGGACGGTGCGCTCGGTGCGGTGCACGGCGCAGCAGATCATGATCGTGAGCGGATCGCAGCAGGCCGTCGCAGTGGCCGGGCATGCGCTGCTCGAGCCCGGCGACGCGGTATGGCTCGAAGAGCCCGGCTATCCCGGCGCGCGCGACGCGCTGACCTTGGCCGGCGCGCGGATGGTCGCCGTCCCGATCGACGACGAAGGACTCGACGTCGCCGCGGGCATGGCCCGCTGCAAGACCGCGCGCGCCGCGTACGTCACCCCGTCGCACCAGTACCCGCTGGGAATGATCATGAGCGCATCGCGCCGCTTGCAGCTGCTCGACTGGGCGCGCCGTCGCGGCGCCTGGCTCCTCGAGGACGACTACGACAGCGAATACCGCTACGACACCCAGCCGATCGCGTCCCTGCACGGGCTCGACACGGACCAGCGCGTCCTCTACATCGGGACGTTCAGCAAGGTCCTGTTTCCTGCGCTGCGCGTCGGCTACCTGGTGATCCCCACCGATCTGGTGCCACGGCTGCGCAAGATCCGGGACGCGATGGACATCTTCCCGGCGACACTTTACCAGGCCGTCCTCCACGACTTTCTGCGCGGCGGCCACTTCGCGCGCCACCTCCGCCGTATGCGCGCCGTCTACGCCGAACGCCGCCGCGTGCTCGTCAGCTCGATCGAGCGCGAGCTCGGCGATTCGGTGCGGATCGCGGGCGACCGGGCCGGCTTTCACCTCGTCGTGCTCCTCCCGCCCGACGCACGCGACTACGACATCGCCGTGCGAGCCGCGCGCAGCGGGATCTCGGTCATCCCGCTGTCGACGTGCTACGCCGGCCCGCGGTCGCGGCCGGGGCTCGTGCTCGGCTACGGGCCGACGCGCGCGACCGAGATCCCCGACGCCGTTCGGCGGCTGAAGACGATCCTAAGAGCGTGAGGGCGTAGGCGACGATCAGAGGCAGTAACCGACGTTTTCTGGATGAGCGACGATGTCGTTCGCCGTCTGTTCCACTTCGAAATCCGCGACGAACGAAACGGCGCCGCAGGCGCTGGCCTCGCCAATTTGGACAAGGGCAGCGAGCGGACAGCGCTTGCGGCCCTGACGTCTGATCTTGACACACGTAGCACTTTCACTACATTAGTAGTGTAAACACAAACGGGCGATCGTATTCTGCGAAGCGAAGGCAGGACCGGAGACCCTCTACCGCGAGGCACCGATGGAAAAGCACCGGAACGCAACGAACCACGACACGGGCAGGCACACGCCCGGGCCGATCGCTGGTTCGCCGAAGTCAATTTTCGTCATCTTGTGTATCTCCCTCTTCGCAGCATGTGGGGGAACCCAATCGTCCCCCGCCTCGAAGTTGGCCGCCGCCACGCCGCCTGCAGCGAGCACGGCGCCTCCCGCCCCCGCCATCCTCGATCTTCCTCGCTCCCGCGGGGGGATGCTCGCGCGACGCTTGCTCGACGCCGTGAACAGCGGAAAGGACGAAGTGTTGCGCGCCTTCCTCAAGGAGCACCTCGGGGAACACGCGCTCGAGCTCGCGCCGTTCGACGACTGGTTCAGCTATTTTCACGAGATGGCCAAGCAGAGCGGAGGTGTCGACGTGGTCGACATCCTTCCGGCGCCGAGGCCCCGAGGTCTCGTTTTCGAGATCCGAGCCCGCCGGCTGAACCGTTACGCGAAGGTGGTGCTCGACGTGGAAGAGCAGAAGGACGCCCTCCTCGATTTCGACGCCCGTTTGAAGCCGGACGCAGCGGCGGCAAAAGCCGGCGCGCTCCCGAGCGTCGCCATGAGCGAACAGGAAGTGGCGCGCGTCATCACGCAGCGGGTAGAAAAGCTCGGGGCAGCCGATCGCTTCTCGGGCGCCGTCCTCGTCGTGAAAGGGGATCGGGTGCTCGTGAGGGCAGCACAGGGTCAAGCCGACAAAGCGTTCGCCGCGCCCAACCGGATCGACACCAAATTCAACTTGGCGTCGATGAACAAGATGTTCACCGCCGTCGCGATCGCCCAGCTCGTCGAAAAGGGGAAGCTATCGTTCGAAGATACGCTAGCCAAAGTGCTGCCCGACTATCCCAACAAGGCGTTCGCCGAGAGTGTCACGATTCATCAGCTCCTCAGCCACACGTCGGGCATCGGCGGCAACATCTTCGCATCGCCGGTTTTCGAGCACCGCGAGCGGTTCAAGCGTCCCGCCGATTACTTGCCGCTCTTTACCAAGGAGCCCGCCGAATTTCCTCCCGGCGCCCGTTACGGCTACGCGAACGCCGGGTTCGTGGTGCTCGGCGTGGTGGTGGAACGCCTGTCGGGCGAAGACTATTACGACTACGTGCAAAACCATCTTTTCGCACCGGCGGGAATGCGCGACACCGCGTCCTTCGCGTGGCACGAAGCAACGCCGAACCGCGCCATCGGATACGCGCCCAATGAAAACGACACCTTTGGAGTCCTGCCACGCCAAACCAACCTGATGACACTGCCATTCCGGGGGAGCCCCGCGGGCGGCGGGTATTCGACGGTGGCCGATCTTCGCGCCTTCGCCGCTGCCCTCCGCGGTCACAAGCTCCTCGGCAAGGCGATGACCGAGACGGTCACCAGCCCCAAAGTGGAGATGCCCTACGGTCAGAGGAAATACGGCTACGGCTTCGAATCGCGTCTCGTGCATGGAAAAGAGATCCACGGCCACAGTGGCGCCGCGCCCGGCATCAATGGCGACCTCGAGATCTTTTCCGACGGCAGCTACATCGTGGCCGTCCTCGCCAATTACGAACCGCCCGCCGCGCAAGACGTCGCCGGCGAGATCGTGGAATTTCTCGCCCTGCAAGAGTCGAAGTAGGTGTGGCACTTTGTCTTGACCATAGTCAAACATTCACTACAACTGTAGTTGCGACGCGTAGGGAATTCCTACCGGGAGAACAGCGATGACGGCACGCAGGAACACGATCCACGATACCGAGTGGGACCTGCTCGAGGTGCTGTGGGCGAAGGAACGCGCGACGGCGCGCGAGGTCACCGAGGCGCTCGCGAAAAAGCGCGGCTGGGCTGTCTCCACGGTGAAGACGTTGCTCGATCGCATGGTGCGAAAAGAGCTCGTCGCGGCGAGGCAAGTCGGCAATGTCTGGGAGTACACGCCCGCGGTGCGGCCCATCGAGGCACGTCGATCGGCGTGGGCAGAGCTCGTCGAAAAGGCGTTCGGAGGTGCCGTGGCCCCCGCGCTACAGTTTCTCGCCAGGGACGCAAAGCTCTCGAAGAAGGAGCTCGCCGAGCTGAGAGCGCTGCTCGGGAGAAGGGAAAAGGGACATGAGTGATCTGGCCTTCGGCCTCGGATTCTCCGGCAGCCAGCTGGAGTCGTTCGGTCAGGCGCTCATCGAGAGATTTGGCCCGCTGAACCTCTGGACGGCGGCGCTTCTCGTCGGCGCACTCGTCATCGATCACACCCTTTCGCGCCGCGCACGGGCCTCCTTTCGCATCGCGCTCTATGCGCCCCTGGCGCTGCGAATCCTGCTCCCGCTCGGCTGGAGCATGGGGCTCGCGACGGGGCCGCGCGTCGCCACCATCTTCGCGCCGCTTCTCCTGGTCGGAGCGCGCCCGGATATCGACCCTTCGGTGTCGCAAGGGCCCACGTGGCGCGCGCTCGTCGCCGTGGCTTACGTCGCCGTAGCGACGCTGCTCGCGACACGCATGGTGCTCGCGCGCATGCGCCTTGGTCGCTCCCTCGCCGACGCAGAACCCGTTCCCGGTCACCACCCCGGCGTGCCCTGCCCCATCCTTCAGCACGAGGATCTCGGGCCGATGGTGGTCGGGATCGTTGCGCCGCGCATCGTGCTTCCCCGTCGCCTTCTCGCGGCCGGTGAAGAGCACGCCCTTTCATGCGTGCTCCGTCACGAGCTCGCGCACTTGGGCCGCCGCGACGGGTGGCTTTTGGCGGCCATGCAGTTCCTCTGCATCGCGGCCTGGCCCGTGGTGCCGCTCTGGATCGCAATTGCGCGCGTGCGTCAGCTCGTCGAGCTCGCCTGCGACGAGGCTGCTCTCGCCGGTGTCGACGCGACCGAGCGCCGGCGTTACGGTCACGCGTTGCTCGACATGGTCGAGTGGCGATTGCATTCGGTCGCCCCGCTCGGCGCCGGCGAGCTTCATTTCGGTTCGACGTTGCGCGCCCGCATCGAGGCGCTCGCATCGCAGCGCCACTGGCCGCTGGCGGCACAGACGCTCGCCCTCTCCCTGGCATCGATCGCACTATTGATTGCGTGTAGCGGCGCTGCTCCGCTAGATGCCACGGCGCCGGCGAAACGGCCCTACGGCTACGAATTCAGGACCGTCTCCACGAATGACGCCACCTCGGGTCCCGCCGTAGCGTCGTCGCAACTCGACCCGAGCGGCCGCCTTCCCCCCGAAGTGATCGAGGGGAACGTGCGCGCAAACTTCGGCGACCTTTTGGCTTGTTACCAGACCGGGCTCGCGAAAGATCCGAAGCTCGCGGGCACCGTCAGCGTGAGGTTCGTGTTGGGTGAGGGCGGCATGACCAACGAGGTGACCGCCGAGCAATCGACACTGCCCGACAACGACGTGGTCAGCTGCGTCGTCGGCGCGTTCCGCAAGCTCACGTACCCCGAGTCACGCGGCGGCAACGTGACCGTGGTCTACCCGATCGAGTTTGCGCCGCCGCGCGGCTAGTGTTCGATCTGCGCAACAGGAGTGCCCGGTTTCGGGCCTTCGGCCACGGCGCGCAGCACGTCGCTGAAACTGATCAGGCCCACCAGCGATAAGCCGTCGAGAACCGGCGCGCTGCGCACGCCGGTCATGCGCATCAAGCGAATGCAGTCGACCACCGTCAGCTTGTGCTGCACGGACATGGCCGGTGTGGTGGCCGCGTCCTCGACGCGCAGGCGATCGAGTACGCTGGCATCGGCGTCACACAACACCTGGACGATGTCCTTGGTGGTGACCACGCCGACGGGGCCTTCGGGGCTCTCGGCGGGGACGAGCAAGCAGTGGATGCGGCGCGCGTGCATCAACTGCGCGGCCGCGCGCAACGTGGCCTTGGCGTCGATCGTCACCACCTGCCGGCTCATCAGATCGTGCACTTTCAAGTTCGCGATGCTCATCTCGTGGCCACCTCCGTGCGGATCGTCTGACGTTCGAGGTCGAGCGTAAAACGTACGTTGTGCGTCGTGTCTTGCAGCAGGAGCCGCGCCTGGCCGATGCGCACGTGCACGCCTGGGTGGGCAGTGCCGCGCACCTCGATGAAGGCCTGGGGCAGCAGAGCGTCGACGCGTTCGGCGCGCTCGATCTTGCGCGCGAGCTCGCTGGATTGCACGTCCGCGAGATTGCGCGCGAGCTTGCCGCCTTTGGCGCGGTCGGCCGTGCCGGCAGGTGGTCGCTGCGTGCGCCGCGCCACCCTGCGCCGTGCTTGGGCCGCTTCGAATGCGCGGCGCGCGTCGGTCTCGGCGTGTTCTCGCGGCACAGCCGCCTCGATCACGGTTTCCGCGGTGGCGGTGGGTGTGCCGGCGTCGCGTGTCACGAGGCCGACTTCGACCACGGCGCGCCCACCGCGCAGCGAGCGCTCGATGCGGATCTGGACGGCCGAAAGCTCCGAGTTCACCGCGTCGGTCAGCTCGATGGCGCCGCCGCTATCGAGTCTGGCGCGCTCGGCGTGACGCGCACGCAGATCGCCGTTGGCAGAGACCATGCTCCCTTCGCTGCCGCGCACGCCGCCGGAGACGCTGAGGTTGGCGCCGGCATAGGCGCTTCCTCCGTCGACGTCACCTTTGATCTCGAGGTCGCCCGTGGCACGCACTTCAAACCCGCGCTGGACATCGCCGCGCACGACGAGCGAGCCATCCATCGACAAGTCGCCCGAACGAAGATCGACGTGGCCCTGGTGCGCGTAGTGCGTTCCGACTTCGATCGATCGACGCTCCACGTAGATGACGACGCCCGCGCAGGTCGCGAGTACGCGGCCGTCGGCGAGGAACTCGGCGCCAGGACCTACGTGCAGCGCTCGCGCGGCCTTCGCCGCGGTACGTTTGCCGTCCACGCGCAGTCCCGGCGAACCCTGGACTGGAGGATGGAGGCGACCGAGGGCTTCGCCCGTCGATATCGGCTTTAGCAGCTCGCGATCGTGAAAATCCATGGTTCCATCTTCGCGCAGGTGGCCGGGTTGCAGGCCTGGCTGAAAAGCCGGCTCGAAGCGTCCGTCACAGCTTGGACCCGCCGCCGTGCCGTGTGCGATTTCGAGCTCCGTCGCGGTCGACTCCTCGCGATCGAGCGCATCGACCAAGACCGCGTACACCGCCTGATCGAGACCGTGCACGACCCCAGCGGCCATCAAGGCAGCATCGAGCTCAGCCGTCCCTTCGCGCGCGCCCGCCTTCACGCTGGCCAACGCGGTCATCCCATCGGCACTCACCCGCAGCTTGCATCGCGAGCTGGGAGCAGACGGGATCATGCGTAACGCTCGCGATCGGTCGGGGCAGTCATGGCGGCGGCAGGCGTCGACGCATTGTACACGCCCTTGCTTGCCCCGCGTTGGTGCAATGACCGCCGGCACCGCGACGTGCAATGATCGCGGCACCGCGACGTGCAACCCCTTTCAGTCCCGAACGCTCAGCTCGTTGTGGATTCGTTTGACGCCTCGTACCGACGAGGTGAGCTGCTCCACCTCGCTCTTGGCGGCCTGACCCGCAACTGCGCCGTGCAGGTAGACTTCTCCATCGACGACCTCCACAAGAAGGTGGGTTCCCTCGAGTGCCTTCGAAGCCGCTAGCACATTGCTGATGTCGCGCCCCAGGCGCTCATCCGCTTCACGGTTGGCGCTGACGACCGCAGGCTCTTGCGTTGGTTGTCCAGGGGATGGGGGAGCCACCACGACCCGCTTTCGCGTCTCGGAGTCAGGGGCGGAATCGGAGTCAGGGACGGAAGAAGCCGGCCCATCCTCGCCGTCGCCGTCCGATTCGGCTCTTCCCGGCTTTTCGTCGGGGTCAACGGGACGCCACGGGTTGCCATTGGGCACCGCGCCGCGCGAGGCACCGCGCCGCGCAGGTTCGTCGGGGTATTCGGGGAACGCCGATTCGTCGATGCGCGGGTGCTCACGTACCCACTCGGCGTGCCGTTTCGATTCCTGACTATCGCGATTCGGTCCTTTTTCTTGCGACATAGCGAGCTCCGTTTCAACCAATCTCCTACACGACTCGCAGCGAAGATCTGACAGCGTAGGCCTAAGGATGGGCCCAGATCCGCCACTCGGCTCTCTGCCTTTCGATCGGGGCCCGTTTTACTCACCACGCCGCATATGCAAATACGTAGACCAGCGATCGTCGTCACGTACCAGCCACGGCCAGGCCTCGTGCAGGGTGCTCACCATCTCGGCATTGAGGTTATGCGTACGCTCGCCGCTGTCGACCATGCGCACGTCGACGCCTGCTCCCCGGAGGAGCGTTTCGCGTTCACGGAAGATCTTGACGCAGTACGGCTGCGAACAGCCGAGCAAGATGCGCCGTCCCCCCCATCCCAGGAACGCCTTTGCGAAGCTCTTCCCAAGAGCATCGTAGGCTCCTTCGCAGAGCACCGCTTGTGGACACCAACCTCCGCCGCGCGCGAGCATGGGGACCGTGCGAATCGCCCCCTGGGAGAAGCCGGTCAAGAGCGTGCAACCGGGAGCGACATGATCGCCGAACCGGCGACGCAGGGCAGCGACGGAGGCGTTCACTTCCCGCTCCACCGTCGCATCGTTACCCCACACGAAGGCGTTGGGCGCCCCTCCCGGCAGCCCGGTGGGACAGACGACGAAGGGATAGGAATCGGTGACGCCGCGCCAGCTGCCACACGCCCACTCCGGCCGATCGCCGGCGCCGTGCAGCGCCACGACGACGGGGCGCATTTCCCTCGCCCCCAATGGCACGGAGACGCGCGCGTCCCGAAATCCTTCCACTGGCAATTCGATCAGCCAGCTTTCGGCTTGGAGCGGGGAAAGGGCAGACGTCGATGCGGCCGGAGCGGCATCCACCACCCGATCCTCGGGCGGCAATACGGCGACGGGCGCGGCGTGGGAGTCGAGTCGACCTTGTCCGCAGTCCAACGGGAACACCAAGCAGAGCGCGCAAAAGTGTATCCGAGGAGCCACTTTTGACCCGTCTCCTTAGTAATCGTCATTGCCGGCTGCAAGCGCCATCGAGTGTGCCCCCATCCGCCTTCGGGCCCTAGGAGGGTGCCTCGATTCGTCGATCCATCACGACCGGGACGCCGCGCGAAGGAGCGACAGTGACGGCGCGCATCATCGGTCGCATGCGGTAGCCATTCGCGATCCGCAGGTCCACGCGCGGCACGACGTGAGCGAGCACGATCTTCATTTCGAAGGACGCGAAAGCGGCTCCGATGCACTTTCGCACGCCGCCGCCGAAAGGAAAAAACGCGTAGGGATTGATTTTCGTCCCCAGGAAGCGGTCGGGAAGGAAGCGATCCGGTTCGGGCCATACGTCCCGGCGGCGGTGCGCCAGGTATTCGCAGGGTGCGAGATTGACCCCCGCCGGCAGGTCCCAGCCGCCAACGCGCTTCGGCCGAAGCAGCCGGCGGAGGCCGTACATCGACACGGGATGGAGCCGGAGCGACTCGTTGATCGCCGCTTCGAGATAGCGAAGCTTCGGCAAGTGTTCGGGTGTGACCAGTCCGCCGCCGGTCACCTCGGCAATTTCCCGGCGAAGGCGCGCTACCACGTCGGGATGCTGCAGAACCCGGTAGAAAATCCAAGCGAGCGACGTCGCCGTCGTTTCGTGACCCGCGATGAGCAGCGTGAACATCTCGTCGTAGAGCTCGTCATCGGTCATGGCGTGCCCTTCCTCGTCCCGCGCGTCGAGCAGCATGGAGAGAATATCCGTGCGCCCAGCCGCCCCTTCGGCACGGCGCTCGGCGATTTCTTGCACGAGGATCGATCGAAGCTCGCGTTTGTCGCGCAAGAGCCGCCCCCAGGGCCACCACGGTCCGAGATCGACGCGCAGCGCGGGGACCGCGAGCAGCGCTGCGGTCGGCGAGTCGACCACCTCGAGTCCGCGCAGCAAACAAGCCCGCAATCGATCGAGCTTTCGTCCCTCGGAAAAGCCGAACACGGTGCGCAGAATCACTTCCAAGGTTATGGCCTGCATCTCGCCGTGGATCGCGAAGGGCTTTCCCACCGGCCATTGCCGCAAGCGCTGCTCGGCCATCTCCCGCATCACTTCGGCATAAAGGGGCATTCGCTGGCCATGGAACTGCGGAAGAAGCAGCCGCCGCTCGCGAAGGTGCCGCGGCCCGTCGAGAACCATGACCGACCTCTGGCCCATCAGCGGTCCGAGCACGCCCGCGATTGCCTCGCCCGCCGGCGTCTCGCTGGGATCGCCCGTGTAGATCTCCTTGTTCGCCGCAGGATCGGAAAAAAGGATCATGGGGATGCTCTCGACGAGGCGCACCGTGACCGGGCTTCCGTAACGCCGGGTGCAGCGCTCGAGGAAGGCGTAAGGATCGCCGCCGAACATGACCGTCTGCAGCAGCGTCGGCAGGCGCGGGCCCGGCGGCAGCTTGCGAGCGAGACGGGGCGTATCGAGTGTCTCCATCGAATTCGTACTTTCGCTCATCGCGCGCTCCTCTGCCCGGAGAATGGCGATAGTCCAGTTCGCGGGCGAGGTCATCCCGCAGAGCGAGCGCCGTCGAGCGTGCCGCTCGATTCCGCGTGTCCGACGAAACGGCGTGTTCGACGAAACGTTACGTGTGCTGCATCCAGCGAGGGATCGCGCCAAGCCCAGCAACCCACCGAGCGTTGGAGCGCATGACCGCGAGCCCGATCGCCGGGCGCGCGAGCGCGAAGCAAGCAAGACGCCCGAATTCGCGGCGTACGTGGCCCGCGAGCGTGCGCATTCACCCCCCTTTAGGGGCAAGCAAGTGTGAGCCTCGCAGCGTTCAGCACAAGCAACGACATTGGCATTCGATCGAAATTGATCGAAAGAAATAGACCAAATGGCCGCCCGAAAGGCCGCTCGCGCTATACTTATCGTCTGGTGAAGAGTCATGGATTACGCCTAGGCATTCTCAGCCGACGCTCGCTCTTCGCAGCGTTGTGCGTCGGGGCGAGCGCGAGCTGTGCCGTCTACAACGAGGATCGTCCTTTGGACAAAGTCGACGGCGGTAGCGCAAGCGGCGGCGCGACGACCAATGTGACGAGCGGCGGCGCAGGTGGCGGCGGCGGTGATACCGGCAGCGGCGGTGCAACGGGTGGAAGCGGCGGCGCGGGATCGTCGGGTGGCCAAGGGGGCGCGACTGGCACGGGCGGCTCGATCGACGGTGGCAGCACCGGAGGCAGTGGCGGCAAGGGTGGCGGCGCGGGCGGCGCAAGCGGCGGCACCGGCGGCACAGCTGGCAGCAGCACTGGCGGCACGGGTGGCAGCAGCACTGGGGGCACCGGCGGCAGCGGCACGGGCGGCATCGATGGCGGCGGCGGCACGGCCGGCGTGAGCGGCGGCGCGGCCGGCAGCGGCGGCGCAGCTGGCAACGGCGCAGCTGGCAGCGGCGGCGCTGCTGGCGCATCGGGTCCTGGCGGAACCGCGGGCGCGTCGGGCACCGGCGGGACTTCGAGCACCGGAGGAGCGAGCGGCAGCGCAGGATCGGCGGGGTCGGGCGGGGCCGGAGGCAGCACCGTGGACGCGGGACCCGACGTTCCACCGCCCGGAGCTGTCTTCGCGGTAGGCTCGTTCGTCAAATCGACCGCGACCGGCACGCAAACCGTGACGCACACGCTCGGACAGACACCGAAGGCCCTGATTCTCTGGACCGTCGGTAAGACCAACGAGTCGCTGAGTGCAGGCTTCCTCTACGGCTTCGGTGCGTCGGACGGCACGGAAGGCTACTCGGTCGGTGTGAGCACGAGGGGCAATGTCAACCCCACGGCCAGCAGCCGGCGCATGGCCGAGAAAGCCATCACGCTGGTCCAAGGCGGGGAAACCCTCGTCGCGGAGGCTGACCTCACCTCGCGGACGGCGTCGAACTTCGCCCTGAACTGGACCACCAACGACACGCAGGCAATCGTCATCCACTATCTCGCCGTCGGTGGCCCTCAGGCCTCCGCCAAAGTCGCCATGTGGCCTTCGCCCACGTCGACCGGCAACAAAGCCATCACCGGAATCGGCTTTCGTCCGGAAACGGTGCTGCATTTTTACGTCGGTGCCGCGTTCCTTGGCCCCCCGCCGTCGAGCACCTTCAACGGCATCTTCGGCTTGGGAGCCATGGATAAGAACGGCGGTCAGTGGTCCTCTCAAATCACGGCGTGGGACGACGTCAACCCGAGTCAGGCCACGCGCGGACAGCAGACCGACGCTGCCATTTTCATGTACGCCGACGGGGCGTCGGCGGCGGTGACCAAAGAAGCGTCCTTCGTCTCGATGGACTCCGACGGCTTCACGATGAACTTCAGAGCCGCCAATTCCAACGCCGGGTTGATTTGCTCCCTGGCGCTCGCCGGCGTGAAAGCAAGCGTTGGTACCTTCAACAAGGTCACCGCCAGCGCGCCGGCCACCCAGTCCGTGTCCAGCGCCGGATTCAGGCCCGGGGCCGTGCTCTTCTCGAGCTACCAAATGCCCGCGCAGACAGCGAGCATCAGCGAGACCACCTGCAGCTACGGCATCGGTGCGAGCGACGGCACGCACGAAGGAAGCTCGGCCTACGTTGCGGCGGACGACGTTTCGCCGACGTCGGCCGATGGAATCGACAAGACCAGCAAAGTCTTCGTCAAGATGAACACTCCGCCGGAAGACGCCGCCGCCGACCTCACCAGCTTCGATGCCAGCGGTTTCACGCTGAACTGGACGACGAACGACAACGTCGCATCGCAGATCGGATTCTGGGCCCTCGCCGCGCCGTGACACCTGCGAGCTGGCACTAATCTGGCAGTGAGCATCTGACAGCGGAGGGCTAGGCAGGCTGCTCGACTTTCGAGTCCTCCATCGTCCAATAGCCGCGCATGTTCTGGATCTTGCCCGCGTCATTTACCCGATAGGTGAAGATGCCATGCACAATCACCTTCATGTTCTTCCGAAACGTCGTCGTCAAGGTGAGGACGTGCGCGCATTCATTGGCGACGGCGAACGATTCATGCGCTTCGATGCGGATGTCGTTGCGGGCGATGAAATTGTCCCAGAACTCCTGCACGCCTTCGACGCCGCGTACGCCGAGCCCGGTGGGGTTGGTGGGTGCGACGCCGATGGGGTCTTCGATGCAAACATCGTCCGCCATGAGGGCGAGCCACCCTTCGCGGTCTTTGGCCTGAACGCAGCGCCACGAGTTTCGCGAGGCGACGAGAGCGGGATGATCTTGATTCATTGGCTTCCAATCCCCAGGATAAAAAGACCAATCGTGGCGCCGAAACCGATGACCCACACCGTCGAACGCAAGACGTGGATGCCGGCCATGTAGACGACGGGATAGATGGCGCGCGCTACGACGTGGACGATGGCGAGCGTCGCGCTCGTCTGCGGGTCCGCTCTCACCACGTGCGCCGTGAGAACCGCGGCGGCGAAAGGTGCGAAGGACTCGAAGCCATTGGCGTGGGCCGCGGCAGCACGCCTCCCCCACCCTTCCAACGACGCCTGCTGATCGCGCGGCTGCCGATTGTCGTAGCCGCCCGGGCTCTTGGCCATCGCCACGGAGAGCGGGAGTTTGGGGAAGTAGATGAGCAAAAAGGCGATGAAGATGCAGAAAAGTGAGGTAGTCACGACGTGCCTTTCTCGAGAGCGCGACGATATTACCCAAACTTAAGATCCTGCGCATCGGACCAGCGAAAGAAGTACCCAGCGTGTGCAAGGCACGCGAAGTGCTTCATGGGTCACAGGTCCTAGAAGGCAGCCAGGAGGTACCCGTGATCGTTTTCGTCATCGTCGCCGGCCTGATCATCGCGACGGGTCTCATTTTCGGAGTTCCCTATCTGCGGCGGAAGATCGTCACTCCGCCGGTCATGCGGCTCGTCAAGGGCGTTCTGCCGCACATGAGCGAGACGGAGCGGACCGCGCTCGAAGCCGGCACGGTGTGGTGGGACGGGGAGCTTTTTTCGGGCGACCCGGCCTGGGAACGTCTCTTGGCATTCGAGCCCGGGAAGCTATCGGAAGAAGAGCGCGCTTTTCTCGACGGCCCGGTGGAAGAGCTGTGCGCCATGATCAACGAATGGCAAGTCGAGCAAGAGCGCGATCTGTCGCCCGAGGTCTGGCGCTTCATCAAGCGTCATCGCTTCTTCGGCATGATCATCCCTCGTTCCTTCGGCGGTCTCGGTTTCTCGGCCGCCGCGCACTCCGAAGTCGTCACCAAGATCGCCAGCCGCAGCGTGACAGCAGCCGTCACCGTGATGGTTCCCAATTCTCTTGGCCCGGCCGAGCTCCTCTTGCACTACGGAACCGACCAGCAGAAACGCCATTTCCTTCCGCGCCTCGCCAGCGGCGACGAGATCCCCTGCTTTGCCCTCACCGGCCCCGAAGCGGGAAGCGACGCCGCATCGACGGAAAGCGAAGGCGTCGTCGCCATGGGACAGTTCGACGGTCGCCAAGTCTTGGGGATCCGGCTCGACTGGCAAAAGCGGTACATCACCCTCGCACCCGTGGCGACCCTCATCGGCCTCGCTTTCCGTCTCACCGATCCCGATCACCTGCTCGGCTCCGAACGCGATCTCGGCATCACGCTGGCTCTCATTCCTTCGAACCTGCCGGGCATCACCATCGGCCAGCGCCACGACCCACTCGGCGTTCCCTTCCAAAATGGCCCCATCACCGGCCATGACGTCTTCGTTCCCCTCGACTTCATCGTCGGCGGCCGCGAGCGCGCGGGCCAAGGCTGGCGCATGTTGATGGAGTGCCTCGCTGCCGGACGAGGGATCTCTCTTCCCGCGCTCTCCGTCGGCGCGGCCGAGGTCGCCACCCGCATCGTCGGTGCCTATGGCCTCGTTCGCGAGCAGTTCGATACGCCCATCGGCCGTTTCGAAGGCATCGAAGAGCCGCTCGCCCGAATCGGCGGTCGGACGTACCTGATGAACGCCGCCCGCAAGCTGACTGCCGCGGCCATCGATGCCGGCGAGAAACCCGCCGTCCTGACGGCCATCGTCAAAGCCTACCTCACCGAATCCATGCGCGTCGTCGTCGCCGATGCCATGGACATCCGCGCGGGGGCCGGCATCTGTCGCGGACCACGCAATCCGCTGGCCACCGCCCACCTTGCGGCGCCGATTGGCATTACCGTCGAGGGGGCCAACATTCTGACCCGATCGCTCATCATCTTTGGACAAGGCGCGATTCGGTGCCACCGGTATTTGCGCGAGGAGATGGACGCCGCCAGGGCCGGTGACGTCGCGCGGTTCGACGAGGCGTTCTTCGGCCACGCCGGTGCTCTCGTGCGCAACGTCGCACGCGCTTTCTTCTACGGCTTCTCGGGTGGACCGCTGGGATCGGTCGGCCCAAAGGGCCCGGCCCGAGCATGGATACGGCAATTGACGCGCGCGAGCTGCGCGTTTGCCGTGCTTTCCGACGCCACGATGCTGAGCCTGGGCGGAGCGCTGAAACGGCGTGAAAAAATCAGCGGACGCCTGGCGGACGCGCTGGCATGGCTCTATCTGGCATCGGCGGTGGTGAAGCGTTTTAGCGACGAGGGGCAGCCCGCGGAAGATCTCCCGTTCGCCAGGTGGGGCGTGGAGCACGCGCTCGACGAGACGGAGCGAGCGCTGGTGGGCGTGCTCGACAATTTGCCGAGTCGGCCGATGGCTGCAGTCTTGCGGCTGGTCGTGATGCCGTTTGGACCGCGGCGGCGACCGCCCAGCGACGCGCTCAGTGCCCAAGTGGCGCACGAGCTGCTGGAAGGAGGCGGGCGCGAAAGGCTCACGACCGAAATGTACGTGCCGGATTTCGACGAGCCGGGCGTGGGCCTACTGGAGAAGGCGCTTTTGCGCGTCGTTCGAGCGATGCCAATCGAAAAGAAGCTCCGGCATCTCGTGCGCGAGCAGAAATTGGAGGACGCACCGATGACGCGACTGGCAGCCCGCGCGCACAAGGCGGGTCTCCTCACGGAGGATGAGCGGGCGTGTGTCGTCGAGGCCGAGGAGGCGCGTCGCGAGGCCATCGAAGTCGACACGTTCGACAGCGCGGAGTTTTCGGCGAGCGAAGAGCCTTCGCGCACGAGAAAGTCCGGTCACTACCCAGGGAGAAACCCGGAAGAAAGCGCGCAGCGTCACCCCCCGCGGGGGGCTGCTCGAAGTTGACGACGAGTGCGGCAAATACGCCCCGCTGCGGTTCGCTTCAGCGGTTCGTCACCGAGCGCCACGCTCGTGAGCGGCGTATCATCGGCTCCATCGGAGCGCGTGGAAGTTCGCGCGGGGAAGGAGCCAGCCATGATTCTCGTCGTCGGAAGTACCGGGTTTCTCGGATCAGCGGTCACGCGGAGATTGCTCGGCATGGGCAAGCAGGTCCGCATTTTGGTGCGATCTTCATCGAAGTACCAAGAACTGGTCGATGCCGGCGCACACGCCGTGGTGGGCGATCTCAAGAACCCCGACAGCTTGGTCGCGGCCTGCAAAGGGGTCAACGCGGTGGTGACGACAGCCAACTCCGCATTGCGCGGCGGCGAAGATACCGTCGCGTCCGTCGATCTCCTCGGTAACCGCTTTCTCATCGATGCGGCAAAACAGGCAGGGGTCTTACACTTCAGCTTCGTCACGGGCCTCGGCACCGATGTGAATAGTCCCGTGCCTTTGCTCGCCGCCAAGGCGAAAACGGAGGCGCACCTCCGAAGCAGTGGCCTCGAATACACCGTTCTCGCTTGCAACATGTTCATGGACGTCTGGGCGGGGATGGCGGTCGGCCTGCCGGCGGCGCAGGGCAAACCGGTCACGCTCGTCGGCGAGGGCACGCGCAAACATTCGCTCGTGGCGCTCGACGACGTCGCGGCTTTCACCGCCAAGAGCGTCGACCACCCAGCAGGACGCAATCAATACGTCGCCATTGGCGGACCGGAGGCGCTCTCGTGGCATGACGTGATCGCCGCCTACGAGCGGGTGCTCGGTCGGACACTCAAGGTCGAGTGGATCGCGCCAGGTCAGGCGGTCCCGGGGCTACCTGGGCCGATGTCTCAATTGCTGGCAGGGATGGAAACCTATGAATCGCCCGTCGATATGACGGAAACTGCCAAGACGTGGGGGATTGCGTTGACGTCGATCGAGACGTTCATTCGCAACTCGGCAGCGGTGAAATAGAGCTCGTAACGACGACGAAGTTCAGCTGTACGAACGACTTCGAGGGGCGAGCCGCTCCGGACGCGGTCCGTGCCGTGTCGTGTCGTGCCTTCGATTGGCGCGTACCGCGGAAATAGAGCGAGCTCACGAAGCTGAACAGGTCCCCGATCGACGCGCCGCCCGACTGCAACTGACGCGCGAGGGGAAAGCTCGCGCGCGGATCGAAGACGAGAGCGGCCCGAACGCCACCCAGATTCGCCGGCGAGAGCAGAAAGACCGTGTGAGGCGAGGCCGTAGCGATGATGCTTCGACGCTAGCAAATCCGCGGGATTTGCGCTCCCTGGCGGCGACTTAGGGCCCTGCGCATCGGCCCAGCCGGGGCCACGCCAGCAAATCCCGCCCGCCGGGTTTCTCGGTCCAGTGGTAGATTCGCAGTACCGTCGCTACCAAAAATCCGCCGACGTGCTAACTGGGCGTCCTCAACCACCAGGCTCCCGTCGAAAAGAGAGAATCCCTTGGACGCTCGCATCCCCTTAGACCGCATCCGCAACATCGGCATCTCCGCGCACATCGACTCCGGCAAGACGACGCTCACCGAGCGCATCCTGTTTTACACGGGTCGAATTCACAAAATCCACGAGGTGCGCGGCAAAGACGGCGTCGGCGCCAAGATGGACTCGATGGATCTCGAACGCGAGAAAGGCATCACCATCCAGTCCGCCGCCACCTACTGCGTCTGGAACGGATCGCAGCAACACCTCGAGCCCCACAACATCAACATCATCGATACGCCCGGTCACGTGGACTTCACCATCGAGGTGGAGCGCGCGCTCCGGGTGCTCGACGGCGCCATTCTCGTGCTCGACTCGGGCAAGGGCGTGCAAAGCCAGTCCATCACCGTCGACAAGCAAATGAAGCGCTATCGCGTTCCGCGCATCGCCTTCGTCAACAAGATGGACAATCCCGGCGCCAACTACGAGCGCGTGGCGGACATGCTCAAGGAAAAGCTCGGACATCACCCGGTGAAGATCCAGGTGCCGATCGGTGCCGAGGCAGGTTTTTCGGGGATCATCGACCCCATCATCGGCAGGGCGTTCTTCTTCGATGGCGACGACGGCGAAATCGTTCGCGAGGAAGAAGTTCCCGCCGAGTACGTGAAGGCGGTTGCCGCGGCTCGTGAGAAAATCATCCACGATGTCGCCGATGTCGACGACACGCTCGCCGAGAAGTTCATCAACGAGGAGCCGATCTCGGTGGAGGAGCTGCGCGCCGCGATCCGTCGCGCGACGTTGGCCCTCAAGATGACCCCCGTGATGTGCGGCTCGGCCATCAAGAACAAGGGCGTCCAGCTCCTGCTCGATGGCATCGTGCACTACCTCCCGCGACCGACCGAGGTCGTCAACGAGGCGCACGATCAGAACAAGGGGGAAGAGAAGGTCATGGTCGAGTCCGATCCGACCAAGCCCTTCGTCGGCCTGGCGTTCAAGCTGCAGCAGGACAAGTACGGGCAGCTCACCTACTTCCGCGTCTATCAAGGGACGGTAACGGCCGGCGACACCATCTACAATACGAGCAACGAGATGCGCAAAGTGCGCGTCCCCCGCATGTTCCGGATGCACTCCGAGGACCGCGAAGAGATCCCCTCCGCCGAGGCCGGCGACATCGTCGCGTTCTACGGCGTCGAGGCCAGCTCCGGCGAAACGTTCACCGACGGCAAAGTCAATTGGACGCTCACGTCGATGCATGTCGCCGCGCCCGTCATCTCGCTCGCCGTGGCGCCCAAGGACCGCGCGGGGGAAGCGAACTTCTCCAAGGCGCTCAACCGCTTCACCAAGGAAGATCCGACGTTCCGCGTGCACCAGGACGAGGAGTCGCAGCAGACCATCATCAGCGGCATGGGCGAGCTGCACCTCGATATCTACATGGAGCGCATGCGGCGCGAGTACAACTGCGACGTGGTGGCGGGCAAACCGCAGGTCGCCTACCGCGAGGCCGTCACCCGGCGGTCCGAGATCAACTACACCCACAAGAAGCAGACCGGTGGCTCGGGACAATACGCCAAGATCATGGGCTACCTCGAGCCGCTACCGGCCGACGCGGTCGAGACCTACGAGTTCGTCGACGACGTCACCGGCGGATCGATCCCCCGCGAGTTCATCTCGTCATGCGACAAGGGCTTCAAGGAAGGGGTGAAAAAGGGCACGCTGATTGGCTTTCCGATCGTCGGCACACGCTGCGTGATCAACGACGGCGCGTCCCACGCGGTCGACTCTTCCGAGATGGCGTTCAAGACCGCCGCGCTCATGGGCTTTCGAGAAGCCTACGCGGGCGCCAAGCCGACCATCTTGGAGCCCATCATGAAGGTCGAGATCGACGCTCCCACGGAGTTCCAGGGATCGGTCGTCGGCCAAGTGAACCAGCGGCGCGGAGTCATTCTAGAGACGGTCGGCGGCGACAGCGTCAGCATCACCTGCGAAGTGCCGCTCAACGCCATGTTCGGGTACTCGACGGATCTGCGGTCCGCGACGCAGGGCAAAGGCACGTTCACCATGGAGTTTGCCAGGTACGCCGTCGTGCCCAAGCAAGAGCAAGAAGAGATGACCAAGAAATACCGCGAGAAGCTCGCCGCGGAGGCTGCGAAGAAGTAGCTGAAGTGCGCGAAGACGGGCGCCTGCGCGAAGACAGGCGCCCTGGAGGATCGCCCCCTCGGGGTGCCTCGGCGGCGGCGGCCGTCACGCGTTCGGCCGCCCATCGGGTAGAGACGTTCGTTACGCGCGCCGGTGTATCTACGGAGAGCGGCGCAAGCAGACCCGCGACGAGCGCGCGACGGAACGGGGGGCGGATGGCGCTGGTGAAACAGAGGCGGCCTCTCTGCGCCGGCCGCCGCCGCCGAGGCACCCCGCTGGGGCTATGGGGGGTCTTCGATCACTCGAAGTGATCGACCGTACAGGTCTTCGCCCATCGTAGGCTATGACATCGCGGGCTGTTTTACCTTCTTCAGAAGTTAACGACCAGCGCCAGGCGAAGCGAAAAACCTTCGGCGGGGCGCGTCGGATCAAGCCCGCTACGCGCAACATGAAGCGCTCGTTGGTGGGGGACAGCGCGACCCAGGGGACGACGGCGGACCGCGACACGATCCCTTGATCGACCACGTATTCGAGACCTGCCCGCACAATCGGTGACAGATCGACGGACACGCCGCCACTGCCGTTCAGCGAAGTCTGATTCCAAAGCTCGCTCGGCGGGCGAGCGCGAAGTGCGCCCGCGAAGTGCCAGCGCCCGACATCTTACGAGGCATTGATCTGACTCCAGAGCCCACTCGCGCGGCTCACAATCGAGTTGTGCATTGAGCGGATGCTTCTGTCCTTGGTCAACGACGTCCAGGTGTGGAGCGCCCGCGCGTGTTCACATGCCAGGCATCGGCATCATCCGACAACGCGCCGGTCGATGCTCCTCCGCCCACGGATTCAAAGCCCGAGCGGGGTGACCTCGGCGGCGGCGGCTGGCGCAGAGAGGCCGCCACTTTCTCCCCGGCGCCATCCGCCCCCCGTTCCGTCGCGCGTCAGCGCGAGTCTGCTCGCGAAGGATTCTTTAGCTACATCGGCGCGCGTCGCAACGTCTCTGCCCGATGGGCGGCCGAACGCGTGACGGCCGCCGCCGCCGAGGCACCCCGAGCGGGCGATCGCTCAGTGCCGAGAGCGGCCGTACCATACGTCCCAGGGGTTGATCGGTGACGGCGGGCCGGGAACGCGCTAGCAACGGCCGTGGCCACGAACATCATGGACCGCGCCGCGCAGATGTTCCCGCGGCTGACGGCAGCGCAGATCGAGCGCATTGCGAGCGTCGGGCATCGACGGGACGTGCGCGCGGGAGAAGTGCTCTTCGATGCCGGCGACCAGAACACCCGGTTCTTCGTGGTGCTTTCGGGCGCGATCGAGATCGTGCGACCGATCGGCGACCACGAAGAGCCGGTGACGGTGCACGACCCTGGCCAATTCACCGGAGAGATCAACATGCTGTCGGCGCGGCGCAGCTTGGTGCGCGCGCGGGGGGCGAGTGACGGAGCGGTCATCGCCGTCGACCGCGAAGATCTGCGCACCCTCGTGCAACGGGACTCGGAGCTGAGCGAGATCCTCATGCGCGCGTTCATTCTTCGACGCGTCGCATTTATGGCCCAAGGCACGCAGGACATGGTGCTGCTCGGCTCGCGCCACTCGGGCAGCACCCAGCACATCCGGGAATTCCTGAGCCGCAACGGGCAACCCTTCACCTACCAGGACGTCGAAACGGATCCGAGCGTACAGACCTTGCTCGATCGCTTTCACATCGGAGTGGGCGACGTACCGGTGATCGTGTGCCAGGCGGGCCACGTCCTCAAGAACCCGTCCATCGAGACGCTGTCGACGGCGCTCGGCCTGAGTGCCGATCTCGATGCCACGGATCTGCGCGAGGTTGTCATCGTCGGCGCGGGGCCTGCTGGGCTCGCCGCGGCGGTCTACGGGGCGTCTGAAGGATTGGACGTGCTGGTCGTCGAGAGCACCGCGCCCGGCGGGCAAGCAGGCACCAGCTCGCGCATCGAGAACTACCTCGGTTTTCCCACCGGGATCTCGGGGCAGGCACTTTCCGGGCGCGCCCTCACACAAGCGGAGAAGTTCGGCGCCGAGGTCGCCATCGGCCGCACAGTCGTCCGCCTCGATTGCGACAGTCGGCCGTATCGCCTCCACTTGTCCGATGGGCAGGTGCTACGAACCCGCACCATCATCATCGCTGCTGGTGTCAAATACAGAAAGCTCGATATTCCGTCGCTCGCGCGCTTCGAGGGAGCCGGGGTTTATTACTGCGCCACCCATTTGGAGAGTCAGCTGTGCGAGGGCGAGGAGATCGCTATCGTGGGAGGGGCCAACTCGGCCGGCCAAGCGGCGGTCTTCCTCTCCGGAACAGCCAAACGCGTACATATGCTGGTGCGCGGCCCGAGCCTGGCGGAAAGCATGTCGCGCTATTTGATCCAGCGCATCGAGCACACCCCCAACGTGGCCTTGCGCGCGCGAACGGAAGTCGAGGCGCTCGAGGGGGAGAAGGGTCTCGAACGAATCCAGTGGCGGCACCTCGACACTGGCGAGCGAGAGACCCGCGATATCCGCAACCTCTTCTTGATGACCGGCGCGGATCCCAACACCGCCTGGCTCGAGGGCTGCTTGCTTCTCGACGACAGAAAGTTCGTGAAGACCGGCGCCGATCTTCTTCCGGAGGATCTCGCCAGCGCCCATTGGCCCTTCCCCCGCCGGCCCTACCTGATGGAGACCAGCATCCCCGGCGTGTTCTGCGTCGGCGACGCGCGCTCGACGAGCGTCAAGCGCGTCGCCTCCGCGGTCGGTGAGGGCTCGATTTGCGTCCAGCTCGTGCACCGGGCGCTACAGGAGTTGTGACGGGCGCGTCACATGCCAGGTATCGGCATCACCTCGACGACCTCGATGAAGCCTTCCGGGGTCATGAAATGAGGATGCCCCTTGAGGGTCTCTCCCAGCGATTCCTTCGACTCCGCCTGCAGGATCGAGTATCCGCCGAGGTCGTTGGTGGTCGGGGAGGCGCTGCCCTTGTTGACGCGCAGGCTCTTTCCGAGCGGTGACCCCATGTCGACGATCGACGTGGCGGCCTTCTTGCTCCAGGCCATCCACGCATCCATTCCTGCCTTCTGCTGCTCCGGCGTGGCCTTCATCATCTGCTCGAACGAGGCCGTTGGCGCTTTGTAAAGAACGAGAAATTTTTTCATGGCGGAACCCTTTCTCAGCAGCGTTCTCGGGAAGCGCGACCTTGCCGCATCGCGCGCTAGGGTGACAGGGCTTACGCTCCTTCGTTGCGATGCGCAAGGGTCCCGCGGCGGAGGGACGGGTCGCGCGTGCTACCCCGCCTCGACGAGCGCCGCGAGTTTCGCGAGTGACAGCCGCCAGCCAGTCTCGTTGTCGGCGGCCGGCACGCCGGGCGGCAACCTGTCATGCACAGCCGTGAGATCAGTGCCGCCGTCTGCATCGGCCAGCGCGATCGTGATCGTCATCTCGCCTTGCAGCGCAGGATCCGTCGTCTCGAACTCGACCACTTCCACCACTTGCTCGTCCTTCACGAGCTTCACGAAATGGCCGTGGTAGGTGTCGGTCTGTGCGGTCGTTTTGCCGGTACTGGTCGGCGCGTCGTACGTGAGCGAGATCCGGAACGATCCACCTTCGCGGGGCTCGAACGCGTGCACGTGACTGGTCATGCCGTTCGGCACCATCCACGCCGCGACCGCACGCGCATCGAGAAGCGCACGATAGATGCTTGCGCGAGGCGCTTTCAGATGTTGACGGATGTGGGTCGAGGTCATCGCGCGAACGCTAGCAGGTTGCGGCGAGCTACCTATACGACCAGATACCCAGTTCGTCGTGAGGTGCCAGGGATTAGCTTGATGGCGTATGCGATGGCTTCGAATTGGCGGGCTCATTACCGTGTCCGTCGTGCCCTTGATGATCGCTGCGTCGGCTGCGCGTCATGAGTTCCGTGCGGACTTTCGTCCGGACCGTTCCGTCCCGGCACGACCCGCCATTCTCGCGCATGAGAAGCTGGAAGCCGTCGAGTTCGAAGCGCGGGGCAACACGTTGCGTGGCTGGTTCATCCCGTCGTCGAACGGCGCCGCCGTACTACTTTTGCATGGCGCCGATGCCGATCGAACGCAGCTTGCCTCCGAGGCCCATTTGCTGGCCCAGCATGGTTTTGGCGTGCTTCTCTTCGACTGGCCCGGGCATGGAGAGAGCAGCGGTGCCGTCACGTGGGATGCGGGCGAGCGCGCGGCGCTCAGTGCAGCGGTCGACTTTGCATCCCGAGCGCCCGGAATCGACGCCGAGCGTATCGGCGTGTTCGCGTTCTCGATGGGCACCATGATCGCGATCCAAGTTGCCGCACGCGACCCGCGCGTCGCGGCGCTCGTCGTCGAGGGAGCGTTCGCCGACGCCGATGACGAGCTACGGCACGAGTATCGCCATTGGGGGATTTTGAGCCAATGGCCCGCGTTGTGGACCGCGCACTGGCTCGGAATGAAGTCCGACGAGCTCCGTCCCGTGGACGTGATTGCCGAGATCGCACCGCGTCCCGTTCTCGTCATTGCCGGTACGGCCGATGACGTCGTCCCGCCCGCTCAATCACGCGCACTTTTCGACGCCGCGCGCGAGCCGAAGTCGTGGTGGCTGGTCAGCGGCGCGACGCACCGCCACTACGCAGATGCGGTCGGACCCGCGTACGGGGAGAAGCTCGTCGGGTTCTATGGCGACGCATTGGTTCGCCAGCGCGGATCGTCACACCTCACCCGCTGAGCCGATCTCCTTCGCGCGGTTCATTGCGAGCGGCGCCCGAGGGGTGCGCCCCTTTCGCTGCGATGCGGGGCGCTATCTACGCGCGAAAGCGGAGTCCCACCGTCAGCAGCGCCGCTGCCGCGAGCGAGGCCATGGTTCGCACGTGATTCCAGGCTGTCCAGCTGGAAAGGTACGCGGCCCAGAGCTTGGCACCTTCCGCGCTGGTCGGCGCGAGGCCTGCCAGAGCGTTGTTTCGGGGTACGTTGAACACCATCGTCACCAGAATCGCTCCCAAGAGATAAAGCGCTCCGCCGGCCAGCAAGCACGCGGCTCCCGAATCCTGCCAACGCAGGAGCGATTGGAGAATTCCGACGGCGCACGCTACGCCCGTACCAAGGAACACCGTCAAGAACACGGGGTTGATGACGACCACATTGATCGACTGCATGGCAGCGATCCCTTGCTCCGGCGGAAGCTTTCCCAGCGCCTTCATCACGCACACAGAAAATGCGAAGAAGAAACCCGCCATCAATCCCGAACCGAGCGCCGCGAGCACCGTGAACAGATCAAGCCGTACCATGCGGCGATTCTACTCCCCGGCGACGGAAGGGCGCCGACTTACGCCAAATGCTGCCCGAACCAGGTGAGCACCTTGGCCCACGCTGCCGCCGCGGCTTCGGGATTGTAACGGGCGCCGGTGTCGTTGAAGAAGGCGTGATTGGCGCTCGGAAACGTCACGATTTCGTGCGTCAGCCCAGCCCCTTGGAGGAGCGACGTGGCCGCGTCGCGCGATCCGTTCACGTTGGTGTCGAGTTCGGCATAGACGCCTAGCACCGCTGCCTGCGAGTCCGCGAAATCGACGCCCATCGGAAGCGGACCATAAAAGGGCGCGGCCGCGGCGAGGCGCGGATCCTTCGATCCGATGAGACGCCAGACGACGCCGCCGCCAAAGCAGAAGCCAATCGCGCCCAGCTTTTTGCCAGGCACGCGACGCGCGAGCTCGTCGAGCGCAGAGCGCATGTCCTCCACGAAGCGGGCCGGCATGATTTGCCCGAGCGCTCCGGTGACCTCGCCGGCATCCGCAAAGGAACCCGTGCCGCCTTCCTCCGACAGGAGATCGAGCGCCAAGGCGGCGTACCCGGCGGCAGCAAAGCGCCCAGCCACGTTGGCGATGTGATCGGTGAGCCCGCGGTTTTCATGCATGACGAGCACGGCGCCGAGCGGCTGGGCAGCCGTGGCCCAGGCGCCCTGCAGCGTCCGCCCCTCGACACCCGGAAATGTGATCGGCGCCGTCGGCAGGGCTGCGTCCGGTTGAACGGTCACGTTGGGCGGCGGCGTCGATACGACCGAGTCGCTCGCAGCGTCGCTCGGTGTTTCCGGCGGCGGCGATCGCTCGTCTTCGCAGGCTGCGAGAAGCGACGACGCCGACGCTGCGGTCAAGCCCAAAAGCAAAAGCCGGCGCAACGCCTCGCGTCGCGGGATGATCCCGTCGGCGTGGTCGAGTGCAATTTCGGTCGCGAAGTATTGCTGTGTTTCGTTCATGGCGCGCGCAGCTTACGCGCGCTCGGTCGTCGCCTCAACGGTCTCTTCGTGGTAGGAAGCGATCGCATGCACTACGCCATTCTTTGCTACGACTCCGAAGAAGTCGTCGGTTCGTGGACCAAGGACGAGGACGACGCGGCGATAGCCAAGCTCATGGTCGTTCAGCAAAAGCTGACGAAGGAAGGCAAGCTCGGACCCGTAGCCCGTTTGATGCCGACGACCCGCGCGAAAACGCTGAGAAAGGGCAGCGCGCCCCACATCACGGACGGACCGTTTGCCGAAACCAAGGAGGTCCTGCTCGGCTTTTACATCGTCGATTGTTCGACGTTCGACGAGGCGATCGAGGCCGCCCGGGATCTCGCGCGCGCCAGCTCGACGAAGGGCGCCTACGAGATCCGACCGCTCTCCCTGTTTCAACCGGGGAGCACCCTTCCATGCCCGTCGTGACGCTCGTCGTGGGACACTCCTGGCGTGCCAGGGGAGGTCGTGGAGCTTGGGACGGTTAGGAATCCAGGAGCAATGAAAGTTCTCTTCATCGGCGGGACCGGCATCATCAGCTCCGCGTGCGCGGCCCTCGCGGTTCACCGCAAAATCGAGCTCTTTCTTCTCTGCCGCGGGACGACCACCTCGCGTCCGCCGCCGCGCGAGGCGGAAATCCTTCATGCCGACATCGACGATGCCGCCAACGTCAGGCATCGGCTCAAGGATCTTCGGTTCGACGTGGTGGTGAACTGGATCGTCTTCGAGCCGCATCAGATCGAACGCGATCTTGCGCTTTTTCGTGATCGCACGCGACAGTACGTATTCATCAGTTCCGCATCCGCCTACCAAACGCCTCCCGCGCGGTTGCCGATCACGGAGTCGACGCCGCTCGACAATCCCTTCTGGCAGTATTCGCGCAACAAGATCGCGTGCGAGGAACGGCTGCTCCGAGCCTATCGCGAGGAAAAGTTCCCCATCACCATCGTGCGCCCATCCCACACCTACGATCGCACGCTCCTTCCGACGCACGGAGGCTACACGGTCATCGACCGGATGCGGCGCGGAAAGCCCGTGATCGTGCACGGTGACGGGACGTCACTCTGGACGCTGACTCACCATCGCGACTTCGCGACGGGTCTGGTCGGGCTTCTGGGGCACGATGGGGCGATCGGCGAATCGGTGCACATTACCTCCGACGAAGTCCTCACGTGGAATCAGATTCATCACCTCCTGGCGCGCGCGGCGGGCGCCGAAGCGCGGCTCGTTCACGTACCATCGAGCGTCATTGCTGCATGCGATCCCGATTGGGGCGCCGGCCTCCTCGGCGACAAGAGCCACAGCACGGTCTTCGACAACACCAAGATCAAGCGGCTCGTGCCCGATTTCCGCGCCGAAATCCCCTTCTGCCGTGGCGCAGAAGAAATCATGGCCTGGTACGACGAAGACGAAGCGCGACGCCGCGTGGACGCGCCATTCGACCGACTCGTCGACCAGATCATCGCCGCGCGGGCCTCGGCCTGGCCAAAGGCGCCGGCTTGGTGATCGAGTAACGGCGCGGCGGTTGCGGTGCCAGTGCCACCCCCCCTGAGCCGTTGCGGCGGCGTACCGATACTGAGCAGCCCATGAGCACCGAGGAGCTGCGCGTTCGGCACTGTCGGGCCGCTGCACGAGCCACGAGCGCCCATTTGGGCGTACTGCATTCACGGAGACGGCCGATGACACGATTGCGCCCGATGATCACTGCCTTCGTCGTTTTTCTATTGGTTCCGCTGGCCTGCGGTACGGGTGGCACCGACGGGCCCGTAGGTCGCGGCGGCGGAAGCGGCGCTGGGACGGGCGGAGGAAACGGCGGTGGCGGCAGTGGTGCCGCTGGCGATGGCAACGGTGGTGCCGCGGGCAGTGGCAACACCGGTGCCGCGGGCAGCGGTGCCGCGGGCAGTGGCAACAGCGGTGCCGCTGGCGGCAGCAGCGGTGCCGCTGGGGGTGGTAGCAGCGGCTCCACGGGCGGTGGCAGCAGCGGTGCCGCTGGCGGTGGCGGCAGTGGTGCCGCGGGCAGCACCGGGAGTGGTGGGACGAGCGGCACCGCGGGTGCAGACGGCGGAGGCGCGGACGGCAAAACGGACGCCAACACCGTCGTCGACGCGCCGAGGGCAGACTCCAGCCGCGATGCGAGCGCGCCCGACGGTCCAACCCAGGGCTTTCTTCATCCGGGCCTTCTTCATTCGACGGAGGATTTCGACCGTATGACCGCGCAAGTCGCCGCCGGCGCACAGCCCTGGAAATCCGGGTGGGACAAGCTCGTCGCCAATGCGCACGCGTCGCTGAATTGGACGCCCAACCCTGCTGCCGTGGTCTACCGGGGAGCGGATGGCGTTCATCCCGAGAACTATGCGCAGCTCTTCAATGACGCTGCGGCTGCCTATGCGTTGGCGCTCCGGTGGAAAATTTCCGGCGACGCAGCCTATGCTGACAAGTCGGTGCAGGTTCTGAATGCTTGGTCTGCCGTCTTGACGGGCCTCGGCGGGAACACGGACAAGTTCTTGTTGGCCGGGCTGCAAGGGTACCAAATCGCGAACGCCGCGGAGATCATGCGGACGTACAGCGGCTGGGCGCCACCCGACTTCGCGCGGTTCAAGACCATGATGCTGCAGGTCTTCTACCCTTTGAACCACGATTTTCTCGCGCGCCACAACGGGGACAGCTGCCTCACTCATTTTTACGCCAACTGGGATCTCTGCAACATGGCGTCGGTGCTGGCGATCGGCGTGCTGGTCGACGATCGGGCCATTTACAACGAGGCGATCGACTACTTCAAAAACGGAGGTGGAAACGGCGCTATCGGTAACGCCGTCTTTTACCTTCACCCCGGAAACTTGGGGCAGTGGCAGGAGAGCGGCCGTGATCAGGGCCACAACACGCTCGGGATCGGCTTGATGGGCACTTTCTGTGAGATGGCGTGGAAACAAGGAGATGACATGTACGGCTACAGCCAGAACCGCTTCTTGGCGGGAGCCGAGTATGTCGCCAGCTACAACCTTGGAAACACCGTCCCTTACGTCACGTACAGCAATTGCGTCGGTGTCACGCAGCCGGTGATCGCGGAAGGGGGAAGAGGGAACATCCGGCCGATATGGGAGCTCGTCTATAACCACTATGTGAATCGGTTGGGTGTGGCTGCACCCTATAGCGCGGCCTATGCCGCAAAAGTTCGCCCCGAGGGTGGCGGAGGAGACTACGGCTCCACGAGCGGGGGGTTCGATCAAATCGGCTATGGTACGCTGACTGCCACGCTGAAGTGATCGGTGCGTTCGTGAGACTTCTGTGCTGACACGAGCCGCCTTGCTCGGGTGCGGTGTCGTGACCTTGCTCGGGGCAGGGCCGATCGGCTGCGCGGACGTCGTGGTCCCTCTCATCGACAGCGAACCGTCCGACGCCTCGGGCGACGGGTACGCGCCGCCGGACGCGACAACAACTGCGGATCCCACCCTCGCCGGCCACTGGAAGTTCGATGAAGGGATGGGGGTGATCGCGGGCGACTCGTCGGGCCACGGGAACCATGGGTCGTTGCAAGAGGGGGCGACTTGGGGGGCCGGCAAGATCGGAAATCATGGTCTGGCGCTGAACGCCGCAGGGGCGTTCGTCGACATCCCCAACGCCGTCGTCGATACGAGCAGGCCTTATTCCGTCAGCGCATGGGTCAACTTGAGCGTCGCTGCCGGCAACCAAGCCGTCGTCAGCCTCGATGGCAACTGGGACAGTGCCTTCTTTTTCAAGCAGCACGCGGCCGGCTTCTTCACACTGGAAGTCCGAGCCTCCGACAACGCGTCGGCGCCGGTCGCCGCGTCCGCTTCGGCGAGCACCCAGACCGCGGCCGGAACCTGGTCCTACTTCACGGGTGTGTTCGATGGGAACACGATCGCTCTTTATGTCGACGGCGCGCTCCATGGCAGTGCGATCTTGACAATGCCCTGGAGGGGGCTCGGGCACACATGCATCGGTCGCTCGAAATTCATGGGCCTCGATGGAGACTACGTGACTGGCGCAATCGATGAGGTCCGGATCTATCGTCGGGCGTTGACAGCATCCGAGGTCCTGGCGCTTTACCGTCTCCCCTAGCGACCGTCGCCATTCTCCGTCAGCCTGCAGCGCGTCATCTTTCCCGCGTCGAGAACTCCCGCCTCGAGCCGGTCGCAATTCAAACGATTTGCGAAGCATTTCCATGAGTAAGTCGGATCGGGCGGCGCCTTCTCCGTGGTCTGTCTCCTGGCCGTCTCCCCTCCCCCGTGAGCCTTGGACGACGACCTCGGATACTGTTCTGGGGAGTCCTTGACATGGAGCGAGCTTGAGCGCGACGAAGCACATCAAGGCCGGCCACGCGTTACAAGATGGCGTCGTGCGTCTCTGGCCCGTCGCCTCCACAGACGCCGTCCTCGTCGTGTCGTTGAAGGCGGGCGAGGCGGGGGCGTCGGAATTGTTGTTCGATCGCTACGGCGCGTACGTCGAACGTCTCATCGTCCGCGTCGTCGGCGTGGATCCCGAGGTGCCTGATCTCATCCATGAAGTGTTCGCCAGGGCGCTGGAGGGTATCCGCGGTCTCCGAGAATCGTCGGCGCTCAAAGGATGGATCGGCAGTATCGCGCTTTTCACTGCGCGCGCCTTTCTCCGCAACCGGCGCACCCGTCGCCGCTGGCTGCGCTTCCTTGCGCCGCACGATTTGCCGGAAACGGCTGCGACCATCGTTTCACCCGAAGTCAGCGAGACGCTGAAACGCACCTACGCCGTTCTCGATGCGCTTCCGACCGATGAACGAATCGCCTTTGCTCTGCGCTTCGTCGAAGGCATGGAGCTCGCCAACATCGCGGAGATGGCGGGCGTATCGTTGGCAACGATCAAACGGAGGCTCGTCCGCGCACAAGAGCTTTTTTGGGATGCGGCCGGTAGGGATCCTCTTCTTCGGGAGCACATCGCGGACGACCGCACGAGGAACCGATGAACCCCTCCGATGACCTGTGGCAGACCGTTCGAGCGGATCAAGATCAGGCGCGCGAGCGTGCTGCCTACTTGGCCAAGGCGAAGGCGCGGCGGACACCGTGGCGACGGGCTACCGCGAGCGTCAGTCGGCGACCGCGGATCTTGGCCGCGGCAGCGCTTTGCCTCCTCTGCACGCTGGGTTGGGCATTCGTGTCCCGGCAGCAGCAGAGGCGCCGCGATCTGGGATTCTCTGTCGGCCTTGGCGGCGAGGCCGGGCACGTTGGGGCCTGGATCGCGGCACCGAGCGGCGGTCCTCTTCCGTTGCAATTCTCGGACGGAACGCTCTTCTCCCTTTCAGCGGGGTCGCGGGCACGCGTCAGCGCCATCGATGCGAGCGGTGCGCGGCTCGTACTCGAGCGGGGCAGCGCGAGCGCCGCGGTCTTGCACCGGCCGGCAAGCCGTTGGCTCGTCGACGTAGGGCCCTTCGAGGTTGCAGTCGTCGGGACTCGATTCGATGTGAGCTGGGATGCCAACGACGAAGTGTTCCGTTTGCGGCTCCAGGAAGGTGCGGTGCTGGTTTCGGGTCCATGCCTGCGCGAGCCGAAGCCCATCGCCCGAGGCGAAGCCCTGCGTGTGCTCTGCAAAGCAGGACAAGAGGAAATCGTCGAGACGCGGGGCGAGGCGAGCAGTACGGAGGGACAGCCGACGGTCACCCCGACAGCGGGGACCAACGACAATCCTGCAGGCGACTCGGAGACCGACCCTCGACCCGCAGTCCGGAGCCCGCTCGAGCCGACGGCGAGCGTCGAGCACCGTACGCGACCCACCGCGCGGCTCCCCAGCTCCCCCGACTTGATGGATGCAAGTGCTTGGCGGACGCTGATATCGAAGGGACGATTTCGCGAAGCGTTGGAGCTCGTGGAGCGGCGGGGGTTCGACGAGGAATGCCGCCGTGCTTCGGGTGCCGATTTGCTGGTACTGGGCGACGCCGCGCGATTCTCCGGCAACCCGACCCGAGCTCGTCAGGCGTACCTCGCCGCACGCGCCAAGTTGGCGGGCGGCGGCCGGAGCGCCTACAGCTTGGGATTGACGGCCTTCGATCAGGACCAAGACTTCGCCTCGGCAGCTCGCTGGTTCGAGGTGTACTTGCGCGAGCAACCCGACGGCAAGCTTCGAGGCGAAGCCGAGGGACGCCTGATCGAAGCGTGGCAGCGCGCTGGAGATGAGGAAAAGGCCCGCCAGGCCGCCGCACGCTACCTTCGGGACTATCCCAATGGCACGCAGGCCCCGCTGGCTCGACAGCTTTCCACGCGCTGATGCCGAAGAGGACGGGCCCATCGGACATTTCCGTGGCCGGGACAGGCCGTATCTGACGCGTAGCTGGGTGTCGTCGGCGCGGGTCACCGCCGTCGTCCTTCTTCTTTCCTCCCTCTCCCTTCGGGCGCAGGCTGATCCCGCGCGGCACTCGCGCATGCGGAGGATCCTGCTCATCGACGCCGGCGGTGATCCGATGTCGATGCGCATGACCGCGGAGCTCGGCGCGTTGGGGTTCGAAGTCAGGACCATGCAACCTTCGCCGGCGACCGCCGGTGATTCCGAAATCGAGCTCTTGTCGCGAACCAGCGAAGCCGTGGCCACGATTGGCGTCGACCGGGCCAGCGGCGAGGTTCGTGTCTGGACCGTCCATCGAGCGTCCGGCCGGATCGTCCTCCGTGCCGTCGTAGCGATTGAGCAAGATCCTGCGGTGGTTGCACTGCGCGCCGTCGAAGCCCTGCGCACTTCGCTCAACGACGTCGCATCACCCTCCGCGGCCGACGCTGGCCAAGCCCCCCCGCCCATTGCGCGCGACGTCGACCGGCCGGCGTCGGCGGTCGAGTTGCGCGGACCTCCCACGCTGGATGTCTCCTTGGGGCCCGCCCTTGCAACGAGCGGGGACACTTCCGGGGTCTCATGGCAGGCGCTGGTTTCGCTTCACTGGCTATTGCGGCCAGGCTGGGGCATCGAAGCCGTCGGACTCGTTCCGATGGGTCAGGCCACGTGGAAGGAAAACGAAGGCTCGGCCAGCCTGAAGTTCGGTCTCGTCGCGGCAGGAGCTCACTGGCGACCGCTCGCGATGCGCTGGTGCACACTCGATCTCGGCGCCGGCATCGGCGCGGCCCTCGTCCACACCGAGGGATCCCCCAACGCGGGCTTCCTCGGGAGAAATCACGACACGCTGGTGGCAACACCCCTCGTGCACATGGGCTACGCGGTCTCGGTCGCTTGGTCACTCTGGCTTCGAGCCGATGTCGTCGGTGCCATCGCTATCCCGCGTCCCGTCTTCGCATTCGCCGATCGACCATCGGGCTCTTGGGGCCAGCCGCTCGTGCTCGGATCGCTCGGAATCGAACTCGTCCTGCGGTAGATGATCGTCGTTTGACGCGGGCGGCTCGCCAGGCAAGATGTCGACATTCATGGCGGCGCTGGCGGATGCCTGGGACCTTTATGCCGGCCATCGCGCGCGCTTCACCGACCTGCTCATGAGCTCGGCAACGGGCGGGCGCCTCTGCTTGCTCGGAGCCGGCCAATGCAACGACGTGGATCTCGACAAGCTGGCAGCTCAGTATTCGGCGATCCACTTGGTCGACATCGACAGGGCCGCGCTCCTCGCCGCGGTGTCGCGGCAGACGCCGGCGGTACAAGCGTTGCTCCATGTGCACGCGCCTATCGACCTGTCGGGGTTCGAGAACCGGCTCAAGCGGTGGAAGCGTGTGGCGCCGACGGCGCACGACATTGCGTCGACCTCGTCATCGGCCATCGCGGCCGTCGCGGGGCTGGGCGGCCCCTACGACCTCGTCGCCTCGGCCTGCGTCCTCACCCAGATGTCGTTCAGCGCGCGCGATGCGCTGGGCGACGGACACCCGATGCTCGGGCCCCTACGGGTTTCGCTCGTTAGGACGCACCTCGCGATGCTGCTGGGACTCACCGCTCCAGGAGGAACCGCGTTACTTGCGTCCGACCTCACGTCGTCGAACGCGTTCCCCCTCGCCGACGTGCGCCCGGACCAAAACCTGTTCGACGTGATGGGCGACATCGTCGAAAAGGGAGCGTTCTATCACGCCGCGAACCCGAACCTCATCGAGGAAATCGTACAGGCCGACCCCGTCCTTCAGGCAATGGGCGGCGACGCAGAGCTTCTCGAGCCGTGGCTTTGGACGGGAGCGTTCGAGCGTACGTATTTCGTGTACGCGCTTCGCTTCCGGCGCCGCGGCTGAGTCGCGCCCCTTTCAGCGGCAGGGCGGAATGTACCCGTCGAAGCGCAAGCCGTAGAAGGTGATGGTGTTCGGTGTTTGACCGACGAACACGAATCCGAGCACTTCCTTGAGCGTGTCGGCGAATGTCCAGGTGGGCGTGCCGAAGATCGATTTCCAGTTCGCGGGATCGAACGAGAAGAATTGGGTGACCGTCATGCCGCCCGTCGAGGGGATCTTCGTCGCCCACTGGTCGCCTCCGTTCCAGTGCGATGTCGGACGAGCCTGCACGTACATGTCCGACGTCGAGCTGTAGGTGAGCATGAAGCCGGACGACGCCGACAGGTTGGCGTTCGCGCTGAACTGGTTGCCGAGGTAGACAGGGCAAACGTGCCATTCGACATTGAGAAACTGGACCTTGGCGACGTAGCGGCCCCCGTCCATGACGAGCAAGTCGCCCGTCGGCGGGATGGTCGTGCCTTCGGCCGGACCGCTCGACGTCCATACCTGCAGTCGGTCGACGGAGGGTTTCGGACACTCGGTGATCGGAGGGAATCCGGCGTCACCGACACTTGTATCCGATCCACCGGCCTCGCTCCCGCCCGAGTCGCCTCGACCTACTTCGGCGCTCGCGTCCTTCCCACCGCCGTCAGGTGTGCCGCCCTCCGTGCCCGCGCCGCCCGTCCCCGTCCCGCCCTGGCCGCCTGCGCCGCCCGTCCCGGTCCCGCCCTGGCCGCCCCCGCCGCCGGCTCCGGTGCCACCCTGACCACCCTGGCCAGCCGATCCCCCTCCGGATGTCGTACCGCCCGTCGCGCCGCCGCTACCTGACGTCGCGCCCGATGAGCTACCGCCGGACGTGGTTCCGCTCGTCGACGTCGTTGCGCCACCTGTCGATGCCCCAGCGGTACCACTGGTCGTCCCGGTGCTCGCGCCGCCGCTCCGTCCGCCCGTGGACCTCGAACCCGGGTCCGTGTCTGCCGCGCACGCGAACAACACCGCGCAGCCGAGTAGGAGGACGTGGGGCATGCCAAAGGAGTCGGGGCGTTTCATTCCAGGATCCTGTTCCGCTGCGGTCTCGCGCAGCCCGTTGGGCGAAAGGGACATTGTATAGAGGGGGGGTCCCACCGTCCGCCTTCACTTTTTCGGGACGAGTTCCAGCACACCAGAAATGTGCAGTCCGATGGTTGTGCCTTCCGCGCCTTTTCGCCCTATCGCTTCGCCAGCGTCGAGCCTTCAGGCGCAGCGCGCGCGATCAAGGCCCGGAGCGAATCGCCGGTTTCGCGACGTAGATCCTGAGGAGCGCCGCATGGCGAACGTGCGCCCTGCTTTGGCTACATGCAGCCGCCCGATCGGCGAATGAAAAACCAGTCCGCGTTGATGCCAACGGTATCCGCGGTCAGGCGCAAGTTGTGTTTGCCAGCGGCGAGTTTCACCGCGCCGAGGTGGACCAGCTCGTAGCTCGTCACGCCGCCGCTCGGCGGAACCGTGACGGCACCGAGCGAGGTTCCGTCGACCTCGAGATGGATCGTCTGCTGCGTCGCAGCCGCGACGCGAGCGGTCAGGCGATAGGTGCCACAGCCCAGCGTGACTTCGCTGAATTCCAGCCAGCCCCCTGCCTTGGTCCAATCCACGTACCAGCCAGTGCCGTCCGCCAGCTTGCCGATGTTGGTGACATCCTTTCTGTACACGCGGGTCGCGGCGTCGGCGATCGAGCTTTGCGTCGAGAGCAAGTCGGCAGCCTCGGCTTGCAGACGCAGGGTGGCCGGGGTCGGGTCGGCAGATTCGCGCACCACATTGATGTAGAGGTTGGGCAAGCGCCACGTGGAGCTGCGGTAAAAGCCGGCACTTTCGTAAATGTCGGTCCAGCCCTCCAGCAAGGAGAACTTCGCCGTCAGCCCCGCTGCCAGCGCATCGCGCAGCGCCTGACCGTCGCGCCGCGGAACTTCGCGGCAAGCGTTACCGCAGCCCGGGGTGGTCTGCGGATCGCGGAATGCGGGCACCAAGGCGCCCCAGCTGCTGCCGCCCCATGTGCGATAGGTGTAGTTGCTGGCAGGTGGGACGAACCAGGCGTTCATGCCCTGGCCATCGTCGGTGGTGATGGTGCTATCGAGCTGGGTCCAAGTCTGGTCGAGGATGAAGAGCGGGTTCTCGCCGTACCGCGCCTGAAACTTGGCCCGCAGATCGCGCAGCAAGCGCGAGGCGTTGCCCTGCTGGTTACTGAAGAAAGCACCGGCCAGGCTCCAGAAAGCGATGACGGGTCGGCCATCGAGGCGGTACCAGAGCCGGCTCGGAATGGTGTCGAACCAGATCTTCATGTTGTAGTCCCAGAAGAAGCGCCAGCTGGTGGTGTCGGCCAGATCGAAGAGCGTCGAGCCAGGTAGGTTCTCGACGTGATTGCGCGCACCGGGGTAAGCTCCCGTGTCGTCCCACATGCCGACGCGATACACCTCGCCGGCGCCCGCACGGTCGACGGCCGCCACCAGCTTGGACAGGTGGCGCGGGCACATGTTGCCGTTGCCGTCGAGTCCCGTCGTCAGATCGAAACAACCGCGCCCGTGCGCCATGACCACGTTCACGCGCGAGAGCAGATGCTCGTCGACCAGGATGTCCCACCACTCCGCCGTGTTGCGGTCGTAACTCGAATAGATGGGCGCCTCACAAAACTCGGGTCTGGGCATGGGGCATCCGGAGCTGATCTCGTAGCCGGTGACCGTACCCAGGACAGTTCCGCGCGGAATCGGCGGGACCAACACGGTGTCGTCGGGAAGGACCCCGCCCGCATCGCCGCCGGCTTCCGTCACCACGGGCGGCCCGTCACCACCCGCCTCGCTCGGTGGCTCCGGGACGATGACGTCCGGACTGGGAGCATCGGGCGCCGCGGCGTCTCGACTCGGTGCATCGGGCCCCGCGGCGTCCCGACTTGACGCGTCGACCACGGGGCCCTCTCCGGTCGCGATATCCGCGGCGGACCCCTTGTCGATCGCGGCGTCCGCGATTGACACGTCCGGGATCGAAACGTCCGCGATCGAAACATCCACCCTCGCGTCCTGACCGACGCTGGCGTCCGCGATCCCGCCCGAATCCTTCGGCAGCTCCGGGCCATTCGGCGGCTCCTCCGCGCTGCATCCGAGCGGACCGTAGCCCAAAAGGAGCACCAGAAGCACGCCGAGTCTGGCGGCGATCAGCGATGGGTTTCGCGGCATGCCCTTAGTGGGAGGCAAACGCCGTTTCGATCAGGAAACCGCACATCCTGGGTATGGCAAGGAACCGACAGCGTAGTGCTCGCCGGCCGTGATGATGCGCGCGCGAGCCGCCGTGCGCTCACGCCGGAAGGCTGGCGCTGACCGGCCGGCGGGTCACAACAAATTCGCGAGAGGCCCCGTGCAGTACGCCGGGTTGCCGATCGTCTGATCGGGCAAGCCCATGGCGTTCATGACCGACACGAGCAGGTTGTTGTGCGGGACCGTCGGGGATTTGGGATAGGTGAGGAATCGGCCCGTGCGGAGGGCCCCGCCGGCGCGGCCGGCCAGCACGAACGGCATGTCGGGGTGAGAATGGGAATTGCCGCGCGACAGCTCGTTGCACCAGACGACGAGCGTGTTGTCGAGCATCGTGCCCGCTCCTTCCTTGATGCTGGCGAGCTTGGTGAGCAGGTAGGCGAACTGCTCGGAGTACCAGATGTTGATCTTGGTGAGCATCTCCACCGTGTCGAGGGCGCTGTCGGCATCGTGGGAGTAGGCGTGATGACCTCGATCGGCGCCGAGCCACGAAAAACGCACGTCACCCACCGAACGCTCCCATTGAATGGTCGCCACGCGCGTGAGATCGCAGGCCAGCGCCATGACCATGAGGTCCATCTGCGCTTTACCGATGACGGGGAAATTGTCGTTGGCCTTGTAGTCGATGGTGGGGGCCACCGGTTTCACGCATGAATCGCCAGCGCCGACACTGGCCGTGAGACGTGTCTCCAGGTCGCGAATCTCCGCAAAATGCGCCTCCATGCGCGCCTTGTCGACGGCACCGAGCTGCGGGGCGAGACTTCCGTAACCGTCCATGACCGTATCGAGGACGGTCTTTCTTCGCGCGCGCAACTTCTGCAGCGCCGTTTGGTCGCCGCCGAGCTGACTGAACACGCGGTTGAAAACCGAGGCCGGGTTGTTATCGGCCGGAAGGGGGACGTTGGCGTCGGCGTACGACGTGTACGCCCAGACCGTGCCACCGCCGCCCGTCAGGACCCCGAGCTCGAGCGATTTGAACTTGGTGCTCTTGCCGATGACGTTGGCCACCTTCTGATCGACGGAGATACCACCGGCGAGACCCGCCGGATCGCCGGCTCCGCCCTGGGTGGTGCCGGGCAGGAGCTCGATCCCGGTCAGCATGGCCCCCATGCCGCGCATGTGATCGTCGCCGAGCCCCTTGGTGGCGCACACGTTGTCGACGCCATCGATGACGACGATGTTCTGCTTGTGCGCTTCGAGCGGCGCCAGGATTCGCGAAAGCTGAAAGTTCGTCTCCGTTCCGGTGGGCGTCCAGTTCTCGCGAATCGACCCGTCGGGGGAGAAAAAGACGACCAATCGCTTGGGCAGAGGCGGCGTTTGCGCCGCAGCCGTCCCCGATCGCGACATGATTTCGAGAAATGGAAGGCCAATGGCGATCCCTCCTGCACCTCGCAAAAGCGTGCGGCGGTCGAGCACCTTCATTGGGCACCTCCGGCGGGAATGTAAGGTCGGTAGAGAAAGGCGTCAGTCTTGGCCAGAGCGACGATGAGGCTCGTGATCTTGTACCCGCTCTCTTTGAATTTCTGGTTGACCTCGGCCAGCGCGCACGCGTCGGCGTCCGTCTCGGCGCGACCGTACGCATAGCGGAACCAGGAACGGGCCATGCAGCTCTTCACTTTCTGGCTCGTCGACAGCTTTTGAGCGAGCCCGGTGACCCCCTGGAAGGTGCCAGTCACGTCGCTCTGGGTGATCTCGCCGGAGACGTCGATGGCCTTGTTGTTCTCCGTCGTTCGGTACTTGCCCGCGCCGTCGTAGTTTTCGAAAGTGAGACCGATGGGGTCCATCAGCTGGTGACATCCGCTGCAGGCCGCGCTCGCGCTGTGCTGGGCGAAACGCTCGCGGGTGGAGAGGGTCGAGCTCAGCTCGGGGGGCTTGATGATGATATCGGGCGGCGGAGGCGGCAGCTCGTCGCACAAGAGCTGCTCGCGGACGAACTTGCCGCGGTGCACGGGTGCCGTCTGGTTCGACTTGGCGAGAACCGAGAGAAGGCCGCCCTGGGTGAGCAGACCCGACCTCTGCGTGGGGTCGAGATTGACGCGCACGAACGAATCACCGACGACGCCGGGCACGCCGTAGTAGCTCGCCAGCTTGGCGTTCATGAACGTGTACGGAGCGGTCAGAATGGAGCCGATGTCCCCCGCGCCGTCCCAGATCACGTGATCCAAAAATCGGTACGACTCCTCGGCCATGAGACCCGCGATGTCTGCGGTAAAGGCGGGGAAGACGCTCACGTCTTTTTCGAGCACGTCGTACTGATCGAGATGGAACCAGAGCTCGTTGAAATGAGCGACGACCGCGCGCGCCTTGGGATCCTTCAGCATCCGGTCGACTTGCGCGAAGATATCGTCATTGCCGACGAGCTTGTCCTGTTGTGCCGCTGCGCGCAGCGCGTCGTCGGGCATACTTTGCCAGAGCAGGTACGAGAGACGCGACGCCATCTCGAAGCTCGTCGGCTTCACGACCGTCTGCCCCACCTGCGGCGCGGTTCCGAATTCGACGCGATAGAGGAATTCCGGCGATTGCAGCGCGGTCTCCAGCACGAGCTGGAGACCGGTCTTGAAATCGGTGAGCTTGCGGCCGGCATCGAAGGCGGTCCAAAGGCGCGCATTCTCGGCCACACTGAGCGGGTGGCGAAAGGCCTTGGCGCCAAAAGCCGCGATGAACGACTTGGCGCACGCGTCTTCACCATCCTTGATCGGATCGCAAGGCACGAGAGACGGCATGTTCGCGAGCGCGGCCGCGGCCAGCCTTTCCGCGGCGTTCATGTACTGCTCGGCCAGCGTGGGAGAGATCTGGAGCGCGGTGGCGTTGTTGTCGAAACCGTTGCGTCGCTCTTCGCTCGGAAAATCGTTGGCCGGCGCGGTCTGATCACCCAAGAGATCGCGGACGGTGTTGTTGTATTCGAAGCGATTCAAACGCCGCGCGTAGCTCGGTCCCGGGCTCGGCGCGGTACAATTGAGGCCGGCTCCCGCGCCACCCGCGCCTCCTGCGCCGCCGACGCCTGCGCCACCGACACCCGCGCCACCGACGCCATCAGCACCTGCGCCTCCCGCGGTGCCGCTACCTGCCGTTCCACCGCCGGGCCTCGAATTCACGCCGTTGTCGGGAGCTCCGATGACGCCCGTGCAGGAAACACCGGCGACGATCGACCCCAAGAGCCACCCCTTGGTCCAATGTGATGAAAAGGACCTCGACATCGAATGCCTCCTGACTTGCCTATTCGGAAAGGTCAGGCACTTCGTTCTAGCTTGGAGATGTCATCCCGGCAACGAAAGGGACAGCAGATTCAAGGTGCCGACATCGTCGCACGCCGAGCTTGCACGGAATAAATCGCCTGGACTGCATTTCCGATAGGGCGCGAGCATCCGACATCGTCAATCGCTCATCGCAAGACCTCGTCGACCTCGACATCGGTGAACGTTGGCGCTCCTTCGTATCACCGGACCACACGCGTTGCCGCGCAGGACAGGACGCGCACCGTGTGGACAAGAGCCGAGGGTCGTCCATCTTCGGCTCGTCGGGGCCCTCGTGGCGGTTGCACGAGTTTTCCCGGATTCAGTCGGAGTGACAGCACGGTCGAGGCGATGTATCGGACCCAATGGCCGCCCCCGGGGAGCTGGCCATGAAGGCAGGAGAGGCAGTTCGCTGCGGCGTCGTGACCATCCCGATGTTCTGGACCCACTGAGCCTTCAGCAGGGACGAGGCGCTTGGCGCCTCTGCGTTCGGTCGCGCTGCTTTCAGCCCGCCCTGCGATGGTAGGGGGGATCGACCAGGCGGCGGCCGAGATCGATGTCAATGGTGGCGGGGGAGCTTTTCGCGACGTTGCGCGATTGGCGGGCGTGGAGCGAATCCGCGTGAGCCTGCAGCCAATGGCGCGCGTCCTCTTCGCTCCAGGAGCGAGCGGCGCGACATGCACGCAGCGCGCGCTGAAAGGAGCGACTGTCCGCCGGACGCTGGGCGGGATCCTTTTCGAGACAGCGGAGGATCACTTCCTCCAGATCGGCGTCGACCGGGGCGCCCAGCCGCTGCGATGGCGGGATCGGCGTCGAATGGAGATGGTGGCTGCATACCTCGACCACGGTCCGGCCGGTGAAAACTTCTTGCCCGGTCAAGAGGTAGTAACCGACCGCGCCGAGCGCGTAGAGATCGGTGCGCGCGTCGATCTGGTCCGGTGTGGCGATCGCCTCCGGTGCCATGTACAGCGGCGTGCCGGTCAAGGTGTCGGCGTGGGTCAAGGGTTCGCCGCTGGTCTCGCCCACCTGCTTGACCAGACCGAAGTCGAGCACCTTGGCGACGTCGGGCACGCCGCCCTGCTCGGTCAGGAAGATGTTGGCCGGCTTGATGTCACGATGGATGAGGCCAATGCCGTGCGCTTCGGTCAGCGCCCCTGCCACCTGGTCGAGGATGTGGATGACGCGAGCGGCCGGCATCGGTCCACCTTCCGCGATGACGTCGGCCAGGTTCGCCCCCTCGAGGTACTCCATGGCGTAGTAAAAGATGCCGTCCGGCGTGCGCCCGTAGTCGAAGATGCGAATGGTGTTGGGATGCGTGAGACGTGCGGTCAGCTGTACCTCGCGCTCGAACCGGGCCACGTTGCGCGCACCGAACTTCTGTGGCGGCAGGAGCTTGATGGCCGTGGGCCGGCGCAACATGGCGTGCCTGACGCTGTACACCGCCCCCATGCCGCCCTCACCCAGTTTCTCGAGCAGCGTGTATTGGCCGAGGCGTCGAGCGTCGCGCACCTCGCGGCGCAGGCCGTAGATGACCTTCGATGTGGCGGTGGCAATGGTGAGGGCCAGCGTCCACCAGAGCGCGGCGATCACGGTCCACCTTTTTGCCATCGTGGTCGCGTCCAGACGAAGACGCGGATCCGCCGACGCGGTGTAGATGGATGGATCGTGGTGCGAGCGGTGGATGAAGAAGACGCTGACCACGTACACCGCCCCGAAGAAGAGGCAGAGCAAGAACGTTCGCCGCGCATCGCTCGGCACCAGGATCGAGCGCGCGATCAAGGTGTAGCTCAGGCAAAAGAAGAGGATGGAGTCAGGGCGAGCCACATACGACACGCGGAGACACATGGCGACGGCGCCCGTGGCGGCGATGAGCAGACAGATCTCCTCCGCCAAGCGAATGAAGCGATGCGAGCGCCGCCGACCGCGACAGAGGAGCCAGGTGGCCGCGAACGCCGCCACCGAAAGGCCTTGCCCGGGCAGGTAGGCTTTGCTCGGGCTGTCGTCCTCGGAAAGGGTGCTCGCGATCCGCCAGGCGAAGAGCAAGCCCCACATCAGCGCGAGCATCAGACCGAAGACGGCCACGCGCTTCTGGAAGAAGGCGCGCATCTCCTCCCGCGACTGGGTATCGCTGGCTTCGGGGTCGCTTCGATCGCCGAGGGCGCCCGCCTGGTCGTGGGCCGATTGATCCTGCACCGGGGTGCGCGCGACTATAGCAGTCGGCGCGCCGGGCGGTCAGGCGACGTATTCGTAGTAGTCGACGCCGAGGTCTTGAAATGCCGTTTCGTAGCTCTGCCCCACGCGTGCGATGCGAAACTCCGTTCGTGGCGGGCAGGTCAGATTCGGAACGTCGGCACCGTCGTGCAGCGCTTCGTACTGTTCACGGTCGAGGTCGATGGGATGTTCGAAAGCGCGCGCAAAACCGATGCGACGAGCGGCATCCTGCCAGCCTTGGCTGACGGTCAGGGGGATGGCCTCGGCGGCATCGCCGCTGCCGTACCCGACGGCGACGAGCGGAGCGCCGAGAAGATCGGTGGCGTCTGCCGCCGCCTGCTCGAGCCCCGCTGCGATCCACGCCGGCAGAGCCGCGCTGTAGACATTGCCGAGATCCCGGATGGCTTCCGCGCCGAGGCCCATCTTCTGCTTTAGCAGCGTTTGGAAGCTCGAACGCTTGCGAAGGATGCCCGCCACCGCGCTGGTGGCGGCGTAGGGATCGGCTTGATTGCCGTTCACGATCCCTGCGTAAAGGTCGGGCGCCGATTGCGCCTCACGCACCAGGGCGTCGACCTCGACGCCGGCATCGGCGCAAAGTTGGCGCAGCTCGTCCTGCCGATGATCGCCGCGCGCCAACCCCCGCACGTAGAGAAAGCTCATCGCCTGCACCGGCATCATCTGATAGGGGCGGTGAAAGAAGAGCCCGCGGACACTGTCGTAATAGGCGCCAGGCGAAACATCGAGCTTTCGCAACATGTCTTCGACCGCATGCACGGTCTCGTCCAGGTAGGAAAGGGTCGAATACTTTCCGCTGAAAACGGGGAAGTCCGACATCCGACGTGTCTTCGACGCGTACCCCTCGGTGAAGTGGCGGGCGAACGGTTTGCGAAAATCGGGCCCCCGATAGTCGCTCGCTTTGCCGCTGTGCTGAAGGTCGACGACGAAGAGCTTGGGTTCTGCCTCGACGAGCATGGCGACGGCGCCGGCACCCTGCGTCTGCTCGCCGGTGCTCCCCCGCTCGTACTCCGCGACGTCGGCCGCGACCACGATGGCGAGCTCGCCTCGTCCATCGAACGCTGCATAGCGCAGAGCGCTCTTCAACGCATAGACGCCGCCCAGACAAGCGTGCTTGAACTCGGGCACCTCGAGATGGCGCGAGAGGCGCGGCTTGCCCAAAGCATCGAGCCCCAGGTCGACCATGCCGCGCACGATCACCGCGCCAGCTGCGTTGTCGGTGCTCGATTCGGTCCCCAGCCCCAGGAAGCCGACCCGCCGCGGATCGACGCCGTTTTCGCGAATCAGGCGCAAAACGGCATTGGCAGCCATGGTATAGACGTTTTCCTGACGTCCGCAGACCCTGAAGCTGCGGCCGACCACGGCGTTGATTTTCTCCCAGCTATTTCCGGTCCATTGGCACCATTTCTGGAGATCGACGCGAAGCCGCGGAACGTAGGCGCTCATCGCGCTGACACCAGGCAGGGAAACGTAGGTCATGGCACTCTCCGGCTATCGGGATGAGTGGCCCGACCGGGGCCCGGCGGGCGGGGATATTTAGCGCCCACCGAAGTTAAGCCGAAAGGCTTGCCCCGGCGCCGCGACGATTGCACCGTTGGAAAAAGACGAGGTGTGACCATGGACGTTTCGCAGATGACATGGCGGTCCATCGGCGCGCTCGGCATGTGGATCGCGCTCGCAAACGCGCCGGCGTGCGGTGGCAAAAAGGTTCCACCCGACACAACGGGCGACGCCAGCGCCCAGGGGGGTAGCGGCGGTAGCTCCGGACACACGGGGAGCGGCGGCGACGCGGGACATAGCGGCGACGCGGGACAAGGCGGCAACAGCGACGACGCGGGGCTGGGCGGCAACGGCGGCAACGCGGGACACAGCGGCGACGCAGGACAAGGCGGCACCGGTCACGCAGGGCAAGGAGGACAGGGCGGCGCCGGACAGGGCGGCGCCGCTGGGCGCGCTGGATTCTCCGGGTGGGGCGGAGGGGATCCGGGAGGGACCGGAGGAACCGCCGATGCGAACTGCGTCCCCGCTCGTGACGCCGGCGGCCCCGAGGACTTGGATGCTGCCCCACCGGGGACCTTCCGGTGCTGGGGGTCGCAGTTTTGCCTGGTCGGCGCGGAGTATTGCGCCGTTGCTTCGTTCAACGGCAGCACCGTGGCCGGGCCGACGTGTCGTCCCTTTCCCAATGGCTGTTCGACCTGCGCGTGCATGCAAGCGGACGCGCGGTCCTGCGTGTTCGCACGCGTGAGCCAGGGTTGTAGGGGTGCGATCCCCGGTAACGTTCAGTGCTTCGACAGTACGACGTCTCCGCCGTACGCGGGCCCGACGGTTATCTGCGCTCAGCCTTGAACCCTCGGGGCGCGCCGCCGGAGCGACTCACTCGCGCTCGGTGCGGCAAGTTTGGACAGCGCACGAACCGTGGCTGATGGGTCACCATCGAGCCATGCTAGCCGGATGTCGCGCGTACACGCCTATCCACCGGACCTCGCCCAGTACGTGGAAGACAATTGGCCGTCGGACACGGCGCTGCGGGTTCCACGAGGGCTTCTCGATGAAGCGCTTTCGGTCGCGTTCCAGGCCTCCCTGACTTCCGAGGAGGGACGGCTGACCCGCTTTCGCCTTCTGCTGACACCGGCGGACCAACTGCCCGAGAGCGGCGCGCCCAATCAGGGGGTCCTTCGCCTGCGATTCGATCAGAGTCGTCCACTGACTGCCGACGAGCTCCGACGCTTGGCTCCCTCGACGCCCTTCGAGACGTCGCTGATCGGCGCGCACGCGGAGGAGGGAAAGCTGAGGATCTGGGGGATTGCCCATTCCGGTCCGGCGTGGCTCGCACCCACCTCGGGCGGCCGCCGCGTGGTGCCCAACTGGACCTACGATCCCATCGTTCACGTGACGGGTCCGGGACAGCTCGCGGTGCGGTGCGCCGGCAAGCTGGTGGGTGCACTGGAGCGGGGCATCTTGGTCGACGCGATGATGGACGTCTTCGATTCCGAGTGGCTCCCGGCATTGTTCGCCGGCGAGCGCGAACAAGTTCAAAGAGAGCACGCGGCTCGTCAAGCCGAAACCCAGTCACCCACGATGGTCGCGTCTTCCTTGGTGGGGCGAATCGGACAACACATGCTGAGGCGCACCATTCAGTTCGTCCGCGGAGCCCGTCACGGCGGCATGATCTTGGTGGCCCATGTCGATGCGGATGCTGGCCGCGGGGCCGCATCGATGCGCCTCGACGGATTGAGGCTCAAATACCGCTTCGATCACGACGAACCGTCGCGTCGCTACAGGACGTTGCTTCTCCAAATCCTCGAGCGCGTCGCAGCGGCGACCTCGAAAGCGACGGTGGAGTGGTCGGATTTCGCGCTCGACAGCAGCCCCGCTCTAGAAGAACTGGAGCACGCGGTGTTCGAATGGAGCCGCGTCATCGCCAATCTGACGGCCATCGACGGCGCCGTGGTCGTCGATAAACGATTCGCGCTCCTCGGCTTCGGCGCCGAGGTCTCGGCCGAGCTCCCCGTTCCTTCGCGCATTTGGCGAGCCCTCGACACCGAGGGTCGCGAACGCGAGCGCGATGACATCGAAAAAGTAGGCACCCGTCATCGAGCCGCTTATCGCTTCGTCCAGCATCACCCGCAGGGCATCGCGCTCGTCATTTCCCACGACGGCGGCGTGTCGTTCGTCGCCAACCGCGACCAAGAGGTCGTGTTCTGGGAACAATCGGTGAGTCCCTGACGCCTGGCAGGGGAAACCCGCTGGAAGTGATCAACGAGGAGCTACTCGCGTTCTTCCGGGGATGAGCGACGGATCTGCCGGGCGTTCGAGCGCTTGTCGATCCCACTTGGCCAGCAAAGCGGCGGCTTCGTAGGTGCTCTGAAGAAACGAAAGGAGCGCGCGATCGGGATCCGCCGCGGTCCTCACCGCTTCATAGGGCAGGATGAACTCGCCCATTTGTGCATGAAAGAACGCCTCTCGGGGTAGCACGGCGTAGTCCGAGAACCCGGCGGGCTGCGGGTAGGCATAGGCGTAGAAGGCAGCCTCTTCCCGGCCACCCAGGCCAACGCCCGGCCAGAAGCCTGCGCTCGAGACCTCGTGCGAGTAGGCCTCCTCCATCACCCAGTTCGCGCAGTTGGGGACGCCTCCCGGGTGTTTCGGCGCCGTTCGGCCCGAAAACCGCGTCACCGCCAGGTCGAACCCACCCCAGAAGAAGTGTACGGGGCTCACCTTGCCGATGAACTGGGCGCGAAACTCGGTGAACACCCGCTGTGCTTGAACCATCGCGCGCCAGAAGAGGTGCGCTGGCCGAGGGTCGTAACTCGCGTGCTGATGGTCTTGTTCGAAGCGAATCGCCTCCACGACCTCGACCGGCCGGGTGAAGATTTGCACCTCGATGTTCAGCTCGCGAAGCGCATTCATCGTCTTGGCAAAGAAGTCGGCCACGGACATCGGCTGCAGCGCAAAGGAGCGTGCATCGCCTTCCGAAGTGGTGATGCGCAAGCTGTGATCCACGAAATCGAAATCGATGGCGAACGACCGGGTCCCCTGCGGAATCGGCAAGGTGGTGAGGCCGCGCGTGGTGACGTGCAACGTCACGCCCCAGGAATGATTGACGAACGGAGCAAGCGTGAGCCGGATTTTGCCGACGACCTGGGTCCACATGTGGACGGTGGTGAAGGTATCCTTCCATTCCGCAAGCGGCGGCAGCTGGGGCCAGATCGTGAGCGATCCCGTGTTTCGGTAAGCCTCGCGCGCTTCCATCTCGCTCCCTCATGCCCGGATCGACAGGGTCCCGTCAAGCGGCCCGCGTATCGCGCGGCGTAGCGCTCCCCGGGCTTTCGCCCGGGAAGTGCCCTATCGGTCGGCCTTTCGAGTGCGGAACGCTGCTCGCAGGCGCAACATGTGAGAGAGCACGAAGACCCATGGTGATGGCGGTCGAAACGGTGACATGGTCATTGCCGTGAAGAGCCAGCGTAGCGATCGATCGATGGGGCTCCAGCGCTACCGCCAGAAGCGTGACTTTGCCCGTACCCCCGAGCCGGCGGGGGGCAAGCGATCGAAGACGGGGTTTTCCTACGTCATACAGAAACACGCCGCGAGCCACCTGCACTACGATTTCCGTCTCGAGCTCGACGGTGTTTTGCTGAGCTGGGCCGTGCCCAAAGGTCCGAGCTTGGATCCCAAGGTCCGGCGCCTGGCCATGCAGACGGAGGACCATCCCATCGACTACGGCGGTTTCGAAGGGACGATCCCGCAAGGAGAATACGGCGGCGGCACGGTGATGGTTTGGGACCGGGGGACGTGGGAGCCGCTCGACGATCCGAAAAAGGGCTATGCCAAAGGACATTTGCGATTTGCCCTTCACGGCGAAAAGCTGCGCGGCGGCTGGCATCTGGTGCGCACGGGCAAGGCCGATGACGACAAGAAAAGGAGCTGGCTTCTTTTCAAGTCGCAGGACGAAGAGGCAGAGACTTCGGCGTCCATCGTCGAAGAGCAGCTCGATAGCGCGCTGACCGGACGAACGATGGACCAGATTGCCCGCGCGGCGGACAAGGTTTGGCATTCGAACCGGGCGGCCAAAAAGGGGCGCTCCACGACGAAGCACGCCCCGCGAGCGCCGCGGCAGGACAAGGAGCTCGACGCACTTCTCGCGCGCGGCAAGCGCGCGCCCCTGCCTTCCGCGCTCGAGCCGCAGCGAGCCACCTCCGTCAAGCGGGTGCCCACCGGGCCGAAGTGGGCACACGAGCTGAAGTACGACGGCCATCGGCTCCTCGCGCGTCTCGAAAAAGGCGTGGTGACGCTGCTGACCGAAGAGGGAAAAGATTGGACCACCAAAGTGCCGACGGTAGCGGCGCTCATCGCCGAGCTGCCCTTTGCCACGGCACTCTTCGACGGTGAGATTGCCGTCCAGCGTCCCGACGGCACCACCGACTTTCAGCTTCTCGAAAACGCGCTCGAGAAAGGCGACAAGCAGGAGATCACGTTCTTCGTGTTCGACGTGCTCTATCTGAATGGGCGCGATCTGCGAAAGTTGTCGCTGCAGAAGCGGAAAGCCATTCTAGAACGTGCCATGGCAGCCAACGTCGATCCGCACATGCATTTCAGCCGCCATCTCGTATCGTCGGGCGAAGACTTCTTCAAGGCCGCCTGCAAACTCCAAGCGGAAGGGATCATTTCCAAGAAACTCGAGCGACCCTATCGGCCGGGAAAAGGGCGCGACTGGGTGATGACCCGCTGCAAAGCCAAGCCGCACCGCCGACCGACGGCCGAACCCACCGTGAAGTCGCGCCGCGGAACGACGGCCAAACCCACCGTGAAGTCGAACCGCCGAACGACGGCCGAACCCGCCGTGAAGGCCGAACCCACCGTGAAGCTGACCCATCCGGAACGGGTGCTCTATCCCAAGGAGGGAATCACCAAACAGGAGCTAGCCGAATACTACGCTGCCGTGAGCCCGTGGATGATGCCCCATGTTGCCAATCGACCGCTCACACTCGTTCGCTGTCCACAGGGCATCGGCAAGCAGACGTTTTTCCAAAAACACGCCAAGCCGCCGCTGCCGAAGTCGATTCGCGCGATTCCCATCGATGACGATGGAACCCCGGCACAGTATATGGCCATCGACGATCAGGCCGGCCTTCTCAGTCTCACGCAGATGAGCGTTCTCGAGATTCACACCTGGGGGGCGCACGCCGACGATCCCGAGAAGCCGGATTTCCTCGTCTTCGATCTCGACCCCGACGCGGCCGTGAAGTGGGAGGCCGTCATCGGGTGCGCCCGATTGCTTCGCGACGGTCTCGCCCAGCTCGAGCTCGACAGTTACGTGAAGACGACCGGAGGAAAGGGGCTGCACGTGTGCGTTCCCATGGCTCGCGGTGTGTCATGGGACGAAGGCAAGGAGTTTTGCCGCGGCCTCACCGAGTTGATCGTTCGACTCAATCCGAAGGCGTACGTCGCCACCATGTCCAAAGCGCAGCGCCGAGGTAAAATCTTCATCGACTTCTTCCGCAACGGTCGGGGCGCGACGTTCATCGCTCCGTACTCGACGAGGGCCCGCGAAGGAGCTCCGGTTGCCATGCCTCTCGCCTGGGACGAGCTTTCGCCCAAGCTCGGCGCCGATCACTTCAATGTTCGCAACGTGATGAAACGAATGGGCCGCCTCTCCGAGGATCCATGGAAGGATGCTTCGTCCAAAAAGCAGGTGCTATCGGCGGCGGCGATTCGCGCCGTCATCCATCCGCCGCGCGATGAATAAGCCGAGGGAGCACGCGCTCTCTGGTTCGAAGGCAATGCCTTCCACGCGGCGTCACTGCCTGTTGATGCGTCCGTCGATGCTGGCGGAGAACGGCTGCGGGATTGCCTTCACGTAGGCGACGAGCGCGTCGAGGTCGACAGGTCCACCGATCTGGTTCGTCCCCGCCTGGAGTACTGTGAAGTTATCGCCTCCAGCGGCGATGAAGTTGTTGGCGGCAACCGTGTACGTCGCGCCGAGCGAGATGGGTCCATTTGCATCGTGCACTTCGAGGACACGCTGCCCCCCTTCCGGAATGGTCGAGTTCCACGTGTAACCGAGACCGGCGATCTGGAGCATGCGGCCGCCGGCCGGCTGGGGCGCGCCCCATTGCTGATTCAAGAGGTCGTAGATCTGCTGACCCGTCAACGTTAGCTTGACGACGGTATTGCCGAAGGGCTGCACCGTAAAAAGTGCGCCCCACGTTACGGAGCCGGCCGCGATGTCGGCGCGAATCCCGCCGGGGTTCATGACGCCGAAATCAGCGCCGACCGACACCCGCTGCGCTTCGGCGATGAGATCGCCCAGCGCAGACTCGCCGGCGGCATTCTGGGTTCGGGTGATGGCAGCCGCAGCCTGACCGGCGACGACACTGACCAAGGGCGCCACCAGTGCGTCAGCGCGAGCCACCACGCTGGCCACCGCAGCGTCGGGCGTGAGCCCGGGCCCCTCGTCGCCCCAGGTGGTGACGATCCGCGCGCTCTTCGACACCACGTCATTCGTGCTCTTGTCGACGACGAGGTCGATGTCGTCGTAGGCGGTGCTGGCCGAGAACCCCTGCGTGACGAGGATCGGCACGCCGTGAGAATTGTTGACGATGGCGTTGGTGAACTGGTGCGTGTGCCCCGAAACCACCACGTCGACGTCGTCGTTGAGGCGGCTGACGATGCTGAGCAGGGCTCCGCTTGGCGCGGGCGCTCCACCATCGGTCGGGCCGGTGTAGCTCGGCTGGCTCAGGCCTTGATGGATTTGCACGATGATGGTGTGAATGCCCTGAGCGTGCAGCTCCGGGATGTAGCGATTGATGGAATCCGCCTCGTCGAGGAACGTCAACCCGGCGACGCCGCTGGGGGTGACGATGGTCGGCGTCTCTCGCAGCACGGCACCGATGAAGGCGATGGAAACGCTGGGAACCTTCTTGATGACGTACGGCGGCAGAATCGTCCTTCCCGTGGTGCTGTCGATAACGTTGGCGGAAACATACGGGAAGCGCGCCCCACGCCAGCGTTTCTCGAGAAAAGGTCCCGAGAAATGGTTGCCACCCTCGAGCAGGCGATGGAGCTCTGCCCTGCCTTCATCGAACTCATGGTTGCCGAGGGTGCCGACGATGTTGCATTTCGGCTGGAGCTTGTTGGCGGGTTTGCAATGGTCGTTCGCAAGCAGGTTGAGAAACGTGATGGCCGGTTCGTCCTGAAGGAGGGCCGAATTGGGCGGCGACGCACCGACGTTGTCACCGGCGTGGACGATGAACGTGCTTTCCTCGAGGCCCTCCGAGGCCGCCTCGAGGTACGAGGCCAGTACCGCCGCGCCGCCCGCCGGCCGGCTGGCGACCGTTCTCGCCGAGAGCTGTCCATGGAAATCGTTGATGCCCAGAATCTGCACCGGAACTTGTCGGTTGGCGGGGATGGCCTCTTTCCTCCATCCCACGCGATGGGCAGCTTCTTCGCGGAGCGGCAGCGAGTCCTCGTGGTCATTTCCCTGGCAGTCGGTCGCACCGCTCGCGGCGAGCGCGCTCGGGTCGAAGGGCCGCGACGGAGGAGCAGTGAAACCGCCTTCCGAGGCGCTGCAAGCTCCAGCGCTGGACACGGCGGCCGCCAAGGCCAGCACGCGCGCTAAGCGAGACGTCGAGAATGAACCGTTGACCGGACACGCAATTGAACCGCCGCGAGCGAGCATGGGGGCCTTCTCCTTGGTGACGATTTCACCTCTACAGGGGCGCACGCACAGCTGCGTGGAGTTCGCCGAACGATTGCGCAACGCGGCTGCGACCTCGCCGCCCTCGGCTCGTCTTCAACGAATGGCGGGCGGACAATTCGAGCCCCCTGCCGAGACGATGGCGCGATAGCGATCGGGGAAGTTCGTGAACATCCCATCGACGCAAAGGCGTGATAGCCGTTCGAGCTCGGCGCTCTCGTTGATGGTGTACGGGTGAACGGCCAGCTTGAGCCCGTGCGCCGTGTCGATGAGTGTTTGGTTCACGCTGACCGACGATGGCCCGATGCCAAACGCGTATTCTGCCGCGGCCCTTATCTGTGCGGCGGTGGCCGCGCCGAGCAAGATGAGTGGTATTTCCGTATCGAGGGCACGCACGCGCTGCAGGGATTCCGCATCGAACGACTGCACGAGAACGGCGTGCTTTTTCACGGAGGCGTCGCGAAGTCCGTATTGATTCAAAAGGCGCACGAGCTCGGGTTCCATCTGCGCCGTCGTGCCGAGTGTCTTGGTTTCGATGTAGTAGTTGGCCGTTGCTCCGTAGCGCTGGAAGACTTCCTCGAGGGTGGGGATCTTCAATCCGACGTAGTCAGGGCGGGCTCGATCCGGATAAGCGCCGTTGAACCAGGAACCCATGTCGCAGTTCTTCAGCTGGGCCAGCGTCTTGGTCGCCACCGCGCCCTTGCAATCGGCCGCGTCTCCGCGCGCCGTTCGATCCAGCGTTGCGTCGTGCAGACAGACCAGGACGCCGTCCGCCGTGAGCGCCACGTCCTGCTCGATGTAGTCGGCGCCGAGCGTGATGGCGAGCTCGTACGAGGCGAGCGTATGCTCTGGCGCGTAGCCCGAAGCACCCCGATGCCCGATCACGGCCTGGCTTGCCGTCGGTGCCCCGCCATCGATGGACGGATTTGCATCCGGCGGGTCGCCCCTATCGGAGACCGCGTCGGGGTGCGGAAGGTCGCTCCCATCGGAGACCGCGTCCGGATCGACGATCGCTCCGGCATCGCTCTCGTTGTCGGCCGCGCTCGCGGCGTTCGAGCCTCCGCAACCGAGCGTCAGCGCGCAGCCGAGGATCGACCAACACCCGTACGTGTACTCCATGGGCCCGTCCAATGGCGGCCAAGAACCACCAGCCGCCAACGAGCGTCCTTAACGACGTTTTGTGGCGGCGCGCTTTCCTCTCGGCAACGATTGTGGAAACTGTGACAATCCCGCCGAGGTGCCGGGCGCATCTCGCGCGATGGGCGTCACCGCGCGCAGCGAAAACCATCGTAGGCGGTACGGTTCTCGGGGTCGTCGGCGTAGCGATTGGACGTGCGCAGATCGGCGGCGCGGTTACTGATCCAGCCGCCGCCGCGGTTCACCCGAGCCTTTTCTTTTGCGCCATACTTGCTGGCGGTCCACTCCCAGACGTTGCCGGCGAGATCGTGAATGCCACCGCGGGCATCGCCCGCGACGAACTCTCCCACCCTGCATGTCCCGCCGCGATCGGTCGCGCCGGACCAGCACACTTTCGATCGCGGATCGCCTTCTCCCCACGGATACTCGCGCGCTTCTTCCTGTCCGCGCGCCGCCCACTCCCATTCTTCCTCCGTCGGAAGTCGCTTGCTCTGCGCTTGACAGTACGTCACTGCCTGGTTCCAATCCACGCAGTTGACCGGATGGTCCGCTTTGCCGACGGTGCCGTACGTTGCCTCGGGAGCGCAGCGCAAATCCTCGGCGCTGCATTTCTTCGATTGCACGCATTGCGCATAGGCTTCCGCCGTCACTTCGGTCAAGTCGAGGCAGAATGGCTGTACGGTCACGGTGTTTCCGCGCTCCTCCATCTTGTAGGTTCCACCCGCGATGAAGCCCATCTCGCGTGGGCAACGGTCGCTCGGGGCGGCGGTCCGCGGCGCGTCGTGCACAGGCGACGCCGCAACGGACGCCGTCGGTGCGGGCGACGTAGGCCGCGCCGCTCCATCCGCGACGCATCCGCGCCCCGCCGTGAAATGCTCGCCTACCGAGCAGGTCGTCGCGCCCGCGCTCGCGACGCTTCTCGGGCCTCGAGCAGAACAGGTGGTCACGAGGAGCCCCAGGAATACAGCGGCTGGACGGGTGGCCATGCAGCACGCCATCCTAGGCGGGCAAGAGCTTCACGGTCGTCGAAATCCCATTTGCTCCGTGAACGCGTTGTCGAAAAAACCTTTGGGGTTGAGCACGCGAAAGCTCTCCAGGAACACGTCGAGGCTAGGGTAGAGCGTGGCCAGCCGGTCGCCCGGCATGTCGTTCACCTGCCCCCAATGAGGGCGGCCTTCGTACTTTTCGAACAAGAAGTCGTGATAGGCCTTCAGCGTTTCGCGCGCCTTGGGCGTACCGAGCAGCGTCGGCACTTCAATCATGCAGGTGTCGCGCTCGAACGCTGGCGACAAGAACGCCTTGGCCGCCTTGACGAAACGGAGGCCCACCGGGCTCGTCACGTAGGCGGTCTCTTCCTTGGCGCGCCGCTGAAAGAAAGCGATCAAGTCGTCCGCGAGATCGCCGATGTTCTCCGAGGGCACGCCGCAGGAACACGCCGTGACCGGCGCCAGGTTCGTCGCGCCGAAATTCAATCCCTTCGGCGCCGTGAGGACGACGTCGCTGGCCTGGGTCGCGCTGAGCGCGACATCCATGATGACGGGCACGGCGCTCGGCTCTTGCGCCAACCACCAGGACAACAGCCGATAAAAGAACTCCGGCCCACCGTATTCGATGGCGAAGGCGCGCTGTCCGCGGGGAGGGTCCTCTGTTTCGCTCCGCTCGCCGAGAACACACCAGACATCCCCGTCGACCTCGTACGGATTGATCCAGACCTCGATACTGTGCAGGCGCTTGCCCGGCCCTTGATCGGCGACCAGCTCCCCGAGCCTCGGTTTGACTTCGCTGAAACGAAACTTGCGCCGCGTCTCGCGGATGTTGTACGCGTCGCGGACCTCGATGGTGGCGGAGTAGATGACGCCGAAGCACCCCATCGACACCGCGCACGCATGAAACACGCGGTCGTCCTGCACCAGCTCGATCCCCGGGTATTTGGCGGCGAACTTGGCGGGATCGGAGATGCCATCGCTATGCTCGATCTGGAATTCTACCACGCGGCGATCGGCGTCCACCGAGACGATATGCAGTGCGCGCGCGTGCTCGGAGAGGGGGCCGCACCAGGAGCCGGAGCCATGGCCACCGGAAGACATGGTCCCCACGAAGGTCAGGTTTTCGTATCCCGGTTGATTGAAGACAGCCTTGCCGCGCTTCCACAGGTAGTCGGTGATGTTTCCGAGGGTCGCGCCCGCTTCGAACTGACAGAGGTTGCTGCCGTCGACCGACGCCTTGAGGACGGTCCGATCGACCTGCAAGATGCGATTGAGCTTGTCGACCATGGGGATGAGATAGCCGCGCGTCTCGCCGGTGTTGGCGAAACCGTACCCGTCGCCGATGGCTTTGGCGCCGAGCCACGCGTCGGCGGCGCGCTGGAGAATGGCCACCAGATCGGCGCGATTCTCGGGCACTGCGATGTTTTTCGGCGTATCGGACATGAACAAGTTGTTTCGGCGAAAGGGCCGACGCTCGATGTCGAGCGGCAAGAGCGCGGGCGCGGGCGCCACCTCTTCGTGCGCTTGCTGCGCTCCGCCGGGATCTTCGCGGGCCAGCTCGAACACGCGCTCGGCCTTGGGGCGGCTCGTCGGCTCTGCCAGCAGGTCGTCGATTGCTTGCTTGTGTTGGAGATTGGTGGGCACGGTGCTTCCTCTCAGGGCGTCAAACAAGCCTTCGCCGTCACCGTCTCGTGCGCGCGCTCGATGCATTTCTGAAATGCAACGTCGGCCTGCTTACAGCGTTGCTCACAGCGATCTCGGGCGAGCGCGGTCTTGACCGTTCCGGTCTCGACGAGAGGAGCGAATCGCTGGCAGGCCTGGGAGCAATCGAAAAGCGCGGCGACCGGCGGCACCTCGCCGCTCGAAACGGGGGCGGGCACGAGAGCCCCGGGAACCACGACAGGGTCTCTCCCCTCGTCGCCGGCGCGGATCACGGGGGTGCTCGTGCTCGTGCCATAGCGGAAAGGATAGGCCGTAGCCTGCGCACAGTGTTGGTTGCGGGTGAAGGTCTCGTCCACGACGACTTCGAGATAGCCATCGATATCGTTGAGACGCTTCATATCCCGGATGGCACCGAGGACGGCGTCGCTGCCGCACGCTTTCCCCTGCACCTGGCTGAAGACCACCATGGGCCGTGCCGCGTCCACGGGCCGGAGCGAAGGAAGGACCGTCACGTGCGTGTACGTGTGCGGGGCACATCCCACCGCCGCCACCGCCCACCCGAATACCATCCAACCAACGTGCCTGCCTTTGCGTTCGTGCATGCCACTCCCCAGTGTCGGCCACCTTAACACGACCTGACCCGCGTGCGCGTGCGGATCCGTATGCGGATTGCAGGTCCGAATGCGGCACGCGCACGGGCGATCGGCACGCTATGGCGTGGGAACGCCGCGGGCGGTGGCGCGGCGGAGCTCGCGCGCGAGCGGAAGCATGGCGTCCTTGGCGCGCCCATGCGGCGCTTCATCTCTGGTTGCAAGACGAGGAGCGCTGCCGCGGCTCCCAGCCGAAAAAAGAGTGCCACTTCGTCGCTTCCGATGCGACAATGCGCGAAGGAGGGGAGCTCTTCGAGTCTGGAGATGCTGGTTGCCGACGCCAGTACGATGGGTCTCGTCGTCGCGATCCTCGCGGGTGCGATCACAGGGACTGGACTGTTCACTTTCCGCTATGCCGAAGGCCTTTCGTACTTTTCGGCGGAGCCAAAGGCGTGCGCCAACTGCCACATCATGAACGACCAGTACGATTCGTGGACCAAGGCAAGCCACCACGCCGCGGCCCGCTGCGTCGACTGTCACCTGCCTCACGCGCTCGTTCCCAAGCTCTTCGCCAAGGCCGACAATGGCTGGCACCACTCCAAGGGCTTCACCCTCCAAGACTTCCACGAGCCCATCATGATCAAGGAACGCAATGCCAAGATCCTGCAAGAGAACTGCCTCGTCTGCCACGGTGACTTCGTACATGCCATTCTCGCCGGCTCCAGCACCGCCAAGGATGCCGTGAGCTGCCTGCATTGCCATCGTCATGTCGGCCACGGCCCTCGCCCTTAGAACCGCCGCAGACACGGAGTTCATCTTGACCGCTCAACCTGGCCCCCGACGTGGCTCCTGGCTTCCCTCCCCGCGCCGACGACTCGTTCTCGCCCTTTCGTTCCTCGTCGCCGCCGCAGCCGCGCTCGGCATCACCGCCCTGCTCGTCAACATCTTCCAGCACAAGCAGGAGGCAAAAAATCCCTACCTCCGCTTCGTCGCGGTGACGCGCGACACGACCGATCCCGAGGCATGGCGCAAGAACTGGCCCCGCCAATACGATGGCTATCGTCGCACGGTCGAGGCGACGAAGACGAATTTTGGTGGGGGCGATGTCAATCCTGCGCAGAAAGCCGACGTCTTCCCGTGGCTCACGCGCATCTTCGCCGGCTACGCGTTCGCGCTCGACTACCACGATCGCCGCGGTCATCAACACATGCTCTTCGATCAAGAGACGACCAAACGCGTGACGGAGCGACCACAGCCAGGCGCCTGCTTGCATTGCCACACATCGATCGTCCCGACCTACCGCCGTCTCGGAGAGGGGAACATGAACGTCGGGTTCGTCAAGCTGAATGCCATGCGTTACAAGGAAGCGCACGACGAGGTCGTCAAGACAGGCTCGCTCGACCCAGTTTGGAATGGATCGGTCCAGGAGATGAAACACGTCGATGGGGCCCACCCGGTGTCGTGTCCGGATTGTCACGCCTCCGACACCATGGAGCTCCAAGTCACCCGACCGGGTTTCATCAATGGCATTCGCGCGCTCGCGTCATCGAACGCACCCGTCCCGCACCTCGCGTCCATTCAGCGCTGGCGCGACGGCGATCGCAAGGAGCCCTACGATCCGAATCTAGACGGCACTCGCCAGGAGCTGCGTTCGTTCGTCTGTGGTCAATGCCACGTCGAGTACTACTGCGGCCCCAAGGTCACCCTTTTCTATCCGTGGAACAACGGTCTTCGCGCCGAAGAGATCGAACGCTATTACGAAGAATACCGATTCCCCGACGGTCACAGGTTCTACGATTGGCAACACGCCGAGACCGGCGCCGAGGTATTGAAGGCGCAGCACCCCGAGTTCGAAACGTGGAGCCAAGGGATCCATGCGCGCTCGGGAGTTGCCTGCGCAGATTGCCACATGCCCTACATGCGCGAAGGCGCCATGAAGGTCTCGGATCACTGGGTGCGCAGCCCGCTGATCAATCTCTCGCGCGCCTGCCAGACCTGTCATCATTACGCCGAAGGCGAGATCAAGGCTCGCGTGGAGACCATTCAGCAGCGCACCCTGGGTCTCATGCAGCGCGCCGGCACGGCCGTGGTCGCGCTGATCGATGCCGTCAAGGCCGCCAAGGCGAAAGGAGCAACGCCCGAAGAGCTCGCCCCCGTCCTCGAGCTTCATCGCAAGGCAGAGTGGCGCCTCGACTTCGTTGCGGCCGAAAACTCCATGGGATTTCACGCGCCGCAGGAGACCGCGCGCCTTCTCGGCGAGGCCATCGACTACGCACGGCAGGGGGAGCTCGGCGCCGTGCGCGCCAAGGGCGCAGGGTCGGAGGTGGTCCCCGCTTCGACGCGCTAGCTCGACGACGCCTTCACCAAGTCTCGCCGAACGGCCTCGCTTCGACTTCGAACGACCAGGCGGAGCGCGGCTGCTTCGTCAGCCAGAAGGCGGTAGCCGCGACATCGCTGGCTTTGATGAAAAAGCTATCCGGTTTGTCCTTCATCCGCTGGCGCGTACTCGGCAGATCGATGACGCCGTCGACGATGATGAGCGATACGTGAATGCCGGCAGGCCAAAGGTGCCGCGCCATCGATTCGGTGAGACTTCGCTGCGCTGCTTTGGCCGGCGCGAAGGCGGCGGTCTTCGCGCCTCCGCGACGGGAGGCCGTCGCGCCCACCACGATGATGCTGCCGCTCCCCTTCGCCTTCATCGCCGGAAGTACCGCCTGCATGGCGGCCAGAAGGCCGCTCGTGTTCACGCGAAACGCCATTTCGAGGTCCTGAGGCTTGATATCCTCGACCGTGCCCCACACCCCCGAGCCGGCGTTGTAAATGACGACCTCGACTTCGCCCATCTCTTGTCGGATGGCGCCGAACGTGCGCTCGACCGTCGACAGATCGGTGATATCGCACGTATAGGCGCGCGAACCCTGCAGTTTGGAGGCGAGCTCGCTCGTAAATTCGAGCTTGCGCGCCAGGAGCGCGAGAGCAAACCCTTCCTGGGAAAAGCGGTTCGCGAATGCGGCGCCGTTGCCAGGTCCGACGCCAACGATCGCACAGACAGGCTTCCTCATACAATCCGTGTCGCGCGCCTTCGCCGCGCTGTCAACAAGCACCTTCGCACGAGCGATGGCCGGGACGGCGGCGGACGGACTGGGCGGCCCAACCGGCGAGGTGGAGCGCTATCTCGATACGCCCGGCGGCGAAGGGTTGTAAGCTCGACGGTCTCCCCCGAGCCCCCCCTCCATGCCCATCGTTCTCGTTGGAACCGATCTCACCGACCGCAGCCGCCCCGCCATCGCCCGCGGCGCCGAACTCGTGCAAGCGTCGGGCGGGCGTTTGATCATTTGCCACGCGGCGCCGAAAACGCTTCCGGTCAATCCCCTCTTTCCGCACCAGACCGGAGAAAAAATCGCGGCCACGGCCGGCATTGAGCAGCGCATCATCGAAGCGGTGACCCGGCAGGTCGTCGATGCCACGGGATTCTCCGCATTCGACGTCATCGTCGACACCGGTGAAGCGCCCGACGTCATCTGCTCGCAGGCCAAGCGTCTGCAGGCGGATCTCGTCATCGTGACGGCGGATCGGCCGGGGGTGGGGGCGGTGGCGCGCGACCTTGCGGCCTCCCCCTGTTCGGTGCTCGTGCTCGGGACGAGCACCGGCGACGCGGTCGCCATCGTCACGCTGGAGAGCGAAGTGGAATCGGTCGGCCCCCTCGCCGAGGCGGTCCGGCTCGTCCTTCTTCGACCGGTGAGCAAATTCGTCGTCATCATGTGGACCGATTCAGACGACCAGAAAGCGCCGCTCCTGGCGGAGCTCGCTCGGACCAGCCGCCTGGTTGGCGTCCCCTTCGAGCCGTGGTTCGCGGACCTCACCGAAACGTCCGTGCTGGCTCGCGCGGCGAACGATCCGGAGATCGGTCTCGTGGCGCTCACTGCACCGGAACCGGACAGCATCGTCGGGCGGAGTGCGGGCCCGCTCGACGATGGTTTCGAAGGCGCAACGGCGTCGTTCCTTCTCCTTCGTCGCTGAGCGCATCGAGCGTTTCCAGGCAATCGCCTGGCCGATCGCGATCGGGTAGGGCGAAGAGCTGCCAGGGTCGTGCTAAGGCCGGGTAGACATTCCGTGCACCTGGTCTGCTGGTTGCGACACCACGGGAGGCGTCTTCGCGCCGCCGAGCCGTTGCTTGATGCGATCGGCCACGACGTAGAACGACGGCACCACGAGTAAGCTGAGGAGCGTCGATAGCGTGAGACCTCCGAGGACAGCGATGGCCATGGGGCCCCGCGTTTCGGCGCCCGCACCGAGCCCGAGCGCCGAGGGCACCGCAGCCATCATGGTCGCCGCGGTGGTCATCAGGATCGGGCGGAGCCTGATCGGACCGGCTTCGAGCATGGCGTCACGCGCGCCGAGCGCCTTGTCGCGACGGGCCGAGTTCGCATAGTCGACCAGAATGATCGAATTTTTCTTGGTGATGCCCATGAGCAGCAAGATCCCGATCATGCTGTAGATGCTGAGGCTCTTTCCTCCGATGAAGAGGCCCACCAAGGCACCGGCCACCGAAAGGGGCAAGATGGTGAGCACCGTCACGGGGTGAAGAAAGGAATCGAACTGCGCCGCCAGAACCATGTACGCCACGGCAATGCCGAAGATAAGCGCAAAAAAGAGACTCTGCATCGAGGACTGGAACTCGCTGCTCTGTCCGCCCAACACCGCATGGTATCCGACGGGCAGCGACTGACTCATGCTGGCGACGAGCGCCAGCGCTTCGGATTGCGAATGCTCGGGGGCCACGTTGCCGGTGATCGAAATCGAGCGCTCGCGGTCGACATGGTTGATGGCTTGCAAGACGGGCTTTTCTTGCACGTTGACCATCGTCGAGAGGGGGATCATCCGCCCGCTCGAGCTGCGCACGCTGATTTTGCCGATGTCCTCGGGGCGGAGCCGCTGCGCGAGCAGCATGCGCATCGCAACGTCGAGCCGGCGGCCACCCGATGAATACTTGCCGACGTTGGTCCCGCCCACCAGCGCGTTGATGGTGCTCGCCAGTTCCTGGATGCTGACGCCGAGGTCTGCCGTGCGCGCGCGATCGGGTTCGATGCGAACTTCGGGAAGTCCGACCTGATAGTCGGTGTCGACGTCGGTGGCGGTACCGCTCTTGGCGAGTTCCTCTCGGATGCGCAGCGCCTGCGCGACGAGCGTCTCCCAGTCCGGCCCCCGCACCGAGACTTCGATGGGCGAACCCTTGGCCGAGCCGATGCCCTGCTGCGACGGATCCTGAATGCTGATCCTGGCGCCGGCGATGACCACCTTCTTGCGCAGCATGGCCGAGAACTCCTGTTGGGTCATCGCTCGCTCGTCGGGCGGTACCAGGTTCACCGTCAAGCTCGCCGAGCCGGCGCTCACGTTGGCCATGACGCTGTCGACCTCGGAATGCTGATACAGCGTTTCCTCCACTCTGCGCGCGTACCGATCGGCTTCCGCGAGATCACTGCCGGTGGGGGCGGTGATGCGAATGTTGAGCCGAGATTGGTCCTGAGCCGGACTGAATTCGCTGGGCAGCATCCAGCCCACGCCGAAGCAGGCGGCGGTGAGGGCCGACGACACCACCAGCACCGTCCATGGTCGCGCCAGGCCGAAGCGCAGCACACGCGCATAGAATGCAGAGAGACGGTGAAACGCCCGATCGACGATCTGCACCAGCTTTCCCGTCTGGGTCGCGGCGCCGTGGGCCAAGAGGCGCGCGCATCGCGCCGGCGCGAGCGTCACCGCCTCCACGTAGGAAATCGCAACGGCGACGGAGAGGGTGACGCCGAACTGGAAAAAGTAGCGACCTACCACGCCGGACATGAAGATGACCGGGAGAAAGATGGCAATCACGGCCGCCGTCGCCGCCAGCGCTGCGAAGGCGATCTCGCCGGTCCCTTCGGCCGCGGCGCGGAAACCGTCTTTGCCCATTTCGCCGTGACGGTAGATGTTCTCCATGACCATCACGGCGTCGTCGACGACGAGACCGATGGCCAGCGACAGGCCGAGCAGGGTGAAGGTGTTGAGCGTGAAACCCGACGCCCAGATGATGGCCACGGTGCCGAGCAGCGACATCGGAATCGCCAAGAGCACATTGATCGTCGCCGAAAACGACCCCAGAAATAGCCAGCACACCAGCGAGGTCAAAAAGACGGCCAGAACCAGCTCGGTCTCGATTTCGTGCACCGACTCTTCGATGAACTTGGTGGTGTCGAAGAGAACGTCGATGGCCATCCCCGCCGGCAGCGTCTGACGTAGCTCGTCGACCGCGGCGCGCACCCGCGAGGCCACGGCGACGGCATTGGCCCCGCGCTGCTTCAGGACGCTCAGCGCCTGCAAGGGAATGCCGTCGATGCGCGCCACCGAGCGCGTGTCGGCAAACCCATCCTCGACGAGCGCCACGTCCTGCAGATAAATGGCGGCGCCCCCCTTTTCGCCGACCACGATGTGTTTCAGCGTCTCGAGGTTGGCGGCTTCACCGAGCACTTGCACGGTGACGTCGCGCCCAGGGGTTTGCAGCTGCCCTCCCGGGACCACGACGTGCTGACGCGACAGCGCGCCGCTGATGTCGGAAACGGTCACGCCGCGCTCGACGAGCTTGTAGGCGTCGATCCAGATGCGGATGCTTCGATCGACGTAGCCGCTGGTCGTGATCTGACCGACCCCTTCGATAGTCTGAAGTTTCTGCTGGACCTGGTAGCGCGCGACGTCGGCCAGGAGTTGTCGCGAAAAGGGGCCGCGGACGCCGACGGTGAGGAGCGGCTGGTCGTCGGGGTTGCTCTTGGAGACGGTCGGTTGCTGAACATCCTTGGGCAGCTGGCGCTGCGCTTGCGCCACTTTGGCCTGCACGTCCTGGACCGCGAGATCGATGTTGCGACCCAGCCCGAACTCGATGGTGAGCCGCGCACTGCCGAGCCGCGCCGAACCTTGGATCCGCTGCACGCCCTCGACCTGCGCCAGCGCCTGTTCGAGCGGTTCGACGATGCCGTGCTCGATCTCTTCGGGAGCGGCGCCAGGCCAGGAAAGGCTCACGCTGATGTTCGGAGAATCGACGTCCGGCATTTGACTGACGCCGATACGCGTGGCGGAGACGATGCCGAACAGAATGGTCGCGGCCATCAGCATCCACGCCAACACGGGGCGCCGGATGCAAACTTCGGTGATGTTCACGGCACCTCGCCGGCGGCCGGGGTCGACGAAGGTGCACCGCCAGGACCGCGGCGCCGGCGCGCTTCGGAATCGCCCGATCGACCGCCGCTCGCAGCGGGCGCGGCGTCGGGCGATCCGCTCCCGCTCGCCGCGGGCAAAGGCGCCGATCCCACGGAGCTGGCCGGTGTTACCTGCACTTTGATGCCCTCGGCCAGCGCTTCCACGCCGCGCGTGACGATCTGATCGCCGACCGCCAGTCCCTCATGCACTTCGACCCAGCCGTCGGCAGTGTGCATCCCGAGCTCGAGCAATTTTTCGTGCGCCGTGTCCCCCTCGATGACGTACGCAACGAAACCTCGATCGCTGGGGCGGGCGGCCGACTGCGGGATCATCGGGAACTGCCGTTGCGACGTCAGCTTGACGGAAACGGTGGCGAAAGAACCGGGGCGCAACCAGAATTTTCGCGCGGAATCGATTTGCGCAGTCACCGGCACGAGACGCGACTCTGGATCGGCCGAGCCGCCCACCAGCGTGATCTTCGCGGTGTACGCTTGCTGACTCTCCTTCAGCGCGAAGTCGACTGGCATTCCCATCTTGAGCCGCGGCGCTTCCGCGGTCGTCACGTTGAAATGGAGCAGCATCGGCTCGCGCTGGAGCAAGGTTGCGATCACCGCGCCCGCTTGCAGGTATTGACCGGTTTGGACGTTGCGCGTCTGAATGACGCCCTCGGCGGCGGCCTTGACCCGTGAGTCTTCGAGGTTGAGCTGCGCCAGCTTGAGAGCCTCCCCCGCCTGCTCCGCGTCGGCCTGGGCCGTGCGCAAACGCGTTCGAAAGGTCTCGATTTCTTCCCCGGGAACGAGCCCTGGATTGCTCTCGCTGGCAGTCTCGCGCCGCTTGAGGCTCTGCTGCACGTCGCCGGCGGTGGCCTCCGCTTTGGCGAGGGCGGCGCGAGCGGAGCTGACACTGAGCGCGTAGCGCCGACTGTCGATGAGGGCCAGGGTTTGTCCGCGTTTGACCTCTTGTCCCTCCACGAACGTCACTTTGTCGAGGACGCCGGAGACGCGCGCCGTGACCTGCACGTGTTCGAAGGCATCGACGACGCCAGGGGCGGTGACCGCGAGCTCGCGCGGTTTTGCGTCGATGCGCAGCACCTCGACCGGAAAGGCGGGCTGCTTCAAACCGCGTCTTCCTCCCGCCGCCGGGGCCTCCTTCTTCGTGCAGCCCAGCCCTACCGAGCACAGGAGGGCCAGCACCGTGACGGCGGCGCGACGTGCGACGCCCCTTCGCGTGCGCAACCGCAAAGCTTTCGAGCTCACAGAGCGCCCTCCACCGGGAAAAGGCCCATCGCTGCCCGCAGATCGAGCTCGCCCTGCCGCAAAGCGAGCTGCGCGGCCGCCAGGCTGATCTCCGCGTCGAAGCGCGACTGATTGGCATTGAAAAGCTCGATGGCCTTGGCAAGCCCCTGCTTGTAAAGAACCGCAGTTTCATCGGCGCTCTGGCTGGCAGCAGTGACCCCCTCTTGCGCGGCGGTCAACGACGCCCGGGCAGCGGTCAGCGCGGCGAGGGCAACCTTCACGTCGGCGCCGACCCGCCGCTTGAGCGCGCGGAATTGAAGATCGGCCGAATCGGCGGCAGCCTTGCGCGAATCGGCATCGGCACTGCGGACGCCGGCATCCCAGATCGCCCAGTTCAGGTTCAACGTCAGGACGGTGTCGAGGTAACGATCGCCGGCGGTCGGTTGGTCGGCCACACGCGCTTGCGCTTGCGCATTGAGCGTCGGCACGAAGCGCAGCCCCGGCTCGTCCGCCAGGACGAGCGCTCCCGCTGCCGCCGCGTTGGAGGCGGCGACGTCGGGGCGCTGGGCGATGGCGCGCTCGGAGAGCGGTGCGACGTCGATATCGAAAGGGGTGAGGGACTCCTCCGGAGCGTGCAGGTCGCTCTCGACCGGCGCGTCGAGGATGTAGCCGAGAGCCACGCGCGCCTGTTCGAGCGCACCGGTCGCATTGGCAACGCTCTGCACCGAAGCGGCGCGTTCCACGAGCGCGCGCGTCGCGTCGTTGGTGCTCACCAACTGCGCTGCGGCCCGCGCGCGCGTGTCATTGGCGCTGGCATCGGCTTTATCGAGCCGCCTCTTGGCGGCGACGAGGACGCGCTGCTGCGCCACGACGCCGAAGAAAGCGCGCGCGGCATCGAACGTGAGCTGCCTTTTCTGATTGAGCGCGTCGTGCCGCGCCGCCTCGGCGTTGTGCTTGGCACTCGCGTAGATCGGGAAAGCCGTGATCGAGAGAAGAGGCTGGCTCAAGGTGACGGCACCGCTGGCGGCGTTGCTACGGACGACCGTGCGCCCATTCTGCACTTCCGTATAGGGTCTCAACGTCTCGCTGGCGCCGAGCGTCAGCGTCGGCAGAAAGCCGGCCCTGGCGCGACTGACCGCGGCGTCGGCGCTCGTCACCGCCGCGTCGGCGATGCGCGCCCGCTCGTTGCGCGCTAGAGCGAGGCGAACCACTTGCGCGAGCGTCATTTCCTCGGCGCGACTCACACTCGGCGCCAGGACGGTGAGGATCGTCAGCGCAACGGTGAATGGTTTCCACATGGTGGCTGACAGCGTACCAACGCCGGCACGGAGACCTCCATTCTAAAGGAGAAATGGAGCGACTGTAGAAGGACATGGCGGGCCCCGACTCATTCGGCGACGCGATCTTCGCTCCGCAGTGGCGTATCGGCGAACAGCGCACAACATTGGACGATGTGGGGGTCGGCGCCCGCAGGGTCGATCTCACATTGGTCGCAACGTGACCGTCCCGCCGCGTCCTTCGCGCCGGGCAATCATCCCTTCCAGTGCGACCCGGACTCTTCGGGCCGTCCTCGCGCCGACCTCACGCGTCAGCGAGCGCTCGAATTGCCGATGAAAGGCGCGCGCCCGGGCGAGCGCCGCGAAACCTTTTTTCGTCAGGCGCACTTTGCGGGCTCGGCGGTCCTCGGGATCGTCGAGGCGCTCGAGGTAACCGCTCTTCATCATGCTCACCACCACCTTGAGCGCCGCCGGACTCGTCACCTCCAGACGATCCGCCACCTGGCGCAGGGTGAGAGGCGCTTCGGCCAGCATGCGCGCGACGTACCCGAAGGAGCGGTGCAGATCGTGGTATCCCGCATCGGCCATCGCCTCCCGCAGATCCTCGACGAACGCGGCATAGGCGAGGGCCAGAAGGATCCCGAAATCTCGAGGCGGCTCGACGGACTTGTCAGCACGGTTCATTTGATTTACCTTGGTAAAGTACCTAAGGAAAGGATAGTGGACGATGGTCATTGTTCGCAAGTCAGATGCACCCGTCTTTCGCTTGCCGGGCCTGGAAGTCGTGGGGTTCGCTTCTCCACGCCGCGGCGCCGCCGAGACCTGCGTTTGGCGCCTGGAGCTCGAACCGGGCACGCCGGGCGTCCCTCACCGCGTGACCCGGGAAGAGATTTTCGTCGCTCTCCGCGGCAGCGCCGTGGCCAAGGTCGATCGGGCCGAGCAAACGCTCGGCGCCGGCGACGCCCTCGTCGTGCCCGCCGATACGGAATTTTCACTCGCCAACCCTGGCAGTGAACCGTTCGAGGCCGTGGTCGCGTTTCCCGTGGGCGGCCAGGCCATCACCGGCGACGACGCGCCTTTCACGCCGCCCTGGGCGCAGTGAGTCGGGCCAGCACGACTCGCCCGCGCATCGAGACGGGCCTCTGACCCGTGGGTCCCCGGGCGGAGGCGCGCCCTGCGCCCTTGGACCAACCGCAGCTTTCCGCGTTAGTCTCTTGCCCACATGCGACCGCTCGGATTTCCCAACTGGGAGGAGCTCTACCGCAGCGACACCGTCGAGGCGCTCCCCTGGTATTGGCCTTCGATCGATCCCGATCTGGAGGCGGTTCTTGCGCGCCAGGGCCTCGCGGCGGGCCGAGCGCTGGATCAAGGAACGGGGCCCGGCACGCAGGCGATCGCGCTCGCGGAACGTGGCTTCACGGTAACGGCCACCGACGTTTCTGACGCTGCTCTCGAATACGCTGCGCGGAAAGCAAAAGCGCGCGGCGTGGCGGTCACCTTCGTTCACGACGACGTCCTGGCGACCAGCCTCACGCAGACCTTCGATCTGATCTTCGATCGAGGGTGCTTCCACGTGATCGACCCCGACAGACGCGCCGGTTACGTCGAAACGATGCACCGACTCGTCGCGCCGTCAGGCTGGCTCTTTCTCAAGACGTTCAGCCATCTCCAACCGGGAACCGAAGGCCCGCATCGGTTTGCACCGCAGGACATCCGCGGTCTTTTCGCGGACGGCAAGCGATTCGAGCTCGTCGAGATCTTCGAGACCGTCTACCAGGGGCAGCTCGATCCGTACCCCAAGGCGCTTTTTAGCGCGCTCCGGCGCGTCTGAGGAAGATCTGGCGGTGGTGACCGCTCCCCACCCCGCTCCATCTTCAGCCGTCGGGGGGCGCGGTGAGCTCGGAGGGCACGCTACCCGCGCTGTCCGGTAAAATGCCGAGCCGTACGTAAATGGGGCGCGTCGCCGCACGAACGGCGGGCAGCGCCTTGAAGAAGGCGATCGCACCGGCGACGCACGCAATGCCACCGGCCAGAATCGCCGCCGGCGCTCCGAAGCGGCTGGCCACGACGCCGGCAAAGAGACTTCCAATGGGAGCCGTACCGAAGAAGGCCATGGCATAAAAGCTCATCACACGCCCGCGCTTGTCTTCATCGACGATGGTCTGCAGGACGGTGTTGCTGGCGGCCATCTGCACCATCATCGCCATGCCCGTCGGCGCCATCAACAAGACCGACAACCACAAATCGCGCGAGCGCGAGAAGGCGATGAGACCCGCGCCAAAACCGGCCGAACAGAGCGCGATGATCCGGCCGAGGCCGAGTACACTCTGGCGCGAGGCGAGGTAGAGAGCGCCGGCCAGTGCTCCCAAGCCGGACGACGCCATGAGCAAACCCAGCGTGCCCGGCCCTCCGTGCAGCACTTCGCTCGCCACCGCCGGCATCAGCACCGCGTAGGGCATTCCCATCAGGCTCACCAGAGCGAGCAGAAGCAACACCGAACGGATGGGAACCGAGCCCGCCGCGTAACGGAAACCCTCCGCCAGCTCGACGAGCACCCGCCGCGGATGCTGCACGTTGGGTCGAGGTGCAACCCGCATGATGACGAGGGAGATGATCACCGCCACGTAGCTGAGGGCGTCGATGGAGAAGCACATGCCCTCGCCGACACCGGCGATGAGGACCCCGGCGATCGATGGGCCGAGCAATCGCGCGGCGTTCACCATCGACGAGTTGAGCGCAATGGCGTTGGGCAGATCACGCCTGTCCTCGATCATCTCGACCACGAAGGCCTGGCGCGCGGGCATGTCGACTGCGTTGATGATCCCCTGTGCGCACTGCAGAACGAGCACGAGGCCGACGGTGATCGAATGCGTGAGCGTCAACGCGGCGAGTAGCGCGGACTGGATCATCGCCAGGACCTGGGTGGCGAGGAGTGCGCGGTGCCGGTTGACGCGATCGACCCAAACGCCCGCCAGTGGCGCAAAGATGAAGGTGGGGATCTGACCCACGAACCCGACGATTCCGAGGACCATGGCCGAGCCGGTCAGGCGATAGACGAGCCAGCTCGTGGCGACGCGCGTCAGCCACGTGCCGATGAGCGATACGCTTTGACCAGCGAAGAAGAGGCGGTAGTTCCGATGGCGAAGCGCACGGCTGAGCAATCGGAGCGTCGATGCTCCGGCGCCGGACGGTTCCATGGTGCGTCGGTTTACCACCGACGCCGAGGAGCGCTACTGCAAGAATCGAAGGAGCACTTGCAAGAGTTGCTCGACCCAGCCCGATCGAAGCTCTGGCTCTATCGGGTCGCTCATCCCCGAAAGCACGAACTCGTTGACGCGCTTTTCCTTCGCGCCGCGTTCGAGCTCTTCGAGCTCGCGATGCCGTGCTTCGATGAGGCCGCCGCGCATCACGAATCGAACGATGCGCCCGAGCTCGCCGGTGTCGAACCAGATGCCGTGCGGTTTGCAAAGATCGACGAGCACCCCGGAGATGGTGGCGAAGTTCTTGCGATTCATGAGCTGCCGGCAATCCGGACAGGGGATGTATTCGCGCGCCGATCGCGACGCCATAGCGACTTTGGAAGAGAGTGCCCGGCGGTCGTCGAGGGTGATTTCCGGCACGGCGGCGGCTTCGAGGCGCGCTTGCTGGTCGCGATTCTTGACGAGGGATTCGAACACCTTGTTCTCCACCCAGACACCGCCGCAGCGGTGGCACTCATCGAGCAGCGTGTCGGCCACCAAGCGAGGCGCCAGCTCGGCGCGCACCTCGCAGCGCGGACAAGCACGCACCGGCATCAACGCCGGATCGGAGCGTGCGCCGACGAGGAGCTCGACACCGCAGTGTGCGCAATGATCGGCGCCGGGAAAGACGCAACCGAAACACTTCGGGCACGCCACGACGGCCAGCACGGCGTGGCAATAAGCGCAGGCGCTGTCGTCCGGAGCGCAGGGTGCCCCACACGCCGCGCATTGGAGCACGCCCGCTTCGAGCTTGGGTCGCGGCACGACGAAGCCGGTGCCGCAGCGGCATCGAACGCGCGAACCGACGCGCCGGCCGCTGAGATCGTAACGAACGCGGCAGCCAGGGCACTCGACGATCATCGTGGTCGGTACTCCGTCAGGTCTTCCACCAATGGAGACTCGGCCCTGGCACTCTCGCTCGTGTCGTGCTCGATGGGCAACGTCACCGCCGCGTAGGCGTAGGCCATGGTTCGCCCCATCCTTCGATCGTATCTCCTTCTTTCTCTCTTTCTCTCTTCGGAAGAGCGCTGCTCAGAAAAACATGGGGTGTACGGGCGGGTAGTCAAAGCAATTCGCGCGCGCGTACATCCTTCCTATTGAGATGTTGGTTCGAGAGGGCGTATCGCTAGAGGAGGACGGACGGTCGAGACTCCAACATGAACGGCATTGGCATCGGTAGTGTGGTTGCGTTTTTGACGGCTCTCGCCAGCTGCTCGGCATCGGACCCCGTGATTCCCGCCGAATCGGGCGGCTCGAGTGGAGCGAGCAGCGGCGGCGCGAGCGGCACTGCGGGGTCGCCCACCGGCGCGGGCGGCGGGAGCGGCACCGGTGGCGGGAGCGGCGCGGGCGGCGGGAGCGGCGCAGGCGGCGGGAGCGGCACGGGTGGCGCGGGCGGCACGGGTGGCGCGGGCGGCGCGAGCGGCACGGGCGGCGCGAGCGGCACGGGTGGCGTGAGCGGCACGGGTGGCACTTCGTCGCAAGACGCGGGTGGCGCAGGGCCCGCGGATGCGCGCGACACGGGCGCGGTCGACAATCGAGACGCGGGGACCACGGAAACAGGAGACGGCGGGGCGGGCGGTCCTTCCCTCTGCACCCCCGGGCGCTACCTCATCTGCGAAAACTTCGAGGCCACGGCAGAGGGTGCCATTCCCACCGGCTGGACCAAGCATGGAAATGCAGCGGTCGCGGCCGATCAGTCGGCGCGCGGTTCCCATTCGCTCAAGATCGCCGCCGCCGCCAACGGGGAACGGCGTATCTACACCGACGGCGCGAAGCTCGGGAGTGGCCATTGGGGCCGGATCTTCTACCGGGTGGAAGTTCCGGTACCGACCGTCTTCGTGCACTCCACCATGGTTGCGCTCTATGGCATGGGGCCCGTGAACGGCAACGAAGAAGTACGGGTCGTCGACACCGTCAAAGACGCCAATCAAAAGCACCAATTTCTTTACAACGTGCAACCGAGCGGCGCCGAGTTCGGCAAAGGCAGCCCCTACAACTGGACATTCGACGGAAGCTGGCATTGCGCCGAGTGGCACATCGACTCGCCGACGCAGAGCTATGCCTTCTACTATGACGGCGCCGAAGTGACATCGATCACCATCAACAACGGCGCCGGCAACTATGCGGGCTCCGATATCCCCCTGGCGTTCACCGACGTGCGCGTCGGATGGAACAACTACCAGAGCGCGCCGCCGGGGTTCGTGGCGTGGATCGACGAAGTGGCGCTCGACGTCAGCCGCATCGGCTGCGGCAACTGACGACGCCCTCAGGCGCGACGACTGCCGGGAAGTGCGCCGATGATCGCGGCGCGATCCTGCGCCCTCTTCTGGATGCGCCATCCGTCGCCCGTGCGCACGAGCTCGTCCACGTAGTGAGCCGAGACAGTGAACCAGTGCAAGTCACCGTCCGCTTTCTTGAAGCCCATGGGATTCCACAGGTACGTGCGCGCGCGGGCGCGGTCCCCCTCCAGCTCGACACTCGTGTTTCCGATGCAATGCATCGTGACGGCGAAGGGCGAAAGAGCCTCTTCGAGCCACTTGCGCACCTCGGGATAGGGGCCTTTTTTTCCGCCGGTCGCGGTGTAGTCGAGTTCTGCGTCGACGACGAAGCAGGTGTCGAGCAGCGCCCAGTCTTTGGTATCGATCGCGAGCGCATAGCGTATGAGCAGATCTTGGATCGTCATGCGGTCGGAGACGTCTTGCGGCGAGAGTTGGGGGGCAGTCATCGGCACCTCCTCGTGTGGTTGTGTGCGATAGCGAGCGAGTGGAGCTGAAATCGTCCGCTCGAGCGGTCGAAACCTTAGCGGTTTCACTTTGATGGACGGGTAGACTCAGGTGGAGACACTATCCAAACGATGAGATCTCGTCGAATCGCGTTGTCCCTTTCCTTTGCCCTGGCGGCTTTTCTCGGCGCCTGCGGCGATTCCGGCGGGCCAACCCCGCCGGAAGGCACGGGGGGAAGCGGCGGCGCGCTCGATTCGGGTGTCACCCAGGACGCGAACGGGTCGGGCGGTAGCGGCGGGACGCGCGACGCGGCGGGAGGGGCGAAAAGCGATGGACCCGTCGTTTCGATCGACGCTGGGTCGGGTCGCGACAGCAGCTCCGGACTAGACAGCGGGCCTCGCGCGGACAGTGGCGCGAGCGGCGACGGCAGTCACCCCGGCTGGACCTTGATCTGGAGTGACGAATTCAACGCCGCGGCCGGCACCGGCGTCGACACGACGAAATGGAACCTCATCAACAAGGGTGACGGGTTTGGCAACAACGAGCTCGAGTTCTACACGAACCGAACCGCAAACGGGTACCACGACGGCGACGGGCTTCTCGTCATCAAGGTCATCAAAGAGGCCTACATGGGCCGCCAGTACACGTCGGCGCGCCTCGAAAGCAACGGCAAGTTCCAGCGCCTCTACGGCCGCTACGAAGCGCGCTTGCAGCTGCCCCACGGTCAGGGGATCTGGCCGGCCTTCTGGATGCTCGGCAACAACATCGGCTCCGCCGGCTGGCCGACCTGCGGCGAAATCGACATCATGGAGAACATCGGCAAGGAGCCATCGATCGTGCACGGCAGCTTGCACGGTCCCGGGTATTCCGGCGGAAATCCTCTCGGTCAGGCATACACGCTGCCCAGCGGAGCAACATATGCCGACGGGTTTCACGTCTTCGCCGTGGAGTGGGAGCTCAATGTGGTGCGCTTCTACATGGACGACATTCTTTACGGCACGAAGACCCCAGCCGATACGCCCTCGGGTGCGCGCTGGGTGTATGACCACCCGTTTTACCTTCTGCTCAATGTCGCCGTCGGTGGCAATTGGCCGGGCGCGCCCGATTCGACGACGACGTTCCCGCAGATGATGCTCGTCGACTACGTGCGCGTTTACTCGCGCTGACCGGCGGCGTCCCGCGCTCGGTGGCGCGTGTCTCCTTGCGTCAGCCGCCCGCTTCCCCGGCGTCGGTCACTGCGCTCGCGTCGGTGCCGCCCTCGGCGCCGCTCGGGCAGCTGCCCAAGTAGCGATAGACCTCGATCCAATCGAACCACGCTTCCGCTGGAAGCACGGCCGGATCGAACGTGCGGTTCGGCGCCAGACGGGTCGACGGGTAGGCGCTCATCACGACCCGTTTGGGGAGGTTCAACCGCGCCGCAATCGGAGCCGGCAGCGACTGCTCCGCGATGCCGTCGACCAGAAACCGTACTTCGCTGGGGGTCCATTCGAAGCCGTAGACGTGAAAATCCGCGGTGGCGTCGAAACGAACGGCGCCCGACGAGGGCACCCGCTCCTTGCCGCCGGGCAGCGACGGATTCTCGAGCGTATAGATGTAATCGATACGACTCGGCGCGGAGGACTCCATCACGATCTCGTTCCAATCCTGCGCCGATGGATTCTGGAAAAAGTCGTAGAAGCCAAAGAAGGTGGACGCGATGCCGAAGCCCGGCGCAATGCGCGCGCGCACCAAGAATTTGCCGCAGGTGACCTCGGCCCAAGTGCGGACCTCGGCGGCGGTGTAGGGCTTGCCGCTCGATCCCGCCGGTTTGACCCGAACGCCGAGCCTCAAAAATTCCCCATCCGTCACCGCATTGGCCGCTGAGAAATCGGCGTAGTTCTCCTCGAAGGTGTGCTCCGCGAGCTCCCACCGTCCGGGGTCGAGGGTCTTGAAATCGTCGCGCCACACGAGCGCAAATCTGCCGGCATCGCCGGCGTCGCCGATATTGCTGACGTCACCGATATTGCTGGCGTCGCCGACATTGCTGACGTCACCGATATTGCCGGCGTCACCGCTGGCGTCGCTGGTATGGCTGGCGTCGCCGATATTGCTGGCATCGTTACGTACGGTAGCGTCCGATCCGCCGAGGTCCTCCCACCCGATGCTGAGATCCTGCGGCGCGCAGCCGAGCGATAGGGGCAGCAGCAAAGCGAAGAGCGCACGATGGCCGAGGAAGCGCCGCATCGTCGTCATTCTGCTACCCCGACGAATGCCTGCGCAACCTCGGGAACCACGGCATGCACGAATCCGCGCGAGGTTCGTGTACCCTCGTCGAAGGATTCGTGACTCACGGCCGATTTTTCCGATTCCCGCCCCCCCCCGCCCGCCGCGTCGGCCTGCGTGCACGCGCGGCTGCCATCGTGGTTTCGAGCGGCCTGCTCTCCGCCGCCCCCGCAGCTGCCCAGGCCACGCGCTCTTTCGACCTCTCGTGGCAAGCGCCTCCACCGTGCCCGACCAGCGGCGAGGTCGAGCGCGAGATCGCGCGGCTCATCGGCGAAGGTTCGCGCAATCGAGGCACCGTGCGTGCGTTCGCCGAGGTCACCCGTACCAACGAGGACTGGCGCGTTCAGATCCGCATCCAAGACGGGGCGCGCACGAGCGAGCGCACCTTCGATGGCGCCACCTGTCGCGCCGTGGCCAAGGTGGCGTCCCTCATCATCGCGCTCGCCATTGAACCGAACGCTGGGAACGCACCGGACGTCGCGCCTCCGCCGCCCCGCGAGAAACCCGAGCGCCCGCCGAGCCAACCGCCCTCGGCTGGCGAAGCGCCGCTGCGCGGATTCGTTGCCGCGGGCCCCATCGCCGCGCTCCGTCTGCTGCCGAACATCGGGTTCGGACTCGAAATCGCCCTGGGGTTGCGGCTGCCTGACCTCTCGTTCGAATTGCACGGAAGCGCCCTTCTCCCGGAACCCATCGACGTGCCGAGCTTGGCCGCCGGAGGGCGCTTTTACCTGGGTTCCGCGGGCGCGCACATTTGCGCGCGAATCGTGCGGGGCGCGCCAGAAATTTTCGGCTGCGCGGCCGGCATTTTCGACATCGTCCACGCCGATGGGTACGGCGTGACCGCTCCCGGTTCGGCCACTGCGCTTCTCGGCAGCGCGGCCCTCGGCCCGCGGGTGGACTTTCCGCTCAGCGACGCGATGCGCCTGAGCTTGGCAGTCCAAGGCACGCACACGTTCAGCGAAGCGAGCTTCCGTCTCGACAACGTCGGCAATGTGCATCGCACGCCGCGCTGGGGAGGTTCGGCGCACGCGCACATCGGTTGGTTTTTTTAGTCGCCGCACGCTGCTCGGATGCGAGTGGCGAGCGCCGAGCGCGGCGAGCGCGCGAGAAACCGTTCCGCCGCCCGTCTGCCCTCTTCTTCGCGGCCCGCGCGGCACAGCGCCACGACGCGCACCCCTTCGCGCTCCTCCCGAAGCGCGCCAGCCGGATACTTCGTGGCGTGCTCGGCCAGACGCGCCAGCGCCGCATGGGCATCCCCGCGACG
>DATHES010000018.1:0-33371 GCA_035318465.1 Polyangiaceae bacterium
TGGCGGAGGGCGTGGACGATCAGGGTTATGGCACACTGCCGGCTGCGTCGCGTCCAGCGGGCTTCGATACCGATCAAGACGGGATGCCTGACGCTTGGGAGGCGGCTCATGGGCTCGACGCGGCCAATGCATCGGACCGCAATGGCGACACTGATCAAGACGGGTATACGAACCTCGAGGAGTACCTGAACTCGCTCGCGCCTTGAGTCGGCGCGTGGGACTCATCTCAAGAGCACGATATCGTCGACGACGAGATCGATCGGGAAGGTGCCCATTCCGGGATAGGGGAACTGCCATTCGATGCCGGTGATCTGACGCGCATCGAAGGCGTGGGGCGCGCCGCCGGCGAGCTCGGTCCAGCGGATGGTCACGGTGGTGCGTGTGCTCGTCACGGGGATGGTCTTCGACGCGAACGCGCACGCTCCCATGCACGTGCCGCAGGATGACATGGTTGCATCGGTGGGTGCCGGCGCGTCATCGGCCGTCCTCATTTGGAACACGAGCGTCCCCGTGGGGCCAGGATCGCCTTGGATGCTGAATTGAATTCCCGAGAATGTGGATACGTCGATGACGCATACGGGATAGATATTGCCCCCCACGGTGCAATTCCACCAAAGCCCGAACCCGGCGTAGGTGCCGAGTGGTCCGGTGACGCGCCATTCGTTGTCCCGCATCTCGCTCGAAATGGGATAGGCGGGTGGCGCCGCATCGGTGCAGGCATCGGGCGCCGATCCGGGATAGGCATACACGCCGCCCCAAAGGGAAGTTCCGTAAAGCCCGAACACCGGCGGAATCCCTCCAGGGGGGGCCGTGAAGTCGGCAATGACTGCCGTCGATACCGATACCGGCATCGCACACCAGGTCGCTAGCGGCGCTGGTGGACACATCGTCGGCGCTCCGACGTCCGTCGTCGAATCACTCTCAGCTCTTCCATCTGGCCGAACGATGGGTGTCCCGGCGTCTTCATCCTGCCAGTCGACGTCCTGGGTCGTGCACGAGGCGACACCCACTGCCGCCACGAGGGAGAAGAGAACGGCGTATCGGTCTCCTCGCCGACCGCGCTCCACACCGTCCGTCGCACGCGCCCCCGTGCTCTTCGCGCCGGATTTCCAGGCCTCTCGGGCGGTCCTCGCGTCATTCGGCGGCATGGCTTGCCTTCTCTCGATAGAGGCCGAAATCGTCGATCCATAGCTCGATGTCGGATCCCTTCGGCATCCGAATGTCCCGTCCCAAGATAGCGGACCGATCGATCCCATTCGCGGTGCGGTTGGGCCACGGAGCCTGAGCGAGCGAAGAAAAGGGAACACGATGAAACTGCCAGTCGTCGCTCGCAAATAGGACCGAGTAAAACGGATTTCCACACGCGTTGGCGGGAGGAACGGGACCGACGACCGTGATCATGCCGTGCACGTCGACGATCGTCGAGTTGCCCGCGACGCCGGCTTGGGGAACGCACAAGCGGTGGGGTGACTCGAGGGTGGTCGGATCGTCGACGAAGAGCGTAAATCCTTTGGTGGAGCGTCCGGGACTCCGCGCCCAGAACGAGAATCCGTCGTAGCCCGAGGCGTCGCCGTCCCAACCCGACAAGGTGTGGAAGCCGCCGCCCCAATCTCGATTCCCTCGCGCCCAGAGGATCACCGCCAGCTCACTGCCGCAGCGACCGCCGTTCTCGATGACGCGGACCGCTACGTTTTGGATCGCACCAGGCGTGCTGTCGGCAAACCCGATGAAGCTCATCGAACCATCTTCGTAGTCCTCGAGAACGCGCAGTTCGTAGGCATCGGTCGCCGCGCAGTCGATGGGAGGTGGATTGCGCTGTGACCCGCCGCACCCACCCCCTGAAAACAGTGTCGTGGCGACAACGATTGACCATCGAAGGCGCGGTGCGGTCGCTCGGCCGGGCGTAACGAGCATCGGCGCTCCTACCACCAGAACGTTCCCGAGAACGAGAAGACGTGCCGGTCGGGGTTTCGAGTGGGATCGGGCGTAGCAGGGTAGCCGGTGCGGGCATCGACGCGGCTTCCGGAGACGAAGTGCGAATACTGCAGGGCAAACTCGTCACGGCTCAGCCATCCCGTGTGAAAAAGAAGACGGGGTGAAAAGATCGAGAATGCCTTGCCGCTGTTATCGCCATCGAGGCGCACGTGGTCGAAACGGGTCGACACGCCGAACCATGAAAGAAGATTGTAGGTGACTTCTGCGCCGCCCTTCAGCTTGAGCACGCCGTCGTAGGCGGGGTCGTCGCTCCGAACCTTGGTGCCGACGCCGAAGAGACTGACCCTGAGGTCGGGACTCTTGCCCGTGTAGAGCTCATCGAACATCAGGCGCACCATGCTGAGATCGTACTGCGCACCGAATGTCGTGAGCGAGCCGTCGCCGCCGCTGGCCGGTCCAAGGTACTCGCTGATGAGCTCGGGACCGCCGCGCGCATTGAGGATCTCGATCACGCCGGAAACCGTCGACGCATTGGTGGCCAACGTTCGAGCGATCCCGGCGTAGAGATGACCGTACCGTCCGGCGGTGAGACGGGCGTCGGCGCCGAAGACGGTGATGCGTCCGTTCGGTACGAGACCGCTCGGAATCTGATCGTCCTGGCTCCAGCTGGTCAGGTAGTGCAGGCCGAGCTGGGCGAGGCCGGCGTAGGCGGCGCCCGCATGCAAGTGGTTGACGAAACTCGCGCCGACGTCGCCGCTCGCGAAGTCGTTCCAACCGGCCGGAACCAGACCGGCAGGGGGCCGCCCGAGCTGCCCACCGAGACCCTGCTCGATGACGAAGGTCGTGGCTCCGAGCTTGTAGCCCGCCGTTATCATCTCGCCGATAGCGTTGACGCGCGCGATGAGCGGCGTGCCGTACCGACCGGCATCGTAAGCGCCCATTGGACCATAACGGCCGGTCATCGCTCCCACCTTCACCTCGAGCGGCATGGCCAGCACCTTCGACAAATTGACAGTCAAGAAGGCGTCGTTCACGCCGAGCTGGTCCACCGGATTGTAATAGCCAGCGGCATCGGGGAAGGCGCGGGCGGCGAGAATGGCCGTGGCTGATACCGTCGAGTTGCCGTAGATGAAATTGAGCTGGACCCATGGATCGGGAACGATGCCGACGTATTCGAAGCTCCGCAGGTGCTGCGGAATCAACGGCGGATTGTGAAGAACGAGGGAGCTCTCCCCGGGTCGCGGGTTCGGGCGCTCGAGCAGCCCGACGCGCAAGGGGAGCAGCACAAATCCGTGGAAATCGAGCACGTCCGTTTTGGACTCGCTCGGTTTGATCCCGAGAGGCAGGGACGGCGGCGGGCTTCGCGTTTGTGGCTCGGCCGGCGCGAGCCCGAGCCGGGGAAGCGCGGCATCCGAGTCCTCTTGTTGGGCGAGCGCCACCGCAGATACGAAAAGCGATGCCAACATCAGGATTGCAGCGAGCCCAGTTCGCATCAGCGTGTCTTTCGCAATTGGATCATCTGGTGTCGGGCATTGGTCTCGAGCATCTGAGGGAGCTTTCGTTCGATCAGAACGTTATGTAGGCGCCGAGCGTCACGACATCGCGGTCCAGCCGGAGCGCCGAGTTGTTGTCGGTGACATCGCTGTAAAAATTTCTGGTGTAGGCCAGCATGATTCGGTCGGTGCTGAGCCAATCGGAAGAAAACGCGATGCCCGGCGAAATGCTGGCCGCCACCCAGCGCCCGAAGGCGGTGTAGCGGTTCTCGAGATAGGTTTGGAACGTGGCGCGAACCCACGAAAGCGCGACGAACTCGAGTTGCGTTCCTGCGTAGTATCCGGCTTTGTGCTCGTAGAAGGGATCGCGCGAAGCGAGCGTCCAATAGCGAAGCGCGGCGACGGCCACGCGCACGTCCTGCGAGCGACCGTCGAAGGTGCGCGGGTGCGCGAGGATGCGCGCCACGCTCATGTCGTATTCGGCGCTGACCGCCGCGAGCGCGCCGTTTCCCCGACTCGCTGGCCCGAGGAACTTGTTGACGAGCTCGCGCGCACCCTGCGTCCAATCGATTCCCCACCAGATGCCGTCGCCCACCGAGGCTGCGTCCTTGAAATTCCAGTACGCGGCGCTCACGCCGAGCTGGCCGTAGGGATCGGCCATCCAGCGCGTTTCCAGAACGTACGTGTCGAGCCGGCCGTCGGCGCCGGGCGAGCTCAAAACCGGCGACGGGGTCGAAGACGGCGGGGTCAAAAACGTGGGGAGATATTTGCGCTCGTCAGTTCCGTACGCGCTCGCGTAATGCAGTTTCAATGAGTATTGGTTCTTGAAGCTCACGCCGACATGGGCGTGATGCACGAACGTGGAGATGCCAGTTTCGATCCAGCTGTGGTATTCACCGCGCAGGTAGTCTTCGGGCACGCCCGGTACGCCAAGGAACCCGTGCGTCAGGTAGAGCCGCCAGTTCGGGCCGACGTCGTATTCCGCGTTGGTGGTTTCGCCGTAGCCGCGCAGGGCGAGCATCGGACCATAAATTCCCCATCCCCACTGTCCCGGGCCGGCGTAGTTCTCCACGAACGCGCCTACCTTGAAATTCAGGCGCAAACGCCCGAGCGGCTCGGGGCGCACCGTCAAGTAGGCCTGGCCGATGCTGGGGCCGTTCTGGGGCGCGAAGTACCCTTGGCGCTCTTTGCCCGAGAACCGAGCGTAGAACAGAACCGTGCTCGAGACGACCGCGTTGCCGAATTGAAGACTCAGCGTCGCGCCAGCACCCGACCAAAACGGTTGGCGCCCGAGCGTTCGCGCCGGTACGTGAAGCGGCGTCCCCTTGTACCCGGCGGGTGGATTATCGGGGCGACGTCCGATCCCGACCGATTCCCAGCCCGAGAACCGCCCGCCGATGCGAAACGCCCATTCGTCCTTCTCGGTCGGGGCGCCGAACGAGGGCGCTCTGCCGCCCGGCGCCGGCCCGACGGGTGGAGCCTCGGGTGATAGGCCGAGGCCGGGCGGTCGCGGCGAGCCTGGTAGCGAATCGGTGGGCTTGTCGATATCATTGTCCGCTCGTGCGGTCTCCGCCGTCGCGCCGCAGGCGAGCAGCGTCATGACGAGCACGAGGCTCCGAGAGCGTAGTCCAGCGAAGCGTACTGTCAGCAAAGAGCAGCCTCGCTGCCGAAGACTGCAGCGTCGGGCGCTCGTTGTGAACATTGTCAGGGCGGCTGGATCGTGACCGAGCTCGCATTATCGGCATTGATGCCGCCCGCAGGCACGGCGGATCCGTGCGCGGCCAACATGAAGGTCACGAGAGCCCAGTAGTCGTCGGGAGCTACCCATTCGGCTCGCTTTTTTGCAGGGTGCGTCTTCAAGAATTCAAACAGGTCCGGCGCAGTCCGGAACGGATCGCGCCACGGAGCGCCGGCAGGTCGCGTCTGCTGCCGAATCCGAAGCTGCTCGGGGTCGTTGATGGCCAAGCTCCCGGTAGCCGCGCTATCCCGCGGAAAAACCGGCAGCGCACCGGGCCCGAGGACCGCGGGAGCCTGCGCCAACCCCTCGCCGCGGTCGCCGTGACACTCCGCACATTCCTTTGTAAATAGGTCCGCCCCACGGGTCGTGATGGTGCGGCCTCGGGCTAGATTTGCCTCGGTCGCGCCGAACTGCGTGGCGGCACACGCCGTGATGAGCGCGCCGAGCAGGGCAATGGCTCGGGAGAATCCTCTACGAGCGAAACCGAACATCGTCTTGGTCCTTTCTGGTCAAAGTCCTATCCCGCTTCTGACGGTCGCACACAGAGAAAAAAGATGAGCCGTGAGCGGCTCACAAATCGACAGCGTTTAGACCGTGGTTGAAGCGTGATGGAGATCATCGAAATGCCGCTATTGGATGGCGAACCGTCGTTGACCGATGCGCATTCGGTCGAGTACGCTGCAGCGCATTCTCCCTGTCATCCAAGCTTGCTCTCGTTGCAAGCTCGCTGGCATCGCATGCCGCTGCTTGGATGTGCCACGGGGGAGCCATCGGATCGTCGTTCTTAGGTCAGACAAGAAACAGCATGGCCCCCTTGGGGGGCGTGGAGGCTTCAATGCTTCGTTCAGGCGCTTTCTCGACAATGACTCGTCTTGGACTGCTGATGGTTTCGAGCGCGTGGTTGGTCACGGGCGCTTGCGTCTCGGATGATGAGAGCCCGGGAACCACCGGCGGTACCGGCGGTACCGGCGGTATGGCAGGCTCCGGCGGCAGCACCACGAGCGGCGGAGGAACGGGTGGCGGCGCGGGCGCTGGCGGGGGAGGGACCACGGGCGGCGCGGGAACGACCGGCAAAGCAGGAGCCGGGGGCGCAGGGGCCGGCGGAGCAGGGACCGGCGGCAGCGCAGGAAGCACCGGCGGCAGTGCGGGGACCACCGGCGGCAGCGCGGGAACGACGGGCGGCAGCGCGGGAAAGGCGGACGCCGGAACGGACACCGGGCCGCCCGTGATGTGCCCTCCTCCTACCCCGCTGACGCTGTGCACGCCGGCCACGCCGGTCGCGAATCCTCTCGTTTCGGACTTCGCCGCCGAAGGTGGCGCTCCCATCGTGTTCGGCGCGTATGCCGCTCCGATATGGGGAGGGGTTTACGTTTATCCAAGTACGATACCGGAAGCGTGCAGCGACGCTGGCCCGGCGATGTTCCCCCTCACGAGCGATCTCAGCGCGGGCAACTGGCACATCAGCGGCACCGTCGGCACCTATTCGGGGTTCGGGCTGTGGTGGAACTGTACGTCGGGAGGCAAGGACCACGGCGTTTGCACCATCGATGCTTCCGCCTATTCGGGGATTCAGTTCTCGATCCGAGGAGACGCCGGTCCCGTGGGCACCGTCGGTCTCGCGATCTCGACCGTCGATGACAGCGCAGTTTCGGCCGACGTGACCAAGCCTAGCTGCGGTACGTGCACGGCAGCGATGTGTACCTCGCCTTCCGTCAACGTCCCGGTGTCGGCCACCGGCGCCACGGTCACCTTGCGCTGGTCCGATTTCGCCGGCGGTGTTCCGAGCGCACTCGATCCCAGCAAGATCACGGCCATGGCGTTCACACTCCCGTTTGGAGGAACCGGCACCAACGCCGCCGATGTGACGATCGACGACATCCGGTTCGTCTCCCTCGGCGACGCCGCACCACCAACGCCGGATGCGCCGGCCACCGATGCGCCATCGGCCGACACGGGCCGCGACGCAAGCGCTGATTGACACCACCCCTCAGCTCACTGCGCGAGGGGAGAACTCGCGTGGTGAGCGGCTCGACCGAGGGCGGGCACGGGATCACCGGACAGAATGCCTCGGCCTCCCGATCCCAGATAAACACGTCCGTACAAGCGGGGATCACCGGTGATGAACCCGATCGATCCGAAGCGATGCTCGGCGTCGTCGATCCGTTGAAAGGTTACGCCACTATCGTCGGAGCGATAGACGCCCGTGCCCATCTGCGTCGTCCCGGCCACATAGAGCGCGGGGTACGTTTGCCCGGGCGCGGCGTGCCCGAACCCCACGGCCGATGCGGCTTGCAGGGCACCGACGGTCGTGAAGGTCTTGCCCGCGTCGATCGAGTGATGGAGGCCCGTGCCGGTCGTGATCCATACGTCTCCTTCTCTGCCGAACACCGGACGCGGGCGACCCGCTCCTCTCGGGAGGGTGGCACCGGCCGCAAATGTCGCTCCCCCATCGGTGCTCACGTAGAGCTCTGTCAGGTTGGATCGGGACAGGTAAAACTGATTGGCATTGACCCGATCGGCAGCCACCTTGCTATTGGCGGCATTCGTCGGGAGCCCCGCCGCGGCGGTCCACGTTCCTCCTCGGTTGCGCGAGTAACTGACCGTGCCTGCCGCGGGGGACCATACGATCGTGCTTCCGTCGGCCGAAATGGCGATGGAGCCGGCGCCGGTGCTTGCGGCGGGCTCCGTCGCAAACGGCGTCCAGGTCGTGCCGCCGTCGATCGAGATGGCACCGCGACGCGTGGTGGACGCCGAGCTCGTCCCCACGCGGATGACCAGCGAGGGGCTGCCTTCGGCAAAATCGAGCGCCGTGGTGTTGCCGAAGATCGGTTGCGAGAACATGCCAGCCGGCGGCGAGCTATCGAAATCGTCGTGACGAAATCCACCAAGATCGCCGACTGCGCTGATCAGATGGGCTCCTTCCGGTGGACTGACCAGGTCGAGTGCGACGGTCTGTTCGAGTCCTTCGTTCGAGAAAACCCAGTGCGTGGCCGCGTCCGAATCGGCGGCATGCACGTCATCGCTCCACCATATGCCTTGTCCCGTGACGTAGAGCGCCCGGTTCGGGTGAAAGGGATCGATCTCCATATCTCCCATCCAGCCCGTCGCGCTCGGCGTGCGGCCGTGCCAATAGAGCCACTGTGCGCCCGCCACGTCGCGCACGGCCTGGGCGCCGATCGCGTTCCAGCTCGCACCGCCGTTCGTCGAGCGATAAATCTCATCGGGTGCCCACCAATCGATGGTCGACACCAGCAAAGTGGTGGGCCGGGCGGCATCCACCGAGATCCCGCCATACCCACAGTTGCAATTCGGGCGCGGACTGATGTCGAGCCACGTCCCTGGCACGGTGTCGTACTTCCATATTGCCCCCCCCGTGATTGCGTTCGGGCCAGGACCGTTGTTGTACGCAAGATAGAGGACCCCGCACCCGTCCCAAACCGCATGATGGGGCATGAGCCCCGGCGGCGGTTGCCCCGGCACTGCGTGCCAGCTCGAACCGGCATCCGTCGTGCGATAGAGCGCGGTACCCGTCGTGGTCGCCACCCCGACGTAAAATGTAGGTGTCGGCTGGCCCGGCCGACCGCTCGATCGATCGAACGACACGAAACTGAGTCCCAGGTTGGTGTCGCCCACACCGGGGAACCCGGCTACCGGCCCCCAGGTTCTCGCCTCGTCCGAGCTTTTCCAAAGACCGGAGCGCGACGCGAAGTAGAGCGTGCTCGTGAGGTTGGGATCGATGGCGAGGCGTTCTCCCATCGAGCGGCCATTGGCATTGCCGCCCATGGGCACGGCGATGGGATGGCGCTCCCACCTGTTGCCGCCGTCGCTCGAGCGGAGGATGACTCCATTGCCCGCCGTGACGTAAGTCCCGGCGGCGAGGTACACGCGACGTGCGTCGGAGGGATCCGCTGCGATGCTCTCGATGCCCATGAGGTTCGCGTCATCGCGACCTATCCAATCGGTGAGGGGAATCCATCGGCGCGACGGGCCGTGGAGTCGATAGGCTCCTCCCACGTCGGTTCGCGCGAAGACGAGATCCGGCTGCGCCAGGCTGAAGACGATGCCCGAGACGAAACCACCGCCAGAGATTTTGACATTCTTCCACGCATACGGGCCGGTCACGCCCGGCGCGTCGTCGATGCTCACGTCCGAGCTGGCGCCGGTCCCCATCCAGCATGTGCCGGCTGCGCCGTCGATTCCGGTCGACGTGCCGGCGCCTCCTCCACCGACCCCTCCCCCTGCCGTGGCCCCTCCTCCGCCCGGAGTTCCGCCTCCGCGGCCCGCGTCGGTCTGATCCGACGCGCCCTGATCCACGCACCCGCTCGCGAGGGCAAATGTGCCAGCCAGCCAGGCGCCAAAAAAGATTTTCACCAGGGCACTAGTCGCTTGGGGGGGGGCTTCACGGCTCAACCAACAGCACGAGCTCGAGGCGCGAGACACGTCGCTGGATTTGTGGCATGGGCTCGTGGTACGCGCGAGTTGCAATGAAGTTCAGCCATGGCGTGTGGACCATGCGCGAAGGGGTGAGCGCGATCTACCCCGAGCGCGTGGCCGATCACCGGAGCGCGGACGGCGTACTCGAGCTCACCTGTCTGAACCGCGGTCCCGAAGAGAGGCTCAATGCTTACGCCCTCTCGGTTCGACTGAGCTCCCCCATGCCCGACGTGATTCGAATTCACGTTTCGCATCGACAGGGCGCCAAGCGCCGGCGACCGAGCTTCGTCCTCAACGACCATGCGGGCGCGCTCCCCATTGTCGTCAACGAAACCGAAGCAGAGCTGTCGCTGTCGAGCGGCCGACTCACGGCGAAGATCGGAAGGCGCCCGTTCGAGCTCACGTTCTGTCACGAAGGGCGCGCCGTGACCCGAAGCGCGCGGCACGCGCTCGGCGTCATGAAGGTCGAAGGATCGGGCGAGTACCTGATGCAACGCCTGGCGCTCGGCGTGGGAGAGTCCGTCTACGGCCTCGGCGAGCGATTCGGGCCACTCGTTCGAAACGGGCAATCCGTTTCGATCTGGAACGAAGATCCCGGCACGGCGACCGACCTCGCCTACAAGAACGTTCCTTTTTACATGACCAGCGCCGGGTACGGCGTCTTCGTGGCGAGCCCGGGTCGCCTCGAATTCGAGATCGGGACGGAACGCACGGCCGCCGTTCAGTTCAGCTCCCCGGAAAACGAGCTCGACTACTTCGTGTTTTTCGGCCCTACGCCCCGCGAGGTACTCGAAAAATACACGCGCCTCACGGGTCGACCCGCCCTGCCTCCGAGCTGGAGCTTCGGTCTCTGGCTCTCGACGTCGTTCCTCACGGATTACGACGAGCGAATCGTCACCGAAGAGCTCTTGCAGGGGATGGTGGCGAGGGACATTCCCGTTGCAGTCTTTCATTACGACTGCGCGTGGATGCGCGAGCACCGCTGGTGCGACTTTCAATGGGATCCCCATAAATTTCCAGACCCGCCCGGTATGCTGCGGCGCTTGCACGAGCGCGGGCTGCGCGTTTCGGTCTGGATCAATCCCTACGTGTCCGAGCTATCGAGCCTCTTCGCCGAAGGCCGCGATCGAGGATTTTTTTTGAGGAACCGCAACGGCGATGTCTACCAGCGCGACGACTGGCAACCAGGCATCGCGCTCGTCGACTTCACCAACCCCGAGGCGGTCACCTGGTACCAGGCCGCACTCCGCCGTCTCTTGGAGATGGGTGTCGACTGCTTCAAGACCGACTTCGGCGAACGCATACCCGACGATGCCGTCTACTTCGACGGCTCCGATCCCGAGCGGATGCACAACTTCTACCCTTATCTCTACAACCAAGCGGTTTTTTCGTTGCTCGAGCAGTTCCACGGCCCAGGCAAGGCCGTCGTTTTCGCGCGCTCGGCCACCGCGGGGTCGCAGAAGTTCCCTGTTCATTGGGGTGGCGATTGCGATTCCACCTTCGAATCGATGGCCGAAACGCTGCGCGGCGGCCTCTCTTATGCCATGTCGGGAGGAGCATTCTGGAGTCACGACATCGGCGGCTTCTCTGGCACGGCGCCGCCCGCGCTCTACAAGCGTTGGATCGCCTTCGGGCTGCTATCGAGCCACAGTCGGCTGCACGGTTCGACCAGCTACCGCGTGCCGTGGAGCTTCGACGAAGAGTCCGTGGAAGTGCTGCGGTTCTTCACGCATCTGAAGCACCGGCTCATGCCCTATCTGTGGAGCCTCGCGCACGAGGCGCACACGACCGGCATGCCGGTGATGCGTCCCATGGTGCTCGAGTTTCCGGACGACCCGGTCTGCCGACATCTCGATCGTCAATACATGCTGGGTGGCGGGCTCTTGGTAGCCCCCGTCTTCAATGAAGAAGGCAGTGTCGATTATTATCTGCCGCACGGGACGTGGACGGATTTCTTCACCGGCCGGCGGGTCGAGGGCGGGCGATTTTGCCAGGAACGCGGGGTGGGCTTTCTGCGCGTTCCGCTCTTCGTCCGGCCGGGCACGCTGCTCCCGGTGGGGCTGCGTCATGACAGCGCCGTCTACGATTACCGCCGCGAGGCGTTGCTGCACGCGTTCGAGTTGCCCGACGGCGCGCAGCTGTCCGTCACCATTCCCGACGCCGAGGGACAAAACCCGCTCTCGTATGGCTGCCGGCGCGAGGGCGCGCGCACCGTGGTTTCGTCGTCCGGTGACACGGCTCCGGGGATCTTGCTGCGCGGCTATACGGAGCACGAGGGCGTGGTGAATGGTTCCGCTGAACGCCATCCCGATGGCCTGCTGGTTTCGTGGAGCGATCCTCGCCAGCCGGTCGAGGTCTCGTTGGTGCCCCGATGAGCTCAACTGAGCCGCCGTCGCCGCGTCGAGCGACTAACCGGCTACATGGTCTTCCAACCGGCCCGACGCACCTCCCGCCCCCGATTCACCGCGCTCGTACCCGTGCTGTTCGGCAGTCTTTGCCTTGTGCCCGCGTGCCTGCGGCCGCCGCCGCTCGGCGCCGAACCCGGTCAAAAGGCGGCGGCGAAAGGCGCGACCGCAGGGGGTGAGCCGGGCGCAATCGTCGCGGCCGGGTACTACGAGCCGACGTGGGGTGACTCGTCAGGACGAGATGGCAAGGGGGGCGTGAAGCTATCGCTCAGCACCGAAAAGAAACTGCCGCTCGTCACGAGTGATTTCGACAAAGCCAAGCGGGGCGACAAGGTCACGGGTCAAAAGCCTGATTGGCTCCTCTTCCACGGTCCCGGCGAGCTGAGCCTGGCCATCGATTTCGTCTGGGTCACGAAGTCCGACGAGAAGTATTTTGGCAACGCGTGGGCGGGGGGCGGACTTGCCTTCAATGGATCGTGGTCGCCGATCGACGGGACGGGGGCACGCTACCTCGTCCTTTGGGCCAAAGCGAACGTCGCGGGAGTCAAACTCGCCGTCAATCTCCATTCCGCGTCCAAAACCAAGGGAAAGGAGGACACCGGGCCCATCGAGCTGTCCGAATTCGTTCCTGGCGGGCAACTCGACGGAACATGGCGCCGGATCGTGATTCCGCTCGGCGCCTTCCCCGACGTGGCCCACGTCGACCTGAAGGGACTACAGCAGGTCGCCTTCAACGTGCGCGGCGGCTATCCCGAAAACAAGAACGTCGCCGTGTATTTCGACAACGTCTATCTCACCAACATCGACATGGTGACACCCGTCTCGAATCTCGGGTACGTCGCGCGGCCCGATGGCGTGCGACTCGTGTGGGAAAAGGACGCCGCCGAGAAAGTGGAGCAATTTGCGATCAGCGTGAACCAAAAGCCGGTGCTCAAGGCTGACGGGAAGGGGCGCTCCGTGCTCATTCCCACTTCGGCGCTGGGAAGTCCACGCCCGACCGTGGTCGGCATCGCTTGCGTCGGCGCCAACGAGGTATCGGACGAGCAAACCGTCAGCGTCGAGCTCCCCACGCGGCCAGCGCTTGCCGCCACCGTCAAACTGGGTGCGCCGGCGCACGAGATCTCCCCGTTCATCTTCGGGATCAACTGGGGATCCGCCTCGTCCATCAAGGACATCGGCGCGACCGTACGACGCTGGGGCGGGAATCGCACCACCAAGTACAACTGGAAAAACGACGTCGACAACGCCGGGGTCGATTGGTTCTTCTTGAATGACTACAGCAAGCCCCCGCAAACGCCCGAAGAAAAGAAAAAGTATCATCAATTCATCAAAGAAACGCTCGCCGGAGGCGCCCAGGTCAACTTCGGCATTCCCATCGTTCCTTTCATCGCCAAGCCTCATCCGGACGAGAAGGAGCGCTATTGCAGTTATCCCGTGAAGCTCTATCCCGAGCAGGAAAAAACGGACGGTCAGGGATGCGGCAACGGGAAGAAGCCGAACGGCGATATCATCTGGGACAACGATCCCAGCCTCTCGATGGTCAAGAACTCGCCTGAGCTCCAGCGTGAGTTCGTGGAAACGGCGGTCAAGCACTTCGGCGCCGCCTCAAAGGGCGGCGTCCAGTTCTACAGCCTGGACAACGAGCCCGGGCTTTGGATGCACACCCATCGCGACATCATGCCGCAAGGTGTCACCGCCGAGCAGCTGGCGGACTGGAACATCCAATACGCAACCGTGATCAAGACCGCTGACCCGAGCGCGCAAGTGATCGGATTCGGAGCGTGGGGCGTGCTCGAGCTGGCCGGCTCGAACCAAGATTACCTCCCGCCCGGTCCCGCTGGCTACAAGCGGCAAAAGGAAGACGTCAAGGAGCCCGACAAGTTTCGCGAGCGCAAGAAACACGGGGGCGATTCACAGCTCGTGTACCTCCTCAAGCGTTTCAAGCAGGCCGAGGCGCAGGCAGGCAAGCGCCTGGTCGATACCGTGGACATCCACTGGTACCCCGAGCTCTACGGCAAAGACGCGAAGGGTGAAAAGCGGCGGGTGCTGGATGATATCCCGTACGACAAGGCGTTCGCGCGTCTGCAATGGGAAAGCATTCGCGAATGGTACGACCCGAGCTTTCAGCCCACGGCGGAGCTCGAATCGTGGACAGCCGGCTCCAACCGAGAAATGCTCTGGCAGCCGTATCATCCGATCATTCCTGCGCTCCGGAAAATCGTCGACACGTATTATCCAGGGACGAAGCTCGCCATCAACGAATACGACTCTGGCAGCCCGGAGCACTATCACGGCGCCCTCATCCGCGCCGCCGTTCTCGGGATCTTCATGCAGGAAAATCTCTACATGGCGCAGAACTGGCACCAAACGGAAAGTAACAAGTTCACCTATTGGGCGCAGAAGCTGTACGGAAACTACGACGGGAAAGGGTCGCGGGTGGGCGGGAAGTTCGTACCCAGTCAATCGAGCCAACCCGATCTCTTGACCTTCGCCGCGACGAGCGGCGCACGGTTTCGGATCGTACTCGTCAACAAGAATCCCGAAGAGCGTATCGAGGCCACCGTCGCGCTTCCCAGTCCGGCCAGCAGGTATCGAACGTACACCCTCAGCGAAACGCTCGGCCTTCGCCTTCTCGAGGACCAGGGCGAGACGCGCGGCGACAGGATCGCGGTGGTGGTGCCGCCTTACGCGGCCGTGCTGATCGCCACGGAGTGACCGCTGGATACGCCGGCCATGAGATTCGGTTGCGCTTGGTATCCCGAACAGTGGGACGAATCGCGCTGGCCGGAAGATCTCCGCCTGATGCGCGACGCCGGCATGAACGTGGTGCGCGTGGCGGAGTTCGCCTGGAGTCGGCTAGAGCCGGAAGAGGGGCGCTACGATCTCGACTGGCTCGAGCGTGCCGTCGATCTCGCCGGCCGGCACGGCCTTTCCGTGGTGCTCGGCACGCCCACCGCGGCGCCCCCAGCCTGGATGACGCACCGCTATCCCGACACCCTGCTCGTCCGCGACGACGGCCGTCCGGCGACCCACGGCAACCGCTGCCACTTTTCCCCGACCAGCGCCCGCTACCGGGACTTCTGTCGCCAAATCGCCGAGCAGATGGCCCAGCGCCTGGGCGGAAATCCCCACGTCATTGGCTGGCAAATCGACAACGAATACAATGCCGTCTCCTACGACGAAGACACGCGGCTAAAGTTTCATGATTTCCTGAAAGCCCGCTACGAGACGCTCGACGCCTTGAACGCGCGCTGGACGACCGCGTATTGGAGCCAGACGTACGATGATTGGGCGCAAATTCCACTGCCGGTGGGGAGTCATCACCCGGCCCTCATGCTGGAGTTTCGCCGGTTTCTCACCCGCGTGTACATCGATTACCAGCGCGTCCAGATCGACGCGATTCGCCAGCACAGCGATCGCTTCATCACGCACAACTTCATGGGCTGGTTCGACCTCTTCGATCACTACGCGGTGGCGAAGGATCTCGATTTCGCTTCCTGGGACAGCTATGGCGAACGCGGTCACGTCGATTACGTCAAAAACGGCGCGGCTCATGACGTCGTGCGCGGCTTCGCGGGCAAGAACTTCTGGGTCATGGAGACACAACCGGGGGCGGTCAACTGGTCCGCTATCAACAACGCGCCCAATCGAGGCGAGCTCAAAACGATGGCTTGGCATGCCATCGGCCACGGAGCGGACGCGATCCTTTATTGGCAGTGGCGTAGCGCGCCGAGCGGACAGGAGCAGTACCACGGCACGGTGGTGGGACCCGACGGCGCCCCGCGCCCGGTCTACGGCGAGATCCAGGAACTGGGAAGGGAGCTCGCCCGCTGTGCGGACCACCTCGCCGCGACATCGATCGTCGCCGATTGCGCAGTCGTGCACTCATACGAAGATCGTTGGGCCCTGAATTTTCAGCGGCACCACCAGGACTTCGATCCGGTCGCCCACCTCGGCAGTTTTTACAGGGCGCTTCGGTCCGATTTGTCCGCGGTCGACATCGTGCCTCCGAGTTCCGTTCTTTCCCAGTATCGTCTGGTCGTCGCTCCCCACCTGCACATCCTCGACGACGCCACGGCACTCAGGTTCGATGCGTACGTACGTGCCGGCGGTCACCTCGTGCTGGGTCCTCGCTCAGGGATGAAGGATCACGACAGCGCTCTGCTTCCGTCGCGTCAGCCAGGGCCTCTTTCCGCAGCGCTCGGCGCTCACGTCGAGGAGTACTACGCGCTCCAGTCGAGCGTGGGACTCGAACCGGCCGGCGAAGCCCGCATCTGGGCCGAGTGGCTCGCTGTCGACGTGGAAGGAACGGAGATCATCCTTCGGTACGGCGCCAGCAACGGCTGGCTCGATGGACAACCAGCCGTCGTGACGCGCCGTCATGGTTCGGGGCGTATCACCTACGTGGGCGCATGGCTCGACGACGCAACCATGAAACGTCTGGCAAAGCAATGGATCGCCGAAAGCGGCATTCCCTCCGTCGCGGTCCCCGAGGGCGTCGAGCTCTGTCGTCGCGTCGGGCCGCGGGGCGACGTATTCATCTGCATCAACCACACGCCACATCCGAAGACTGTCGAGCTCGCGGTTCCGGTTCGAGATCTGCTGAGCGGACAAACTTGCCGAGGTCAGGCGGCGCTCGCCGGATACGGCGTGGCCGTGCTGGTCGCGGTTTGACGATGCGCGACGACCTTGCGTCGAGCGTGACCGGGGCCGCGCCGTCAAAGGCCGCGCTTACCCTCTGGTACGAGACGCCCGCGCGCGAATGGGTGGAAGCGCTGCCGGTCGGTTCGGGCCGGCTCGGCGCCATGGTCTTCGGCGGTGTGGGGCAGGAACGGCTTTCGCTCAATGAAGACACGCTGTGGGCGGGGGGGCCGTACGATCCCAGCAATCCCGAGGCCCTTTCGGCGCTGTCCGAAGTGCGCCGGTTGATCTTCGAGGGACAGTATCGGCAGGCGCAAGAGCTAGCCGGCGCCAAAATGATGGCCAAGCCGCTCTGGCAAATGCCTTACCAAGCGTTCGGCGATTTGCGCCTCGCGTTCGCCGCGCTCGAACCGTACGAGCACTATCGACGGGAGCTCGATCTCGACACGGCGGTGGTCGCGACGTCGTTCACGAGCGGCGGCGTTTTCTATCGACGCGCCGTTTTCGCGTCGCCCATCAATCAGGTCATCGTCGTGCGGCTGACCAGCAAGGAGGCGAAGCGCATCAGCTTCGATTTTTCGCTGGTAACCCCGCACCGCGCAGAGACCGAAATCGAGGGCACCCACACCCTCGTCGTCCGCGGGAAAAACGGTGCTGCGCACGGCGTGGGCGGCGCACTCCGCTTCGTAGCTCGGGCCCACGTCATGGCGAGTGGCGGTTCGTCGTTTGGCGGCGATGGTCTGATTTCGGTACGAGGAGCCGATTCGGCGACAATCGTATTGGCCCTGGCGACGAGCTACCGGAGTTTTTGCGACGTCAGCGGCGATCCGGAACGGACCACCGCGCGGCAAATTGCCGAGGCGCGGCAGAAAGGGTACGAAGCGCTCCTCGGCGATCACATCGCCGAGCACCAGCGCCTCTTTCGCCGGGTGTCGATCGACCTCGGCAGAACCGACGCCAAAAGCCGCCCGACGGACGCGCGGGTGCGCGATTCGCAAGGCACCCCAGACCCCGAGCTCGCTGCGCTCTATTTTCAATTCGCGAGGTATCTCCTCATCAGCAGCTCGCGTCCCGGAACGCAGCCCGCCAATCTGCAGGGCCTGTGGAACGAGAGTCTCGATCCACCTTGGGGCAGTAAGTACACGATCAACATCAACACCGAAATGAACTATTGGCTCGCCGAGTCGACGAACCTCGGCGAATGCGTGGACCCCCTGATCTCGCTGGTTCGAGACCTCGCTGAAACGGGCGCGCGAACGGCCAAGATCCATTACGGAGCCCGCGGCTGGGTGGCGCATCACAACACCGATCTGTGGAGGGCCGCTGCGCCAGTCGATGGTTCCGAGTGGGGTCTCTGGCCCACTGGCGGCGCATGGCTATGCCTGCATCTCTGGGACCACTTCGCGTTCAGCGGCGATCGCGCCTTCCTTGCCGCGGTGTATCCACTCCTCAAAGGCGCCGCCGAGTTCTTCCTCGACTCGCTCGTGGAGGAGCCGCGCCACAAGTGGCTCGTGACGTGCCCCTCCCTTTCCCCGGAAAACGCGCATCCCGCCGGCGCTGCGCTTTGCGCCGGACCGGCGATGGATAGCCAGATTTTGCGCGATCTCTTTGCTCACTGCATCGAAGCAGCGGAGATTCTCGGCACCGACGCGGCGTTTCGCAACGATCTCGCCCGAGCGCGCGTCCAGCTCGCGCCCGATCAGATTGGCGCCGCGGGTCAGCTGCAGGAATGGCTCGACGATTGGGACCTCCAAGCGCCGGAGATGCATCATCGACACGTGTCTCACCTTTACGGGGTGTTTCCCAGCGGGCAGATCGACGTCCAGACGACGCCGGAGCTGGCACGAGCAGCGCGAGCATCGCTCGAGCTTCGCGGTGACGAATCCACCGGCTGGGGTATCGCCTGGCGATTGAATCTCTGGGCGCGACTCGGCGAAGGCGAACGCGCGCACCAGATGGTCCGGATGCTGCTCGGTCCGGAGCGCACCTATCCCAACTTGTTCGATGCCCACCCGCCCTTTCAGATCGACGGCAACTTCGGCGGCGCGGCGGGGATCGCCGAAATGTTGATGCAGAGCCATGGTGGCACCATCCATCTTTTGCCGGCCTTGCCGAAAGCGTGGCCCACAGGGGCCGTGCGAGGCCTGGTGGCGCGCGGCGGCTTCGAGGTGGATATCGAGTGGCAAGGCGGCGTGCTCGACAGCGCGATGATCGCGAGCCGCCGGGGGGGCGCGGCGATCGTCCGCTTCGGGGAGTCCGAGCTCGAGCTCCGCGTAGAGGCCGGCGACCGAGTCCGCGTGCTCTTCGACGGCAACGGGTTGCGGCGAGCGGGTTGATGAAATGGCCGTTCGGCGGACTGTCGCGCAGTCTGCTTGCATACAGGATCGCGGCGCATGACGGATGGACGTTGCGCCGCGCGACCTTTCTTGCGTGGTTTGATCTGAGCGAGTCCGATTCGTAAACCAAAGGGTTTCAAGAGCCGCTCAAGCGTTTCCCGCGTTGGATTGTGCTTCGGATTGATAGCTCGCTGTACGTTCGGGCTCGGGATTCCGACGCTCTCCGATTGACGATCACTCAATAATAACCATCTTGGCAAGCTCGATCTGCGCCGACGATCGTCCGATCATCACCTCGATTTCGCCGCTCTCCACGGTGAAGCACTTTCGCGCGACGTCCCAATAAGCGAGATCGGCGGCGGAAAGCGGCATAACAACGCTCTTCACGTCGCCGCGGTCGATGAGAACGCGACGAAAGCCCTTGAGCTCTTTCCGGGGTCGGCTGACCGCCGAACGTTTGTACCGCACATACATTTGGACGACCTCTTCGCCGCAACGTTCGCCGTCGTTCTCGATGTCGACAGTGACCGTGATCGACCCGTCGCGTGCCATCGAATCGGCGCTCGTGCGAAGGTCGCGGTAGAGAAACGACGTGTAGCTGAGCCCGAAACCAAAAGGATAGAGGGGCTCGCCCTCGAAATAGAGATGAGTGCGACCATGACGAATGTCGTAGTCCATCATCGGAGGCAGCTGGTCGATTGATCGCGGCCACGTTTGGACCAATCGACCGGCGGGGTTGTGCGCGCCGAAAAGAACGTCGGCGAGCGCATTTCCGAGCTCCTGGCTCCCGTGCGAAAGGTGGACGATGGCCGGTACGTTCTCTTGCGTCCAGACGATCGCGTAGGGAAAGCTGGAGATCAGCACCACCACGGTGCGCGGGTTGGCCTGGAAGATCCTTTGGATATCCTTCTCGTGTTCGAGCTCGATCGACTGCCGATCCACGGCCTCCTTGCCATAGCTGGGGAGGGTCACTTCTGCCCAGCCAGCGTCGCCTGTAGGATGGTTGCCCGTGCACACGATGCAGACATCCGATTCGCGTGCAATGCGGAGAGCGTCGCTGAAGTCGTTGTTGGTGGCATGGCGCACCCGCACGCCAGGGCCTGCCGCGTTCCGAATGCCTTCGAGTGGTGTGACCAAGTAAGGTGGCGTCCCGCTGTACCAGTCCACGTGAACACGATCGGCAAATGGCCCGATCACTGCGATCGATTTCACCTTCGTCTTATCGAGAGGCAGAAAGGATCCAGCATTTTTCAAGAGCACCACGGACTTGCACGTCGCAACTCTTACCGCCAACTGATGGTCGTTCGACGCCCACGGTTCATCGCGTGACTCGCCGATGCCGCTGTAGGGTACGAGCTCGGGCGAGTCGAGCAGCCCGAGGCGAATCATCACCCGCAGGTTGGCCCGAACGGCGCGGTCGATGTCCGTTTCGGCGATCAAACCGCGCTCGAAAGCGCCGATCACGCTTTCGCGATAGTCATCCAAAAATTGGGTAATGCCCGCTTTGATCGAAGCGGCGGCGGCTTGGTAGAGGTCAGGGTAGTGATGATGCTCGGTCACCAAGAACTTGAGGGCCCCGGCGTCGGTGCAAATGATTCCATCTTGATGCCACCGGTCGACGGTGACGTCTTTCAAGACGCCGTTGACGGTGCATGGCACGCCGTTATGGGCATTGTAGGCGGCCATGTAGGCGCGCGCTCCGCCTTCGACGACGGCCATCCGAAATGGGACCGAGTAGTATTCGTGAAAAAGTCGCTCGTCGAAATCGGATGACGAGGATCCGCGTCCGTTCTCGTTACTGTTGGCCAAGAAATGCTTGAGAAGCGCTGCTGCTTGCCAATAGCGTGGGTGCTCTCCTTGCAGGCCGCGGACGAAGGCTTTGGCCATGGTTCCGGTCAAATAGGGGTCTTCGCCGTAGCATTCTTCCGTTCGACCCCAGCGCGGATCGCGGCCGAGATCGGCATTGGGAGCACGGACCACGATCCCGCCTCGTCGATAGCGAGGACTCTGGAAATAGTAGCGTGCTTCGTACGCCTCGATGGTAGCCACCTGCCGCAGGAGATCGGGATCCCATGTCTCCCCGAGGCCAATGGCTTGAGGAAAGGTCGTCGTGACGATGGGCTGATCGTCGCCCCACATGCCCGGACCTCCCAGGGCCAAGCCGTGCAAGCCTTCGACATGCCCACTCCCCCGGATGCCCAATCGGGGCACGCTCGGATGGGTGCCGAGACATTGCACCTTTTCTTCGAACGTCATGACAAGAAGGATGGCGTCGATTCTCTGGTCGACGGGAAGCTCTGGATCAAGAAAGGCGTGCTCTCGTTGGCTCATGGCAGCGGCTCTCCGTACACGATTTCTCTGCCCCCAGTGCCGACGAAGACGCTGCCATCGACGCGCGGATCACCGGTGATCGCGCCGGCGAAGCCGAACCGATGCTGGTCGTCGTGGATCGCCGCCCAGGTCGCTGCAGTGTCCTCCGACCGGAAGAGCCCGGAGTCGGTGAGCGGGAACCAGGTTTTGTCCGAGGCATTCCAGCGGTAAGCGCCGCCGGTCCGGGGAGTGACACCTGCAGGCTGCCCAGCGGGCGTCGCCGGCACGCCGCTGTCGGCGCGCGGCTGACAGCGGCCCGATAGAGAAATCCAGAGGCAGTCGAGTGCCGCCTCGACCCCGATGGGGCAAGAGGGTTCATTTTCATGAGCCGCGTTTGGTCAGGGTGAGCACCAAGCATGGTGGGCGTCGTGACGGGCTGGCCTCCAATGCAGGGACGAAGCGTGATGCAGATTTGTTTCGGTCGGCGCGAGCAGCGCTCCCGTCGGCTAAGGTGTAGTGCCGCGCAAGCGAAACGAAGGCGCGCGAAAAGGCACCATCACGGAAAGATTTTTGGAAGCGACACGGGGAGACGGCCCGACGGTACACGACGAGGTAAGCCGACCATGATGCAAGCGGGCGCGCCGTGACACGGCCGGCACTCCAGCGCCGCAGGTTTCTGGCCCTCATGGGCGCGGGGACGGCCGCTGCAGCATTTCCCGGCGCGGTTGGCTGCGCGAGGGGGCCACGCAACAGAGGAAGGGCAACCAGTGCCCTCGAGGTCGCGGCGGTGATTCCCAAGTACACCCCCATCGAGCTCCTCAAGCCGGACATCCCGGGCGAGGGATTGATACCGAGCGGCTATCTGCACTACCCAACGCACCTCGTCGACGCCATTACCGACAGGCCTGCGCGTAGCGGACAGGCGATTACGACGATGTCGCCGGCCTGGGGGCCCAATCCACCCGGTCTCGGCCGCAACGCCTACCTGGCCGCGGTCAATGGTGAGCTTGGCGCGCCCATCAACCCCAGCGTGCAGGACGGCAATACCTACGCCGACAAGCTCAGCGCCGTTCTCGGCGCCCGCGACGTGCCTCATCTCCTCTGCGTGCCGAGTTGGGAGATCGACAGGATCCCGCGCTTCTCTCAAGCCGTAAAGGCGCTCTTTGCGGACCTCACCGATCATCTCCGAGGCGACGCCGCCTCCGCGTACCCGATGCTCGCCGCGCTACCGACCGTGGCCTGGCAGTACTCCGTCTGGTCGGGCCGTCTCGCAGCGGTCCCGTTTCCGAACAGCGGTCCCTTGCCGTGGGCGCTCTTTTATCGAAAGGACTTGACCGACCGTGCCGGCATCGCAGCCCCGAAGACAATCGACGAGCTCTACGACTTCGGCAGAAGGATGACCAACCCGAGCAAAGGCGTGTGGGCTTTCGGCAACCTCTTCAACATGGTGCAGATGTTCTTCAAATGCCCCGGCTCCAAAGGCGGGTGGCGCAAAAAAGCGGGTGGCGGCCTGGAATTCAAATTCGAAACCGCCGAGTTCCGGCAAGCCCTGGAGTTTGCCACGCGTCTCTTCCAAGAGGGGATGGTTCATCCAGACCTCGTTGCCAGCAAGGGGGCCGACGCCAAGCAGCTTTTCAGCGCCGGCAAGATGATCGCCTGGGAGGATGGGCTGGGCGCCTGGCGGGGCATGCAGAGCGAACAATCGAAAGTCACTCGTGGCTTTGACATGCATCCGGTACCCGTTTTTTCCGCGGTAGGTGGCGAGCCTTTGGTGTGGGGCAGCGCCGAGCCGGTGTACTACACGTTCCTCAAGAAAGGGCTCGGCAAGGAGCGCACCGAGGAGCTCCTGCGCGTGCTCAATTGGTGCGCAGCCCCGTTCGGCAGCAAGGAATACGAGCTCTGTCTTTCTGGGGTAGAGGGCAAGCATTTCACCCGCGCCGCCGACGGCAGTCCGGTGCCGACTGACTTGTTCAATCAAGAGCTGGCGACCCCGCCCCAATACTATGTCCTCGGGGGGCGCGCCGCCGTCGAAGTGGCGAGCGCGGATGTGCCGCATTACGTAGAGGATCTCCTTGCCTATACGCGTGCCACGATCCCCTACCTCGAGCCCGACCTCTTCCACGCCATCAAGGTCGAGCTGCCGGCCAACTACTCCAAGACCATCGTCACGACGGAAGACAAGATCAACGACGTTTTGCGAGGCCGACGCCCCCTCCGCGACTTCGACGCGATCATCCGGGAGTGGCGGAACACGGGGGGCGACGAGGGTCGCGCCTTTTTGGAAAAAATCCTGGCTGACAATGGGCGATGAATAAGCACGAGGTAACCGAGTCGTCCCGTGCTCGCCTCGGTATGCGGTTGCGCCGAGACTGGCCGCTGCTCCTCATGACGGCTCCCGCCGCCCTGCTCTTGCTCGTCTTTCACTACGTGCCAACGCTCGGCAACGTCATCGCCTTCCAAGACTACAACCCGTTCGAAGGAGACAACCCGTTCGAAGCATTCCTTTTGAGCGAGTGGATCGGCTTTGGCAATTTCGAAACGCTGTTTTACGACCCCGCCTTCTGGGATGCGGTCCAAAATACGCTTTCAATCACGCTCTTTCAGCTGGTCTTCTTCTTTCCACTCCCCATCGGCCTGGCCATCCTTCTGCACAGCATCGGGTCATCGAGGCTGCGCGCGTTCGTCCAAGGGGTGATTTACCTGCCCCATTTCTTCAGTTGGGTACTGGTGATTACTTTCTTCGTGCAGATGTTCGGCGGCGCGGGACTCTTGGCGGGACAGCTGCGTCAGCACGGCATCGAGCCGTGGAACATCATGACCAACCCCGACACCTTCATTTTCCTCGTCACCAGTGAAGCGGTGTGGAAGGACGTGGGGTGGGGGACGATCGTTTTTCTGGCAACGCTTTCTGCGATCGACCTGACGCTCTACGAGGCAGCAGCCGCCGATGGGGCGGGACGGTGGCGGCGGCTGTGGCACATCACATTGCCCGCCCTGAGGCCGGTGGTCGTGCTCCTTTTGATCTTGCGCCTGGGTGATGCGCTCAATGTCGGTTTCGAGCAGTACATCCTGCAGCGCGAGGCGGTGGGGCGCCAAGCGGCGGAAGTGCTGGACACTTTCGTTTTCTATCAGGCCATCGTTCCCCAGCAGTGGGGGCTTGGTGCGGCGGCGGGTCTCTTCAAAGGCGTGGTGGGACTCTCTTTGATACTCGCAGCCAACAAGATCGCCCACTTCATCGGCGAGCAAGGGGTCTATCAGAAAACGTGAGCACCATTGCCCCGGCCCCGATCCCCCGGACGAGCGCGACACGCGCGGCCTGGGAGGAGAAACCGTCGCCCGTCACCCAGCTCGGCAAAGGGACGATTCTCACCTCGGTGGTCGTGGCCGTTCTTTTTCCGATGTGGTCGATTGTCGTCACCAGCCTCGCCTCACGCCAGACGATCAACGAGGCCGGCGGGATGGTCGTCATCCCGGCAGAGCTCGACCTCTCGGCGTACGTAACGATTTTCTCGGGCGGTCAAGTCACGCGCGCCATCTGGATCAGCACCCTCGTCACGGTGATGGGGACGGCAGTCAGTTTGCTCCTCACCGTGCTGGCCGCGTACGGCCTGTCCCGGCCAGGTTCGCTGGCGCACCGCCCTTTGCTCTTCTACTTTCTGCTCACGTTCCTCATCTCGCCGGGATTGGTCCCGAGCTACCTCGTCGTGACCGGCTTGGGACTGAAGAACAGCCTCTGGTCGCTGATTCTCCCGAGCGCGATCAGTGTCTTCAACTTGGTCGTCGTCCGGGCATTTTTCATGAGCATTCCCAGCGAGCTCGTCGACAGCGCCCGCATCGACGGCGCCAGCGAGTGGCGCATCCTCATGGGCATCCTGCTGCCGCTTTCCAAAGCAGCGGTCGCCGTGGTGGGGCTCTTTTACGCGGTGAGCTATTGGAACGCCTACTTCAATGCGGTCCTCTACATCGACGACAACGACAAGTGGCCGATTCAACGCGTGCTGCAGAGCTACATCCTTGCCGGACAGTCTCCGCACGTAGCGGGCGCCCCTGTGAACCTGCCCGGGATCACGGCTTACCCTCCAACGCTGGCCATCAAAATGGCAGTCGTGGTGGTCACCGTCGTTCCCGCTCTCCTGGTGTATCCGTTCGTGCAGCGGCACTTCACGAAAGGTCTCATCGTCGGTGCGGTCAAGGGGTGAGGGCGGCTCACGGCGCCCTGCCGGGAGCTGCGGGGGCGGAGTCACAGCTCGATCGGCCACTTCAAATGTCGTTCGAAGATCAGCGCACGGTGCGCCGCCAGCGCCTCCGTGACGGCGTGGCCGACTTCCTTCTTGAGGTAGGCGAAAGCTGGGCGAACCTGGGGCATCATGGCGGGGCACTCTTTTTCGCTGACGCCGACGATGGGCGTGAGAAATGTCGCCAAATAGATGTCGAGCGCGCCCAGGCGATTGCCGAGCAAATACGTGCGCCCTTGGCGGCGGCTTTGTTCGACCATCCGATGAAGCAAATCGAGAATGTCGATGACGCGTTGCTTGGCTGCCGAAAATCCCCCTTCGTCGTATCCGTACTTGGGGGCGAGGTATTGGGCTGCCGCCACGGGGAACCCTTCGGCGCCATTGGACACGATCGAGCCGTGAATCATCACCAGGCGCTCGTTGTAACCTAGCCCCCCTTCGCCGGCGATCTCGTGAGCGACGCCGAAGAGGCGAATGCGATCGTCGGCGTCATCCGGAACGAGCGACACGGCGCCGCCGGCGCGCTCTGCGAACATCAAGATCTCCGCCCACCCCGTGCGCCGCGGCTCGCCCTTGCAAAGAAGCACGGGCACGTTGTCCATTCCGCTCCACTTGACGACCTCGGGGTCCGTCCTGCGAAATCGCACGAGAGGAAGATCGATCTTCTTTACGTGAAAGATGGCTTTGGCAGCTTCCGACCAAGGACTAGGCAAGACGGCGGCGACGCTCATCACCGGGACATCCAGCGACCTCGCTGTTTCGAGCTCGACGAAATGCATCGTCGACCTTTGGCATATCTGCGGCCCGCCGTCGATGATCCCCGATGGGTTTGGCGGTGCCGACTCACAGCAATGCGTCGAGCCGCGCGCGACTGCGCGTGCAGTGCCGCTCGGTCACTTCACGAACGTGCGCTGGTCCGAGGCGGCCGTACCGCTCGGTGACTGCGCTGCCCTCGGTACTCGTCCCACCCATCTCTGCATCGCGAAGCCCGCGCACGGCGTCGCGGACATCGTCCCCTCCGACCTCAGTCGCCCACTGCAGGATGCTCCAACCGAGCTCCGCATGGCGCGCTTCGTCACGCGCGATGGTGCGTTGCGCGCTCTGCGCGTAGGAATCGCCGTCAAGCCGCGCCGCGCGCGCCGCCCGCGCGGCGGCCATGCCTTCTCCGAGACAACCATCGAGCCAGCTCTCTGTCGCGAGCCGCACGAGCCCCGCTTGGCCCGCGAGCGGAGGGCGCGGCGCAACAGCGGGATACGTTGGGTCGACGCGGCTGGCGAGGTACCGCGACGCCAATTCGGCAGCGAGACGCGCGTGAACCATCTCGTCCTCGGCCGCAACGAGGCATCGCTCGATCAACGCATCGGGCGCATCGTGCGCCAAAAGCTCGGCCGCGAGATGCAGGAACGCCGGCACGGACGCGCATTCGTCTTGCGCCGCTCGCTCCCACGCCCAGCCGGCGAGAAGCGCTTCCTCGCGGATGCGCGGGGAGGGACGGCGCGGCTCCGTCGGTCCATCGTGTCGGACGCATCCCGACGAAGTGCGAAGGGGCCGGCCCTCGACGCAGTACCCCGGCCCACCGTAGGTCGCGAGGTAGCGAGCGCCCGCCGTCAAGGAGACCTCTTCCTTGAACCACTGTGCTCGCGCCGACACATTGAAGATGGCAAACTCGGGCGTCAACCCCGTGTGGATGGCAAACCCCTGCGTTTCGCCGAAAAAATAGGTCCCACCAAGCTCGGCGGTAAGCGCCGTCGAGGAATACATGTCGATCTCGCCTCCGCCCTGCGCGGCCAGCGTGATCCGCGGTGGTCCAAAGTCGACGGAAGTGAACTGAAGCAACGGACCGATGCCCGAGCGTTTGGTGCTGGAGCATCCCAAACCGGTGAAGCGATAGGTCGCGAACGTCTCCACCCCCGCCTCGAACCCCGCGTTGGCTCCGAACGCATAGCCAAAAAAAAGCCCAACGCCGGGGATCCAGCTACTGCTCGAGCTCTGGGCATGCGCGGCGGCGGGCGCGGCAAAATAAGCGCTCGCCGCTGCTGAAAGCACGGCCAGCCTTCGAAGCAATCGTCGGCGGCCACGGGCGGGCGAGGAAGAAGGCAAGAAGCGTTGGGGCATACCGGAAAAGATGATGGCCATGGCTGCCTCAGTCGAGCGGGATGGCCAGGGCGCCGTCCTTGCCCATGGACCAGATGAGGTAGCGGGGATCGAGCGTGATGTTGGCTGTCGAGCCGTAGTACTGTGCGCGGCTCTCGACGTGTTCGATCACCCGGCGCGGGTGGGCCGCATCCGAGGTATCGAAGACAGCGAGACTCGAAGGCGAATCGCCGAGAGCGCTGGCGACGAAGCGGGTACCGTCTCGTTCCGGGATCAAGGTGGTGGCGCGCAGCGTGAGGTTGGATGCCGACGTGAAATGGCCGGCCCGAAGGCCGCTCAACGTTTCGACGCTCAGTTGTGTGTACCCCCCGGCGTAAGGGTTTCCGGGGACCGGCGGGTTCGACACGTATTTCACGCGCTCGATCCAGAGCCGATCGCTGCCGGCGTGAACCTTCGAAACGGAGTCGCCCGTCGGCTCCAAAGCGTCGAGCTGCGTGGCCGTGTTGCCGGCGAGCGATACGAGCTTCAGCGTTCGGTACACGCGGAGGCAACCCTCCACGCGCCAGGTGCCGTTCATGGTGTAGATGGGCTCGGCGTAGGCGAAACCGCCGTCGACTTGGCACGGCTGCGGTGGCGTGGACGCGTCGCTGTCGGCCGGCGTCAATGTTCGCCGGTAGTCGATGGTGACGGCGCGTTCGCCACCTCGGTCGACGGTGAGAAGCGAGCCAGGGACGTTGATTTTGCTTCGCACCGGCTCGGCGGGATTCGCGAAATCGATCCGATCGACGAAGAATCGCGTGCGGCCCGGGCGGTCGACCACGTCTTCCTGATGGGAGGTGAATACATGCGATGCGTCGCCGAAAAGCCCGCTCGCCGACAGCCCATCACCGATCTTCGTGGAAGACGTGAGGCGGATGTTGGCCGGATCGGACAGATCGACGGCGTGCAAAATCGCCCGGGTCGGCCGGATGGTGAACGAGTTGACCCCCGCGTCGGGCGTCTCGATCGGCTCGAGCTCCTGCAGAACGAGCGACGTTCCCACTTGGACGATACGGTCGCCGCTCGACCATACGCCTCTCGGATTGCTGTAATAGCCAACGCCGCAGCCGTAGCCATAGCCATAGGGGTAACTTTGCGGAGACGGACCTTTGACGATCTCGAGCACGGCCGAGCCGCGCAGTGCTGGGTGTAACGGATCGGCCATGTCGAGCACGGCAAATCCCATCCGCCCCTTGCCGCTCGCGCCCGCGAAGCCCGCGTCGTAAGCGACGTACACGGTGCTTCCTTCCACGAAGAGCTGCGAATTGCCCGCGAACGAGCTCCAGTACCTGCTGTAGCAGGGGTCGTTGCCGGTGTTCACGGCTTTGGCGAGGTCGAGCGTCGCCACCGGGATGCCCTGGGCCCCGCCGGCGATGGGGACCACCGCGATCTGCGGCTCGCTCGTCCACCAGTCGCTGCCGAGCTCGACCAAGTAGTCGCCGACGCGAACCGTCTTGTCCGCGACGTTGGCGAGTGCGAGCGTGTCGCGGCGTGCGGGCGCGTCGCGGTCGTCGATCCTGAAGGTTGCCAGTTGGTCGTCGGAAACGGCGAAGAGCGTGTCGCGATGGAGAAAGGCGCGTCGCGCGTTGCCTCGTAAGGGCGCGACGCCTCGTGCCGTCACCTGGTCGCGCGTGAAATCGAGAAGCTGCACGCCGCTCACGTAGGTCCCGCAGCCGGGCGATCCCGAATTTGCGCTGGCATAACCGGAGAATGGCATGACGATGAGATTTTCTTGGTCGAAGAGTCGGAACGCCTTGTGAATGCGGTCCTGGTCTTCGGGCAAGTTTCCCCACTGCGAGCCGAAGCTCGCCCGCGAGAGCAGCGTCGGATGCGCGAGGTCGGCCACGTCGAAGATACTGACGGTGAGCCCGCCGCTCGGGTTGTTCCTGTCGACGCCGAGCGCGACGAGCCGATCGCCGCGCGGCTCCATGTGATGCAAAAAGCCGGGCATTTCGACCTCCCCGGCCTGCTTGGGTGCCGCGGGATCGCTGAGGTCGATGGTGAACAGCGGGTCGATTTGCTCGAACGTCACCGCATAGCCACGCGCGCCGTCGAAGCGAACGCTCTTCAGGTTCTCCTGCTTCGGAAGGGTGAGGGTGAGCTTGCCGAGCGGGACGATGCGCTGTGCGCTTTCGATTTTGAACGTCTCGACGACGGGGGGAGGGCCATTGGCCCACGTGCTGCCCGATTGGCTGATGACGCGCAGCACGCCGTCCAACTCGTCCATCTGCCAGCGATTTTCGATCTGGCCGTTCACCGGCACCAGCGCACCGAGAACCAAGTGACCGGCGGGATCGGAGATGTCGACGGTCTGGATGGTCGAGTGTCCCGTGTTGGCGCCCCAAAAGCCGTCGTAAACCATGCCGCTCACGTAGAGGCGATCCGTCGTCACGTGGATGCTGCGGCGGTACCAGCCGAGCGAACTGCGTTGGTCGTCGAAAGTGACCTGTTCGACTCTCTGAATGTTCGCAGGATCGCCGGCAGAAATGGACGTCACGGTGGAACGTGGCTGGTTGCTCAAACACCCCCAGCAATTTCCATTCTCATACGAAACGACGTAGATGACGTCCCCGACCATTCGCGAGTCGCTGATCTCACCCGGCAGATCGAAGACGCCGATCTCCTTCATCGCGGCTGGATTCGCGACGTCGATGGCGACGATGCGCGAGCTCAGGATGTAGCGGTAGCTGCCGGTGCTCGCATCGCGCTCGTAGTGCGGAAAGGACGAGTACATCGCATAGGCGACGCCGGAGCGGACATACATTTCGAAGGGTCGACCGCGCACACCGTACCGTCCCAACATGCGCAGATCGTCGGCGTCCGCAATGTCGATGGCCGAGAGTCCGCCGTATTCGGCGAGGGCGTACAGCGTGTCGCCCTGCACCTGAATGATGTCGGCCTCGACGATGGCCCTGGTCGGAGCGCTCGTATCACCCGACGGTGGCACCGGCCCGCCGCCCGCTCCGCCCGTTCCCGTTCCCGAGCCCGCGTCGGCCGACGTTCTTGTCGCGGCATTGCGGCTCGGATCATCCGATTCGAACCCGGCGCCCGCTGCGCCGCTGGTGCCGGCGGCGCCAGCACCTCCAGCGCCGGCAGCGCCGGCCGAGCTCGAGCCCCCCGCGCCGGCGGGTTGGCCGCCTCCGCCGCTGCACGCAGTGAACGCAAGAACGGCCATGAACGGCAGGACGAAGCGAAGCCATTTTCCGAGCTCTGACATGTACGTCACCTCGATTGACGTGCGTCTTTGCAGCCGCCGTGCCTGGCCTCGGAAAAGCGCTCTTTCGCGGATCTACGCGGCCTCACCTGCGCCTGCCGACGCGCCCCGTGGCATAGTTGTGCCACGGGCTGTGCCAGTGGGCCGCGGCGCAGCGGGCAGCGCGGGGCGAGGGCGTGCTAGCCTGAGCTCGGGCCGCAGAAGGAGGATAGGATGCGGATCAGCGATTGCTTGGGGTGCCTGCCGATGGCTATCGGCCTTCTCGCGTGTTCGAGCTCCTCCTCCGATGGCGCGAACGCCGGCGCCGACGTCGATCCCGGCAAGCCGCCGTCCGAATTCGGACCCAAGTGCTATGCGGAGCTCGTCGAAGAAGCCTCCGCCACGAAGGTAGCCTTCGAAGACTGCACCGCATCGGCTGCCAATATGGAACATGTTTCACACGTCTTCCTCGATTTCCGGCGCCTCCCCCAAGGCGCTCGGCGCATGTACGTATCGTTGGTTCTCGGGACTGTGCCGCTTTCGGCCGGCGTCCACGAAAACGCTCGCGCGGGCGCCGTCGAAGCCACGCTCGAGGACGGTCGCACCTTTTCGGTAGGCGATGTCCGAAAGCAAGGAGCGCTAGCGCTCGTCATCGACCAAGCCAGCACGGCCGACAGCGGCGACCATCTCTACCTGACCGGTTCCTTGGATGCCACCCTCCAGAATCTCCGGGACAATTCTGCGGGCGTCAGCTTCCGCGCTTGGATCAACAAGGGCGGTCTGCCTTTGCGCTGAGCCGCTCACGGCGACGAAAGGGCACGGCGCTCGAGCAGGCGCGGAGCGGTCTCGACGTTCAGTAGCCGGCGACGCGATGGGTCAGGCGATAATCAAAGATTGACCGCGAGCTCGGCGGCCAGGGTGAGGGCGCGCTCCCGCTGAGGGTCCGCTCCGGCGGCGTAGAAAAGAGTGTCGGCGACTTCGACGGTGGGAGCGACGCCGCTTCCTTCGAGCGCGACGCCATCGATTTCGACCTTCTCCACCGCGAGGTAGAGCAGCGATCCATCCGAAAGCGGAAGGGGCCTTCCCATGAGAAAGGCCCCGGCCGTGCGCTCGCCGACAATCGGCCCGATGGCGTGCTTGCGAAATTCGAAGGCGACGATCTCTTTGCCGCTGCGGGTGTTCTTGTTGGTCACCAAGACCACGGGCTTACGCCAGCTCGCCGGCCAGACGCGCGCTTTGCCGTCGCGCCCGACCATGCGCAGTGTCGGCGCGACCGGGTTGAAGAGCTTCAGGAACTCCGGCGGGCACCCACCCCAGCCGTCGCGCAGATCGAGAACCAACGCCTCGGCGCCGGCGAAGCGCTCGTCCATGATTCGCTGAAGAAGCTCGAGGGGCTTCGGGCCCGCGCAAGAATACAGGGAGGCGTAGGCGACCCGTCGGCCGAGGCGCTCGACGATTTGGCTCGCGCTGTCTTGCGCCGCGAGCCACTCTTCGGCCGGCTTCGTCTTGCGGGGAGCGATGCTGAGTCGCACGGGCGGCGCGTTCTTCGCCCGCGCCACTTCGAACAAGACGGCCACTCCGTCTTTGCCGCGCAGCGAGCGCACCGGATCGAAGGGTCTTGCATCGACGGAGATGATGCGATCGCCGCGCAAGAGTCCCGCGGCCGCAGCCGGGCTTTTGGCAAAGACTTGGCGCACGAAAAAGCCGTTGGGCGTTTTGACGAAATCGGCGCCGACGCTTTCTGCCTCGGGCGCCGGGTCTTTGATGATGGATGCATACAGCGAGCGCAGTTGCAGGTTTTCACTGCTCTCTTTCGGATAGTAAGCGGTGTGCGAAGCGGCGAGCTCTCCCAGGGCGGCGTTGGTCCGGCGCTCGAACTGGACGGCGTCTTTCACGGTGGCGCCGTAGCGTGCATGCTTTTCAGCCCAGGCCCGGGCGCGCTTGACGTCGAGGAATTGCTCGCGCACATGGGCGACGATCTCTTCGCCGAGCGCCTGGTAATCGTCGGCGCGCGCGGCCTGGGCGGTGACCCAGGTGAGAAATGCGCAAATACAGGCTGTCCATAGCGGCGTATTCAAACCCTGGCGCTCGACCATTGACGATGGGGCATCCTCTCACTCTCGCCGTATCCCGGCCAAGCCCAAAATTTCATCGGTCGGCACCGAAGCCAGCTCCGCGGCATGGCGCCCCGACGCGCGCATGGCGCGATCGACCAGAAAAGTGCCCACTCTCATTCCGATCCATCTTCGCCCGTCGGGATGCTGGAATAACCATTCCTTTCGTGAAGCATGGTCGGGCTGGCGCAAGAGCTCACGTGTCCACTCCATGGCCACGTTTTCAGGCGGCGCGATTCCCCATGGCGGATTGACGTTACCGAGATCGCGCTCGAAGGCGGTGGCCAGGCCCTCGCTGATGACACTGTCCATGATGGTGGCCCTCGGCACGCGCGCGTCGCGAACGAGGTGATGCATCTCGTGAAAGAGAGTGGGTCGCAGCTCCTTGCGGATTGTCGACAGGA
>DATHES010000019.1:0-35270 GCA_035318465.1 Polyangiaceae bacterium
CTGTTTTCTGCTCGCACGCACGGCGCCGGGAAAGAATGGCCTTTCGATCTTCTTGCTGCCGATGGATACGCCGGGCATCACCGTCCGTAACATTCCAAGCCTCATCGGCGACGGTGACATTCACGAAGTCTTCCTCGACGATGTCGAGGTACCGGAGACTGCTCTCCTGGGCGGCGAAGGCGAGGCATGGAGCATCGTGCGCACGGCGCTCTCGCTGGAGCGGGTCGGGATTCCAAGATTCGCCTTGGCCTGCCGCGTGCTCGACCGCGTGGTCGCCTCCCTGAGGAAGGCGGAACATTTCAGTTCCGCCGCGTGCGTCGAGGCTGCGCGCGCACGCGCCGCTTGTGAAGTCGCCCGTCTCTACAGCTATCAGATCGTCGACCAGCGCCGCCAAGGCACGGCAACCGGGCCGGAAGCGAGCGCCGCGCGCTTCGCGACCGTGACGTGCGAACGACTGGTGGCTGCATTCGTGGTTGAACATTGTCCCGAGGCCCTCGCTGGTGGCGACGCGATGCTTCTCGCGCATCATCAACGCGCGATCGTCGCCGGCATCGCCTCCGGTGCCGCTGAAATTCAGCTCAATCTCGTCGCGACCGAGATGCTTGGTTTGCCGAGGGAGCCGCGCTGATGGACTTCAGGCCCACCGCCGATCAAGCAGCATTGGTGACGGCGATCGATGGACTCTCCGCTCAGTTCCGAGAAAAGCCGATCGGGTTTCACGGCTTCGCCCTGGTCAGCGAGGAGCTCGAACAGCGATTGGCGGCGGCAGAGTTCTTCGACGTCGCCACGACTCCGGGTCTCGGGCCGGTCGGTGCCGCAATGGCGGTCGAGCGCCTCGCACGCCTGCCCTACACGGCGGAAATTGCGCTTTCCATGCTGGTGCGCCCGCATGTGTTGGGCGGCGCCTTTCCCCGGCCGTTCGCTCTCGTGGAAAATGGGCGACCAGGCCGCTTCGTTGCGAGCGCGAAGAGTCTTCTCATCGCGGATGGGGAGACGCTCGCCGTCGCGCCTGCGCGCGCCGCTGCCGTGGAGCCGATCGACTCCCTCTACGCGTACCCGATGGCGAGACTGACCAAAAAAGTAGCGACGAAGCCGTTGCCGCCAAAGCAGGCAGCCGAGGTGCGAACATGGCTGCGGGTGGCGCTCGCGGCTGAAGCCGCCGGCCTAATGCAAGCAGCGGTCGACGCGACGGTCGCGCACCTCTGCGTACGCAAGCAATTCGGACGACCGCTCGGCAGCTTTCAGGCGCTTCGGCATCGAATGGCGGAGTGCGCCGTCCTGACCGGCGGGGTGAGGTGGCTGGCCTTGAAGGCTGCGTCTACGGCCGACCAAGGCGACGCCGCGCTCGCGGCCTTTCACGCCCAGGATAGCGCCACTCGCATCGTCTATGACCTGCATCAGATGCTCGGTGCCATGGGGATGACACTCGAGCACCCGCTGCATCTTTGGACTTACCGACTCAAGGCACTGCTTTCTGAACTCGGGGGGGGCGGCGCGCAGGCGCATGCAGTCGCCCGTCACTGTTTTGCGTGATGGCGTCAGCATGTACCATCCCAACCCCGAGCAAGTGGCGCTCGCACGGTCGCTGGGCGCTTCGTTGTCGTCCATTTTGCCGCTGGCTCGGCTGCGTGAATCGCACGAGGAGAGTGCGGAGACTTGGAAGGCCTTGTGCGATCTGGGCGTGTTCGGAATCTCGGCGTCGGAAGCCGAGGGAGGCAGCGGTCTCGGCGCGGCCGATGAGGCATTGATCGTCATCGAGCTCGGACGTCGCGTCGTGACCCCGTCGGTTTTGGCGACTGTGGGGGCTGCTCACATGCGTTTGGCGATGGGACGCTCGCACGCGCCACCAGAAATATCGCACGGGCTTCTCGCAACCGCGCTTCCCGGCGAGGCTCGGGTCGCCGCCGGCTATCGCCGCTGCAATCGCGTCCTCTTCGTCGACGATTCGGCCGCTCATGGAGTCCTGGTCCGCAGCGAGTCGGGCGCTCAGTTGTTCGAACGTCCGACGTCGTCACGGCTCGTCGACCAGACGCTCTGGTCGAGCCGGTTGCTCGAGGCCGGGGGATTGGGCGAACCGCTGGCCATAGCCGATCCCGCCATCGCCCTGCGTTTGCGCCTGATCGACGCCGCGGCGCTCGCGGGAATCGCCCAAGCAGCGCTAGAAATGGCGGTCGCATACGCCCGGATGCGCGAACAATTTGGTCGTGCCATTGGCAGCTTCCAGGCCGTGAAGCACCACGCTGCCAATATGGCGCTGTCGTGTCGACTGGCCTGTGATCAGGTGACCTTTGCCGCGCTGGCGGTGGATGACGGCCGACGCGACGCGGTGCTGCAAGTCGAAAGCGCGTTCTTCGTCGCCGGCTCCGCAGCCATCGACAATGCCGGGAAGAACATTCAGATCCATGGCGGCATCGGCTTCAGTGACGAGGCCGATCCCCATCGGTTGTTGAAGCGCGCGCGCGTGCTGGTCGAAATCGCGGGCGGGCTCGAAGCTGCGATGACACGCGTCGGGGACGCGCCGCCGCTAAGCGCTGAGCTCGGAGCACACTCACACGATGGACGAACGTAGCAAGGAGCGAGGTCGAAAACATGGCGACGCCCAATGACAGCCGATTACCCAGCTTCGAAACCATCGCGCTTTCGCGCAGCGGCCGTCTCCTGACGATCACGCTCAATCGTCCAGACAAGCTGAATGCCGTCAATCTACAGATGCACGAGGATCTCGTCCACGTCTTTGCTTTTGCGGGCGAGGACGCTCATTCCGACGTGATCGTATTGACCGGCGCGGGCCGTGCCTTCTCGGCGGGCGGGGATCTCGCTCATCTCGCCGACACGGCGGCGCGTCCCGAGCTATTCGATGGCGATGTGCTGCGAGCCAAACGGATCGTGTATGCAATGCTCGATTTGGAGAAACCGCTGATCTGCCGATTGAATGGACATGCAGTCGGGCTGGGAGCGACGCTCGCGCTCTTGTGCGACGTTGTCTTTGCGGCGGACAACGCCGCGATCGGCGATCCACACGTGAACGTCGGCCTGGTCGCCGGAGACGGAGGCGCCATCGTGTGGCCGCAGCGCGTCGGCTTCGCCCGCGCGAAAGAATATCTCATGACCGGCGATCTCGTACCGGCCAAGAAGGCGGTGGATATGGGCCTGATCAACCACTGCCTGCCTGACGCCGAATTGGACGGCGCGGTGAATGCCTTCTGTCAGCGTCTGCTCAGCGGCTCGAAGAACGCCATCCGTTGGACGAAGGTCCTCGTCAATCTCGAGCTCAAGCGCATCGCACATGCGGTCATGGACCCCGGAATGGCGTACGAAGCGGTGACGGTTCGGTCCGCCGACTACCGAAATGCGGTCGACGCGCTGCGGGACAAACGTACGCCGATCTTCCAAAGAGCGACCGTCGCCGAGCGCAAGTGATTCGCCGGTTGTAAGACATGGAAGGGCGACGGCTGATCGAAGGCAGGTGGGTTCGCTGGGATGCGCAGCGCGCACGAGCGGCGTACGCACACGGCTGGTGGGTTCGACAGACGCTAGGCGAAGATTTGAAACGGGCAGCGGAACAGACCCCTGATCGCGTGCTCCTGGTCGACGGAGACGTCAGCCTCGACTGTCGGACGCTGTATGAGCAGGCGGTGACGCTCGCCCAGGCCATGCGCGCGCGGGCTCGGCCCGGAAGCGTCGTTTCCTTCATCCTGCCGAACTGGCACGAAGCCGCGTCGATTTATCTCGCCACCCACCTGGCCGGTATGATCGTGAATCCGATCGTACCTTCCATGCGCGACCGTGAGCTCCTTTTTCTACTCGAAGATGTTCAAAGCCGCCTCATCTTCGTTCCTCATCAATTTCGAGATTACGACTATGGCCAGATGATGGCGAGGATTGCGCCTCGGCTCTCATCTCCGCCAGCGGTGTTCACCGTGAGGGGAGAAGCGGCCGATCATATGCCGTATGCTTCTCTCTTCGCGGAAGGCGCCCAATGCAATCTGCCTTTGCCTGATGTCGATCCCGACGGCGTGCGGCTCGTGCTGTACACGTCAGGGACGACCGGAACTCCCAAGGGTGTCCTGCACAGCCAGAACTCCATCCACGCTTTGGTGCGCCAGATAGGCCGATACTGGTCGGTGAACGAGGGCGACAGGTTTCTCGTTCCGTCACCCATCAGCCATATCGGCGGCTCGATCTACGCCTTCGAGTGCCCGCTCTTGTTGGGTACGACGGCCGTGCTGCTCGATCGCTGGGATGCCCGCGTGGCCGTCGACATCGTCACTCGACAACGCTGCACGCATTTGGCGGGTGCCACGCCCTTTCTGGCACAGTTGCTCGAAGCTGCACAACAGGCCAATACGCGCTTGAACGGGCTGAAAGTTTTCGTGTGTGGGGGCGCTTCGGTTCCGCCATCGCTCATCCGCGCGGCCGCCGCCCATTTCGACCAGACGATCGTCACGCGCGTCTACGGATCAACGGAAGTTCCCGTTACGACGGTCGGCGTTCCGGATCGCCAGAACGTCGCGCATGCCGCTGAAACCGACGGTCGCGTAGCCGTTGCCGAGGTCAAGCTGATCGATGCCTCGGGCCGCCGTGCGGACGAAGGCGAAATACGAGCGCGCGGCCCCCAGATGCTCGTCGGCTACCTTCATGCCGAAGATGAAACGTCCGTGTTCGATGAAGAGGGATATTACCGCACCGGCGATCTCGGACGCTGGGCCGAGGACGACTTCTTGATCGTCTCGGGGCGCGCGAAGGACATCATCATTCGCAACGGAGAAAACATTTCACCCAAGGAGGTGGAGGACTACCTTCGGGAGCATCCGAATATCGACGACGTTGCGATTGTGGGCCTGCCCGACGCACGCACAGGCGAGCGAGCGTGTGCTGCGATCGTTCCAAAGGATCTGCCCATTCCTGACGTTGCCGACCTGCGTGCCTTCCTCAAAGCGCTGGGGGTAGCGTCGTTCAAGATTCCTGAGCAAGTCTTCGCCATGGAGTCCTTACCAAAAAACGATGCCGGCAAGACGCTCAAGCACGAAATTCGTGCGCTCCTTCTCCACCAGAACCAGCCAAGCTGACAAACGCCCGACTGCGGCCAAATGACCGATTCAATCTCGAAATTCCGACAGAACGCGCGCGCATGGCTCGCCGAGCATACCCCCGAGTCGCCTCCGCCGCCGGATGGGCCAGAGTCGCGCGAGTATGCGCTTGCTTGGCAGCGCACTCAGGCAGCGGGAGGATGGGCCGGAATTGCATGGCCAAAGGAGATGGGCGGTTGCGGCGCGACCGTGCTCGAACAGATTGTTTGGTTCGAAGAGTACGCTCGGGCCGCTGCGCCAAGCCCGCTCGGCCCGACCTTCGTCGGTCTCAATCACGCCGGTCCAACGCTGATCGCGTGCGGCACGCCGGAACAAAAGGCTTTTCACCTTCCAAGGATCGTGAATGGCGATACGATTTGGTGTCAGGGATTCTCCGAGCCCGGTGCGGGGTCCGACTTGGCCGGACTCAAGACGAGCGGAACCGTCGATGGCGACGCGCTCGTCATCCACGGCCACAAGACGTGGTCCAGCTTTGCCGACATCGCAGATTGGCAAGAGCTGCTGGTTCGAACCGATGGGGCGGCCAAGACGTCCGCCGCGCTCACTTGGGTGATCTGTCCCATGAATGCGCCAGGCATCACGGTTCGTCCGATCCGAACCATGGCGGGGGCCTACAAGTTTTGCGAGGTCTTCTACGACGGCATTCGGATTCCGCTGTCGAATATCGTCGGTGGTTTGAACAACGGCTGGCGCACGGCCATGTCGACCTTGGCCTTCGAACGCGGAACGGCCAGCCTCGCCTTGCTGATCGCGCTGACGCTCAAGGTCGAGCAGCTGCTTCGGGCTTGCCCCGAGGATCGGCCAGCCATGCGAGCGCGAATCGCGCAGCTACGCGCCGAGGGGGCCGCCGTACGCGCGATGGCGTATCGCCTCGCGCTCGATTCCACCGCTTCCATGCCTGACTCGAGTGGTTCCTTGGTGCGCTTGGGCTTCGCCGAATACGCACAGCGAGTGAACGCCGCGGCGATTGACCTGTTCGGGATCGACGCCCCCGAGGTCGTTGGAATGCACGGGATTGGCCATGACTATCTCGATGCGTATTCGGAAACCATCGCCGGCGGCACCTCGGAAATTCAGCGCAACATCATCGCGGAACGCATGCTCGGTCTGCCGAGAGGGCCGCGCTGACAACGACGCAGCTCAGGCTTGCAAGATGGGCGCGATGACCAGGCGATCGAGGATGTCGGCGATCTCGTCAACCGTATAACCGGGCGCCTGTTGAAGCCACCAGGCGAGGATGTCGGCCACCGCCGATGCACCGAAGACGACGGCGAGATCGGCCGGCAGCCATGAGTCGGGGCGGTGGCCGGGCTTGGCCTCGGCCGCCACCACGCGCGCTTGACGCACGAACTCCTCCCGCAAGGTTCCGGCAGCTCCGCCCGTGAGCAGCGCCGACCAGAGGTTGCGCTGCTCGTCGACATAGCGGCAAAGCGCAACGCACGCGGCGCGGGTGTCGACCGCATAGAGGATCGGCAGCGCGCGCTTCAGCAGCTCGCTGATCTCGAACGCGGCAAGGTCGTTCAGCAAGGCGGACTTGTCGGAATAGTGGCGGAAGAACGTCGCATAGCCGGTGCCGGCGCGGGCGCTGATGTCTCGAATCGTGGTTCGATCGAATGATTGCTCCTCGAGAAGGCCCAGCAACGCGGCCCGCAGCGCTCTGCGCGAGCGTTCCACCCGCACGTCTTTGCGCCTTGACGCCAATGTAGGAGGAAGGATATGATTCACTGTGTATCAAAAAGAGACCTGACATGACCGAAATCGCGCGTCAAGGGCGGAATTTTGATGTGGCAGGTGTACCTCTCAAGGCAGAGGCAAACGCCGCCAATCCAGAGCTTGCGTCCTGCCCTTTCGACCCGAATCGCGACGAACGCAAATCGGCGCGCCTGGCCGCGCGTCACGTCAAGCCCGAACCGGGGGTGGAGGTGATCGGCAACTTCGGCTTCGCGCGGGAAATCCTCCGCAGCCCCAACGTCAAGCAGGATGGCGCCGGTGCTGAGCACATCGACGTCGGCAATCCGGAGCATATGCCCGTCTTCTATCTCGACGGCGAGCCCCATCACACTCGCCGCGCAGCGATCGTGAAGTTCTTCACGCCCAGGGCGATCCAGGGCCGCTACATCGGCGTAATGCAGCGCACCACCGACCAACTGCTGGCGCGGTTGCGCGCCTCGGGCACCGCGCGGCTGGACGAGATCAGCTTCGAGCTCGCGGTCTCGGTCGCGTCGGAGATCGTCGGTCTGACGGAGAGCGACGGGGGCAGGATGGCGCGTCGCCTTGCGACGTTTCTACGGAGCACCTTCAGCAATGCCAAGGGCCTCGAGCGGCGGGTCAACAAGCTCAAGGAAATCTGGTACGGCTCTCAGTTCTACGTCATCGACGTGCTGCCGGCCGTGCGCTCGCGGCGCAAGCAGCGCCGCGAGGACATCATCTCGCAGACGCTCGACAAGGGCTATTCCAACCGCGCGATCATGATCGAGTGCATGACCTATGCGACGGCGGGCATGGTCACGACGCGCGAGTTCATCGTCATGGTCGCCTGGCACTTGTTCGATCGGCCCGCGCTTCGCGAGCAGTTCCTCGCCGCCGACGAGGAGGGCCAGTTCGCGATCCTGCAGGAGATCCTGCGGCTCGAGCCCATCGCGGCGATGATCTACCGTCGCGCCGGGGAGGACATCGAGACGACTTCGCGGGGTGCGGTCCGGGCGGGGTCGAAGTTCGCCATCGACATGCGGGCCGTGAACAGCGACGAATCGGCCGTGGGCGCTTGCCCATACGCGCTCGACCCCGACCGAGCGCGGCGGCTGAACCAGAACGGCACCTTCATGAGCTTCGGCGACGGCTCACACCGGTGCCCCGGCTGGCAGGTGGCGCTGAACGAAACACGCGTGTTCATCGATCGGTTGCTGCGCGTGCCGGGCATCCGGCTGGAGCGTGCACCGGACATGCTGTGGAACGCGCCGCTGATGAGCTACGAGCTGCGCAACGCGATCATCGCTTGTGACCGGGGCTAAACCTGTCTTTGGCGGCGGGCTTCAAATGCGCGCATCGGTGAACGGCGGTCAGGTCGGTTGGCTCAGCCGTCGAAGCTCTGCCCGACCATCTTCTCCGACACGGCCCACAAGCGATCGGCCGCGGTCGGGTCCAGCGCATACGGGCGAACCACGGTGAAGTTGCCGCCCTCCGCGCTGATCGGGGAGATGGTGCAATCCGCCAGATAGGCGCCGCCCTTTCCTGCAAGCTCGGGCGCAGTGGCGGCAAAGACCGAGGTGGCGGCCCCGGCCGCGACGGTTTTCAATGTCAATCTGCCGCGTTCAACGGCCCTGCGCGTCCTGACCAAATCCTCTTCGCCGTGGTGGCGACCCAGGTCTGTCATGATCGCTCCGGGGTGGACCGAGAAAGCCTCGACTCCACGCCCCTTTAGCCGCGCATTCAACCCCACGGCAAATAGTGCGTTCGCAGTTTTCGACTGCCCGTAAGCCTGCCACTTGTCGTACGCGCGCTTCTCGAACTGGATGTCTTCGAACACAACGGGTGAGACGACGTGTGCTGCGGAGCTGAGCGCAACCACCCGCGCGCCTTTCGCGAGTGTGCGCGCAAGCAGGTTGGTCATCAGGAAGTGCCCGAGGTGGTTCGATCCGAAATGCAGCTCGATCCCGTCTTCGGTCTTCTGCTGCGGGCAGGCCATGACCCCGGCGTTGTTGATCAGAATGTCGAGCTTTTCGTATTTGACCAGAAACCGTGCGGCAAAGGCGCGGCTGCTGGCAAAGGAGCCAAGCTCCAGCGCCTCGACGGCCAACTCAGCGCCGGTCGCCGCCTTCACGGCCTTCACGACACCCCGCATCCTGTCCAGGTTGCGCGCCGTCACGATCACCTCTGCGCCCTTGGCAGCCATCGCGCGCGCGGTTTCCGCGCCCAGGCCGCCGGAGGCGCCGGTGATCAGAACGTGCTTGCCGGTCAGGTCGAAGCCTTCCAGGACTTCGTCTGCGGTGGTTTCGGGACCAAAACTGGTACGGTCGATCATCTTGTCGATGAACGGTCAGGCGAGTTTCGCGCTCCACCCACCGTCGACGGGGATGATGGCGCCATTGACGAAGGAGGCGCGGTCCGAAGCCAAGAAGGCGGCGACTTCGGCGACCTCGTGAGCCTGCCCGCCGCGGTTGAGCGACGCCTTATTGAGGAGCTCGGGCATGTGCTCCTCGGCGCCGGCGGTCATTCCGGTGTTCATGATGAAGCCGGGGCAGATGCAGTTGACGCGGATCCCCTGGCCACCGTACTCGATGGCGGCGCTCTTGCTGAAGGAGATGACGCCCGCCTTGGCGGCTGAGTACACGCTCGTGACGGGGGCGGCGTTGAGGCCTCCGACGGACGCGCAGTTCACAATCGCACCCCCCTTGTCGAGCATGACGCGAATCGCGTGTTTTGTGCCGAGGAAGGCTCCGCGGAGGTCGATGTTCATGAGCCTGTCGTACTGCTCCATGGTCACATCGGCGAGCAGCGCTGCGTCCGCGATGCCCGCTACGTTGAACAAAGCATCGAGGCAGCCGAACTCCTTGACGGCGGTCTGGACCATGGATTCGACATCGGCTTCCTTGGTGACGTCGCAGCTCACCGGCAACACGTTCCTCCCGAACTTAGCGGCAGTGTCCTTTTCGGCGCCGCTGACGTCCGCAGCCACGACCTTAGCTCCCTCCCGCACGAAAACTTCAACCGACGCCCTGCCGATACCCGAGCCCGCGCCAGTGACAACGGCAACCTTTCCGTCGAGCAGCCCCATGAGTCTTCTCCGATGCATCGCGACAATCTCGCCGGACGGCTTGATAGGTGGCCGGGCATCGGGGTTCGCCTCCACACCCGCCACCGAGCCTTTTCTAACGCGCAAGAAGTGTTTTCGCAAAGGGTATGTGTGTGATGTGCGACGGGGCCATGATTGGTGTCGTGCCGCTCGTATATGGGCATTGCACAGCGAAAAAGGACGCTGCGCGGCCAGCGGCGGGGAGCGCCGTCGGCATGATTCTTTTTGAGTCATGTATTTCATTCAATCGGCGTGAAGAATGCATAAGGTGGCGTGCGACCAACATCAACGGGACCACAAGCGCAGGAGCTCCTCTCCTACGGGAGCCGACTCGATCGCGCCAGGCGTGCGCGAAAACCGCGGAGCGGCGGCTGGGTGATGATAACCGTCGCGCATGACGTAGACACCGCGTTCCCTCAAGTGGGGGTGCTCGAATGACTCTTGCAGCGTCAGGACGGGAGCAAAACAGGCGTCGGTGCCTTCGAGCAACGTGCACCACTCATCTCGCGTCTTCCCAGCGAAGATCGCCGCGAGTTGCTCGCTTTTTTGGGGCCACGTTGCGGGAACGTTCTGATCGCCGCACCCGCCGTCATGGCCCGAGATTCGGGTCAAGAGCTCCGCATAGAATTTCGGCTCGATCGCACCGATGGCGATCTCCTTTCCATCGGCGCACCGATAACATCGATAGAAAGGAGCGGCGCCGCCCAGAAGGCTCTCGTCTCGCTCCAGGGAAAGGGCGCCACTTGGAACCAGGCCCGCAAAAAAAGTCATCATGGATGCAACGCCGTCGACGATGGATGCATCAATGACCTGTCCTTTCCCGGACCTTTCCCTCTCCCATAACGCCGCCGCAATACCGAAACCGAGGAACAGCGAGCCGCCGCCGAAATCACCGACGAGATTCAACGGAGGTTGGGCCGGCTCCCCCGTTCGACCCATGGCCGCAAGAGCGCCCGTCATTGCGATATAGTTGATGTCGTGTCCCGCGCTATGCGAAAGAGGACCGGTTTGGCCCCAGCCGGTCATTCTTCCGTAAATAAGCCGGGGATTGCGCATCATCATCACCTCGGGGCCAAGCCCTAGCCGCTCCATGACGCCCGGCCGGTTTCCTTCGATGACAACGTCGACCATCTCGACGATCGCGAGGCATCGATCTCGCCCTTCGTCGGTACGGATGTCGATCGTCAGAGAGCTGACCGCGGAATCGACAATTGGATTCGGATATCCGTTGCCCCCCGGACGGTCGACGCGAAGCACCTCGGCCCCGAGATTCGCCAGGAGCATCGCGGCGTGCGGTCCCGGACCGATGCCGGCAAACTCCAATACACGGAGTCCTGATAGAGGTCCCTTCCTCATGGTCTCACCATTTACCTCCATGCGCGCCACTCATCACAAGATTGACGTGACAGTTCCCGGTCATTGGCCGCCGGCAGCAACTTGTTGGCCTTGACCAAACCTACCCGGGAAGACATCGAGGTCATACCCTGAAACCGCCTACTTGGTCGACTTCGGTACCCGCGCCGCCATCCGACTTCGGCTAACGAGTCGGCGAGCTCCTTGTGATGATCGAAGAGCACACCCCAATCAGAAGAACGCTCTTTCGAATGGCGAGGGTGAATATGAATTTTCGCGGAACGCAGTCGGCAGCCATGTTCATTCTCGTACTTGCTTCCATCTTGGCGTTGCCGACGGAGACCGCCCTCGCCGACGACCGGAGCGTCCATGGCTACTGGAAGCACATCGACGAGGACACCGGCCAAACCCAGAGCATCTTCCAGCTCTTCGAGCACAAGGGCAAACTCGTCGGTCGCATCGAAAAAATTTTTCCGAAGCCGGGCAAGAATGCCCAGACCGTTTGCAGCGAGTGCGCCGGAGCGCAGAAGAACAAGCCGCTTGTCGGCCTGATCTTCGTCTGGGACTTCGTGCGAGATCAAGCCGCCGCCGGTAAATGGGTCGACGGCAAGATCCTCAATCCCGCGGACGGCAAAATCTACAACGCCGAAGCAGAGCTGTCCGAGGACGGTAAGACGCTCAAGGTGTTCGGCTATATCCGCATCTTGTTCAAAATCGGCGGTTCGAGCGTGTGGCAGCGGCTCACCGCTGCCGAGCTTCAAGGTCTCTAACGCTGTGCGTTCGATGGAGCAAACGTAAATTATGACGACCGTCAGAACGCTGATTGCAATCGGTAGCGTCATCATTTTGAGCGCGGCTGGCTGCGGCGAGCCGGGGGTCGTCGAAACCGTCCGTGTCCCCGAGGACGCTGGAGGCACGGCGACAGGCGATGGAGGTTCAGCGGGCGACGCTGGAGGCTTGCCAGATCCGCCGTGTCCGTCGGGTTGGACTTGCACGAATCTCGGCATGATTGGGACAGCGGCAGATCAGAACGGCAAACCAGTCACCTATAGCTGCGGTCAAGGAAAGCTCATGGACTGCGACGACGCCGACCCTGCAGCCACCTGCGCGCCGCTTACGGTGCCGATATGCGCACACATCACGGTGTCGGGGATGAACCTCGTCTCCTGCGGACAGCGTTGTTTGCCTTGACTCAGTTTTCGTGGTGCGAACGGATGAGAGGCATTTTTCGATGAGAAGCGGTCACGTATTCGTAGCGCTACTGTTGTTACTTGCTGCCGACGAGGCTTCTGCAAGCACCGAGTTCAATGGTCTCTTCGACGCGCGGTCTGGAGCTATGGGCGGAACCGGAGCTGCCTTTCTCGACTCAGCCGCCGCCATTCCCACCAATCCGGCGTTGCTGGACCAGATCGGCAAATTGACGCTTACGGCCGACGCCTTTTTCATTGCAGCTCAACCTACGGCGCCATACACGATACGGCACCTCGACCCAGCCGGTCAGCCCTATCAGACCTACGAATCGGTCAGGTCTCCCATGACCTCGGCCCTGCTGCCGTTCGTGGGAGGCGCCTATCGGCTGTTCGATCGGGTCGTAGTCGGCGTGGCCGCCTATCCAACGATGGGTCTAGGCACGACTGCGAAGTATCGCCCGGCCCCCGACCAGTTTCCGGAGATCGAAGTCGCGAACAAGGCGTCCCAGGGGCTGCTCGAACTCGGCACTGCAGCATCGGTGCGGGTGTTGGACAACTTGTCCGTGGGATTGACGTGGCGTGTCAACTACGCGGTGCAGAAGGTGTCCGCTCCGCTGGCAGCCAATAACCCCGTAGGAGTCCTTCTTGATCCCTCGAGCAACCCGATAACCGCCGATATCGATGTTTCAGGCTTCAATTTCGCCGGACTGCAGGCCGGCGTGTTTTACAAGCCGCTCTCGAACTTGAGGCTCGGGTTGACCTACCGCAGCAAGGTTGTCGCGGTGGGTACCGGGACGACGACGACCAAGAGTCCGCTTAGCGGGGAGACACTCGTGATCGATACGCGATCGGCCTTCACCAGTCCGCACACCTTTCGCGCCGGCGTCGCATTGTCCGTTCTGGAAGACAAGCTGCTGCTCGCCGCGGATTTCAAGTACCTCATGTACGCCGAGGCCTGGAAGCAGATCGAAACCACCACGACCCAGAACGGCGTGACGTCGACAACCGCGACACCCGCCTATTGGAAGGATTCAGTTGCTGTTCTACTTGGAGGGGAGTTCAAGGCAAGCGAACTGTTCCGGCCGAGACTTGGGTACGCCTTGGTGACGTCAGCCACGAATCCGGCTTACGCCCAGCAATTGATGGCGCCTCCTGGCTTGTCACACCTCGTAACTGGCGGCCTCGGGATCAAGGTTCTCGATGGGTTGAACGTCGACCTCTCCGCCGGCTACGTCGTCTTGCAAAGCCGAGTGGAAACGGCGACGCCGTACAACGCGGGGGTTGGTATTTACGGATCACATGCCGGTGAGTTCTCGCTGTCCGTCACCTATCACATGTAGCAATGACTCCTTCTCGTTCTTCAACTCATCGTTTCCGTAACCGCTGGCCATGAGGCGTAGCAATGACGACAACTGACACTGACATCGGCGTTTACTACGACCCGTACGACTTCAAGATCGACACCGATCCCTATCCGATCTGGAAGCGAATGCGGGACGAGCAGCCTCTGTACTTCAATGCGAAGTACGACTTCTTCGCCTTGAGTCGTTTCGACGACGTCGAGCGCTGCTCGAAGGACTGGCGCCGGTACAGCTCTGCCAGAGGGACGCTGCTCGAGCTGATCAAGTCCGGGATGGCGATGCCGCCCGGCACGATCATCTTCGACGATCCACCCCGGCATGATCTCTATCGCGGGCTCTTGACGGGCATTTTCTCGCCCAGGAAAATCGCAGCGCTCGAACCCAAGGTGCGGGAGTACTGCGCTCGCAGCCTCGACCACCTGGTCGGAACCGGCGGATTCGACTTCATCGCCGACCTGGGGGCGCAGGTGCCGATGCGGACAATTGGAACGCTGCTTGGCATTCCGGAGCAGGACCAGGAAGCGATCCGCGACCAGATCGACCAAGGGTTGCGACTGGAAGAGAGCGGGCCCTCGCCAGCCGATATGCAGGCCCGCTTGGCCGAGAACCAGACCGGGGTTTTCGCCGAGTACATCGACTGGCGTGCCAAGCACCCGTCCGACGACGTCATGACCGAGCTGCTGCGGGCCGAGTTCGAGGACGCGAACGGCGAGCGGCGTCGTCTGACCCGCGACGAGGTGCTCGGCTACGTGAACCTGCTTGCCGCTGCCGGCAACGAGACGACAACGCGGCTCATCGGATGGGCAGGTAAGGTGTTGGCCGAGCATCCTGACCAGCGGCGTGAGCTGGTCAAGGCGCCCAACCTCGTTCCCGACGCGATCGAGGAGTTGCTGCGTTATGAGTCGCCCTCGCCCGTTCAGGCCCGCTACGTCACCGAGGACGTCGAGCACCATGGTCAGACCGTTCGCGCCGGCAGTGTCATGCTGCTGCTGACGGCGTCGGCGAACCGTGACGAGCGACGGTTCGAGCAAGCCGGCCGGTTCGACATCCACCGCAAGATGGATGGTCACGTCGCCTTCGGCTACGGCGTTCACTTCTGCCTCGGGGCCGCCTTGGCCCGCCTCGAAGGTCGCATCGTTCTCGAAGAAGTGCTCAAACGATTCCCGGAGTGGGAGGTCGATTGGGACCACGCGGTTCGTGCTCACACGTCGACCGTGCGCGGCTGGGAAAAGCTTCCAGTGAAGACTCCGCGAACGGCGCAGTTGGTCAGCAGCGCTGTTTAGTTGGTGTTTGCAGACTCAGAGGGAATGAAATGTCACTCTTCGATCCATTTGGATACCGCGGTAAACGGGCCTTGGTGGTAGGCGGGGCGACCGGGATGGGCGCCGCCGCAGCCGAAGTCGTTCGAGACGCCGGTGCCGAAGTCGTCGTCATGGATCGCCAGAAGATCACTCTGAAGGGCGTCACGACGATCTCGATCGATCTCGCCGAAAGGGGCTCTATCGACGCGGCCCTGAAAGAGTGCGGCGGCAAGGTCAACGCTTTGTTCAGCTGCGCCGGCGTTGCGGACGGGACGCCCGGCATCGAGCGGATCAACTTCATCGGTCACCGCTACATGATCGATCGCATGCTGGCCGACGGCATGCTGCCGAAAGGCTCGGCGATCGGCTTCATCTCGTCCGCGGCGGGAATGGGGTGGGAGACGCAGCTGCCACTGCTGCAGGAGTTCCTGAAGATCGAAGATTTCGACGCCGCCGTCGCCTGGGTGAAGGAACACAAGAAGGCCGATTACATGTGGAGCAAGCAGGCCATCTGCGCGTACGTAGCCCAGCAAGCCCTCCCCTTCTTGAAGCGAGGCGTGCGAATCAACGCCGTCCTCCCCGGGCCGACCGACACGCCGCTCGCGCGGGCCAATGCCGACCGCTGGCTAGGTTTCGGCGCCGACTACCGGAAAGAGGCTGGGGTCGAGGTGTCCACCAGCGTCGAGCAAGCGAGACCGCTGGTTTTCTTGTGCAGTGACGCAGCCGCCGCCATCAGCGGCATCACGATGATCACGGACGTCGGTTACACGAGCTCGGCAATTGCCGAGTCGTTCCCCTCCGCCAAGATGATGGTCAATTTTCTCCGCGGCGTCGGCGGCGGGGGCGGTGGTCCGCGACCCGAGCGAAGCAAGACCGTGGCGACATCCGTCAAGCCCGAATCGCGGATGCTCATCGACGGCAAGTTGGTCCCTGCCGACAACGGGGCGACGTTCGACAACGTGAACCCTGCGACCGAGGACAAAATCGGTGAAGTCGCCGACGGTTCGCGCAACGACATGCAGCGAGCCATCGCTGCCGCCAGACGCGCGTTCGACGAGACGGATTGGTCTACCAATCGCGAGCTTCGCAAGCACTGCCTGACACAACTCCAGCGGGCGCTCCAAGCCGAACGCGAGGAGTTGCGCGAGCAGCTCATCCTCGAGGCCGGTTGCCCTCGCATGACGACGACCCGGCAGCAGCTCGACGTGCCGCTCGCGACGGCGCTGCCCTACCCGCTCGAGTTGATGGACAAGTTCGCCTGGGAAACCGAGATGCCCGACGGGAAGGGCAATAGTGGAGAACCCAATACACGCCGCATCTGGAAAGAGGGTGTGGGCGTCGTGGGCGCGATCGTCCCCTGGAACTTCCCGTTCGAAGTGACGATCAACAAGCTCGCTCAGGCGCTCGCGACCGGCAACACCGTCGTGCTCAAGCCTGCGCCCGACACACCATGGAACGCCACGCTGCTCGGTCGGCTGATCGTCGAGAAGACGGATTTTCCCCCGGGAGTCGTCAACATCGTCACGTCTTCGGACCACCTCCTCGGCGAGGCGCTGACGCTCTCGCCGCAGGTCGACATGGTCTCGTTCACCGGGTCCACTGCAGTCGGGCAGCGTATCGCCGAAAAAGGGGCGGCCACGCTCAAGCGCACCTTCCTCGAGCTCGGGGGTAAGTCCGCCAACATCGTGCTCGACGACGCCAACTTCGACAGCGCGCTCATGGGAGGGCTCGCCGTCTGCTTCCATGCCGGTCAGGGCTGCGGCATCCCGACGCGCATGCTGGTGCCTCGCGTTCGCTACAAGGAGGCCGCCGAAAGGCTGGTCGGAATTCTCAAGATGGCCCCGTACGGCGACCCGCAGCGACCGGACGTGATGATGGGACCTCTCATCAGCGCGAAGCAGCGCGATCGTGTCCTTGGCTACATCGACAAGGGTGTCTCCGAAGGTGCCAAGCTCGTGCTCGGCGGCGGTCGGCCCCAGCAGTTTTCAAAGGGCTACTACGTCGAGCCGACGCTGTTTATCGACGTCGACAACAGGATGACGATCGCCCAGGAAGAGATCTTCGGGCCGGTGCTCTGCTTGATCGCTTTCGACGACGACGACGACGCGGTTCGGATCGCCAACGACAGCCGCTACGGGCTTGCGGGCATGGTGAACTCTGGATCGCTCGAGCGAGCGCAAGCTGTCGCGCGCCGGATTCGGGCTGGCATGGTCGCCGTCAACGGCGGTGCGCCGCACGGAGCCGACATGCCCTTCGGTGGTTACAAACACAGCGGCCTCGGCCGGCAGAACGGCGTGGCCGGCTTCGAGCAGTACCTGGAGACGAAGTCCGTCGCTTGGCCAGGTCCCGCGCCAGGACGACCAAACGCATAAGATCGCGCATTAGCGATCACATAGATCATCAGGAGAACTCAAAATGGCAGAAAAGGAGAGCGAAGTCGCGAGCGCCGCGCGCCGCTATTGGAGCGATGAAGGTTACACGGCCGGCGGCGTCATCCGCGAAGTGGACTACGCCAAGAACTCGAAGGGCCTACGCCCGGAGCTCAAGGGCATCAAGATCGTCGATTGTGACACGCACCTCACCGAATCGCCGGATCTGTTCACCTCGCGTGCTCCCGCAAAATACAAAGACAAGGTTCCCCACGTCCGCCGCGTCAACGGCGTGGACCGCTGGTTCGTCGGGGATCGTAACTTCGGTTCTCTCGGCGGCAACGTCATCCGCGCCGACAACAACAAGCTGCTCGGCCGCCTCGCCTTCCCGACGATCGACGAGGGCCACCTCGGTGCGTACGACACCAAGGCCCGGCTTGCGGCGATGGACGACATGGGCGTCCACGCCCAGATCTGCTACCAGAACTCCGGCGTCACGCAGCCGGGGTCGCTCATGTCGCTCGGCGATAACGAGCTCGCCTTGACGATCATCAAGCTTTACAACGACGCCTGTGCAGAGCGCCAAAAGGATTCCGGCCAGCGCCTCTTTACGCTCGGCCACCTGCCGCTCTGGGACAAGACTGCGATGGAAGCCGAGGCCAGGCGCTGCCTCGACATGGACATCAAGGGTTTCGTCCTCCCGGACACGCCGGAGCGTCTGAAGGTCATTCCATCCTATCTCGACGACTATTGGACGCCGCTCCTCGAGATGTGCGCTGACCGTGGCACGCCGATCAATTTTCATTTGAACACGGCGATCGATCCCAACACGTTGGTCTGGGAGGGCTTCGCGTTCGAGCAGAAGCTATCCGTCGTCGCCACGATGTTCTCCATTTGCAATGCGGCGACGCTCGGCAATTGGATGGTCAGCGGGCGGCTCGATCGACATCCGAAACTGAAGATCGGCTTGATCGAAAGCGGCATGGGCTGGGTGCCCTTCGCTCTCGAAGCTCTCGAGCATCAATTCGACGAAATGCTGCCGAGCAAGTCCAAGATCTTGAAGCGCCGTCCATGGGAGTACTTCCGCGATCAGTTTTGGGTGACCTTCTGGTTCGAGACGATTGCACCAACGAAACTCCTCCACGTCCTCGGCGTGGACAAGGTGCTGTTCGAAACCGACTTCCCTCACCCCACCTCGCTGTATCCGGGCGTCCAGGATCACATCATGCAGACGCTTGGGGGCTACACCCATGATGTACGCAAGAAGGTCCTCGAGACCAACGCCGTCAAACTTTACAACTTGCCGTTCTGAAGACGGATTGGAGCATTCGAATGACCCGTTCCGCAGCCACCACCCAACCCCTTCTTGCACATGAACCCATCAAGCCGAACATCGGCAGTCGCGTGCTCAACGGCAAAAAGGAGCTGTTGAGCGGCGAGATGGCCGCCAAGATTCGCGATCTCCTCGAACAGCGTGGCGTGCTCGTCTTTCCGGAGGTCCAATTCAACGACGACGAACAGATCGCGTTCACGAGGACGCTCGGCACTTTTCAGCCAGAGCCGCGCAGCGGCGACATCTTCAAGGTCACACTCGACACCAAGGAAAACCCGTCCAGTGCCGAGTATCTCAAGGGCTCGCTCTACTGGCATCTCGACGGCACGATGAGCGATGTGCCGATCCTCGCCTCGCTGCTCTCGAGTAAAAAGCTCGCCAGTTGGGGCGGCAACACAGGCTTTTGCAGCACCTATGCCGCCTACGAAAACCTGCCGGAGGAGCAGAAGGCCGAGCTCGACGGGTTGCGCGTGATGCATTCGGTCTGGGCATCGGTGTTCTACTACGATCCCGAACCGAGTCTCGCCAAGTTGAAGGGAATGCAGGCCATCGGCGAGCGCGAGCTGCCGCTGGTATGGAAGCATCGTTCAGGTAGAAAATCGCTGATCTTGGGCTGTACCGCGCATCGTGTGCTCGGCGTGAGCGCGGCGAAGAGTGCCGAGATCCTCGTCGGCCAGCGTGAATGGGCCACGAGCGAGCAGTTCTCTTACAGCCATCAATGGAAGGTTGGCGACCTGGTGATGTGGGACAACACCGGGACGTTGCATCGCGCCGAACAATACGACCTCGCGAGCGGTCGCATGCTCCATCGCACGAAGCTCGCAGGCGAGGAACCTTTCGCGTAGGTCGCACAGGTGACGTCTTGGAATCCGTACTCTGCCTTGCTCGGCCATGCGCTAACGGGGCGCTCTCGGCACTCGATGTGATGCGGCTCGCGGTCGCCGCCTTCCTCGCCATGCTCTTTCTGCAGTCAGGCATCGACAAGATCGTCGATCGCAAGGGTAACGTCGCGTGGCTGACGGGACATTTCGCGAGATCGCCGCTCGCGTCCCTGGTCATCCCGATGCTCGCAACTATCACGGCGGTCGAGATCGCTGCCGGCACGTTCTCGGCGTTGGGCCTCCTGACGTTGCTCCTCACCGGAAACCGCAGTTTCGCGGCGGTCGGCGCGCTGCTTTCGGTTGCGGCGATCTTGATGCTGTTCTTCGGCCAACGCCTGGCCAAGGACTACACGGGCGCCGCCGCGCTCGTCCCGTACTTCATCGTCGCCAGCGGCGCCCTCGGTCTCATGGCCGCGCCATGAACGCAATGACGGCGCTCAAAGACACGACTCTAGACCGCATGTGCGCCGGCGCCATGAGCCGCGATCCAGCACAACAGGCCATCGAGTTCGCCGACGAATGGGTGTGTTGGGGCCAGATTCGACACGTTGCCAACCGCGTCTGCGCGTTGATGCAGCGGAGCGGGGTCCACGACCAGGCTCCTCTCGTCTTCGTTCCGCGCAACCGCCCGTCCGCGGTTGCGGCACTTCTGGGGATGCTGGCCCGAGCCCGCACGGTCCGCATGGTCTACGCTTTTCAATCGGCCGCGGGCATCGCGCGCGACCTCGTGGGACTCGACCCGGCGGTCGTGATAGCGGATGCCGAGAATTTCTCGCCTGAAGTGCGGAACGCGCTCTGCGCCAGCGGCGCTGCGGCCATTGCGCTCACCACGATGGACGCAGCACTGGTCAACGGTCTCGAGCGATCCCGAGAACACGGTCCGGTCGACGGGCTGACGCAGCCGCAAATCGAGATCCTGACGAGCGGAACGACCGGACCTCCCAAGCGCTTTGCACTGACCCACGACATGGTCGCGCGCCACGTCGTCAGCGCTGACAAGAACTATAGGGCCGCGGATACGGATTACTCCCAAGCGCCGCCCGTGTTTCTCTATCACCCGCTCGGGAACATCTCGGGCATTTCCGGCGTGCTGCCCACGTTGTTGCGCGGGCACCGCGCGGTGCTGGTGGAACGGTTCACCCTGGAGACATGGCGAAACTATCTGCGCCGGCACCGGCCCGAGCGCGCGAGTCTTCCGCCTGCCGGCTTCCAGATGGTACTCGACGCCGATCTGCCGCCCGAAGAGCTCGCCGCCCTGCGCAGCATCGCGAGCGGTGCGGCCCCGCTAGATCCAAATGTCCAGCGCGCGTTTTTGGCCCGATACAAGGTGCCGATTTTGCTTTCGTATGGCGCGACCGAGTTCGGCGGCCCAGTAACTTCCATGACGCCCGAGCTCCATGACCAATGGGGCGACAGCAAGCTCGGCAGTGCGGGGCGGCCCATCGCCGGTGCCGAACTGCGCGTGGTCGACGCTGAGACAGGCGAAAAGTTGGCGTACGGTGAGGAAGGGATTCTGGAGGTCGTCGCGCCGCGCATCGGCCCGGACTGGATCCGCACTTCCGATCTTGCGGTCATCGACGCGGATGGGTTTCTCTTTCATCGCGGCCGCGCGGACGGCGCGATCATGCGCGGCGGCTTCAAGTTGCTGCCCGAGACCATCGAGCGCGCCTTGCTCTTGCACCCTGCGGTGTCTTCGGCGTCGGTCGTGGGCCTCGCCGACGCGCGCCTCGGCCAAGTCCCGGTGGCCGCCGTGCAGATCAGACCTGGCGCACGCCGTCCCACGAGCAGCGAGCTCGAACGGCACTTGCGGGATCACGTCTACGCCACTCATATTCCCGTCGACTGGCGCTTCGTGGACGGTCTCCCACTCACGGCGTCGTTCAAGGTGGACACCTCGGCAGTGCGCAGCCTGTTCGCGCCCAAGGATACATGAGTCAGGTTGAGGAGTAGCGGTAAGCGCGATCAGCTGTCCGCCAAGCGACGCGCCGCGAGTTCACGCAGCGGCGCGGTCTTCACCTTGTTCGATCCGGTAAGTGTAAGATCCGACTCCTCGACGAACAGAACGCGCCGAGGGACCTTGTAGCTCGAGAGACGCCTGGACACGAACGCGCGCACTTCGGCTTCGTCGACCGCGGCGCGGGCCGTAGGCACGACGCAGGCAACGACGATTTCTCCGAGCGTGTCGTGCGGCACCCCCACGGTCGCTGCGATTTTCACGCCCGGACACTCGCAGAGAACCGCGTCGACCTCGAGCGGCGACACGTTGGCGCCACCGGTCTTGATGATGTCGTTCAACCGCCCCTGCCAATGGAGCTGCCCGGCATCATCGACAAAGCCGCCGTCGCCGGTCCGGAAGAAGCCTTCCTCATCGAAGGTGTCTTCCGCCGCCACGCGGAGGTAACCGAGCATCAACGTGGGCCCTTTGACGGCAATCTCTCCAGCTTCCCCGCGCTTGCACAGCTTGCCGGTGATTGGATCGACGATCCGGATGATGTTGCCCGGCAAGGGCAAGCCATGATTGCCGTGAGCGATCGCCGGAGGCGTACCGCTCGGGTGCACGGAGCTGAGCGTGAACGTCTCCGTGTTGCCATAGGCCGATAGCGGTTCCTGCCAATTCGAATTCACGGTGGGATGCGTACGGAGCGGCGACGTCTCGCCGACATAGCGCAGGCAGTGGAGGTCGAACGCGCCGTAGGCCGGATCACGGGCCAGTGCCGCCATTTGATGAGGCCAGGCGAGCGGCAAGCTGACGCGCTCGGCCTGCATCAGCCTCAGGCTCTCGCCGGGCGCAAAGGTGCTCTGCAGGATCAAGCATCCGCCCGCGGCGAACGTCGTGCCGAGCGCCATGCAGAAGTTGCCGGACCAAAAAAAACCGTTCGCGGTCCACGTTCGCACGTCCGGATCCACGCCGAAAATATCGCGCCAGCGCCAGCATTGAATGGCGGCGGCGCGGTGCGCATGCACGATCGCCTTTGGCTTTGCGGTCGAGCCGGAGGAGAAGAACACGAGCCCCCGGTCGGTGGGCGCGACCTGGGCACCGATCGCTTCGACGAGCGGCGCAGGCGCGAGCCGCTCGCCGCCGAGAAAGTCCGACCAAAGCTCGAAGGCTCCGCCCCGGGCTGCAGCGCCAATGCAAACAGTCCGTCGCAGGAACGGCAGCCGTGTCGATTGCGCTGTGCCTCGAGCATGTGCGAGGTCCGGGCACAACTCGATCAACTCCGCTTCGAAATCCCGCTCGAGCACCGAGCGCTCGAAGATCAGCAGCGAGACATCGCCCAGGCGCAGCAGATACTCGAGCTCCGCACCTTTGGCGAAGGTGCTCAGGGCAACACAAGTTCCGCCAGCGAGTGCGATGCCGAACATCGCCGTGATCCATTCCGGGCGGTTGGTGGCCAAGAGCCCGACGCGAGTCTCCTTGGTAACGCCGCGTGCGACCAATGCCCGAGCCACCGTGAACGCCTCCTCCCAAACCTGCGCGTACGTACGGCGTATGACGGGCCCGGAAGATGGATGAAAAACGAGCGCCTCCTTATCGGCGTATTTGGAGCATACCTCGCGCAGAAATCCGCCCAGCGTGAGGGCGTCGACCCGCTCATCGAAAAGGGGAATGCCTCGGGTGGTGGAATCCATTTTCACCTCGATTCTAGCGAGTGCAGGCGCGCACGAACTGCCGGGTCCAACGGATCCACGGAAGGCTCCAACTGCGCACCAAAGGTCTTGAACACCATGGCCAGCACCTCGTAGCAGCCGACTGCAAACACGATATCCATGAGCTGCGTTGTGCTGAAATGCGCGGAGAGCCGTGTCCAGGTCGCGTCTTGAATTCGCGCATCGGTATGGAGCTCATCCACGGCACGCAACAGATCGGCGTCGATCGGATCCCAGCCCGGAGCCTCCGCCCCGAGCTGGACGCGCTCGAGCTCGGCTTCGGTCAATCCCGCATTTTTGCCCAACACGACGTGCTGGGTGAACTCATACTCCGAGCGCCGCAGCCAGCTGATGCGCAGGATCAAGAGCTCGCGAATGCGCTTCGACACGCTGCTTGCGACTGCAACATGGTTGTTGAACGTGAGGAATGCTTTCGCCAGCGCTGGATGGCGCAAGATGACCCCGAGGCCGTGCATCCCGCGCGCACCGCCGGCAAGGTAGCGCGACAGGACGAAATCGCGCGCGCTCGGGAAGGCGCTGACCGCGTCCTCCATGTCCGCGTCCCATTCGGGCGGCAGCAGTGGAGAAACGCGCGGCGGGAACTGGTTCGGCATACCTTACCCTACGGCCGTCGGCTCGTTGTGGGAAAACCACCCAGAAAGGATTTACTAGTCAACACTGATGTTGATTATCCGATCGAACGGGAACGGGCGTTGCGTCTGCGAATGGGCGACGTCCCGGCGCCCCGCTCCGAACGGGCACGAGCGGGCGGTGGCCGGATGCGACAGGGCTCCACCCTTGCGCTGTGTGGACGCCTGGCGATTTCCAGCGCCCGCCATGCCCTGAATATGATTTAGTCATGCCCCGGCGCACGTGAGCCGGTACGTCGGCTGGTCGAATGAACAGGGAGACATGAGAGAAGAACGGGCCCGCAGGAAACGCGATCCGAAGCGCACGCGTGAAGCAATCCTCGAGGCAGCGCGCGAGGTGCTGGCGCGGGATGGCAAGGAGGGGCTGAGCGTCGCCCAGGTCGCCCAGCGTGCCGGCGTCAATCGCGGTACGGCGTACCAGCATTTCCAGACCCGCGAACAGCTGATCGAAGCCACGGCGGCGTGGGTCAGCGACAAGCTGTATCGCGCGGTATTCGGCGACCCGGCCCACGCGCACGACCGGCCGGTGAAAGGCCACGACATCGAGGCGGTGAACGAGCACCTCGCCGCCTTCGCCATGGAGAACCCGGCGCTCGGCCGTATCTGGCTGTTCGAGGTTTTGAGCTCGAGCCGCCCCTCCGACGATCCATTCTGGCGGCAATACGCGTCGAGCTTCGCGCGGTTTGCGAAGACCCCGTCGGCCCAGCCCGGAATGGATCTCGAGGTTCTCTCGGTTCTTTTCCTCGCCGGCCATTTCATCTGGCCGGTATGGGCTCGTGCGCACGCACGCAGCGCGAAAGAACGCCAACAGATGGTGAAGCGGTTTACGCGCGAAGTATTGCGGTTGACGCTGCATGGAACGCTGCGCCCTGAAAAATTTCGAGATCTCGACGCTCGCGTGGGCCGGCGGCGAGACAAATGAGCGGCCGGTAGTCGGCAGCATCGGACACGCCTCGTGGAAATCTCATCGCCGTTAGCGCATTGTCGCGAAGGCCGTCTTGTCGTGCTCATGATTTCCCGTCGTACAGCCGATCCTGCTCCCTGGTGGCCAAGAGGCCAGCGAGGAGTAGCTAGTTGAGGTAGCCCGTCTTGGTCAGCTCGGCTTTGAGTCGGGGATGGTCCTGGACGTCAGGCTTGGCCGCTTGCACGCGAAGCCGAGTGATCGTGTTGCGAGGCCAGGTCGTCTGGAACGTGTTGACGATCCATTTGGCGATCGACCCTTTGGGATCGGCGTGAACTTCGACCATGATGTGAGTTTTGGTACCGTGCTCGATGGAGGTCATACTGAAGTGGCTACCAGAAGCCGCATCATCCAAGCGCGCGAACATGAAACGTGTTCCATTCGTTCAGCTCCGATCGATTGCGGCCGAGAGGCGGAGATGCCAGCTTTCGGTCGCCGTGAACAGCCCCCGCTGGCGCTTTGGCTCCTGTCGGCAAGTGATTGGCCCTGCGCAGACGCCGCGATTGCCGATAACGAGCACGCGACGAAGATGCGAGCAGCCGCTCATGCTGCCCCTCCTGGCGAGAACGGCACAACTTTGGCCCTTTTCCATCAAAGTTTGGCCGCACGGCGCGCCGACGCGTCTGTTATGTGTCGATCACGCCTCGGCAGTAGACCGCTGAACCGAACGCGGAACTAGCTGCAGCCGAGCCTTCACCGGCGGGAAGCGTGAAATCTGCAAGGGAGTAGCCGCCGCAAGATCGTCGGCGGAAGCGTGCATCACGGCCCGGCTCCGGGGGTTCGCACCGCCACCCGATTTAGAAGCGCGCGTCCAATGAGTACAACTTTGAAATCGCTAGGGGTTCCCGATCCAAACCAGAAATACCGGGTCGTGCAGTGGGCAACGGGAAGAATTGGCGAGGCCAGTCTGCGAGAGCTGATCCGCAGCCCTCAGATGGATCTCGTGGGCGTGTATGTCCATTCTGCAGGCAAAGAAGGACGCGACGCTGGCGAACTGTGCGGCCTCCCGCCCACGGGGGTAAAGGCAACGCGCATCATTGGCGAGATCATCGCTCTGAAACCGGACTGCATCGTTGCGATGCAGGAAGGGCCGAACGTCGATGATGTGTGCCGCTTCCTCGAAGCAGGCATCAACATCGCCACCTCGCGCGTGGACTATCTCGAACCGGAGCGCATGGATCCAGAAGTGCGCCGCCGCGCCGAAGCCGCGTGTCTCAAAGGTGGTGCCTCCATTCATGCAACCGGCGCAAGCCCGGGGTTCAGCTCTGAAGCTCTGCCGTTGGTGCTGGCATCCATGTCACGCCGCATGGATTGCATGACCATCGACGAGTATGCGGACCTCCCAGCGAGCTGCCCGGATATCCAGATCACGCAGGGCATGGGATTCGGCCGCACAAGTGGAAAGGAATTCAACCCGCACCTCTTGGCCCACGTAGGTCACGGATTCATCCAATCGGTGAATATGATTGCGAAAGCGCTCCATCTGACGATCGATCGCATCGACCTGTCCGGCGAGACCGCGAATGCCCAGCAGCGCTTTCCCTTGCCGGGTGGCACACCCATCGAGCAAGGCACGGTCGCAGCGCAGCGCATCACCATCTCGGCCATGCGCAACGGTAACCCCAAAATCCGCTACCGCATCAACTGGTACTGCACGCAAGACATCGACAAAGACTGGGATCTGCGCAAGAGCGGATGGCGGGTTCTCATCGAGGGCGAGACGCCCCTCGATGTGAGTATCGCGTTTCCCGTCGCGCCCGAGCGCGTCTCTGCAGCCATGGCTGCGATCACTGCCAATCGGGTCATCAATGCGGTGCCGTACGTTTGCGCGGCGCCCCCGGGGATTCGCACGACTGCGGAGCTTCCCAACATCGTGCCACGCATGGGTTGAGGTTCTCGCGACGGATGTGAATCGATGGCGCCCGCCCAGCTGGGAGTATCTCCGAGCGAACGAAGGGTCAGCGAAAGGAAGAGCGACTCGGCAATTCTACGACGGCTGAACCGGAAGCGGAGAGCTCGCCGCGATGCGTCTCGGCCTTCTGCTCGATTTGCACGAGATGCTTTCCGCTTTCGATGAATTTCCGGCTCACGATACCTTCGATGAAGAGCACGTCACCGTCGGGATTGTGGCGACGGATCTGGCATTTGCTGTTCCGCAAAAAGCCGTCATCGCCCATCCAATTCGTGATGTGATGCGTCAACCAGGAGCAGCGCTCGGGGCCGTAGTCATATGCGCCCGGCGCGCCCACCTCGAGCGCAAAGGCTTCGTCCCAGTGAACGCGCTCGGGGCAATCGGGCACGTTGAAGCGATTCTTGATGCCGAGGCCCGCGTGCTTCGAATGCAGCTTCCAGGCGAGCTTGTTGGCGCGGATGTAAAGACCGCCCCAGCCCTGCGCATAGCCGATGAAGCCCGTCACCGTCATCGGGCCTTTCATCATACGTGGGAGCGCGTCACCTTCCTGCACGTCTTCCCAATGGCGGGACGTCGCGCCGCGAATTTCCTCGGTCTCGTAGAGCTTGTAGAATTCAGCGAGCTCTTCATCCCCAAACGGCTCGACACGGCCGCGAACATCGGTGTATTTCGTGCCGCGCTCACGCGCCTCGTCACGATCGGTCCGGAATACCCAAGAATCGCATTCCGCAACCCTGTCGCCGTGCTGGTTGAAAAAATCGGTGTGGTAGGTCTGCTGGAAGGCTCGCCCGGCAAAACGGGTCTGGTGCTCGGCGAGATCCTTCAGATAGGCCTGGGTGCCGATGACGTCACCGCGCAGGACGTGCTTGTGCCACGTCCAGTCCGCGCCCGCCCACATCGCATGAACGCCGGAGAGACCGCCGCAATACCCAGACACGATGCGGCTGGTCGAGAAGAGGAAGCTCGGCAGCGCCACAATCGTCGCGAACCGCGTCGCGGCGGCATAAATAGGATCGGTCCAGAGCGGGTTGTCGTCGCCGATGCCGTGCGCGTAGTGGCGAATGCCATCGCGCGTCGCCTCGTGGTTCCATGGCTCGACCGTATCCGTGATCAAAACCCCAATCCGCTTGCGCAGGAGATCGAGGCCTTGCTCCGTGATCTTGGGGAAGCGGTCGGCGCTGGAGGTGTCAGCCATGTGCATTCTCCCTGGAACTCGTTGGTTGCCGGACGCCTCGGCGACTTCGCGCTCGCGCAGGACCTTGCGGTTGACCTTTCCCGCCGGCGTCTTCGGGAGGTCATTCACGAACGCGACATGACGCGGAAATTCATGCTGACTCAATCGTTCGCGTGTGAAGGTCTGGAGCTCCGTGGCAAAGTCTGCGCTCGGCGAACGGTCGGTTACGACGAATGCTTTGGCGACCTGACCTCGCGTCACATCCGGTACGGCGATGACCGCGGCCTGCTTGACAGCAGGATGTTTGAGCATCGTGTTTTCAATCTCGACCGCGCTCATTGTCCAGCCAGCGGAGATGATCACGTCGTCGGCCCGTCCGGCGTGATAGAAGTATCCGTCGCCGTCGATACGGGCGAGGTCCTTGGTGGTCTCCCAGGCATTGCGGCGCCACAGCATGAGCTCGCCGACCACGCCCGGCTGCGCCGGGGTGCCGTCCGGCCTTTGCACCCGGAGCTTTTGGCCCGGTACCGGCTTTCCGAGCGAGCCTGGTTTGACGGGATAGTCGTTCGCGCCAGGATAGTTCACCAGCACCACTCCGATCTCCGTGGTGCCATACATGCTGCACGCCGGCACACCGAATGTCCTATCGATGAACTCCAGCGTCGCGGGATCGATCGGTTCTCCGGTGTAAGACAGCTTCTTGATGGAGAAGGCGAAATCCTTCGCCTTCTCCGAATTCTTCATCATTCTGTAGTGCGTGGCTGCCGCCGACAGGTTCGTGATCTCGTAGTCCTGGAGCGCCTTCATCAGCCGCACTGCATCGAAGCGGCCGGCGAAAGTGCCCGTCGTGACCCCGAGCGCCAGCGGCGCCAGCGTGCCGTGCCAAAGGCCATGGCCCCATGCCGGCGAGGAAGGACAAAAAAACTCGTCTCCCGGCCGGATTCCCGTCCCGTAGAGCGCCGCAAACATGAGCGTCACCAGCGCGCGGTGCGAGTGCTTCACTGCCGCCGGCAATTCACGTGTGGTGCCCGACGTGTACTGGAACACGGCCAGATCGTCGGCGCGTGTCGCCGTCTCGTAGACGCTCGGAAAATCCGCCATCTCGTCGAGGAGAGACGCGTCGGCGACGACGACACGAACGCCTTCGACACCTCTGGCGATCTCCGCCTTTTCCGAGTTCGTGATCAGCAGCTTCGGCTTGCAGTCATCGACTCGCAACCGAAGTCCGTCGAGCCCGAACAGCGTGAACAGCGGCACGCTGATGGCCCCGATCATCATTGCCCCAAATAGGCTTACGTAAAAGGGCAGCGACGGCTCGAGCATGAAGGCGATGCGATCGCCGGGCCCGATGCCGTTCTTCTCCAGCCAATGTGCGACGCGCGCAGATCCCGCGGCGATGTCGTCGAAACTCAATGCCTCATTCGTTCCGCCAGAATGCGCAATGCGCACGGCGATGCGTCCCGATCCATCCGCGTGGCGGACCATGCATTCGTGCGCGATGTTGAGGTATTCGCGGCTGCCAGCGAATAGCTCCCACAACGCCTTTGAATCGGCATGCGTTTGGGCATCGGCGTAGCGCGTGTATTCGGTCAGCTTCGCCATCGAACGACCAAGTCATTCCACGGAGACAACGGATTGTAAATATAGAATGCCATTCTATATATTGAATCGCCGGGCCGCGGTGGAAGCGGGCAAAGGCGCCTGCCATCCTTCGTGGGGAGTTTTCCAGCTCGGCGAGGGGACCTCGTCCACCACCTCAATCCGCCACCTCAAGTAGGGCGTCGCGGCGCAGCTCACGGCGCCCTACCGGATGCGGGTTCGCGAACCTGTCGTAGGCTGGCCTGCCGTGGTAACTCCGGTGGTCGTGATCCGTCTCGAAGTGCCCCTGCGTTCCACAGCCGAGGCCGGAGAACCAGCTAAGGAGCGGGGGCGACGCTACCGAATCCGCAGGCGATGCTTGGTCGGCGTCCACCAACGTGCACCGTACGGAGAGAATTGATGAAGTCGAGTCGAAGGATTGGAGCGGAGGATTCGACCGTTCGGGCGCAGTTGCTCGATGCGGCTGAACGGTTGATGATCGAGCAGGGCTATGCCGCGGTCACCTCTAGGCGGCTCGCGTCTGCGGCAGGCATGAAACAGTCGCTTTTCTATTATTATTTCCGCACCATGGATGACCTCTTTTTGGCCGTCTTCCGCCGTATGGCCGAAGAAGGTCTCGATCGCCTGGACGCGGCGCTGAAATCCGAGCAGCCGATTCGGGCGCTGTGGAATCTCAACAGCGATCCCTCGCGCACCGCGCTGACGATGGAGTTCGTGGCGCTATCCAATCATCGCAAGATGGTGCAAGCGGAGATCGCACGCCATGAAGAGCAATGCCGGCGCTTGGAGGTCAAGGGGTTGACCCGCCTGTTCGAACAACGCGGTATCGAGCCGCAAATTCCGCCGCTCGTCGTCACGCTTCTGCTGACCAGCCTGGCCCGCGGTCTCGTGCAGGAACGCGCGCTCGGCATCTCGAAGGGACATGCGCCAACGCTTGCTTTTGTCGAGGCTTGCACTCGCTACTTCGAGGAAAGCGCCGAGCCGTATGGGCCGGTGATCACGATGATTCGGGCCCAGCCGCCAGCGCGTGGTCGAACCGCTGCCGAGCCGAAAGCTCGCAAAACAAGACGCTGAGCTTGGAGTCCCGACCGTCGTTCGGTTGCGCAGGAACGGCTCCAACTCGCTCGCTAATCAAGTGACCAACATTTCATGTTGACGGGTGCTGCTTGGGTTTGCTAATCGAGTGAACAGCGTCTCGATCTGGGCCAAGTCCAAGGATACGGAGCGACCAACATGAGCAGCTTCGACGCCGTCGACTTTTTTACCGACGCCTCGCTGATCAACGATCCGCACCCATATTTCGAGCACTTGCGTAGGCAAGGGCCCGCAGTGGCGCTGTCCCGACATCCGGTGGTGGCCGTCGTGGGATACGACGAAGCACTCGCCGTTTATCGCGACGACGAGCACTACTCCGCAGTGAACGCAGCTACAGGCCCCTTCGGACTTCCGTTCAAGGTCGGCAGCGAACGGGATCTGAGTACCCAAATCGAGGAGTACCGGAGCACGGTCCCGTACGGCGCGTTGATCGTCTGCCAGGACCCGCCCTCGCACGCGAAAACGAGGGGCCTGCTCATGGGCATGATCACGCCCAAGCGTCTCAAGGAGAACGAGGAGTTCATGTGGCGCCTCGCCGATCGTCAGATCGACGAATTTTTCGGCAAAGGCTCTTTCAATGCGGTGGCTGATTACGCCCAGCCCTACGCGACCTTGGTCATCGCGGACCTCCTCGGCGTGCCGGAGGCGGATCACGCCGAGTTCCGCAAGCTGATCGGTTCGACACCGGGGCAAATCGACGGAAGTAGCCTCCAAGCAGGCAACAATCCCCTCGAGCAGATTGGCATGTGGTTTTTCAACTATCTCAGCGAGCGGCAGAACGAGCCCCGCGCGGATGTACTGACGCAGCTAGCGCTGGCAAAATATCCCGACGGAAGCGCTCCATCCCTCATCGATCTCGTCACCATCGCGGCCTTTCTTTTCGGGGCAGGTCAGGACACGACCGTTCGTCTACTCGCCGCCGCGCTTCGTTTCTTGGTGGAGGACCTCGAGCTTCAGCAAACACTGCGCAAACAGCGAGATCGCATTCCGGATTTCCTGGAAGAGGTACTTCGCTTGGAGGGACCGGTGAAAAGTGACTTCCGGCTCGCGCGTGTTGCGGCGAAGATCGGCAATCTCGAGGTCGAGCCCGGCACGACGGTGATGACGCTCTTGGGGGCGGTGAACCGCGACCCGCGCCACTTCGAACGGCCGAACGACTTTTTGCTCGGCCGCAAGAATGTTCGCGACCATTTGGCGTTCGGCCGCGGGATTCACGCCTGTGTAGGCGCGCCGCTCGCGCGTGCCGAAGCGAAGGTCAGTCTGGAGCGTCTGTTCAGCCGCACCTCGGAGATTCGCCTCGACGAAAAGAAGCACGGGCGCAAAGGCAGCCGACGCTTCGAGTACGAGCCGACCTTTCTTCTGCGTGGGCTGCGTGAGCTCCACCTCGAATTCACTCCTGCGGGCTGAGCTGTCCGTTCGACCATCACTGATAGGAGACAGCCGTGAGCAACACAGCGAGCAAGCAAGATCCGGCGGCACGGGCAGCGAGTCGGGTCGCCATCGTAACCGGAGCCGCTTCAGGGATTGGACTCGCCATAGCGCGCTCCCTCGCCACGCGTGGGCACCCGGTCGCCATGTTCGATCGTCAGGGCGACCTGCTCAAGCATGCGGCCAAAGCGCTCCGCGACGAGAGGTGCCGTGTTTCCATCCACATCGTGGATGTCACGGACCGCAGCCAGGTCGATGCGGCGATGACCGCGGTGCGCGCTGAGCTCGGACCGATCGCGATCGCCGTCACCAGCGCCGGCGTGGACGCCAACGACTCCTTTACCGACATATCCCTCGAGAGCTGGAATCGTGTCCTGGCGATCAATCTGACCGGCACATTCAACTGCCTGCAGGCTGCGATCTCCGACATGATCGCCGCTGGTTGGGGACGGATCGTCACCATCTCCAGCTCCAGCGCACAATCAGGTGCACCGAACCGCGCCCACTATGTGGCCTCCAAAGGCGGCGTGATCGCCCTCACCAAGGCGCTGTCGTACGAGTTTGCCCCTAGCGGGATCACCGTCAACACGATTCCACCGTCGATCATCGACACACCCATGGTCACACAGGCCACCGAGGCCGGCCATTTCCCTGGCATCGAGATCATCGCCAACCTTACACCCGTGCGCAGAGCCGGCACTCCAGAAGAGGTAGCGGCCGCGTGTGCGTTTCTTTGCTCCGACGACGCGGGCTTCATCACCGGCCAGCAGATCGGTGTGAATGGCGGCTGGTACATGTAGCGAGGATTCGATGGCGAAGATCACCTACGTCGAGGCGAGCGGTGCGGAGCACGTCATCGACGCAAAGCCCGGCCAAACCGTGATGGAAACCGCGGTGAAGAACAATGTGCCAGGTATCGCCGCAGATTGCGGCGGGACGTGCGCCTGCGGCACCTGCCGCATCTACGTGAGCGACGCGTGGCAGAAAAAATTGGGGCCGCCGTCGGCAATGGAGCAATCCATGATCGAGTATTCCGGCGACACGACGCCGGGCGTGCGGCTCTCTTGTCAGATCAAGGTCACGCCCGCACTGGATGGCCTCGTCGTACGCACGCCGGAGAGCCAGCACTGAGACGCGCCGCCGTGCTGCCAGAGGCTACCGTTGCAAGTGGCAGTTTGTTCCGTATATTGAGCCGCGTCACTGGTCGTCCGTTCCTTGCTACGCGACCGCCACGACGAGCGTGTCGATGACCAACCAACGACGGCGTGCCCCGCAAGCTGCCCGCCAGCTTGCGAAGGCGGTCGAAGCAAGCAAAGCACCCGCCATTTCACGTGCGGCTGCGGTTTTGCGCCTGCTCGGGAAGAGCGATATGCCGCTCGGCCTGCAATCCATCGCGCGGGAACTCGGCCTGGTGCCGAGCAGCTGCCTCTACGTGCTGAGGGCCCTGGTCGCCGAGGAGTTCGTTTCCTTCGATCCCGATACCAAACGGTATTCTCTCGAGGCGGGCGTTCTCACGCTCGCGCATCACTGGCTCAGGCGTAACCGGTTCAACGATCTGGTCCAGCCAATCTTGGATCGCATTAGCCAGCCCTTCGACGTGACGGCGCTCGGCGTGCATATCGTCGGCCTCGACCATATCGTCGTCGTGGCAGCCTCTCAGGCAGGGCCCAACTTTCAGCTCAGCGCCCAAATCGGCAGTCGCTTTCCGGCGACCATCAGCGCGACGGGCCGGTGCATCGCGGCATTCGGCAAACACTCCGAAGCCGAGCTGGAAGCGCGGTTCAAGACGCTTCGCTGGGACGAGCCCCCGACATTGGATGAATGGAAAACGCAGATCCGTCAGACGCGCCTCCAAGGGTTTGCCGTCGACGAAGGCAACTACATCTCGGGCGTGACGGTGATCGCAGCCCCCGTCTGGAAGACGCGGGCGACGCTGAGTCATGCACTCGTCGCCATCGGCGTCGGCAGCGGTATGAGACGAGCAACGCTCCCTGCGCTCCAAAAGGCCCTGCTTTCCGCTGCGAAGATGTTGTCGAGTCAGCTCTGCGGTGAAATCTCAGCGGAACCGCGTTAGTGCCTTGGGGCCGAGACTCACGCATGATCGCGTGCGGGATCTGGGGCGGAGCTCACCGCGCACACTGGCCTTTTTCAAACAGCAATTGGCCTCGTAGGTCCATGGTCAGCGGCGCGCGCCAGCGACGAAAGTGTACATCGTGAAACACGTGGTGGTCACCGGAGCCAACGCCGGTCTCGGATTTCAGACTGCGTTGAAGTTGGCGGGCGATGGCGCGAAGGTAGTCATGGCATGTAGAAATCTGGAGAAGGGGCAAGCTGCGCTCAATCAGATTTTGGAAAGAGTACCTGGCGCGGATGTGCTGTTATTGCGACTGGATGTCTCCGATCTCGATTCGGTGCGTGAGTTCAGCGCGCATTTTTCGCACCAGGTCGGATCGTTGGATATCCTGATCAACAACGCAGGTATCGTCGCTATACCGTTGACGCGAAACGATGCTGGTCACGAGTTACAGCTTGCCACCAACTACCTGGGAGCGTTTGCGCTGACTGGCATGTTATTACCGTTGTTTCGCCGTGAACGACCGGCGCGTATCGTCAATGTCGGCAGCCTCGCGCATCGCTTCGGTACGCTGGACATCAACGACCTGAACTGGGAACAAACGCCCTATGATCAGTGGAAAGCTTATGCGAGAAGCAAGCTGGCGATGCTCAGCTTCACGATGCAGCTCAGCAGATGTCTTCGTAAGATGAGCAGCAATATCACGGCGCTGGCCGCACACCCGGGGTTCGCGGCGACGGAAATCCACAAAAAAAGCGAAGCGCTTGCTCCCAAGAACGCCTTCAGCAAGTGGCTACAGGAAAAGGTGACGCCGCTGGTACCTTCAGCAGTCGATGCTGCCCGCCCCATCATTCTCGCTGCCAGCGCCGACCCTGTGAGCGGTGGTGAATATTATGGCCCCGGCGGGTTTCTTGAAATCGGCGGTCGACCGAGTAAAGCCCGTGTCAATCCTGTTGCTAATGACATTGGGGTAGGAAAAAGACTCTGGGCGGTGTCGGAGTCGATGACCGGCGTTCATTACCTCTCCGATCTTTGAGATGCCGACGTGATGAGCCGACA
>DATHES010000020.1:0-27414 GCA_035318465.1 Polyangiaceae bacterium
GAACAACATTTCGGCCGCGCTCGGTGCGCGCTTTGGCATTCTCCCGTCGCTCTTCGTCGCCGGCTCGTACACCCACATCCAGTATTTGAGTCGCGACAATACGGGCAAGAGCGAGCTCACCCAATCCGTTAAGCCGACGGCACGCCCCGACGGCGGCGGCAAATACTCGCAGTGGATCGGCCTTTTCAACGCGAATGTTCAGTACACATTTTGAGGAACGACCCACATTTCACGGGATGTTACCCGTAAGCATGCAGTCGCCATCCGAGGCGCTCTTCGAGCGCGCGGCCTAGCGCGAGCACCGTCGCGTCGTCGCCGCGTTTGCCGATGAGTTGAACGCCGATCGGATGGCCGGCGGGGCTCCGCGCCGCGGGAATGCTGATGGCCGGTTGACCGGAGACATTGAAGGGTCCCGTGAACGCGCCGAGCTCGGCGGCGCGACGGAACGTGGCGAGGGGCGCCATGTCTTTGAGCGTGCCGATGGGGAAAGGGGGAACCGCAACCGTTGGCGTGAGCCACATGTCGACGTCGCCGAAGATGGCGAGGATCCGATCGGTGAGGGAGGCGATGCTCGCGGCCACGTCCCTTCGCTGGAGCTTTTTGCCTTCCTCGGCGAGCCAGCGCGTGAGCGGCTGGGTGAGCGACCAGTCGGACACCGGAACCGCGGCCACGAGCTCTTGCCAAATGGGGAGAAACTCGTCGATCTCGACGCCGGAGAGTGCGGGCTGCGGCTCGATGCGGTGGCCGAGTTCGGAAAGAAGGTTGGCCGCGTGCTCGGTGGCCGCGCGAATTTCGTCGGTCGTCGCGACGATGTGAACATCGGTGGCGACGCGAATGCGCAAGGGCCGGACCTGGCGACGACAGAGCTCGAGGAAGGTCAAGTGGGCGCCCGGTGGAGGGTCGAGGGCTGCCGAAGGAACGGGGGACGCTTTGGCCATGACGTCGAGCAACGCAGCTGCGTCTTCGACCGATCGCCCCATCGGTCCGCAGGTCCAGACGATGTCGGGCGGATCCATGCCGAAGGGATTTTCGACGACGCCGCGCGACGGCTTGAAGCCGACGACGCCGCAGAAAGAGGCCGGAATGCGAACCGAGCCGCCGCCGTCGCTCCCCTGGGCGATGGGGATGAGATCAGCGGCGAGGGCCGCACCGGCGCCCCCGCTCGAGCCGCCCGGCGTGACGCCGAGGTCCCAGGGGTTGCGGCTCGGGGGGTGGATGTCGGGCTCGGTGACGGGGAGCGCGCCGAGCTCGGAGGTCGCCGTCTTGCCGACGATGATGAAACCCGCGCGCCGGATCCGAGCGACGACGAGATCGTCGGCGGGCGTCAGAAGACGCGGAAACGCGCGTGAGCCCATGCGCATGAAGGTGCCGCGGACGGCGTTCAAATCTTTGATGGCGGTGGGCACGCCGTAAAACAACGCACCGTCGGGGGAGCGCGCGCGATCGGCTTTGCGCGCCGCCCGCAGCGCTTCCTCCACGTTCACCTCGACGAAGGCGTGGATCTTGTCGTCGAACTGTTCGATACGGCGGAGGTAGAGAGCGGTCAGCTCCTCGGAGGAAAGCTGACCGGCCCGAATCATCGCGCCTTGCTGGAGGGCGGATTGACGGAGAATTTCCGATTCGTTCACGGGTGGAACTCTGACGGCGTTCAGAGAGCGTGTCGAGGCGGATCACCGGCGTCGTCGACGGCGCAGGAGGAGATCTTTCGCCGGGCTACGGCGCGCTACCGGGCCCCCGCACGCTGCTGCCGTGCTCCCGACAATCGTGGCCGCTGCATCCCGACGCGGCACCGAGCTCGAGGACAGCTCCGAACCACGAGGCAACGGCAAAGGCGATGAGCACGACCTGAGGTCGGCGTATTTTCATGACGCGATCGCTCCTTTCCTCATCGTCACGCCTAGCGTGACCCGGGAGGAGGGGGCCAAGTTTTTGGAAGCGTCAGGGGGCGCCGGGATCGTAAGGCGCGCCGTAGGCGGCGAGCCATTTCATCGCTTCGCCGCGGTACGGCGAGTCGACCTTGGCGAGGGCGATGAACTTTCGATAGTGCTGGATGGCGTCGGCGCGCTTTCCCGTCATGCGCTCGCCCTCCGCGAGCTCGAAGTAGGCTTGCGAGAGCCACGCCGGCCGTATCTCGCGCGCTTCGCTCAGGGTGACCGCCTCGCGGAGCTCGGTTTCGCCGGCGCGCCCGAGGAGCTTGCCCAGACGATAGTGCCACTCGGGGCGGCTGCCGTCGGCAGCGATGGCTTTGCGCCAAGAGAGAATGGCTTCGCCGATCTTGTTCTCGTCCTCGTAACACTCCGCCAGCGTGGCGAACGCTTCGAAGCGCGAAGGGCGAAGCTCCAGCGCTTTTTGCAGGTTCTTCATGGCGTCGATGACGGCGCCTTGCTTGCGCTGCATGACGCCGATCTGCCAGTAGGCGTCGGCGAGACCCTTGTCGAGACCGAGGGCCTTGGTCAGCTCGTCCTGTGCCACCGCCGGTTGTCCGGCTTCGTTGGCGGCCCATCCGACGTAGAGATGATATTCGGCGCGGTTGGGATCGACCTCGACCGCGCGTTTCAAGTAGCGAAGGGCTTCGGCGAGGTTCGTGCCCTTGAGGAGGAGCGCGCGACCGAGGTAGTGGTTCACCTCCGCGGAATTGGGGCGCTTGCCGATGACCTTGCGCAGCACCTCTTCCGCCTGGCTGGCCTGGCCGGCGACCACCTCGGCGGAACCGACCCGCAGCATCATGTCGGGATCGTCGGGCGCCTTGGCGAGAGCTTGTTGGTAGAACGCGAGGGCCTCGCGGGTGCGGTTGCTTGCCTCGAAAAGCAGTCCCCGTTCCAGGGCGAGACCGGGGTACTCCTTGTCTTGCTCCGCCACCTTGTCGAACTCGGCCTGCGCTTCGTCGAACTTGTTCATGCGGCGGAAGGTGACGCCGAGCTTGAAACGCGAGGCGATATCCTCGGAGTCGCTCTGCAGCGCGGCTTCGTACTCCTCGCGCGCTTCGTCATAACGGCCGGAGATGAGCTCGACGTCGCCGATGGCGTGGTAGATGGCGGCGGACGGCGGAAGCGCTGCCTTCGCTTCGGTTAGCTTGGCGCGCGCGTCGGCAGGACGCCCCTGGCTCGCCAGAAGCTGCGACAGCGCGACATAGGCTTGCACCACCTCGGGCTTGCTCGGGCCGTGGGTGATGGCTTCGCCGTAGTCCCGTTCGGCAGCGGTCTTGTCGCCGAGCGCTTCTTCCGCGCGACCGAGCCAGTAGACGACCTCGATGTCGGTCGGTCGCGCGTCGCGCAGCTTCTTCAGCTGTTCTTTGGCTTCTTGCAGACGCTCGAGGGCGATCTTGGTTTTGGCGGCGCCGATCTTGGCGGCGACACCTTCGGGATCGGCTTGCACGCCAGCTTCGAAGCGAGCAAGAGCGTCGGTGTAGCGCCCCTCGCGATAGAGCAGCTCCCCCATGCCGGCCAGCGCGGGACCGGCCTTGGGGTCGATCTTGAGGGCCTCGCCGAGCGTGGACTCGGCCTGGGTCAAGCGCGAACGCGCCATGTGCACGCGGGCCATGGCGGTCAGCGCTTCCACCAGCTCGACGGGACTGGCGGCGTCACGGGTCGGTCCGGCGGAGATGATTTCCGCAAGAAGGGCGCGTGTCGTCGCTTCGTCACGCGTCGTGTTCCAGGACGAGCGCGCCAACAAGAGACGTGCGCCGACGTGATGGGGGGACTGCTTGAGCACCTTCTCTGCTTCTGCGTTGGATGCCTCTTGTTTGGCGAGCGCGGCCTGCGCGCGCGCCACTCCGAAGGCGCTGCGGGCTGCGCCGCCATCGAGCGACGCTGCCCGGCCGAAGCTCTCCAGCGCCTTTTGCGGCTCTTTCACGAGCAGATCGACTTCGCCGGCCAGCATGGCGACGTCGAGGTTCTGCTGTTCGCGCTGCGCCAGCGATTCGACGATCTGCTTGGCGCGCGGCAGCTGTGACTCGATGGCCGCCTCGGCGGCACGCGCGAGGTCGGCGTAGAGGTTGGAGACGTCGGGCGGAACCTGCGAAAGCTGCTGCTTGGCGTGCGCATCGATGTACGAGCTGCGGCCGTAGCGCAGCTCGACGATGTAGCCGGCGAATGCGCCATAGGCGAGAAGGGCGCTGAGCCGCGGCGTCGCGGTATGAGCGGCGTCGATCTGGGCCAGCGCCTTGTTGGCGTCCCCGAACGTGTCCGTGGCCAAGAGGCGGCGCGCGTCGTCGACGGTCGATACCTGCAGCGCCGCGAGCTTGTCGCGGTTGAGCAGGTCGACCAGCGCATGCCGGCCGAAGGCGCCGAAGGGCGTGACCACTTCGAGCGAGGCGCCGCCCAGCATCGTCAGGGCCAGGAGTCCCGCCACCACGCGGCCCGTACGCGACGGTTTCTTCGGCGTGGCCGCCGCTTCGTCCGGCCTGGCGCGCGCCGGGCTCGGTAGCGACACCATCCCCGGCAGCCCCCCGCCTCCGCCCTCTGCGGCCTGCGGGATGCCACCAAACTCCATGTCGTCCTCGGGCGGCGGCACACCCGGATCGGATTTGCGCGCGGCTCCGGGCGGACCCGAGGCCATTTTTCCCGGTTGGGGTGAACCGAGCGGAGGAACCGAGCCCGAACGTGCCGACGACTCGCCGAGCAGCGCTTCGCCGAGGTCGTCACCCCCGCCGAGATCGAGCTCGCCGAACGTAATGCCTCCTCCTGCACCACGCTGAACGCTCCCCGCCGCTGGACCCGGAGGAAACGAGCCCTCGAGCAGGTCTTCCTCCGAGACTTCAGCGGGCGGTTCCGATCCCAGCGAGAACGGGGGCAAAGATGTCTTGCGGGGAGGCGCGGCCGAAGGGGGGCGCGGGCTCGGCAGCGGCGCAGAGAGCACCGGAGGCTCGGGGCTGAGAAGCGGGAGATCGATCTCACCGAACGGGAGCTTGGCCGAACGCGACTTGGCGGCGGCGGGAAGTCCCGCGGTCGGTGCGGGATTCCCCGCCGTCGACGCGGGCAGATCCACGGCAGGCGACGGAAGTCCGGCGCCGACCACCGCGGGGAGATCGGAGGCAGGTGTGCGATCGAGGGCGCGCGCGGGAAGTCCGGCGGGAGGACCCGACGACGCCACCTTTCCTCCCGAGAGGACCGCGGGCAGATCCTCGTCTTCACCGATCGCGGCGCGCGTCGCCTTCGCGCCGGTGCGGGGCGGTGCGGAGCTCAGCGAGAACGGGGCAGGTCGCGGCGTGGAGACCTTGCCTGCCGTTGGGGACGGCAGATCGATCTCGCCGAGAACGGCCGCGTTGCTGGTCCCCAGTCCTGCTTTCGGTGCGAACGGGACTGCGGGAGCTCGCACCGGCGACGCCGTGGCACCGGGTGGTTTCGGCGCAGGGGCGCTCAGTCCCACACCGGTCGGTTTCAGCGGGGATTTGGGAACCTGCACAGACCCGCCGAGGGCTGCCGGCAAATCGGCTTCGTCATCCTCAGCGGTGAAATCCTCGTCGCGTAGTGATGCTGGCGGCGCTGCGATGGCCGGGGCGCGCGGCGCTCCACCACCCCCTGGAGAAGGCGCAGCGGGCGCGCGGGGCGCGGATGCGAGTGGAACTCGTGCCGGCGCGACCGCACCAGCAGCGATGGGCGGCTTGGGAGCCGCTGCGGGCACGGCCGGTGGCCGGCCGGCCGCTCCTCCGCCGGAAACCGTCGGAGGACGTGGCGGACCCGCACCCGGCACCCCGGGGGGTCGCGCAATCCCTGTTCCGACCGCAGCTGGAAGATCCGCGGATGCTGCGGCGGCCGCTCCGACAGGTGCAGGTCGCGCGGGTGCAGCAGCTGGACTGGCCGCAGCAGGCCTCGCGGGCAGACCGGCTGGACCCGCGACAACGGGCCTCGCCGGCAGACCGGCTGGACTCGCGACAACGGGCCTCGCGGGCAGACCGGCTGGACTCGCGACAGGCGCAGGCCTGGCAGGCATCACGGGAGATGCGGGTACCGCGGGCTTGACGGGCGCAGCCGCTGGACCCGCCGCGAGGGGCTTCGCGGCCGGACTTGGCGCCGCAGGTTTTGCCGGAGCGCTTCCCATCGCGGCGCGGGGGGGTGGCGGCGGGGCAGGCTTGGGTGAAACCATGACCGGCAGCTCTGCGTCGCCGTCACCGTCGGGCTTGCGCACGAGGAAGCTCGCGCCGCATTTCGGGCACCGCATCTTGAGCCCGGACGCGGGGACACGGCGCTCGTCGATCTCGTACGGAGCGCTGCATCCCTCGCACTCGACTTTGAACATGCTGCCCCGCTCCTCCATTCATTTATCAGGGTTTGAGGTTGAAATGTTTTACCATTTTGAACGTCTTCCGACGTAGCCTGACTCCTTTGTCGTCGCTCAATCGCTCGTTGAGCATACCGACCGAAACCGAAGGCCCACACCACGCACTCCCCTGCTGCGCCCAGTCATGCTACGCGCCCCGAGACAATGAACCGGTGGACCACCGTCGTCGTGGGCGCAGCACTGGTGGCCCTGATCGGGGCCCTGGTGTGGAAAAGCGGCCGAGGACCGTCGAGCTCGACTGTCGCAGCGGCCGCCTCCGCTGAACGCGAAGGGCGAACCGCCCCAGGCGCAACCGATGCAGGGGCAGCAACCGAACCGCTGCTGACCCTGAAGTTCGACGCTGATGGAGGTCTCGCCAGCGCCGGTCCAAACATCGAAGCAAAGCCCGACGACCTGGGTGCCGGGCTCCCCACCGGATCGCCCAAGACCGTACGTTTCGGCGTCATTCTGGTTCAGTACCGCGGCGCCGAGCTTGCGCCATCGAGCGCGCGACCGAAGCAGGAAGCCCTGATGTTGGCCCGTAGCTTGGCCGAGGCGGCCAACACCGATTTCAAGGCGCAGGTGCAGCGCGGCGATCAGGGCTCGATGGACGATGCTGGTCGCATTCCTCGGGGCGTTCTCGAGCCTTCCGTCGAATACGCGCTGTTCATGCTGCCTAAGGGAGGTGTGAGCGAACCCATCGACACGCCGCGCGGGTTTTGGATCGTGCGGCGCATCGACTAAGACGTGACCCTTGACGATCAGATCCCTCGATCGATCGGGCGAAACGGACGACGGTGGAGCGGCACGTCGAAGGTAGGGAAGTGAACGCTAGCGGCGTCAGCGCATCGCTTGGCCTGCGAACGCGCTTCCCCACCGGCCCAAGCGGCCCCGTCCGTACTGCCTGTGGATGACGGGGCTATCCAGGGGCCCGACCGTCGCCTATGTTATTCGTTAGGCGCCGGCTTTATTGAACGGCGCGGACCCAAACCAGAAAAGCCCGCTCTGCATGTCCGATTCCCCTCGCGCGCCGAGCCATCCGACAAGCTTTCCCCCCGGACCCAGCGCCACCTCGCCGGCCGCAATTTACCTCCGAGCCGAGCAAGCCAGCGCCTCGGATCCACAGCACAAGGCGCTGTTGCTCCACGAGCTCGGCGTCGTGGAAGAGCGCGCCGGCGACGAGATGGGGGCCGCCCGCGAATTTCTGGCGGCATTCAACGCCTATCCCCAGTTCCGCGAGCCGCTCGAAGGGCTGGTGCGGCTTCTCGAGCGGCGAAAATCGGTCAAGAACCTTCCCAAATTGCTGGATGCCTTGTTGAGGGCGGCCGAGTCTCCGGGCGAGCGAAGCCGGGCCCTCTTGAAGAGGGCGGCGTTTGCCATCGATTACCGCAAAGACGACGCGGCGGGGCGCAGCGCCTTGGTCCAGGCGACGAACGAGCGTCCCCAGGACATCACCGCGTGGCTCGAGCTCGAAGCGCTCGCGGGCCGAACGAGCGACGTCGGGCTGCGCATGTCGGCGCTCGAAGCGCGTGCGAAATCGGAGAAGAACGCGACTTGGCACGCGCTCTTGCTCGTGTCGCTCGCCGAGCTGCAGGCCGAGCAGGGTGACGGCGAAAAAGCCACGCACTTGCTCGGCTCGGCGATGGAGCTCGATGGGGGGGCGCGGTTCTTGGCGGCTCAAGCCCTGGAGCGGCACGCCATCCGCGGAGGTGACAAAGGTGCCTTCGCCGACGCCCTCGAGACGCAAGCTGAGCTCGTGATCACGGGTCTCGGCGATCCGGCGGAGGCCGATCGCCTCGGCGTGCCCCGGTTCGCGCGCCAGATCGAGGTTGCCGCGGACGCTTGGCTGCGCGCGGCGGACGCGCGCAAGCAGCTCGGCGACGCGACGCGCGCCGCGTCGCTGCTCGATCGTGCGCTCGAGCGAGTCGGTTCGAAAGGGCCGATCCTGACAGCGCGCCTCGCGGTGGCCGAAGCCGCGGGCGACACCGCGACCGCCGAGCGCATCGCCGAAACCCTGCTCGATCAGGGGATGTCGGGACCGAGCGCCGCCTCGCTTTACATGCGCGTGGCGGAGGCCGCGGCCAACCGCGACGATGCGCAAGGCGCGCTCGCCGCGCTCGGCCGCGCGCTCGTTGCGGATCCGGGTTGCATCCCCGCGCGAGCCTTGCAGATCGACTTGCTCGGCAATGCCACCGAAGCGTCGGCCCTGGCGGCCGCGCTGGAGACGATGGCCGGCGAGCTTCCCAGCGACGAAGCGAAAGGGCGAGCCTTTCTTTTGTCCGCTTACGTGTTCGCTGTACAGGCGCGCGATTTTGCGGGTGCCAAAGCCGCCCTTAGCCAGGCCGGCATGTGCGGCGTGCAACCGAGCGTACTAGCCCGCACCGCGCGCATGCTGGCGTCGATCCTGGAGGACACGCCTTGGTACGAGGACGCCACGCGCCGGCTCATTGCGAGCGGCGCTCAGGATGGCGAAAGCGTGAGCCTGTGGTTCGAGCTCGGCCGCACACGGCTGCTGCGGGGCGACGACGAGGGTGCCGGCAAGGCATTTACCGCCATCGCTCAGGCTCCGGGGGGCGCTTGGCTCGGGCCTGCGCTCGGAGCTTACGCGCTCGGTCATGGCGACGACGGCCGGACAGAAACAGAAACAGGGGAAGGTGAAGAAGGGGCTCCCGAAGCCGCGCGCCCGTCGCGCCCCCCTCCGTCGCCGGCCACGCTCGATCAACTGCGCGCCGTCGAATCGGACGCCGCGACCAGTCGAGCGCTCGCCCTCGCCGCCGCCCGCCGTGCCGACCTCGCCGGCAACGCCGAAGACGCGGCGGCGCGGCTGCACGATCTTTTCGAAGCCGATCGAAGCGATCTCGTCGCCGCCATCTACCTCGCTGATCTCGAAAAGCGCGCCGGACGGCCACTCGCCGCCGCCAAAGTGCTGGCTACGCTCGCGTCGTCGGTGCCGGCGCGCGGGCTCGCTGCGTCGCTTCACATCGAGGCGTCGGTGCTGCAATGGCGCGCGGGGGAGCGGCGCCCTGCGCTCGAGCAGCTCGAAGAAGCGCTCTCCGCGCAGGCGCCCACCATCGGGCCGCTCCTCGGTTGGGCGCTGCGCAGCGTCGACGCGAGCTCGCCCGACGAAAGGGCGCGGCTCGTTCAGCACGCAGCCGAGCTGTCCGATGACAAGCAGCTCTTGTCCCTGCAGCACCTCTGTTTGCAGCTCTTTGCATCGCTCCCCGATATGGAAACCGCGCGCGGCCTCTTCGACGGGATCGAGATCGGCACGTCGGCGCCCCTCGCCACCGCAGCGTCCTTGGCCCGCATTCTGTGGGACGAAAAAGGTGCCGACCGCAGCGCTCTGCTCGGCGCCGTTCAGCGCCTCGCCGACACCGATCGAAGGGCCGCACCCATCGCGGCCTGGGAGAACCTGCGGCTGGCGCGGCAGGACGGGGAACGGCTTCCGACGAGCGAGTACGCGCGCAATCTCGCGGACTCGTTGCACTCGCTTCCCGCCAACCTGGAATGGCTCGGGGCCGCGATGGGCGCCGACGACAGGATGGGAGAAGTCGACGCGCGCCGAACCATTGCCAGTGCGCTCACGGGCGAGGCGCGAGCGGCCGTCGCCTCGAGCGCCGCGCTCATCGCGCTGCTCGACGCGCCGAATTCGCAGCAGCCTCTGCTCACGGCGACCGACGCTTCGTCGCGCCTCATGAATTTGGAGCTGGCCATGCCCGGGTCCAATCCGCGCCGCCGAGCCATGGTGCTGCAAAGCGTCGGTGACGCACTCGGCGACGAGGCACGTCTCGATGGCCTGGAGATGGCCGGATACAATTACCTGGCACTCGGTGCGTCGGAGGACGCGCTGCAGTGCTTCGAAACGGTGACCAGGGCCCGCCCCGATGACCTCGTCGCCTGGGAAGGACTGCGGTCGGCGGCGGAAGCGCTCGGCGACGTCGAGCAGCAGGCCACCGCGTGCACCGAGCTCGGCGAGCTCTGCAATGACGACGCCAAGGGTGCGCTCTACTGGGAGAAAGCGGCGCTCTTTGCGCTCGATTCGCTGGAGGACGAGGCGCGCGGCGAGCTCGCGCTCGAACGCGCCTTCGCGCGCGACCCGCAGCGCAAGGTGGCGTTCGATCGGCTCTTCCGCCGCGTACGCCAGCGCGGCGAGTCCGACAAGCTCTTGTCCCTCATCACCCGCCGCCTCGAGGTGGCAGGGGAACCCGACGAGATCGCCAAGCTCTTTTGGGAGCGCGCCCGCGTCCTGCGCCAGAAAGGGGATCGCGACGGTGCCGTCGCCGCGCTCGAGAACGTCACGATGATCGAGCCTGACCACGTCGGCGCTCTGGCCCTCAAGGGCGAGATCGAAATCACGCAATCCAATTTCGCCGAGGCCGCCAAGTGCTTGAGCCGACTCGCGCTGCTCGACGACGCTCCCGCGCAGCAGCGGCTCATGTCGGGCGTGGCCGCCGTCGATCTCTACGAGAACAAGCTGGACGACACGGGGAAGGCGCTGGAAGTGTTGATCGCGCTCCATACGAGCGGACTTTCGACGTTGCCGGTGCGCGAGCGCATGGCACGCGCGGCAGCCAAGGCGGGGTCGTGGGATCACGCGACCGGCATCCTCGAAGAGTTGATGAAAGAGCGCTCGACCAAAGAGGGACGCATCGAGGCGGCGCGGCTCTCCATGGCCATCTGGCGCGACAAGCTGAAGGAGCCGGTGCGCGCCGACAAAGCGATCACGAAGCTGCTCGAAGAATCGCCCGAGGACAGCGAGGCGCTCGACCTCGTCTTGGATGCGAATTTCCCGCCATCTCTCAAGAAGAGCCTCCTTCAACGCGGTCGAATAGCGCTGGTGGAAGCGCTGGCGGGTGAGCCCATCGATCGTGAGCGTGTGGCGCGGCTCACCAAGGTCGCGAAGGTGCTGGCGGATTGGCCTCTTCGTCAGGCAACGCTCGGCGCGCTAGCGGCCCTGTCCGGGGCCGATGCCATGATCGAGCAGGAGCTCGGCATCCTCGACGCTCGCGTGGCGCGGCTACCTCAAGTCGCGGTCGATGACGGCACGGTGGGCATGATTGGCGATCCCGAGGACCGCGGCGCCATTCCTCAGCTCTTCGCCGCACTCGCCGAAGCTCTTTCCGAAGCACTCGGTCCATCGCTGGAGGGGCTCGGGGTGACCAAGAAACAGAAGGTCGATCCGCGCTCCGGTCTTCCTTTACGCAACGAGATCGCCGCCTGGGCGGGAGCGCTCGGTCTCGGTGACTTCGACGTGTACGTCGGTGGAAAGGAGTTGAATGGCGTCCAAGGCGTGGCCGGCGAAGTGCCGGCGCTCGTCGTGGGGACGGGCATCCGCTCCCCGCTCACGCCGGAAGGGCGGCAAGCGGTCGTGCGCGAGCTCTTCGCGCTTCGCCGCGGTATCACGGTGACGCGCACGCGCGACGATACGACGGTGGCGGCCATCGTCGTCGCCGCCTGCAACCTGGCCGAGGTGCGCATCGATGCGCCACCCTACGCGATGCTGAGCGACGTGCAGCGCCAGCTCGGCAAAGCCATCTCCCGACGCACGCGCAAGGCGCTGCCCGATCTCTGCCGCGGCGTCGTCGCGGAACGATCCGATGCGCGAGCGTGGGCGCGCGCCGCCCAGTCCAGCATGTACCGCATGGCGGCCATCGCGGCGGGCGATGTTTCGCTCGTTCTCACCGACATGCTGGCGGCGCCGCTCGCGAAGGTGCCGGCCCTCGTCCCGCACGACGAACGCGCTCGTCGGTTGATTGCCTTCGTTCTGTCGCCGCGCTACCTCGAGCTTCGAGGCAAGCTCGGGATGGGGGTGACATGACCGACGACAATCGGAAGACCCCCTTTTCCGGAGCGGATGAAGAGGAAGACTGGGACAAGGCGCTCAACGCCTGGGAAGTTCCCGAGGGTGCGCGGCCCGGGGCCAAACCGGAAGGCGCGACGCCCGGCAAGGTGCCGCTCCCCGCCCCGCCGAAGAAGGCGCCCCTTTACCGTCCCGCGACGCCGACCGCGGCCACGCCCCTTCCGCCGACGCGTGAGGACAAGCCAGCGTCATCCTTCGATCCTTACGACGACGATCAGGACGAGGCGACGCTCGTCGCCCAGATCCCGCCCGAGCTGCTGGAAGGAGCCGGCGGCGCCCCGCAGCGCAAGGGCGCTCAAGGATCGGGGCTCGGACAAGTGTTTCGTCGGGACCCGCCCCGTCCGCCGCCCGCGACGCCGCCGAAGAAGCCGGACGTGCGCGACGCGCTGCTGGACATGCTCTTCGAGGATCCGCAGGCGAGCCCCACCATCGCGCCGCCGGACGAGCCGTCGGTGGTGACCTCGGCACCGACCATGTTGGTCGAGGACCGTGCGAGCATCCCGGACGACGAGCGCCGGCGCAAACCGGTCACGACGCACATCCACGACGAAGACGTGCCCGAAGGAAGCCTCTTCGATCCCTTTGCCCCCGATCGCGACGAGCGAACCCCCACGGCGCGGCCAGCCGATGGACAGGGCAGCGTGGCAGCGGTCCCCGGGCTACCGCTCCCCTCGGCGACGGCGCTGAGACCACCGATTCCAGCTGCGCCGAGTGCAACTGACGCGTGGCGGCCTGCGCCGATTGCGCCGCGGCCCCCCATGGTGCCGCGACCGGGCGGCGCTGCCGCCCCAGCGCCGCCGCTGGGAGCACCGCCTGCACCTGGTCCTCTCGCGCCCCCGCGCCCCCCGTCGAGCGCCATGGGCCCGACGGTTCGGAATGAGGCCGCGTTCGCACCCTCGACGTCTTCGGGAACCGCAACGCCGCTCGCGCCCCCACCTCTTGCCACTCCGCCCGTGCCGCCACCGACGTTCGAACTCGAACCGCTCCCCATCCCCACCGATCCGTTCAAGGTCGCCGCCATCCAAGCGGCGGAAACGATACCGCCTCCCGACGATATGGCAGCAGCGCTCGCTGGACTGCCGTCAGAACCGGTCCGCGCCAGTGAAGTGAGCGACCGCCCAGCGGTCTCCTTGAGTAGCGGCGAGCCTCCCTCTCTCGACACGCTACAAGGGGGTCACGACCTGCCGGAAGTGGCTCCGATGGCCTCTTCCATTTCCTCCGCGCCGAGCTCACCCCCGCCCGAAGACGTCTCCCCGCAGGATTCGATGGAGACGAGGGAGGCGGACGAAAGAGACGCCACTTCGCTTCTCGACGACCCCGAAGAGCTCGTCGCTTGGCAGGCGCGCGCGCTCTTCATCGAAGAAGAGGCGCGGTCGTCGCTCGACCGCAACGCCAAAGCGCGCGGTCTGCTCCTCGCATCGGAGCTGCACGCGCTCACCGGAGACGAGCCGCGTGCCCACGCACTCGCGGTCGAGGCGCGCGATTTGGCGCCGACCCACCCGCTCGCACACCGCCAGGCGCGAGCCGGCCATGTTCGCGCGGCCGATTGGAACGGCGTAACCCAGGCCCTGCAAGGCGAGAGTCGATCGGCGGTGACACCGGCCGCGCGGGTGCACGACGCGTTTTTCGCGTCGGAGATTGCGCGCGTCGCGCTCGGCGACAAGGAGCTCGCGAGCAAGCGCCTCGAGCAAGCCACCCGCGCTGCCACCACCGACGTGCGCGCCTATTTGAATCGTCTCGCTGGCGCCATTGGCGAGGGTGACGCGCTGCCCAAGATCCGCTGGCCCGAGGCCGACGAGCTGAAGCCGCTCGTCGACGCCTGCGCCATCCTGCAGCGCTGGCGCGGTGCCGACGACAAAGAGTCCGCGCTCACCAATCCCGTCGACGCGCTCATCCGCGCGCGGGGCGCCCTCGCCGCGCGCGATCCGGCAGGAACCTTGCGTGCGCTCGACGCGCTCGGCGAAATGGCCGGTCTCGCGGAAGCGGCCGGCTGGCTCGGTGCGGCGATCTCGCTCGCGTACCCGAGCGATGGCGGGGCCTCGGTGGCCCGCCTCGGCAAGCTCGCGGAAGGAACGCTCCCCAAGGTGGCCCAGCACGCTCTCGTCGCCGAAAGCCTGCGCAAGGGAGAAGGGTCCGCGGCGATTGCCGCCCTCGAGCGCGCTTCCGCCGAGATCTTCACTCCCCAGGACCGCGCCATCGTCGGCGCGCTAGCCGGCGCCGATCTGGGGACGCTGGCGAAATGGCTCGAGCCGCTCGATGGCGATGCCACCTGGGGAAGCTTGGCGGCAGCGATTCGCGCCGCCCTCGGTGAAGCGCCCGTCGGCGCAGGAGAGACCGAAGGGTCCACCGCGACCGAGGACAGCGCGACCGATGCCTTGCTTCGTCTGGCGCGCCAGCTCGGGGCCAAAGCGGGGCCCGAGCTGCTGACCCGCGCCCTTCAACCCCTGCGGGAGAGCTCCGCCGCGGCAGTGGCCGGCGTGCTGGCCACCGAGCTCGACATCCAAACGGGTCGGATCGAAGCCGTCGCGGAGTGGATCTCGAAGACGAGTCGCGATGCTCCCGACGAAACGCAGCGCGATCACGCCCTTTTGGCAGGCCTTCTCTTCGAGCTCTCCCGTCAACCGGCGCGCGCGCGCGAGCTCTACGAGACGGCTCGGCTCGCCGACGCCAAATCGGAAGCAGCGGTGCGCGCCGAGCTCGCCGTTTCGCCCCTCGAAGAGCGCGCGCGGCTGCTGGTCAACCACGCGCTCGGCCTCGAAGACGCGCGAGCGGGCGCTTTGCTGCTGCTCGAAGCCGCCCACGGCGACAGCGGCGGCGACGCCGAGAGCTACACCCGGCTCCTCAAACAGGCACACGAGCGTGCCCCCGCGCTCCCCCTCGCGGCTTGGCTCGCCGAACGGCGTGCCCGTGCCCGCGGAGAGTTCGACGTCATCGTGGAATGGCTGCGCGAGCGGCAGAAGGCCTGTGACGACCCGACCGAGCAAGCCTATGACTTCGTGCGCGAAGCGCTCCTCATCGCGGACAGCAACCTCGAGGGCGCCAAAGAGCTCCTCGAACAAGCGTCGCGCGCACGCCCGGGCGATCTCGCGCTGCGCGAGCTCTACGAACGCCTCGCTCCCGAGGCGCCCGCCGACAAGGCCGCGTTCTGGGCGGATCGCGCCGCGGCGGCCGAAGGCGCGGAGCGGGCGCGCCTCGCTCTTTTCGCCGCCCTCGAATTCGAGCGAAACGGCGACTTCGAGCGCGCCGCCGAGCTTGCCCACCTTTCGTACGGCGCCGAAGACGGCGCGCTCGCGCGCCTTTGCGCCGAGCGCAACGAGGCCCGCAGTGGGCGTGCCGCCAACTTGACGGAGCGCTTGCTCGAACAGGCGCGCGGCGCGCCCGAGACGGAAGCCAGGATCGAAGCGTACCAACGCCTGGCCGACCTCGACATCCTGTCGCGCGGCGATATCGGCAGCGCCGTCATGTGGCACAAATCCATCCTCGAAGAGCGAGCCGGCTTTTTGCCCAGCCTCGCGCGGCTCGAGCAATGGTTCATCTCCGATGGTCGCGAAGACGAGCTTGCCGCGATAGCCGCGGAGATCGCCAAAGTGGCCGACCCGCCCGAAGCGACGGCGCACGCTCATCTCGCCGCGCGCGTGGCGGCGAGGTCCGGTCCCTGGCAAGCGTGCACGGATTTCGTGAAGATCGCCTTCGCGCAGCCCGAGCCCGCCCTGTGGTCGCTCCGGGCCATGGAATCCTGTTCGGACCTTTCCGACGACGCTTCCGGTGAGTTCACCGCGTCGCAACGCCTCGCCGATCAAACCACGCGACCGCTCGAGGTGGCCACCTTGACCTTGCGTGCCGCGGAGGCCGCCACCCGCATGGGCGAGCTCACCGCGGCGCGTGATCTCTTGCTGCGCGCGGCCGGGGCGCACCCCACGCACCTGGTCGTGCATCGCGCGCTCGGCGAGGTCTGCGAAAAAATGTCCGACGGGACGAGCGCGGCAGAAGCGTGGGAAGCGGTGGCCACCCTGAGCAGCGTGGCGGAACACCAGCTCGAAGCGAACTATCGCGCGGGCGTGCTCTGGCTCGATCAGGTGAAGGACGCCGTCCGCGCTCGCGCCGCGCTCGAGGCAGCGGCGCAGATCGACGTGACCTACCAAGACGTCTTCACCCGCCTGCAAGGCGTCTACGTCGCGGCGTCTGACCGCGAGGCGCTGGCCTCCCTCTTGGAGCACCGGCTCGCTGGCGTGCGCGATCCGAGCGAGCGCATCGAGCTCGAAGTCGTACGCGGACGCACGCTCGCCGAGATCGGCGACAGCGAGAGCGCCAAGCGGGCCCTCGCGTACGCGCTGGAAGCAAACCCCGACCATGCCGAAGCATTGGCCGTCTTCGCCGACGTTTGCGGGCGCGAGGGGGACTGGTCCGGCGCCGAGCAGGCGCTCATCCGCCTGGTACGGCTGGTCCCCGATACCGCCGAGCAAGCCGCCATCTACATGCGCCTCGGCGAGGTCTACGATCAGCATCAGCCCAACCCGCAGCGCGCCGAGCTCGCCTACCGCGAAGTGCTCCGCCGCCTTCCCGGCGATATCGCCGCCCAGGAGCGCCTGGTCGGTGTCTACAGCCAGACCGCCGATGCCACGCGAGCCATCGAGATGCAGCAGGGCTTGCTCCAGGTCGCCACCACGCCGGAAAGCAAACGCAAGCGCGTAGTGGAGCTGGCCATCATCTACGAGCAAGTGGCGCGCGACCCCAAACGCGGCGAGGCCATGCTCGAGGCGGCGCGCAAAGAATTCCCCAACGACGTCGAGCTCCTCGCCGCGCTCGCCGAGTTCTACACCCGCGCCAACCGCGGCGCCGCGGTGCAAGTGCTGCTCGATCGCGCCGCGGGCGACGCGCGCCGCGCGCTGTCCACCGGTCGTTTCGATGTCAGCCTCTTTGCAACGCTCGGCGCCGTAGCCCGCCTGCGCCAGCGCACCCAGGCCGCCACCATCGCCGAAGCCACGGTGGCCGCCATCGAAGGCCGCCCATCGGCCCTCACCGGCGCCCAGTCGCGCGCTCCCGACGTTCGCCTCGACGACGCGCTGGCCCCCGAGCTGCTCACTTCGGCGTTTCGATCCTTGCTCCAGAAGTCCGGCGACATTCTCGATGCCGCCCTGCCGGTCGATCTGAAGGCGCTTCGCGCCGCCCCCTTGTCGCCACAACAAGGCGTCGTGGGAGCCGAAATCGCGGAGCTGGCGGCGGCTTACGGTCTCCACGGGCTGGAGGTGTTCGTTTCGCCCACACTGGGGTCGGTGTGCATGCCGGTGGGCTCGTCCCCACCGCAGATCGCCATGGGACAGCCCCTCTTGGTGACCAACGACGACGAAGTCCGAAAGTTTCTCATCTGCCGCGCGCTCAAAGCGGTGCAGGCGCGCGCCTCCACCATCGCCCGCTCGGCGCCCATCGATCTCGCCCCGCTCATCTCGGGCTACCTCCTGCTCTTTGCGCCGGATTGGCAGCCGGCCGCGGTCGACCCGGGCAAGCTGCAGGACATGCATGCCCGCCTGTCGCGCGCCAAGCCCGCGCGTGTCGACGACGACGTGGCCGTGCTAGCGCTCGAAGTCATCGGGACGCTCGGCAACCGCGCATCGACCCTCCACACCGTCGTCAACAACTGGGGCAACCGCGTCGCCCTCCTCGCCTCGGGGGACCTCTCCACCGGTCTTTCTGCCATCGCGCGTGCCGCCGGGCACAGCGCCGGCCCCGCCCCCACCGGCCCCGAGCGCGTGACCTGGATCGGCCGCAACGCCGAAGCACGCGATCTTGCCATTTTCAGCGTGAGCGACGCTTACGCCGAAGTTCGCGCCAAGCTCGGGCTTTAACCCCGGTTTTGCTCCCTCCGAGGGGTCCCGCTGGCAGCGCTTGCCTGGCCGAGCAACGTCTCCCATGCTAAACGCCGCGCAAAATGTCTCGCTCTGATCTCCGCAACATCGCTATCGTGGCCCACGTCGACCACGGTAAGACGACCTTGGTCGACGCTATGCTCAAACAAAGCGGGACTTTCCGCGACAATGAGCAAATCATCGAGCGCGTCATGGACTCCGGCGACCTCGAGCGCGAGCGGGGCATCACCATCCTCGCCAAAAATACGAGCCTTCGCTGGGGCGGCGTCAAAATCAACATCGTGGACACTCCTGGGCACTCCGACTTCGGCGGCGAAGTGGAGCGGACCCTCATGATGGCGGACGGCGCGCTCCTCCTCGTCGACGCCGCCGAGGGCCCCCTTCCCCAGACGCGCTTCGTGCTCCGCAAGTGCCTCGAGCGCGGCTTTCCCATCATCGTCGTCATCAACAAGATCGACCGCCAGGACGCGCGCCCTCACGAAGTCCTCTCCGAAGTCTTCGATCTCTTCTGCGATCTCGAGGCGAGCGACCACCAGACCGACTTCCCTTCCCTCTACGCCATCGGTCGCGACGGCGTCGCCAAACGCGAGCTCGCCGAGACCGGCACCGATCTCGTCCCCCTCTTCCAGACCATCCTCGACAAGGTTCCGCCGGCCCCCGGCGATCCCGAGGGCCCCTTGCAGATCATCATCTGCAACCTCGCCCACGACGACTACGTGGGGCGGCTCGCGGTGGGACGAATCGTGCAGGGCACGATCAGAAAAGGGCAAGCCGTCGTCGTCATGGGGGCCTCATCGGTCACGCCCGCCTGGATCAAGGTGCTCTTCACCTTCGAGGGGCTCCGCCGCACCACCTGTGAATCTGCTTCGGCGGGCGAGAACATCGCCATCGCCGGTATCGAAGAAATCGATATCGGGGACACCGTCGCCACCGTCGAGAACGCCGTCGCCCTTCCGCGCATCCACGTCGAAGAGCCGACCATCAAGATCAAGATCGGCGTCAACACCTCGCCCTTCGCCGGCCAGTCCAAGGCGTCCAAGTTCCTGACCAGCCGCCAGCTGCGCGAGCGCCTCGAAAATGAGGCCAAGAAGAATCTCGCCATCAAACTGGAGATGACCGATAGCCCCGACACCTTCACGGTCTACGGTCGCGGCGAGCTCGGGCTCGGAATTTTGGTGGAGACCATGCGACGCGAAGGATACGAGATGGTCCTCTCCAACCCCGAGGTCGTTACCAAGGAGATCGACGGTAAGCTGATGGAACCGGTCGAGCTCGTGATCCTCGACGTGCCCGACACCTTCATTGGCGTCGCCACCGAGCGTCTCGGCCGCCGCCGCGGTCGCATGATGAAAATGAGCAATCCCGGTTTCGGGCGCGCTCGCCTCGAGTTCCGCGTGCCTTCGCGCGGCCTCATCGGCTTTCGCAGCGAGTTTCTCACCTCGACGCGCGGCACCGGGCTGCTCAACACGCTCTTCGACGGCTGGGAAGAGTGGGGCTCCATGATCAAGCGCGCCAACGGCGCCATCGTCGCCGACCGCGCCGGCGAGGCAACGCCTTATGCCCTCTTCCACCTCCAGCCACGCGGCGTCTTCTTCATCAGCCCCGGCGAGAAGGTCTACGAGGGGATGATCATCGGCGAGCACAACCGGCCCAACGACACCGACGTCAACGCCGTCAAGGAAAAGAAGCTCTCCAACATACGCAACCACGGCAAGGACGAAAACGTCGCCCTGGCGACGCCGCGGACGTTGACGATTGAAACGGCGATGGAGTGGATCGACGCCGATGAGCTCGTCGAAGTGACGCCGGATGCAGTGCGCGTGCGCAAACGAATCTTGCCGTGCAACGTCAGGCCGCGACGGCAGGACGCGATCGAGGACGCGCAGGCGTCGACCTGAAGGAACAGAGGTTGGTGGCGGCGGCCGCTCGTGAACGAATGACCGCTGCCGGCTCCTCGCTTCGCACCGGAACGCCGCCTCGCCGGCTCACGGCCGAGCTGCGAAGAGAGCTGGATTTGCCGATCGTCAGGCGGGTTCCTTATCGGTGGGCGTTCGCTTGTTTCGTCGTCGCCACGGCCTGCGTGCCGCTCTTGCTGGCGAAGCTTTGGACACTGGCGGTGTTGGCGACCCTTCTCGGATTGGTCGTCTTTCCCGCGGTTCGATGGTTCGAGCACCGCGAGGCCTCCTGGCGTGAGGACGTCTATCGCACGGGAATGGAAACGAGAGGACGCGTGCTCGATGTGGAACCCGCGGGCTCGCGGCGCAAGGATCATCTCGTCAGAGTCGAGTTCTTGGCCGGCGAGGCCATGGTTCGCGCGTCCGTCATCGGCTGTCCCCTCGCGCGCAAAGGGCTCGCCCCCGACGACAACGTCGTCATCCTCTACGCTGCCGATCGGCCGGCGCGGTGCCTGGTCGTCGGGAGATCGGTGGCAGAGTTGGCGGAGATTGTGGATGCCATTTTCGAGGATTGAGACTGGAGCTTGGTGCGCCGCCGCAGTGCAAACCTCCGCCCGGTGGCATACTCTGCCGGCCTAGCGATATGAATCCCACAAGGAGCCTACGATGATCGTCGTCACCAACCGCATACCCGTGGCCGAAGCTCACAAGATCGATTTCGAAGATCGCTTCCAGCGTCGTGCCCACCTCGTCGATCGCGCCCCGGGCTTCATCCGCAACGAGGTGCACCGGCCGCGGCCGATGAAGTTCAGTCACGAGACGGGGACCTTCGTCGACGACCCGGAAAAGCTGGGGTACTACGAGGTCAAGACATGGTGGCGGTCGATGGAGGACTTCGCCGCCTGGACCAAGAGCCCCGCCTTCGCCGAAGCGCACGCCAATCGGGCGCCGAAAGAGATGTTCGCGGGACCGAGCGAGCTGCTCGTCCACGAGATCTTCCTCAGCACCGACCTCGGCAACGAGGGGGCGAAGCCCTCCGGCGGCGAGCCAAAAGGAGCGTGAGCGCGACCAGTGCGCCGGCCATGGCCGAGCCAGCACGCGAGTTGTCTCGCTGCGTGATGCGGCAGCCGCAACCACTCTCTCCTTCCGGCGCAGTGACGCCGCCGTCGAGGCGGTCACCGTCGGCTCTGACGTCGCTCGCCGCAACGGCGTCCGCAATATCGGCGCGGGCGTCGAGGGCGGGCGGCATGGCGTCCGGGACCGGGACGGCGATGTCGAACTGAACATCCGAGAAGGGAGGCAGCGCGACATCCGTGGAAGCCAAGTCCGCCCGAGCGTCGGGGGCGTCCGTCGGGCCCGCGTCCGGACGGCCCGTATCGACCGGCGCGGTATCAGCAGTAACGTCGATCGGTGTGCTCGTCTCCGCGACGGCATCCCTCGTCGCGTCGGATCCTGCGTCGACACCCGCCTCGGGTTGCGTCACCACGGTCCTGACTTCCGCGGAGGTGCTGGGGGCAAAATTCGTGTCGCCACCGAACGTCGCCGTCACGTCGTGCGTTCCGACGGTGAGCGCCGCCGCGGTCGTTGCCATTGCGTTCGAGCCCAGCGCTCCCGTACCGATCACGATCAGTCCCTCGTTGAATGTCACCGTACCGCCGATGATCCCGGCCGCCGTCGACGTGACCGTCGCCGTCCAGGTGATGCTCGTTCCACTCGTCGTCGACGGCATGGAGACAGCGAGGTTCGTGACCGTCGCCGCGCGAGCGATGACCTGGGTGACCGTTCCGGTGGCACCAGCAGAGTACGTGCCGTTGCCGCCATACTCCGCAGAGATGGTGTGCGATCCGGTGGTGAGGGCGGCCGTCGCATAGGTCGCCACGCCAGAACCATTCAGATTGCCGGTGCCGAGAACGGTCGTCCCGTCCTTGAACGTCACGACGCCGGTCGGCGTGCCGCCCGTTCCCGTCGCGGTGGCGGTGAAGGTGACCGATTGCGCATAGGGCGAGGGATTCGCCGAGGACGCGAGCGTCACCGAAGCACCGCTCATGTTGACGGTCTGGGTGACGGGCATCGACGTTCCCGCCACGTAGTAACCGTCGCCGGGGTAATCCACGGTGATCGGGTGCGTGCCGGCGACGAGACTCGACGTCGTGAAGGTGCTTTGTCCGTTGGCGTCGAGCACGCCCGTGGATAGGACGGTCGCCCCGTCCTTGAACGTGACGCTGCCGGTACCTGGCGGCGCGCCCACCGCGCTGCCACGCACGGTCGCCGTGAACGTGACGGACTGTCCGACCAGCGATGGGTTGTTCGAGGATACGACGGTCTCTTCCGAGGGATTCTTGTCGATCGTATGCGCAATATTCGTGGATCCGGCGGGGAACACGAGCGTGCCTGGATAGGTGACCGTAATCGTGCGCGCCCCCGCGGGCATCGCAGTCGTCACGAGCACGGCCTGACCCATGCTGTCGAGGGCAACGATGCCGAGGGGGATGGCGTCGATCGTGAAGGTCACGTTGCCCGTGGCCACGGGCGTGCCTGCCCCGCCCGCGACGATGGCGGTGATCGTCACGGCTTGACCGACCAGCGATGGATTGGGCGCCGACATCCCGGAGACGGTCACGGGGTTGCGGTAGACGAGCTGATTGAGCACCGGCGACGTTCCCGGCGTCGTCGTGCCGTCGCCGCCATATTCGATCCGGATGGAGTGATTGGCGGAGATGAACGTGGTGTTGACATGAACGGCTTGGCCCGAGCCATTCAGGGCGACGATTTCCAGCACGTCGGGACCGTCCATGAAGGCGACGGTGCCCGTCGGAGTCGGCGCACCCACGGGGACCGCGACGCTGGCCGTCAAGGTGACCGTCTGACTCACGAACGACGGGTTGAGCGACGAAACGACGGTTACGGCCGGAGCGATTTTCTGGACGATCTGCGTGACCACGGCCGACGTACTGGCCAGAAAATAGGCGTCACCTGCATATTCGGCGGTGATGGAATGCGTACCCTCCGCCAGACTCGAGGTGGTCAGCGCCGCTTGACCCATGCCATCGAGCGCCACCGTTGCGAGAACGTTGGTTCCCTCTTTGAACGTCACGTTGCCGGTCGGGACGATGCTCCCCGGGGTGGCGCTCGTCACCGTGGCCGTCAAGGTGACCGCTTGACCCGGAAAGGAGGGGTTGGCGCTCGACCCGAGCGCAGTGCCGGTGGTCGCTTGGCCGATCCCGGCCAGGAGGTACGTGCGAGCCAGACCGCTCGTCGTATCCGTCATGACGAGGCTCGCGCTGCGAATGCCCGCTGCCACTGGAGTGAAAACGATCGGCGGCGTAAGCGTTTCCCCGGTGGCGAGCGACCCCGCCAGCGCCTGGTTCCCGCTCCCTTGGAATGCATATTCCGCGGCCGATGCGCCGCCGATGGCGAGCGTGTAGTTCAGCGTGGCGCAGGGGCCGTTCGGGTGCACGAGCGTCATGGGAGAGACAGTGGTCGTGCCAGGAACGACGACGGAAACCGCCGAAAGGAGCGTGTCGCCATCGGCCATCGTGGTCGTCCCGCCTTGCAGGGGATCGCCGGTGACCTTCAACGGGCAATAGATGAACCTGTAGACGGTTCCCCCCGTGATGGGCGTGAGGTTCAGCTGGATGCTGTTGTTCGCCGTCACCGCGCTCGTCGTCAGGGACGTGCCGCCGCTCGGTGTCGCGCTGAGGAAGTCGGCACCGCTCGCCGCGAGGCCAATCGACCCGGCCGTCAACACCATGGCAGTCCCCCGGACGGCTCCATAGACGAACTCGATGAGGTTCGTTCCCTCGTGCAGATGGGCCTGCAGGTGGTTCATCGTGTTTCCGCACCCGCTCCACCAGTAAGTACCGTTCGTGCCGATGACCTGCGTATTCCATTCGATCACGAACTCTCGGTTGGGAGCCGTACCCGACAGGAGGTAGTGCACGCCAATCTGCGGAGTGAACGTGCAGACTCCGCCGCCGTCGTTGTAAAGATGCTGTTGATCCCAGAAGGGCGCGATCACGGGATAGGCGGGGGCCGCCGCCAGGTTATTGGCAAGACTGGTCGAAGTAGCATTCCCCAAGAGGATGAGGCCACTCGTGTTCGCGGAGAGCGACGTGTAGGTCACGCCATCGAAGACGAAGTTGAAACCTATCGGCAGCGTGCCCGTCGTCCTCCGACTGTTGTACACGTTCGTGCCCGCGACGGCGGAGGTGCCGGGGATCGCCGTCGTGCCACCGGCCATCGGCGTATAGGTCACCGTCGATGCCAACGCGAGGTAGTCGCTGACGATGGTCGCGCGAGCGAGGCGCGGCGTCAGCACGAGGAGAATCAATGCTGCCAACACGCTCGCAACGCAAGACGTCCAGACACGGCAAGGCCGCTGAGCCATGTTCTCTTCCTCCACCTCGAAGAGGGGAGCCCCCAAGATCGATCACCGTAACAGAGATAGCCAGCGATGCGCACCTCGGATCTCGCCACAGTGACGCTCTTTCTCGCTTCCCCCAATGCCGCTCGCGCTCGCCCCATCCCTTCGTCGTGTCGTTGTGTGTAGGAGAACGCGTGCTCGGTGAGCCATGCGTCTGTCCCGGCTTGAGCGCGGGCGCGGGCACAGGCGATCGCGTCGATTGCGCGAGCAGAATCCACGGTTGGCCCATCGCGCAGAAGGCATGACCCGCGCAGAGGCATGCCCGTCGTTGCCCATGGCACGCGCACCCTTGCCAAATGGCATGATCTTCATTGCCAAATGCGGCACACCGCGCACCTTTTCCCAATGCGCCGCCGCGTATCGAAAGGAGCGAGCGTTCTCGGGCACGAAATGGGCACTGCGCGAGAACGGGCGTCGGTGCTTCGATACGATAGATTGTCGGCGTGGCCCCTCGACGCGCCCCTGGTGCAAGCATGCTTGCCGTCCTCGCTCTGCTCCTGATGACGGCGCCGACTTCCGCCCGCGCCCAGGGGAACGGCTCCTGGGCGTCTTCCGCTGCGGCCGAGCTCACACGGCAAGGCCGTACGCACGCCGAGAGCAGTGACGACGCGCTCGCCATGCGCCGCTTTGCCGACGCGGTGCGACTCGATCCGAGCTACGGCCCGGCGTACCTCGAGCTCGCCGCGGCCCGCGAGCGCGCGGGGGACTTCGTCGAGGCGGAGCGAACCTACGACGTCGCCATCGAGCACATTCCGAATTTCCTCGCCGCACTCCGCGCCCGCGCAGCACTGATGAGAAAGATGGGCGAGCTCGCACGCGAGATCGCCGATTTGGAACATCTGGCGCGGCTCTCGGAAGGGGCGGACACCCTGCGCACGTTGGCGGGGCGGTACGTCGAGGAACGCGCGTGGCCTGCGGCGCTGGCGACGTTTCGCAGGCTGCGCGTGCTCGCGGAGCGCAACGGTGACGAACAGCTGCTGCGCGAAGCAACCGTCCAGTTGCGTGCACTGGCGGTGCTCTGCGCGGAGCTCGACCCCGTCGTCGCGGGGGCGGAGGGGCGCGGCTGGGTGAGGAGGGCGCTGGCGAGCGTCGCGCGGAGGCGCGGGATGTGAGACTGGATCGCATCGTTCAGGATGGACGTGCGCGAGCTCTCGCTCGTCGAGCTTCTGGTCGATGCATTCCCGGGAGCGTGCTGGCTCGCCGCTCTCCGTCAAGAACCTGCGCGAGGATTTGGAAGTCGCGCACGATACGGTCGACGATGGCTCTGGATCCTCGACAATCTCTACGTGTGCTTCAGGATCGCACCGTTCGGCCGCTCCGCGCATCTGTGCCGCCAAGAAGGAACGCAAACTCTATCTTCGGGGATTGGTCGGCCGTGTCGGGTCCGAGAGCACGTTTCGAGAACCCGGTAGCATCGCATTCGCTGAAACTGTGCCACCTCATCATCGCCTGTTTACCTGGTGTTCGTCCAACCGGCAATCAGGGCGCGGACCACACCACCACACTGTCATCAATCGTCTTTCCCGAACTCTTTGCTACCTGCCAGCATCTGCGCCGTTTCCAGAACTGCCGCTTTGACCTCTTCCTCTCCGACGTAATTTGGAATCGCTCGACGCTCTTCGAGCAATGGCGAGTACCATACGATTCGATCAAAGAGCGCGCTGAATGCTTGGGCCTCTTTCGAGCTAAGCTCCGCCTTGTTCAATTCGAGATTGTAGACGGTTTCAAAGGTCGAACAGAAATGCTCCACAGAAATCTTTTTCTGCAAGAACAGTTCGACCAACTCACGAAGACGTTCTCTTGCCGTTTCCATCATTGACTCCTAAATAGTACGTGCACGATGGTGTTCGTCTTCTCGTTCACCAAGACTTGCAAAATTCCCCTGGGACTTGGTTCCCCAAATCCCGGTAATTCATCTCCCCCGCCCGGTCCTGCGTCTGGCGCCTCACCACCCCCGCCCGGCCCTTCATCCTTTGGGCCGCTCGCTGGACCACCCGGAGAATCGGCTCCTGTCGCTGGCCCTTTCGGAACCCCCGCGCCCTCCGAAGGCGACCTTGGATACCTGCCGGCGGACCCGGTGGCCCTGGGTTCGTCGGCCCGCGGTCGGGCCCGCCCCCTGCATCCGGCGGAACCGGATTATGCGGGTTGATAACAGCAAATCCGCTGGGATCTGTATAGGCGCGGATACAGCAAAGTATGTCTCCCCCGTGAGGGAAGCTTGGGACTTTCTACGTCCTCGAAGCCCAGCTTGATGAGGATCTCACTTCCGAAGCTCAACTTCGTAGATCTCGATATCGGTGACCTCTTTCGGCCATTCGTCGTCTCCGTACGTATACCCTTCGAGAGTCGTCAGGTATCCATCATCCACGTAGAAGACGTAGCCGGTTTCGCGTCGGTCCGAGTTGAGCCGTGCACCTACTCGTCCTCCACGCATCGATGTACCTTTCTCGAATATTCGCAGCGCTTCAGATCGTTCAAACTCCGTGAAGAACCCCGCTCCCGTGTAGTCACGGTCGGTCACGTCTACCTGATCAAAATCGATCTGCGACTTGGCCAACGATGGCAACGTGGAGTCCTTCAGGAATCGGTCGATGACCTTCATTTCGAGCTGGTTGACTTTCATTCTACTCCCGCAGTCTCAGGGAATGAATGCGGTTCCTATTTTCGCGACGCCATTCACAACCGCACCCACAGGGGCTCGCTTCGAGCGTCCTCCGCCGCGAGAGGTCTCTTCGTTTGTCTAACGCGGTTGGCAGCTCTCGATGTTCGGCTCGCTGACGCCGTTGCACTTCTCACTCGGCGAACACTGCGCGTCGTCGCCGCGCCGCTCGTGACACGTGGTCGAACGGTCGGAGCCTCAGCGCTCACGCCCTCAAATGCGCGACGAACTGCGCGCGCACGTCGTCCGGCATGGGGCACGGCTTGAGCACGCCGAGCGTCACCGTCACGACGACGTGACGCACGACGGCGCATACTTCGCCGTTGGCTGCGCTGCGCATCTCGTGAACGAGGGTGGCGCTGGTGTTGCCGAGCTTGCTGCACGAGGTTTCGACGCGGAGCATGTCGCCGTAGCGCAAGGGGATATCGAAATCCGCTTCCAGGCGAACGGTGGGG
>DATHES010000021.1:0-24917 GCA_035318465.1 Polyangiaceae bacterium
CTCGAACCCCACTCCCACCGAATGCGAGCGCAACTTGCGCGGCGGCGCCTTCAACTACGACGGCCCTGGCCTTCGCTCGTCGAACCGCGTGCATCACCCGGCGAGCTTCCGCTTGATCATGAGCGGCATGCGCTGCGCGAAGGATGGATGACGAGCCCTGCGGAGTGCTTACCGTGGAACGACGCAACGAACGCCGGTCACTCCCCAACTGTGGATGGGGGCCGTGGTGAGATTCAGGGCGAAAATTCCGGCCGTAGTCTCCTGACCCGTGTATCCCCCGCGCATGAGGGCCGCGGGCAATCCCAGCTTGAACCCCGACAGAAGAGACGCACCCGAGCTGAGATTCGTCGTCCAGTCACCAGCGCCGCCATCGCCCCACGAGTCGGCAGATCCGCCATGAGCCTCCTCTTGCAAGGCAGGCGCGGCATGCCACTCGGAAACCCACTCCGCCAGATTGCCGATCATGTCCTGCGCGCCCCAGATGCTCGTGCAGGCCGTGCCCTGGCCCGTCGTGCGGAAAGCCCCGTCCGTGCGACACGTTCCGCCGGTTCCGATGCTTGACCCCGGATCGACGGTCCCGCGCGCGGAGATCCCCCACTCCTCGCTCGTTGGGAGGCGCTTGCCGCTGGCGCGGCAGGCGACGTCGGCCTGCAACCAGGTGATCCAGGTCGTCGGCGGCACACCGGAAATGCTCAAGGCGTAGGCGTTGTCGTTAGCACCGACTTGACCGTTGGGCGGAATTGGGTAGTCGCCACGACCTTCCTCGTAAATGCGGCCAGTCCCGTCGGCGTGCTCCCATACCGAGGCTTCGTAGCGATCGATCCAGAAAGCAGCCGCATCCTTTCCCACGCGCACCAGCGTGTCGTTGCCGCGCTTGCAGACGGTGAAGGCAACTTCAGCGGTGTCGCGCTCGTAGTGAAGGGGGCACTCCGAGTATCCAACCTGGTCCGCATACCGCGCTTGCGGAACGAAACCCACCGGCTGGTCGGCCATAGCCACCTCGCCGCCGATGACGAGGTCGAAAACGACCGCCGAGCCGTCGAAGAGCGATTGAGGACAGCTCGACAAAGGGATGCTGACTTGAAAATTACCTGACGGATCGGGCGTCGTCGAAACCCCCGGTGACGAGCATGCCTCCGCGCCGTTCTTCTTGAATCGGAACGACACCAGCTGGGGATCGGTCATGGGTTGACCATTCTTGGAGAGCTTACCCACGAACGAAAGGGAGCGGCCGTCGGCGGCACGCTCGGCCTTGCCCATGAGCGCGCCAGCCGAAAAGGCCATCACGAGCCCGGTCGCGACCAAGGCCCCTTGCAACGCTCGGTATCTCTTCGCAGATCGGAACGTCATTGCAACCACCCTTCTATCGTCAATCCAGAACGCGTCGTGCCGCGCAGCGAGGTCGAGGGGATCATCCAGCCGCGCACGTCGTAGTTGCTCGGGTTGAGGGCGCCCATACCCGAGACGACCCAATTGCCGATGCCCACGATTCCCCCATCACCTGGAGGAAAGATGCCGTCGGGACTTGCATCTGCTGACTCCGGAGGCCCGTCGGCGGGCGGGGCGGTGTCGTTAGCCTGGCCATCTCTCGCGTCCAGGTGGCCCTGGTCGCCGGAGGTCACGTCGAGACGATCCGCGACCTTGATGTCCTCGAGCGGCGCGTCCGCCTTGTCCGCCGCCACGTCGAGCTCTGGCGTATCTGATCGATCGGAAGCGACGCGATCCGATGCGACGTCGGCAGTGTCGAATCTGTCGGCGACAATGTCTTCCGATCGAACGTCCGGCGCGGCCTCTGTTTCGTCGCGACGCTCGGCATCGTAAGGCGACGAATCCCGCACGTCGCCCCCCCCCTCGGGCGGATAGGGGGCTAGCCCGTCCAGATTGTCGCCGAGAAGAAGCGAGCACCGCGTCAGAACCACGCATGCGATCGTCATCAGGCTTGCCCGCGCGCCATTGACGAAGCGCATCAGAGCGAACCCAGCACGACCAACTGCGTTTGCCCAGGCGAGGAAGAAACGCCGACCGCCACTTCGTTCGCTGTTCCAGACTCCCGACGGAAGAAGAAATAAGATGCCGCACCCATGCTCAGCAGACCGCCGATCAAGGCACCCGTGCTGACGGCGCCATACCAACGGGCCCCGTCGGCCGCCTCCAGCCCATGTCGATCGCAGAGTTTCGCCTGGCAGTGGTCCAGCGCATCGTTCTTCATGCTCACTGCCACGACGCCGGTCACCGCGCTGACGCCAAGAGCTGTCGCCCCTGCTCCCGCCAGTACGAACGCCCATCCCGAGGGGGCGCCGCCCGAAGGTGGCCTAGCCGCCATGGCCTGCGGAACCGTTTTGTCGGGCGCGTCGCCATCCGGGGCCGTCACGGCGCGCGCGGCTGTGGGCGGGGGAGGTCCCTCGCGCCGCTCCGAAGCGGGCGGCGTTGCAGACGTTTCTTTGGCCGCGCGCTCCTGGAGTTCGCGAATTTTGGCGAGTGCAAGGGAGTGGCGCTCGTCCTTGGGCTCGAGCAGCGAAGCGACGTGCTCGAAGTGTTCGAGCGCTTTCGCCTCTCGGCCGAGTTGTTGTTCGCTCAACGCAAGGTTGAGGAGGACGCCGGGGGTTAGGTGCAAGGCAAGACTCTGCTCGAACGCTTGGCAAGCAGCTTCATAGTCGCCGCTTTTCATGGCATTGCGCCCTTGCCAAAAGAGCTGTTCGGCAGGGGATCTTTCGTCTGCCAAGAGTGGCCGAGTAAGGAGCGTCAAGGCAAACAGGCAAACGACGGTTGCATGGTGTGCCATGAAATCGACTCACTGCCATTGATCGAGCAGGTTTGCGGCGGGCGGGGCCGAGATAGGCCTCGCGGAGGCCGCGGGTGCGACCTCGTCAGAGACCGCCGCCACCACGGCTTTCTCAGGGACCGGGACGGGTCGTGGGGGCGCGCTGCGGCGCACGGTGTTCTCGTCTTCCTTGACCACCTTGGTGCCACGCGACAGAGGAGGAGGCCGCGAGGGCGCCGCTGCCTCGCGGACCGGAGCTCCCATTGTGCTGGAAGGTTCGGCGAAAGCGTTCGGATGGATGGTGACTTCGGTGCCGGCGAACGGTCCACGTATAGTCCCCGTAGAAATGGCTGGTGGATCCATATCGCCGGTCGGGTCGCCCGCCAGGTGCGGGGCTCGAGGCTCTGGCGACCTCGCTGCGAGAGCCAAGACGATGACGCAAGCGAACCCTGCCATCCAGGCGATCTGACGCGACGAGAACCGGGGACGACCGCCGGGCGGGTTGGCGAGACTCGGGAGGGCTGCCGCAGCCACTGGGTTGTCGATGCTGTCGATCGCATCCGAATCGCGCCACACGCGCGCTAGCGCTCCGCGCATCGTCGAAGCGTCGGGCCAGCGATCATCCGGGTCGAGCCGCAAGGCGCGATCGATGATCTCCGCCACCCCGACCGGAAGCGGAATACATTGCCCGACTGGTGGCGCGGCCTGAGTGGCGGCCGCGATCATCAACTCGTTGGGTGTGGAACCTCGATGAACCGCACGCCCTGTCAAGACATTGAACATCAAAGCCCCAAGCGCCCAAAGGTCGGTCCGCCCGTCCACCTCGTCCCAAGCTCCGCGGGCCTGTTCGGGTGCCATGAACCCCGGCGTGCCGAGCAGCCCGCCCAACTGTGTGCTGAAACTATCGGGAAGGCGTGGTGCCACCTGTCGCAGCCGGGCGATCCCAAAATCGAGCACCTTGACTTCGCCCGTCGTTGTCAGAAAGATATTGCCCGGTTTGAGATCCCGATGAACGATGCCTTTTTCATGAGCGGCGACGAGGACGCCGAGAATTTCTTCCGTCATGGCCAGTACCTCGCTCAAGCCAAGCTTGCCCTGAAGCTCGATTCGCTTGGCGAGGGTCTCTCCGTGTAACAGTTCCATCACGAGAAAAACCGTTCCGTCATCGTCGACGTCGTCGTCGAGCACCGAAACTGCACCCGGGTGGCCGACTTGATTGGCGAGAAAACCTTCGCGCAAGAACCGTTTTTTCGAGCGTGGATGCGCGGCAAGGTGAGGATGCAGAATTTTGACTGCTACGAGCTTGCCGTTACGATGCCGTGCTTCGTAAACCGTCGACATCCCGCCGGTTCCAATCAGTCGCTCGATGGTCCATCTGCCAGAAAGCACTCGGCCAGTGAGCACCGTGGCTGTCGGCATCTCGAATTCGGCCTCTGATGACACGACGGCCCGCATCTCACCATGCACGGCGCGCGGGCGCAAGAGCTTATGAGTCTACTGCTGATTTGTCTCGACACAGAGGCTGGTGCCATCTGGCTCCTCGACAACGTTTTGGTTCACACTCTCCAGTGTCGGCCTGATAGGGCGCCGATTTCAGGCTCACGATGACGTTGCCGGTCTCGGGTTTATTCCAGTCCGTTGTTCCTCTTCATTGTAAATGGGTTATTCAACCAGAACCGCGGACGCGGGCGCTGGGTATTGCCAATGCCAACTACGGCCCGGTCCACATCCTGATACCTACTGCCCAGTGATCCGCGGGCGTCGCGCCAGTGCGTCGGTAAGCACGAACGGTGCCAGACCGTGAAGTAGGTGAATGTCCGAAGCGGGTCCCCCTCCCGCGCATTTCACGGGCCGAAGGCCGCCTCCATGCACCCGCGCCGGATGAATCGCAGCGATCGCCGCGCAAGTGCGCGAACCAATGCGCGCGCACCCAATCTGCGCGCCCGGAGTGAAGCGACCCCATTTGCGTTGCCGCTTCGATCGTTCTAGGGTCGAGCGCCCCTGGAGTTTCGGGTTCTGATTATCTTCGAGGCTGGTCGCTACGGACGATGCTGCGCAACGACACGACGGCGGAAGAGGAGATCGAGCAACGGGATAGGCGGGCCCCGCCGACGCCAAACGTGATGGCGCTAGTCGTGGTCTGGTGCGCGCAAGAACCAACGCGCCTCGGTGAAGTTGTCGTCGTGCCGCCTGGCGCGTCCAGCGAACCGAGGGTGCTCGGGCGGGGCCCTGCCGACGGGAGCGACCAACGGCCACGTCTCGATTTTGCTCGCCACGCTCCCGGCAAGGTGAAGCTGAGCACACCCCTGAGCATCCACTCCGTCTCCCGATCGCAACTGCTGATCCGCGCGATTGGCGACGAGACCCTCGAAGTGAAGAACGTCGGCCGCGCCGAGCTTGACTACAACGGCACCTCGCGATCACTTTGTCATGTGGAACCCGGGAGCACCCTGCAAATCGGCCGGCAGCTACTCCTCTTGTGCGTCCGTCGTCCGGCCTGGCTCCCGGCCGATCCGACGCTGAAGGACCATCATTCCTTCGGGGGTGCGGATGCCGACGGATTGGTAGGTGAGTCCGCGCCTCTCTGGGAACTTCGCCGCACGCTGGCCTTCGTGGCGAGCCGGCCCGATCATGTCTTGATTCACGGGCCGACGGGAACCGGTAAGGAGCTCGTCGCGCGCGCCATTCACGCCCGTTCATCGAGATCGAAGGGTGGCCTCGTGGCGCGCAATGCGGCTACGATTCCCGAAACGCTCGTCGATGCAGAGCTCTTTGGCAACGAAAAGAACTACCCCAACCCCGGCATGGCCGACCGACCAGGCCTGATCGGTGAAGCCGATGGGGGAACGCTGTTTCTCGACGAATTCGGGGAATTGGGATCAGCGGCCGAGGCGCATCTGCTTCGTGTGCTCGATGAAGGCGAATACCAACGCCTTGGAGAAGCGAAGTCGCGAAGGTCCAATTTTCGATTGATCGCGGCGACGAATCGATCTGCGGCGGCGCTCAAGCCGGACCTGGCAGCCCGCCTGACCCTGCGTATCGAGACGCCCGATCTCAACGAGCGGCGGGAAGACGTGCCCCTTCTGGTCGTCCACCTGCTCCGGAAAATGGCGGCCGCGGATAAGAGCATTGCGGCGCGCTTCTTCCGCGACGGCAACGCTGAAGGCGAGCCCCGGATTTCCCTCGAGCTCATGCGCGCGCTGGTCACACACCGCTACAGCGGCAACGTGCGCGAGCTCCATGCGCTCTTGCTCGAAGCCATAGGACGAAGCGAGGGCGATGAGCCGCCCCCCCTGTCACCCGCCTCGATCCCTGTTGACCCTACCGGCTCTACCGTTCGTCCGATCCTGCACGAGATTGCCAAAGCCGAGAGTCCCGGAAAGGAACCGTCGGACCCGCCCGTACCTCCCCCAAACCTGACTGCTGAAAAGGTTCAAGCCAGCCTCGACGCCAACAATGGCGCCCTCGAACGGACGTGGCGCGCGCTCGGCTTGCCCAATCGTCATGCCCTGCGGCGGTTGATTCAAAAGCACCGGCTCGAAGTGCGCAAGCGCCCCAAGGCAAGCTGAGTTCTCTTTCCCTGCTCGAAAATCACGGATCGCAGACGATGGGGCACGATTCCACGTAGAGGACGATGTTCCCGCAGCAAACGTGCCTGCCACGCACTCGCGCAGGGTTCACTCGATGTCGTTGACTCCGGCTCCGAACAGTTCGTAACCAGTGACGCACGACCTGGGTTCGGAAGCACTCCAGTGAGTGGTCACGAGGAGGTGAACGTCTTCTCGTCTTTCATTGAACTCGGGCGCTTCGATCCCCAGCGTCAAGCGAGCCGCCAGGTCGTGTTTGATTGCTTCTAGTGATCGTCGATAGGATCGATGACCACCGCAGCGCCCGGCGGGGCCAAGGGCACACCGTCGCCCTCTTCGGCATCGCCTTGGTATGCGCCGATTTCCGCGCTCATGTTGACTTCGACCATATCGGGTTTGCTCCATTCCATGTCGTTCCTCCAAGAATCAGCGTGAGGCCACATCAGAAAAAGACGGTACCGATACGGATCCCGCCGAAAGCACCGACGCGGTCGGGGCTCAGGTCGCGGTAGCGGGTCGCCGACAGACCGCCGAAGCCTGACAACGCGACGGCTCCGAAAGCGAGACCCACGACCGGGCCGACCATCGCATCCATTTCACCTTCGTGCGCCGGCTCATCATCGTCCCGCTCGGCGTCGATTCGCACTCGCGAGTCGATTCCGAAGAACAGCCGATGCTCGAACAGGCCGTGTATTGCGGAAAACCCCACGTCCGCGTGGCGCTCCCCACGCTCGAGGCCGTGCCCATAGGCGAGGTTCAGGTACAGGGCCGAAGCGCCAAAATGTCGACCGAAAGCCGCTTGCATCTGGAGCTCCGGGACCAGATTGAAGCCTTCACTCCGGTAGGTCGCTGACACGACGCCATCGACCCAATGGCGGCTCTCCTTGAGCCCGACAAAGCGCCCTCCGACGAAGGGGGCGACGGGCTCATTCGCCAATCCAGTACTCGCCCCGCCATGGAGCGACACCGGGGCAAAAAGGCGCACCTCAGCACCCGCTTCGGAGAGAGTTCGCTGGCGAGCGTTGTCGTAGAAGCTGGCGGCGCTGGCCGTCGCCCGGTGGCCCTCGCTGATGGGTGCGTACGTGAACGGTAACGCGCCCGGGGCCGCGGCGGATTCGGCTCTCGCCGCCGGAGCGCCGTTGCCTTCCTCGTCCGCCACCGCCCCAGCCGAAGCAGGCACCGCCAAAAGCAACAACGTCGCGCCCATTCGTCCGAGTTTGGAACCCATTGCGGGTGTCTCCTGTCCTGCTTGCCATGCAGACTGCCGCACGTCGTGGTCGCAAGAGAGAGCACGAACTGCGCCAAACTCGGCGGAGCGAGCGCACGAGGATCTCGCGGCACGCGACGCGAGCCGGAGGGGTCAATCCTTCCCGCCGCATCGGCAATGCCCGGCGACAACGGATCCGCGCAGGCGCGCGCGCCTGTGGGCGCGCAGACGCGCGAGCCTGCGGCGGGTATGACAGACACTGCACGACGTCATTTGCATCGCGACTTCGTTCATCCTAAGCCTCGAGGTAGACTATGGGGATGCTCCTTTTCGACGGGAACCATCCGCGGACGACGCTGCCACTGAAAATCGGGCAATGTCCGCTCTCGGCGAAAGTGCGTCGCCGCCGCGAACGTGTATGACAACAACATCGTCGATCGCGTTGCGCCGCGACGACACCGCGGGCTCGGAGATCATGGTCTCCGGGCCCTACGCTTTGAAAGGGGTCTGTACTGGATCGAGGTGACCCACGGCGGCTTCGCCTAAAAAACCTCCACTTCCGACAGCCCGACATTCTGTCCCGAGCCGCCGGATACCTGAAATTTCATCCAGCTAACATTCTTCGCCGGAAAGGTGACGATCTTGCGGGTCCCATTGTTGGGAATACCCGTGACCGGAACCGTACTGCCGTCGCTAAAGCTCAAGGTACCGCCGTTGGCCGCGTCAGTTAGGTTCTTTCGGTCGTAGAGGACGACTTTGTGAACCTGTTGATTCGAAGACCAGTTCAGCTGGATCCAGGGATTTTGCTGACCGCTGGAAGCCCACTCCCCACTATCCTGAAAGCCAATGAACATGTCGGCGGCCTTGGTCGGCGCATAATTGGCGCTATATTGCGACGAGGCGGACAGCGTGGCCCTGGGGGCGATATTGGGCCACTTATTGCTGATGTTGGTTTGAAGCTTCAGATGCCCGGCGTCATTCGGGTGGACGAAGTCCACGGGGACCGCGGTCCTGCAAATCAGAGCCTCAGTATTGGGATTGTAATTGCTTTGGTCGACAAAGACGACATCGAGATCAAAACTGTTCACGATCATTTGACTTATCGCCTGATTGCAGTTAGCAACCGCCGCGTCGCTCCCGTTGGTATACGGAGCGTACACGGAATCGTCATACCGCTCCGCCTCCATTTTTGTGATCCCGTTATAAATGATCACCGGCGGATTGACTGACGGTACTCCGATGTAATCCACATAAATAAACCCAGAGGTACTGTCGGACTTGGAGATGGTTAGGGTGTGGTTCCCGCTTCCCAGATTGCGAAGTTCAACGGCATAAGGCGTATAGTTATTGTGATGGGTACATTGATTACCCATATTTTGTTCAAATTTGACGGTATTGTCGACTTTAATCCGGATCGTACCGGCGCTTGAACACAATCCAAAGGTGCCCACGGTAATTCGATCGCCGCTGAAGCTCGTCGTGGCGGTCGCCCCCGGCACGCCGGTATAGTGGTTGAATTTACCGTACATATCGTTCAAAGGGCCGGTGGTGTTCCATGTCCCGGGTGTCCCGGGGGAATAGGCAATCGAATTATCATCGTCTTTGATAGTTGCGAGCCTCATGTAGGCGATCATACTTTTTAGGCGATTGGCAACTTCCTTCCCCACGTTTGAATCATCACCGTATAGGCGCATATCGTTGAAACCCAAATTGATCAGATGATAGGTATAGGGGGATGGTAAAGGCAATTTATAATTCGGATCCGGCGCATTCCCCAGCATCCTGATCCAGGCGTCATTAACAATGGAGCCGCCGACCGCATAATTGGCTCCGTCCACGCGATGAGCACATGTCACCAAGTCAAGGAAGTGGGCGTTCGGCGATTCACAATATACTCCCGGCGTCCCGAAGCTGTCGGCATCTAGGCGAAGCGTATTCCCGCCCGGACTGCATGCCGCCCCTGCGGTATTTGGACAAAACCCAATGGGCAATGCAACTATAGGAGCAACCATTCCCAGATATTTTCTCAAATTCATCCTCATTTGTACCACCTCCTAGCCATGAAACACTTTGGAGAACCTCTTCCACCGTACTGATGGCATGGACCCTCCGGCACGGCCCAATCGCGCGCGGATGCGCGGCCTGGGCGAGGCCCGGTAGCCTTTACTGAACGACGCACTTGCTCGCGACGCACCTGGCAACCCGCCCAGCACAGGGGTCGTCGGGAGGAAAGCAACTCACGGGGCCCTCCGCGCAGCTCGGCTGGGTTTGCCCGGGGGGCAGCGGCTTGCAAACACACGCTTCCTCGAGGCAGAGACTCGCGAACTTGCCGCAATCTGCGTCCTTGGAGCACTCGGGATTCAGCAGGCCGTATGCCACCACCTGATCGGAGAATGTCGCCACGAAGACCTTGCCATTCGCAATGGTGGGCATGGTGAACTTCGCGAAATTCCCGAGACTGTCACGGGCATGGTTCACCTCGCTGGTCCATAGGATTTTGCCTACGTCGCCGGCATCGAACGCCTCCAAGACACCCGGCCTCGTGTTGTAGGTCGCATCCGCATCGGCGCCATTGATGGTATGCGAGTCCCAAACGATGCCCGTTCCCCCCTGGCGCTTGTTCGCCGATATCGAGAGCATCCCGCCCGGCATGGCGAACGTGAGTTGACCTGGACTGACCGCTTTCGCAACGAGGCAAGGGTACGTGGGCACCGCGCCGCCGAACGTTCCTCCGTGGCAACCGCAGTTCGCTGGGCTGAGTGACGTGTCGGTAAAGAGTGTCGGCGTCGTTGCTCCGAAGCGAAATGCTCGCAAGTAATCGCCCTCACCATTGACGTAGATGAAGGCGCCCGCCTTGTTGTCGTCCCAGTAGACAGGCGAACCATGAATGTTGCTCTTGGGACTGGGGAATCCGTATTCGTCGCATCCGCCGCCGACGAAAGTGGCGACGAGATCCTGCGCGTTGGCGTTGGCGGGGCCAGCGTCCACCGCGCGCAAACGCCCCATCGGGGTGGGCGACGATGCCGGGTTGCTCGGATCGACGAGGTGGAGAATCCCTCTTTTTCCTCCGCCGAGGAGTTGCCCCGTGCTCGGTATGCGTAGGACGCCGCCGGACCCCATGTCGTTGTCCTGTTCCATCTGAAGATCGTGGACGGTTCCACTGATGACGACGCGGTTGATGGCCGGCGCAAACCAGTCGGCGACGTTCAGCTGGGCGTTCAGCTTGACCATCGTGTCGCCGTAGTTACTCAGCACGGTGTGGCTGGCCCCCGTCGCCGTCGGTCCGTTGCCGGTGACGAAGTAGATGTTGCCGCTTGCATCTGCCGTCAGCCCCTGCCCGGATTGCCAGATGCCGCCGCCATTTTGCGCCGCCTCGCTGGTGCGATCCCCGCTCACCGTGGGGGTGCTGATGAAGCCGGTGGACAAGCGAGTGAATGAAGAGCCGTTGTACGTGTACCCGATGACCCAACCGTGAAACCCTCCGGCGTCATTGTGCGATCCAAAGCCGAGATAAACCTTGCTCTGCGAAAAGAGAAGACCCGGGCGTTGCATGTTGTACTCGGGTACGAAGGCTGGCGTCGACGGGGGCAGGCTCACGATCGTAGGACTTCCGGGCTTCTCGGTACCCGTGATCAGATTGATGGCGTGCAACAACCAGCGGTAATGGTGCGGCGGGGGCGGGGTGCAATGCGTCGACGTAACGACTAGATAGGTGTGACAGTTCTCGCGATTGCTCGGATAAGGATTCCTCTCGAAGTCGCAGCGAGGAAGAGCGGCGAAGCCGCCGAAATCGTCCACTGCCGTGAACGAGGTGACGTAGAGCGTGTTGCTTGCGGTATCGACGACGGGTGTCGAAACGATCCCGATATTTGGAATCGTCCCCATCGCGCAGGGGCTTGGACCAGCTGCTTCAGGCGTGTCGACTACGCCAAAATCGGGCTGCGGGCTTGGTACTGGAGGTCCTAAGGCTTCATTGCCGATGTGCCATAGCGGCGTGTCGCCCCGGACTCCATAGTCGCCATCCGCGTCGAACGTGTAAACGTGGTTGTTGAGCGTGGCGACCACCAGAACGTTGCGCGTTTTTCCCTGAATCGCGATGCTGGGAACGTAAAGCGGCTGCGCATAGACATTTCCGTTTACCGGAAAGGAAAACAGCTTCCCGAATTGCCCGGGATTGACGTTCTGCGTGCTCAGCGTCGTCTCGCTGAGCTGCGCCCCCGTTCGGTCGTTGTCGTTGTGCTGCGTCGTGACCTTGGCGGGTGTCGCCGAGGGGTCGGTGGGAAGCTTCCAGACGCCTCCCAGCGTGCTCCAGCTCGTCGACCAGCCGGTCGAAGTTTGCACCACGCGCCAGACGGCTCCGTCGTCCATACGGGCAAACACCTCCAGCCTGCCGCTGGAATTGAGACCGACGGCCGGCGCCGACGTGAGCTTGTTGGTAGCGCCGGGGCTGCCCAGGTCTTGCCAGTTTTCCCACACCCCATTGTGACGTCGGTATTGCAGACGCCGCGTGGGTGCGACCGAGAAGACATGCATCTTGCCAGTGCCATCGACGGCGGGCACGGGGGAGGAGATGCTCGCTCCGGCCAGCCATTGATTTGCGGTCCAGGTTTGGACGACACCGACCTGCGAGGCCGCGTTTTCGCACCACATCGTCATCGTGAAGTCGCCGCCGAGGACGAAGACGTTCATCCTCGCCGTCGCGTCGCGCACGACGGCGGGGTCGCCGATGAAGTTGGGACTGCCGCCAATCGTCTTGAACGCCGTGGTGATGTTGGAGCCTACGATGTTGGTACGCAGTTGGCTCAGCGTATTGTCGGCGAGGTTGAGCGTGTTGCTGCCGGCTCGAAAGAAGACGTTCGGCGAATTGTCGCCGGCTCGGGCGACCGCCAGATTCGAGCGGACTCCTTTGGGAGGAGCGCCGACGCCGCCGAGCGCCGTCCATCCGCTCCAGCTGCCACCGGGCGTGAGGACGGCGTACGATAGTGTCCCGTTGACATCGACCATGAAGTTCTCGAGCCGGCCGGTACCGTTGGTATCGTTGACCAGCAACAAGGACGAAGCGGCGATGCCAATGCCGTTCATCGGGTCGGTCGGCGCGAAACTCCACGGATTCCACGAATCGCTGCTCGCTGCACTCTGCTCGATGCGCCAAACGCGCCCTGTATCGTCAGGGACGACGACGTAGAGCTTCGTCCCGAATTTAGCGACACTCGGCGGTCCAGCCGCCGTGTTGGAGGGAAGTGACTTCTGGGTGTAGCTCCCGTTCGATCCCTGGCGCATGTAAAACGGCTGAAAGCTCGAATTGAGGCCGAACACGCTGAACGTACCGTCGTCGTTCGAGGCGACCGAAACAGCCGGCGGCGTCGACACATTGAGCGGTCGACCGCCGGTGACGACCAGCGGCTCTGTCTCGGAGGCCACACTTTCGCCTTCCCCCTGCACCGGCGCTTTCGACGTGCAGGAGACCCCTGAGCCGAAGACCGCAGCGACGACCACGGTCCGAGCTGCCCTCGCCATGCGCGCGCAGGTTCGCTGCGCCGCTTTTGCCGATTCCATTTCGTTCCTGTGCATGTTCGTCGCCGCAGCTTGGAGACGCGATAGCAAGCGGTGTGCCTCACCCGCGAACCGCCCCGCGATCGACGATTGCGCGACGAAGCGCGACGCGGCTCCCGCGCTCGACGCCGACCAGGTGATTTTCATTTCGGTGCGCGCAAACGCGCGCGCGTCCGTGCTTCTCACGCGCGTTTGCGCTGCGTTCTTTGTCCCCGAGCGGGGACGACCTGGGCCGCCGGTCCGGAATTTCGCCTCCTCCTCACCGGAATAGTCGCTGCTCGCCTCGGACCACGCCTTGCGGGCGTGCCGATGGCATCCCTAGTGCAACTCGACGGCCGAACGACGTGCCGCTCGGTCGAGATCGCTGAGCGGAGTCGCGAGAAAGGTTCGCATGGAAAACCGTCGCTGGGCTTATGGAGTCGCTACCACCTGCAGCTTGTTGGGTGGCTTGGCTGCGTTTTGGCCGAGTCAGGGATGTGCGTCGAAGGAGCTAGCAGCGCCGCTGCCAATCGCTTCAACCGCGTCGGCGCTTGGCACAATCAACGTGCTGACGCGCGGCTACAACAACGAGCGAACCCAGGCGACCGTGGTGGAGACGATCTTGACGCCGCAAAACGTCACCGCAAACGGATTTGGTCGAGTTTTCAAGCTGGTGCTCAAGGCTCCCCCCGGCCAACCGGAAGAACCCTTGCCGAAGACCATCTATGCGGCGCCGCTCTATGCGTCCGCCGTTTCCGGCATCACAGGTTCACCCAACGTCGTCTACATCGCCACCGTGAACAACTTCGTCTACGCGTTCAATGCCGACACCGGCGACGTCATTACACGGCGGGACTTCAATGGTGGCAACACTGCGCCTAGCACAATGACCGAGTTGGGGCAGCAGCCCGGAGCTGATCCCTGCGGAAAGCCCGACTCCACCGGCAACGAAATCACAGGAATCTGGGGAAAGGCGGGCATCATCGGCACGCCCGTCATCGACGCCGCAACGTCCACCATGTTCTTCGTAACCCATACGATGGAATCGGGCACACCCAGGTATCGCCTTCGCGCCGTCGACATCGCAACTCTGGCTGACCGCCCCAATAGCCCGCAACTCATCACCGACGTCGACGGCACCTTCAATAACCAGCGGGCGGCTCTCGCCCTGGCCAACGGGGCGGTGTACATTCCATTCAGTTCTTACTGCGATCGAGGTCCGGGGTTCCCCGTGCCCGTAAGCTATCACGGTTGGCTCGTATCGTACGACACCTCGACTCTCTCTCGCATCGCAGCGTTCAACGTTAGCCAGACGCCCGATCCTGATCCGGCCCACGGGCCGCAGGTTGGCGGCGGCATTTGGCAGTCCGCAGCAGCTCCCGCCATCGACTCGGCGGGCAACGTCTACGTGGCGACGGGCAACGGCTATTGGAACGGGGTCGGCTCGTTCGGCAACTCGTTGCTGAAGCTTCGAGCACGCGATCTCGTCCGCCTCAATCACTTCACGACCACCAACTGGCCCGACCTCAATGGATGGGACGGCGATTTCGGCACTTCGGGACCTTCGGTGTTGCCCGTCTCACCCCAGCGCGTCGTACAGGGAACCAAAACCGGACACGCCTATGTGCTTCCGACCAGCAATTTGGGCGGCGCCGGTCTCTATGCGCCTGACGCCGTTACCGCCGGCTTTTTTAGGGCGATTCCTCCTAATTTTGTCGGCGACTCTGCCCACAACCATACCGGCTTCGTTCTCTGGAACGGTCCGAACGGCCTCAATGCATACGTGCGAGGGGAAAATACCCCCGTCTACGCGTATCGGTACAACAGCGCGTCGGGAACATTCACGACGCCCGCCTTCGCATCGGCCTCGCCGACACCGATCGCACAAGCCGGCCACGGCGGTATGCTTTCCCTGTCCGCCAACGGCTCGACCAATGGGATCCTATGGAACAACACGCCCATTGGCGCCCGTGGTCAGACCGACGTTCTCCACGCGCTCAACGCAGAAACCCTTGCCCCGCTTTGGAACTCCCGCATCGACGTCGCTGACGACGTGCCTTCGCTCGCCAATTGGCAGTTGCCTGTGGTGGCCAACGGTCGGACTTACATGACGGCGTATGCCAACGAAGTCCTGGTTTTCGGCCGCATCGGAACCACGATCGGTGTGTACGGCACGAGCAACCAAACGTGGCTTTTGCGGGCGCGCGCTGAAGGTGGCGCGGCTAATTTCAACTTCGCTTATGGGATGACGGGCGACATCCCCGTCGTCGGTGACTGGAACGGCAACGGTTCGACCACGATCGGCGTCTTTCGGCCCAGCACCGTACAGTGGTTGTTACGCAATTCGAACAGCTTTGGCTCGCCCGAAGTCACGCCATTCGCTTATGGTCAGGCCGGCGATATTCCCATCGTCGGCGACTGGGATGGCAACTGGACCACGACGATCGGCGTCTTTCGGCCGAGCACCGTACAGTGGTTTTTGCGCAATTCGAACAGCTTTGGCTCGCCCGATATCACGCCATTCGCTTATGGTCAGGCCGGCGATATTCCCGTCGTCGGCGACTGGGACGGCAACGGCACGACGACGATCGGCGTGTATCGGCCGAGCACCGCGCAATGGCTCTTGCGCAACAGCAACACGCCTGGGCAGCGCGACATCGAGTTCGCCTACGGCGCGGCCGGGCAAGGGGACATCCCGGTGGTCGGCAAGTGGAACGGCGAAAAGCGCCCGGGCGATGCAAGAGACTTCATCGGCGTCTACCGGCTGCCGGGCACGACCTACAACAACACCACGAGCTCGAAATGGTTGCTTCGCAACAGCTTGACGACCGGAGACCCGAATATCGAGTTCTCTTATGGCACGACTGGCGACAAGCCCGTCACCGGACAATGGTACCCGCCACCGGGTTGCCCTCTGCAGGTCTGTTGCCCAACCAACTCGGTCCCATCTCGCGTTTGCGAGACGGACTCGTGCCCCATCGTCTGTCCGCCGCCACCTTTTTGATCCGCGGGTGTCAACGAAGCTCGTCTGGTCGGGCTCGCGATTCGGCGACCTGCAATCTCGTCTCACTGCGAGCGGCACTGTTGGGAATCTATCGTCTACGTCTAGGACGCCACCACGTTCGAGATGGCGGGGCGGGTACTACCGGGCCGATTTCGATTGCTACACGTGCGGGGCCATCGCCTCAACGCTTGCAACATGCTTCACCGCCATGGCGCGCGCGGCGCGCCTCGTCAGAGCGCGCCGATCTGGAGCAGGTAACGCCCGCCGGATTGACCGATCCCTCCATCAGGTACGCTGTAGTAGGAGAGAATTTGAACCTTGTAGACCTTGCCCGTGGCGCCCTGCACGAGCCAGGTGCCCGCATGAGGCGCCAGCACGTTGGTCGCTTCATCGTAGTCGTACCAGCCATCGAACGAGGTCTTCACCGCGCCGGTGGCATCGAGCTTGGGCGTGCAGTCGCTCTCGAAGAAACGCTCCTTGGCGAATGTTTTTCCCGCCCCATCGGCGGAGGTGACCGCATCGAAGTCTCGGCCGTCGAGAAGGATCGCTCCCCCGCGGCCCGAACCGCCGTCGCCGCTATTCGTAAAGAGAATCGGTCGCTTGATGGCGAGGTCCCAATCGACCGAGAAAGCTGCCGTCTTGTCGGTAACGCCGACCCGGGTGGCCGTTTCGAGATTGAGATAAAGCCGTGGTTGGGTAGACGCGGCTTGAGTTCCGCCAGCCGACGCGTCCACGTAGACCGTCCGCGCGGCCGAGGATTCCGCGAGCACCACGACTTCGCCGGCGGAGACGGCGTCGATCGGTTTGAGGACCTGTTCGATCGCGTAAGCACAATCACCGGGTGACGCGTCCATCGTCCCACTGCCGTCAGCTCTTCCGTCTTCGACCGCGACGTCCGCGATGCCGGCGTCGTCGCCGAACATGCCGCTCGGACCATCGCCCGCGATCGACGGCGCGCCTTCGTCCGAGCCACAGCCACCGAGGAGCGGCAAGAGAAGCCAAGTCAACGTCACTCCGCACCCAAATGCCCAGGCATGTCGAGGCTGGCGGTCGAAGCCCTTCATGTTCTCGTCATCCTCTCGCCGGCTTGATACGAACCACGACCGTGGCGGGCGACTTCGCTGTGGCGTTCTCGAACGAGGTGAATCCCAGGAGAAATTGTTGGCGCCCGAGAGCGTCTCGGATGAGCCAGGCGGCGTGCACCGGCGCGCCGCTCTTTGGGTCCACCCACAGATCGCTGAACGCGCTGATCACGCGGTCACCACGAAATGCTTTTCCGTCGAAAGCTGCAGCCGTGACGGCGTCAAATGCTGGCCTCTCCGTTTCCGCGGTTTTTGCTTTGATTGTCGCGAGGGTCTCGGTGCGAGCCGCGTCGAGATCGACGGCGCTGGCGCCGCGCGGTCCGCCGGTATCCCCATTGACCGCGATCGATGCGCGACGAAAGCAGAGGTGCCAGGCATGGGAGATACGCGCCGCGTCTGGCGTGAGCATGGCACGAGCGCCGCTGGCAAGATCGAGACAGTCGTTCGGAGCCGTGGGCGAGGCCGCGACGCCGCCCGCCGAACCATCGAGAAGGGCTTCGTCGCGCGTGGGTCCGACGCCATCCGATCCGATCTCTGCGCAGCGTATCGAGTACAGCGCGGCGACCGCAGCGCCGTCGCGCTGCCCGTAGTAGCCGAGGACCTGCACCTTCCACAACCGGCCGGCGTCCTTCACCCCGTACACGTGGTACCGGCTGAAGAGTGCGTGCGTATCGCCTTCGTACGCGTACCAGTCGAGAAAAGCTCCGCCGGTCTTGTCCTCTTGCAAAAAAGGAACTTGCGATGTATCGCCGGTTGCGAAGGCTGCTGCGTCCAGAGGCCCGAACGCGGCGGCATCACCGGTGCCGGACGCGCCGCCGTTGGTGAAGACGTCGAAACCCTCGAACGCAAGATCCCAGTCCAACGACGGCGCAGGGTCACCCGCCGGAACGACGATGCTCGGAGGAGACAGCTTGACGAAGGTTCGACCCTCGTCGGCGACGGGGACGCGCAGCTCGACGCCGGTGTCGAACTCGCGATTGTCCGGCCCCGCGGCATCGGGCCCGAGTTTCGAGTCGACCGAGTCGCTGCACGCGAACGAGCAGAGGGCCAGTACCGCAGTCACGGCGGCGAAACGACGCATCATTCTTCCTCCCCGGACCAATCGGAACGGAAACCGACGTAGAACGCGCGCCCGAGCGGCGGGCGCAGATCGCCCACGCGGCCCGGAATTTGGTGGACGTCGGTGACATTGAGAACACCGGCATAGACCTGAGATCGCGCCCCAACCGCCCGCGCTAGCCGGAGATCGATGGTCGTGTACCCGGGGGCTCGGATGGATTCACTGACGAACGCATCGGTCGAGGTGCGCCACCTCATGTCGGCCTCGATGCCCCCCAGCAAGAGTGCGTGAACCGAAGCCGTCAACGTGTGGGGCGGCCGACCACCGAAAGGCCGACCGGCGACGTCGTCGCGCGTGAAGAGATAGTCGTAGGTGAGACTCGTATGAAGCATGGGGCCGACGCGGATGGAACCGAACATCTGGACGCCGAACGTGCGGGCTTTCCCGAAGTTCTTGTAGCGGTAGTCGACGACGGATCCCGAAGCACTGGCGTCGGCGAGATCGACATCAATGAGATCGCGGACCCAGTTCATGAACGCACCGCCGCGAAGAATCGAGGCGCTCGTCGGCTGGAAGGTGACGTCACCGTTCGCCCCCCATGACGTTTCCGGTCGGAGATCGGGATTGCCGACGACTCGGTAGCCGAGCGAAGAGTGATCGAAGAGGAAGCCGAGCTCTTTCGCGCTGGGCGCCCGAAAGCCGCTACCGAACGAAAACCGAAGCTGGATCTTTTGCATCGGGCGGTAGGACGTCGCCAGGCGCGGGGTGACGGAGGTCCCAAAGTGGAGGTTCGTCTCGCCACGAACGCCGGGAAGAATGGTGAGGGCGTCATGTACTTTCCACTGGAGTTGCCCGTAGAGAGCGGCGCGTCCGAGCGTCTGGGGCACCAGCTCGGCCTGGCTGTGCGTCGTGAGACCGGAGCTGAGGCTTTCCGTCGTGCGCAGCGTTTGATCGATGTGTTCGACCTCCGCGCGGCTGCCCACGACCCAGGTTCGCCCCCCGTCGGCGACGGTGCCGATGGCCTCGGCACTTTGCAGTCCCTGACGGCGCTCGCGTCGATCGCCCACCGACGAGCCTCGCTGGATGGAAGAGGCGGCGTTGTCGACCCATTGCCGGCCCATCGTCAACCGGAGGCTCGATCCCCCCGCGAAGGCGATGTTTTCGACGAAGTGAACGGCGAGGCGATCCGTTTCGCTCGGTTCATCGAGAAGGTATCGCCCGAGCCCCGGCGCGAGCTCTGAAGAAAGGCCATCGAATCGATGACGACTCCACCGAGCTCGGACCCGAACGTCGATGTTCCTCGCGATAGGTACACCTCCCCGTGCGCCGAGCATGAAACGGGACGTCGCCGGTAGGTGCAGATCGGGAACGCCGGCCGACCGCGCCACGCCGTCCCTTCGGAAGAAATCCGTGTCGAGCCGCATCCACGTCTTTCCCTCTCGGTAGGAACCATGGCCTTGCAACAACAGGCCATGGCGGTCGCGACCTTCGGCGCGGGCCCCTGCGGCCGGACCCGAGGCGCGGGGTGTGGCGCTCATGATATTGACCACGCCGCCGATGGCGTTCGACCCATAGAGCGAGCTGGCAGGCCCGGTGACCACCTCGATGCGCTCCACGTCTGCCGTTGAAATGGCGGAAAGGTCGATGGCGCCGCCGACGTCACCGACCACGGGTTCTCCGTCTTCGAGGATGAGAACACGCTGCAGGTCGAAGCCTTGGATCTGGATCGCGCCGACGCCGCCGAGGTAGCCGTAAGCGCCAGGGTCGACCCGTACGCCCGGTTGTGTGGAAAGGGCCTCGGCGATGTTCGTTGCCCCGCGACGCTCCACCTCGTCGCGCGTGACCACATCGGTTTTCACCGTCGCGCGTTGCGAGCGCTCGGGCGTCCGCGTTCCGGTCACCACGATTTCCTCGATCTTATCGGCGCGACCGGGCGGCGAGTCGGCGCCACTCTGTCGAACCGAGCTGGCGATGGCAAGTGTGAGCATCACGGGCACTCGACATTTCACGACATAAAACGATCGGTCCGTTGATAGGGCGGGTCTGCCTTACGATGCGGATTGGTCTGTCATCCGCCCCGTGAGAGTTAGCGCAGCGATTGGCGATTCGGTGGACGAGCCGCCGCATGCACGAAGCGGGCGATGACATCACGTGCGTCGGCACGTCGTTCGCCGCTCGGGCCAGCCCGCCCTCGATCCGCGAGGGGAGCGAGCCATTCGTGGAGCGGCTTTCCCTCCACGTCTGCCAGCACCGTGAAACGGTCAAACGAGGCAAAAACGTGCTGCCACTCTTCGCGCACGCCGCGCCAGAAAGCCGCCGTGTCGTCGAGGTAGGATCGCACGAGCCCCCCGTCTTTCAGCGACACCCGCTCGTATCGATTGACGCCATGCTCGCGGGCCAGCGTTCGATTGGTATCGAGCACCACCTTGAGATTGGTCTGCTCGTGCACCCAGCCGGTCGTCGTGACGACGTGGGCGTTTCGACCGAGCAGAAGATCGTAGTCGCTACGCTTCGTGTATTCGCGCCGCGGAAGCGGCCGCCACGTCTCTTGCGACGACCACGTCGAAGTGCCGTCGCCGTGCGACCAGCGGCCGAAGCTCTCGTAACGCGGCCCGTCGTCCACTTCGAACACCGCCTGTGACCAGGAGCAAGCGACGTCCGCGGGCGCCACGACGCGCCGCTCCCACGTGCGTTGCCCGCGAAATTCGAGAAGATCGGAATCCTCGAACGTCCAATCCTGTCGCCAATGCTTCATCGCGACTGACTTGCCACCGGAGTCGCTCACCAGGAGGACGTGCTGAAGAACGATTTTCCTCTCCGAGGCTTCCAGGATTTCGACCACTTCGTCGGCCTTCGCGCGGTACGGAGCGTGAAGCCTGTAGCCCTCGGCCATGGACTCGGTCTCGTCGAAGGCGAACGACACCCGAAATTGACCAGCCATGGCGCTGATCGCCTCACGATCGCGGTCGGGACGACATGCTGGTTCGCCCGCGACGGGTTGTTTCACGACGCGCGATGGGGCCGGGCCTGCACAGCCGAGCGCGGCACCGAGAAGAAGCACGGAGCCGCGAACGAGGCCGCGCCCGCTAAAGAGTTCAATCATTTTCGACACCTCGCTCTCCGATCATCGAAGTTTCCCTCATGGGCTCGCCGACCTCGCTCCAAGCCCGCGAGTCCAGCCATTCGCTAATAGCAAATGAAAATCATATTCATTATCTATTAGCTACTCCGAAACAAAGTCAAGCGAAAAAATAGCGAGCCCTTTCTCGCACCGTTCACGCGACCCGATCGCGGCCAGCGGTCAGCATCGCATCGCCGACGACGGCGAGAACCGCACAGCGAATGTCCATGCGCCGACTTCACGGCGGCGATCTCGCACCCGCACGAGCCACTCGCGGAGGGGCTGCGCCGGGTGGATGAGGAGATGGAAAGCCTTCAGGGGCCGAGTCCGCTCGATTCGGTACGCCGCAAAAAGAAAATGATGCCGCAAGCGTTGCTGACTTCGCGACGCTCGACAGTGGGCGAACCTCCTCGCATACTGCCGCACCCATGTCGGCGACGGACGCGCGAAGTTTACGGTTGCGCGGGCTCGGCGCCGTCGCGCTGGGCGTTGCGGTCGTCGCGGGCGGTGTCTATCGAGGCGCTCTCGCCGCGGAAATCGAGCGCTCGCTGATGGACGATTCCAGCGTCGCGCCCGCCAAGGACAAGGCATCCCTATCGCCGTCTCCTCCGCTTGATCCCTTCGCGAATCGCAGTCGCCCCAGCGCGAGCATCTTGGCACACGCCGTCAAGATCGTCGTGTCGCTCGAGGGGTCGCTGGTGTCGCGTTATGACCTCACCATCGATCGAGCGAAACGCTCCGCCATTGAAACGGTCGTGAGCACCCGAGTCGACGAGAGCCGAGGCCGCCCCCCCGTCATCGCTCTTCGCCCCGGTCATTATGCGCTGCATATCGTGGCCGACCTGGGAGGGGCAGCCCTCGCGTTCGAAGTCAAAGAAGATTCCAATGAACCGATCGCCGTGAACCTTGCTCGGTTCGGAACGGTACGCGGCGCTCTCGTCGATGCGCGATCACAACGCCCCATCCAAGCGGAGCTCGAGTTCAGGGTGATACCCAAAGACGCGCGCACCGGCCGCTCGCTCACCTCGACCCATTTGAGCGCGATAAAGCACAGGATCAGCACCGACGAACACGGCGAATTCACTTTGCGCAGGATCGAGCCAGGAAATCTCGGCGTGCAGCTGCGCGATCCCGTTACGGAGCGACCCATCCGGATCCTACAGCGCGACGAAAGAGGCGAGGTGACGCAGGGAGCAGGCTACCTCGGCGAGCTACTCCCCGGCCAAGACCTGGACCTCGGTTTCGTTCGAGGCAAACTCGGGTACGACTTCTATCGCTAGCGCGCGACGACCTACACACGACACTCGCTACCGCGTCGCGCCGTCCCTTACCACCACCCCCCCCTTCATCACGAAACGAACACGCTCGAGCAACGTCACATCCTGCGTGGGATCGCCGTCGACCGCGACGAGATCGGCGAAGTGTCCAGGCGCGACGACCCCCACGCGGTCGCCCCAACCGAGGAGGTCGGCGGCGTTCCAGGTCGCGGTTTGGATGGCCTGTGACGGCGACATCCCCATCCTCACGAAAACCGCGAACTGCCGCCCGTTCAAGCCGTGCGGGTACACGGCGGAATCCGTACCATACGCAATTTTCACCCCTGCTTTCATGGCGCGGGCAATGAATTTCTCCATGTCAGGCATGATCCGACGTGCTTTCTCCAGGATGAAGGGCGGCACGCGCAACCGTTCGGCATTGGCAAGAAACCAGTCCGCGAGATAGAGCGTGGGGACGAGATACGTCCCTTTCGTTCTCATGGCCGCAATCCCGGCGTCGTCGATGTAGGAGCCGTGTTCGATGGAATCGACGCCGGCGTCCACCGCCCAGCGGATCCCTTCACCACCGTGAGCGTGCGCCGCGACGCGCCGACCGAGGCGGTGCGCGTCAGCAACGAGCGCGCGCATCTCTTCCTGTGTGTATTGCGAAGCCTTGGGATCGTCGCCTTTGGAGAGCACGCCGCCCGTGGCGCAGAACTTGATGACGTCGGCGCCGTACTTGACGACTTCGCGCAGGCGCCGCTGCACCCCTTCGACACCGTCGGCAACGCCCTCCGCGGTCTGGTGGTACTCGAACGGGAGCAGGTTATCGTCGCAGTGGCCTCCCGTGATACCGAGGGGCGGTCCGCTCGCCAGCAAACGCGGCCCCGGCAAATCACCGGCATCGATGGCGTCGCGAAGCGCAACGTCGCTGTACCCCCCAGCGCCGAGGTTACGCACGGTCGTAAAGCCCGCCTCGAGCGTGATGCGCGCGTTCTTGGCGCCGAACAGCGTTTCGCGCGGCACGCTGACTCCGAGTGACTGGTAGCCGATCAGCTCTGGATTGCCGGTGAGATGCGTGTGAACGTCGATCATCCCCGGTAAGACGGTGGCGCCGGAAAGGTCGATGCGCTTCTCGTCGGGCACCGGTTTCACACCCGCCGCCGCCTCCACCGCAACGATGCGATCGCCCTCGATGACGATCGCGTGGGGCCCGGCGATCACTTTGGCCGCCTTGGCGTCGAAAAGACGACCCGCGATGACGACCACGCGCTTCTTCGGTGGGGGGGCCGCGGGCGACGATTCGACCGGTGCGGGTGGGCCGGTCGGGGTGGACGTGGGGGCGGGCGCCGAGGTTGGGACAGGTGCGCCTTCAGGCGATTGGGAGCGAAACCCCCGGGAGCAAGCTACCAGCATCGAAGCGCCAAAAAGGCCGAGGACCACGCGTCCAAATTTCATGCGTGATTCCTAGAGCGACGAACCGGCGAAGGGAACGACTTCGTTCAGTCCTGCGCGTCTTCTTTGCTCTTCGCGTAGTGCCGCCTCGCTTTGGCGCGGTTGCCGCAGTCCTTCATGCTGCACCAGCGGCGCTTTCCGTTACGCGTCTCGTCGTAAAAAAGCCAACCGCAGCCGTCCAGCGCTTCGCACATGCGCACGCGCGCCGGATCGTCCTTCATCAGCACGTCGGCGGCGGAGCGGCTCACTGGCCAAAGCACGCTCTCCAGTGCCTCTTCGTCGCAGAACGACCAGCCGAAGCCATCGGCTTTCTCGGCGACGCGCAGATGGGAAAAGGCGTCGGCGAGCTCGCGGTTGAAGAGCTCCAAATCCGCGCCGTTCGGACGCTCCTGCGCGGCGACGGCGGAGAAGATCCGATAGAGCGCCTCGCGCAGCTCCTTGGCGCGCGCGAGGACGGCCTCGGCCTGGCGCGGGTGCTCGCGGGCGATGCGCCGCAGCGCCTTGGTGCGCGCGCCGGTCGTCTCCCCGACCTGCTCGGCCCAGGAGAGGACGTCGCCGTAGTCGTGGAGTCGTTCGATGGGGGCGAGGAGCCGCTTACCGCTCACGGTGTTGACGAAGTCGATGGCCAGACGGCCCCCGACGATGTCGAAAACGTGCCGATGCTCGTGCTGGAATGCAACCATTGACCTAACCCTCAAATAGACATTGACAGGTTAGCTGGCAAGCGCCATGTTCTAACCCGTGAAAGACATGTTGAAGGTTATATCTACGACGGAGCGACCCAGCGGGGCGAGGTCCCAAGCCCCACGACGCGTCGAGAACGGAAATTCGGCTCGGGCACGGGTCGGGCGG
>DATHES010000022.1:0-2383 GCA_035318465.1 Polyangiaceae bacterium
GTAACTCCTCGCCGCGCACCGTCGTGACGGCGAGGACGATGTCGTCGACACTCGGGGCATGAACCGAGAACAAGACGACGACGTGAAGGCGGTGGTGGGTGGGCGGCGGCGGACGACGCGATATTCGGCGGCGAAGCGGCGGCAGCTGATGGAGACGGCGAAACGGCGGTGGACCGAAGGTGCGTCGATTCGGGACGTCGCGGAAGAGATCGGCGTGAGCGCGCACACGTTGTCGTATTGGCGCGCGGTCGAGGGGGTCGGCAAGACCGCGAAGGTGCGGCGCGTGGAGATCGTGAAGACGGAGCCGACGCGGACGGTGACGGCAATCGGCCCGAACGGACTGCGGATGCAGTTGACGCTCGACGAGATGGCGGAGCTTCTGAGGAAGCTCGGATGATCGGCGTCGCGCGTGGGGTTGCGGTGTTCGCGTACGCGGCGCCGTGCGATATGAGGAAGAACTTCGACACGCTGTCGGCGATCGTGACGGAGACGCTGGAGCGCGACGTGCTGACGGGGGATTTGTATTTATTCGTGAGCCGCAACCGAAAGCGGGCGAAGGTTTTGTATTTCGACGGGACGGGGATTTGCCTTTATTCGAAGCGTCTCGAGAAGGGCTTGTTCGCGGCGCCATGGAAGCGGGCGCACAAAAGCACGATCGAGATGACGCTGAGCGAGCTCTCGTTGTTCGTTGAAGGGAGCGAGGCGATTGGTCGGATGCAGCTCAGCCCGCCGCTTTTGACGAGGGTGGATCTGCGTTCGAAGTTTCCGGACGCGACGCCATAAAAAAGATCGAGGTCGTGGAATTTTTGCTCGCCCTCGAGCGTCTCTCATTGCATGACGCTCGACGACGTGAGCGACATCGAATCGATCCGCAAGGTGGCGAAGCTTCTGGAGGCAGAGAACCAGAGGCTCGCACGCGAGGTCGCCAAGTTGCATCGCGAGATGCACGAGCTTCGCGGCGGCGATCCGGAGCAGCTCGCGCTGAAGCTCGCGGGGCTAGAGGGACAGCTGGCCACGCTTCGCCAAAAGATCTTCGGCGACTCGAGCGAAAAGCGACCGCGAAACAAGACCAACGGCGACGACACGAAAGAGCCGCAGCGCGGGCACGGGCCGAAGGGCCAGCCGAAACTCGCGATCGTCGAGCAAGTGCACGTCGCCGACGAGGCCGACAAAGTTTGCGGTGCGTGCGGCGGCCACCTCGACACCTGGACCGAGCAGTTCGAAGAGGCTGAAGAGATCGACGTCATCGAACGTCGGTTCGTGATCACGAAGCACAAAAGGCAGAAGTACCGCTGCCGCTGCGGCCAATGCATCGAGACGGCGCTCGGCCCGGTGAAGCTCTTCGCCGGGGCGCGCTACTCACCCAAGTTCGCGATCACCGTCGCGGTCGACAAATATACGGATCACATGCCGCTCGAGCGACAAGTTCGAGCGATGGCCCGCGACGGGCTCGACACGGACTCGCAGACGCTATGGGATCAGCTCAACGCGCTCAGCCGCGTGCTCGAACCGGTGCACACACGACTGCACGCGCACGTGCTCTCGCAGCCGGTGATCGGCGCGGACGAGACGACGTGGCGGTTGATGGGCGCCGAAGGAAAACGACAAGGCGGCGTCGGGAAAAAGTGGCAAGTCTGGGCCATCGCCGCGGCCGATGCTGTGAGCTACCGCATCCTCGACAGCCGCTCCGCAGCGGCGGCCGGTGAAGTTCTCGCCGGCTACAAAGGAACGGTGCTCTGCGACGGCTACTCCGCGTACGAATCGCTCCGCAAGCAAATGGGCGGGTTCCGATTGGCGCACTGCTGGGCGCACGTTCGCCGCAAGTTCGTCGAGATCGAAGACCAACACCCCGACCAGTGCGGGGAAGTGCTGAATCTCATCGGCCAGCTATACGAAGTGGAAAGACACGCGCAAACCGGTCCGCCGGGAGAACGCCGCGCACTTCGCAATGAAAAGTCGAAACCGATTTTGAAGCAGATTCAAGCGTGGGCACTCGCAACGCCGGCCCTCCCGCAAAGTGGGCTCGGCAAAGCGATTGCTTACATGGGCGGCATCTGGAACGGCCTGCAGGTCTTCCTCGACGATCCGAACGTCGCGATTGACAACAACGGTACCGAACGCGCGCTCCGCGGCGTGGTTCTGGGTCGAAAAAATCACTACGGCTCGCGCTCACAGCGCGGCACCGAGGTCGCCGCGCTGTTCTACAGCCTCATCGAGACTGCTAAGCTCGTGGGGATCGGCCCGCAAACGTACTTGCAGACCGCGACCAACGCCGCGCTTCGCGGCGCCGTCGTGCCCTTGCCGCACGAACTGGTCTGATCGGCAGCGCCGCCGTGCGCGGCATGCTCGCCGGCGCGCAAGACGGGGCTCGGCGAGGACTTAC